>JANRMO010000019.1:0-84160 GCA_040981105.1 Nitrospiraceae bacterium
CGTCGACAATCAGAATGGAACAATCGGAGGTGGACGTGATCATGACTTCCTCCATACCAACCTTTGGTTGAACCGGCGGCTCACCGGGCGAAGCCCCTCTTCATTGACGCCGCCGGAGAAATACCTCCAGTGATTCGCGTTGCTTTTTGTCATACCAACCTTTGGTTGAACCGGCGGCTCACCGGGCGAAGCCCCTCTTCATTGACGCCGCCGGAGAAATACCTCCAGTGATTCGCGTTGCCTTTTGTCATACCAACCTTTGGTTGAACCGGCGGCTCACCGGGCGAAGCCCCTCTATACCAAGCTACGCTTGAACCGCGGGCTATTCAGGGGTTCTGTGCACATGATGCCCGCGGAGAACCCCACAGGTGTTTCTACTTTCTCAGTCCAACCTTTGGTTGAACCGGCGGGCTATTCATCGGTTTATCGAAACGAATGCCCGTCGAGAAACACCTCCAACAGGATGCGGAAAGACCCTCCGTTCATCCTTCGAGGGCCTCAGGACGAATGGAGCATTCATCGCATATATCGCATATACTGATGACTTTCGATCGTGCTGAGCCTGTCGAAGCACACAAATCCAGTTGTTCCGTAGCCTGCTAGGGATTCTTCTCCTCCTTCCCATCCCAAGCATTGCGGAAACCGGCGGACCCTGTTTCGGCTTCTTGGCCCTCTCGACACCGGCGCCACGCCTCATGGAATTCTCACCTGCTTCAAAAGCTCGCATGCAAACCGATGAACACGCGCCGTCCCGGCTGAGGAAAGCCGGGGTCCCGCGCGTAGTTGGAATCCAACAGGTTCTCGAAGGCCAGAAAGGGCATGAGGCCTTTTCGGACCTCGTACATGAGCTTCCCGTTCAACAGGACAAAATTGGTATAGGCCGGCTGGCGGCCTGCTGAAAAGTCCGCAGCGGTGAACGGCGAGCCGTCGATATACGACAGTTGCAGAAATCCGCTGAGGCCGAACGGAGCCTGATAGGTCAGCCGGGAATTGACCTGATGGAAATAGGTATTAGCCGGCGCCTGGCCGCGGCTCTCGAAATCGATGTTGGTATAGGTATAGTCCGCCGACAACGACAGACCCTTGAAGAGCCTGGCCGTGATGCCGGTTTCAATCCCCTGGGTGAGCAGCGAGGTGAGGTTCTGGTCCTGGGTGCGGTTGCCGGGAAGCCGGACGAAGCCGATGACGTCGCGGAGGTCGTTACGGAACCACGTCGCGCTGACTTGCAGCCGGTCGCCCCAGAAGTACTGGTCGGCTCCTGCCTCGACGGCGAAATTCCGCTCGGGTTGCAGCTCCACGTTGCCGATGCCGCTGAAGACGTTCAGGAGCCGAGGCAGACGGCTCTTGTCACCGATGGCGGCATGCAGTCTCGTGCTGGTGAACGGCTGGTAGACGACAGACCCTCGGGGGCTGATCGCATCGGTCGTGCGTCCCTGAACGTACAACAGGTCGTAGTTGAGGCCGGCGGTAAAGAGCAGGTTCGAGACCGGGGCATACTCAAGCTCGGTGAAGAGGTCCGTCGTGAACGAGTCCTGCTCTTCTGCAACGGCCGGGTTCACGCCTTCCCGTTGATGCCGGTCCTGCTTCAAGAACGTGCCGGCCTTGAGCCGGAACCGCTTGGTCAGATCATAGGCTGCCTGCAGGTTCGTGCCGTAGACGTCGTTCTTGTCCCGGCTGATGTCGGTGGATTGGGAGAACGATTGGTCGGTGTAGAACGCCAGGTCGTTGCTGAAGCGGTCGTAGTAGACATTGCCCCTCAATTCCAACCGGTCGAACAATCGCGTCGTCCCGTAAAGATCCAGATATTGTCGTTTCCAGGTCGGGAAATTCGTGAAGTTGAGCCCGCCGCCCAATCGCCCGCCGCTTTGCAGATTGATGTTCACCGGGTTTTCGAGGTCCGCGCTGTAATAGCCGGCGAGGAGAGCGATGCGGCTGGTCTTGGAAAAATCGTATCCGAGGTTCAGCGAAATGTTGCCCTTTTCATAGGCCGAATTTTCCCGAAAGTCGTTCGGCTGCACCGGCGTGGGTTGAAAATCCGAGGAGAGGGGAAAACCGTTGCTCAGGCGATAGCTCCCGGCGAGGAAATAGTTGAAACCGCCCTTGCTGCCTCCGTGCTGCAACCAGTAGTCCTGCGTGTTGTGACTCTCATAGGAGGCCGTGAGCTTGGTCGTGGGCACGTCAGTGCCGCGCTTGGTCACGATGTTGATGACGCTGCCGATGGCGTTGGGACCGTAGCCGGGATCCACTGGGCCCTTCACGACCTTGATCTTATCGACGTTGTCGATCGGGAGATTGTTCAAATCGACATCCCCGAAGTACGCATCGTAGACCGGGCGGCCGTCGATGAAGACGATGGTCTGTCGCGCGGTCAGGCCGCGGATGATGGCGGAAGAGGGATTCTTGCCGCCTCCGACCGCCAAGTAGAGCCCTGGGACGAAGCGCAACGCGTCGGCCACGCTCCGAGCATTCTGGTCGAGAATATCCTGGGCCGTCACTTCGAAGACCTGCGACGTCGGCCCCAACGGCTGCTCGGTCGACCGTACCAATTCGCCCATCCGAAACAACTCCGGGTTCTGCTCCTCGCCCATGAACGCGAACAGGTCCTTGGTCTCTTGCGACTCGTCTGCATCAGCCGGCTGATTCATCACGAGAACACCGACGAGGGCCATCACCAGTAGCCAGGTGGCGAACATAGGGCACCAATCCTACCGATTCAGTCTCGCTCAGGTCGATTCTTGGCGCTCTGGGCGCGTCGGCTCGGGAGACCGTTCCCGTTGATAGGGCGTGCGCTCGATCGCGAGGCCGATCGTGCCGATAATCTGCCCGGCGTCGTTTCGGAGGGGCTCCACATGTGTATGGAACGTGAGTCCCATCCAGTCCTGCTCATAGGTGATGGATTCCCCCGCGAGGGCGCGCCGATGGACAGCGATGGCCGGGAAACTGTCGTCCCTGCTGTCGAAGTAGTCGTACAGCGTCATCCCAATCACGTCGTGAGGACGGTGATGGAGCAGAGCCAGGCCGGCGCCTAGCGACGAGGTGAAGCGCAGGTCCCTGTCGGTGGTCCAGAGGATCCCCGGCACTTTGTCGAGCAGCAGGTGCAGGCCCTGTTCGCGATGGTGCAGTGCGTCCTGGGCCTGCTTCCGTTCACTGATGTCTTCGCACACGATCATGATGAGCGGCCGGTCCGTATGGTCGCGGATGAGGCGGGCTCGTTCCTTCACCCACATGACCGTGCCGTCCTTCCGGACTTTGCGGAATTCCCAGGTCAGTACGCGCCCGTCCAAGGCTAGACAGGAGGCGAGGTGACGCCGGATCGACGCGCGGTCCTCTTCGTGCACGACTGTGAAAACCGGCCGGCCGATCAGCTCGGATACGGCATACCCGAGTTGGTCCGCGCCGAACCGATTGACCGACTGCACCATGCCCTCGGGATCGATCGTGAAGTACATGGACGGGTTGTCGTCATACAGGACCCGGTAGCGTTGCTCGCTGAGTTGGAGAGCCTCTTCGGCCTGCTTGCGAAGGGTGATGTCGCGAATGATTCCGCAGAAGAACGTGCCTTGTTGGCTGGTCCAAGTCGTCAAGGTGAGCTCGATCGGGAATTCATCGTCCTCCTGCCTGAGCGCGTGCATTTCCACCGTTTTGCCGAGGATACGGGCTTCGCCGCTGGAGGCGAAGCGCTCCAGGCCCCGTTGATGCGGTTCACGGTAGCGGGCCGGCATCAGCATGGTGAGGGGGTGCCCCACCATCTGAGGTTCCGTGCGGCCGAACAACCGCTGGGCCGCCGGGTTGCACGACAGGATGATCCCTCGCGCATCGGCCAGAATGATGGCATCGGTAGCCTGTTGCACGATCGGTCGGAATCGTTCTTCCTCGGCAATCCCGGCCGGCTCGTTCGCGCTTCTTCCACGTGGCGGAGTCCGGACCCCGACCGCCCGGCGCAACAACGACCGCAATTCCTCGCGATTGTACGGCTTGGCCAAGAACGCGAAGGCTCCATGTCCCAGGCTGGCCACCTTCCGCTCAAGCGTGGAATAGGCGGTCAGGACGATGACCGGCAGTGTCGGCACCATCGACAGGATGGCGGCGAGCACCTCGGACCCATCGCAATCGGGCAGGCCCAGATCCAGTAACACCGCCGCAAAGGACTGCTCGCCCACGCGCAGGATGGCCTCGCCTCCTGTCCTCGCCGAGTGAACCTGATAGCCGTCGTGCTCCAGGAAGTCGCTCAAGGTGGCGGCAATATCCGGATCGTCGTCCACGATCAGAATAGCCGGACTGGATGGAACCGGGTCGTCAACGATCACGGGCACCCTTCGCTAGCAAGATGTTGAAAGCGTCCGTTCCGGGGAAAGGCGCGTCTTGGCGCTCCAGAGTTGCGCGGGTGAAACGGACGGTCTTTCTGACCATCCTGCTGGCGATGCCGGCAACATTATCCCTTCTCCTCATCCTATCCCCCTCCTCAACGGGGCGAGGTCTCTCCGGCCTTCTCCTCCGAGGGGAGAAGAAAAGGTTGAGAGGGCTTGCCTCCAAGCGCTTGACCGCTGTCCGACAACGTCTAAATTCTGTCCGACAGGAGGTGGCACATGGCTCTTGTTCAAGTGTCTGCCAGGCTGAATCCATCCCAGTTGAAGCGAGCCAAGAAGGCTCTCGGCACCAGGACGACGAGCGAGACCCTTCAAAGAGCCTTGGACCTGGTCACGGAAAAGGCTGCGCATGATTGGGTGATCCAACGGTACAGCGGCGTCGGGAAGCCGGATGCCTTCAAGCACTCCTAGCCCGCATTGTTCACGAGAATTCGTGACGAAACCGCCAAGACGCCAAGGGAGATGGGCACGCGGAGCCCCGAGAGGGCGAAGCATACTCGAAACAGTATGTAGAGCCCACGAGGGGCGAGCCTGCCCGCGTGGGAGCCGAAAACTCGCTCCCAAGCTTGTCGCAGCGGCGTATCGGCGGTTGCAGTAGCATTCATCGTGAATAATGCGGGCTAAGTTCGCCATTCTCGACACCTCGGTTTACATTGAGAACTTCCGAACCGGCCGTTTCGCATTTCGAATCCTCCAGTCACCGTTCGTCGTCCGCTGCTCGGCGGTCGTGCTTCATGAACTCCTTCGCGGAGCGCAATCGAAGATTGAGCGGCGGTTCGTCATGGACTTGATGGAGCGATGCCAAGTCCTCCCCCCCACGGAGGCTCATTGGATTCAGGCTGCAGAGACCCTGAGTGTGATCAGGAAGCGTGAGCATGATGACCGTTCCAAGATGCGGGATTTGGCCATGGATGTGTTGATCGCGCTTACCGCTCGCAGTATCGGAGCGGCCGTAATCACCTGTGACAAAACCGCTTTTCAAGCGATCCACCGTCATCTGTCTTTCCATCTGATCTGCTGGGACTAACCTCTCTATTGGGCTGTGACACTCAACCGCGTCGTTTCAGATGTCTCATGAGTCTTTGGTCCGGCGATCTGGACAACCCCCCGATTCCTCCCCCCGCTGGGGCGAGGGCTACCCGGCCTTTTCCCCTCGGGAGAGAGGGAAAGGTTGAGGGGGCTCTTTTCAGAGAGTTCTCTCATTTCGCACTCAGCACTCAGCACTCAGCACTCAGCACTCAGCACTCAAAACCTCACCGTCACCCAGCCCATCACGCGGCTGCCGATCGTATCGCCGAGCGGATGTTCCTGGTGCTTGTCGTTCAGCGCATTGAACACGGAGATCGCCGCTTCCGCCTCCCGGCGATAGCCGGCCGCCGCGCGCTGCTGCCAAAACCGGTACCCGGCCCTGAGATTCAAGAGGCTATAGGAGCCGACCCTGGGATCGATGACCGGGCCGCCGAACGGGACCAACAACGGAAAGGTGGACCCGATCGGATAGGTCGCCGCTCCGACATAGTGCCAGGCGAGTTCACCGCTCCAACCGTTTTCCCAGTCGCCCCTCATCCCCGCATTGAACTTGAGCCGTGGGGCGCCGCGTTGAAAGGGCGGACTATTCGTCTGGCCGATTTCCTGGTAGGTGACATTCGCAAAGGCGCTCAGCCAGCTTGCGGCGAGCAGGTCGGCGCCGGCCTCCACGCCGTAGATGTCGGCCTCTCCCCCGTTGGAATTCTGTTGGAGCGTGGGAGAGAGCGGCGTCGTGGCGATCAGGTCGCTGATGTGGTTGAAGAAGAGGCTGGTCTGGAGAGTGAGCCGGCGCCAGCGACCCTGGTAGCCGACTTCATAAGATACGATCTGTTCGGGGTTGAGCCCGCTGGTTCCCATCAGAGTGACGGTGGGCAGTCCGGTTGAGCCGGCGAAAATGCGCCGGAGGTCTTCCTGAGTCTCGAATAGCGTGGGCGGCCGATAGGCGACCGACACGTTCGCGCGCAGGATCTGTCCCGGTGCGAGCGTGTAGATCAGCGCCAACCGCGGGCTCCAGGTCTGATGAATTTCCGTGTGCAAGTCGTAGCGGAGGCCGGCGACGGCGATGAAGGCCGGTGCGAGCCGCCATTCGTCTTGGACGAACAGACCGAGACGGTTCTCTCGGCCGAAGGCCGCCGTGCAACTGCACGAGAGGGAGTTGTAGCGATAGTTGATCCCGTAGGTCATCTCGTGGGCGTCCCAGAGGCGAACGGAATGTTGGGCCTCGAGGTTATAGGTGTTCCCGGTAAACGCCAGCAGGTTGGACCCGTCGCGGGTCAGCACTTGCGTCAATCCATCCAAGGACGGATGGGATACGGCCAGGCTGTCCGTGTAGAAGCCGCTCCAAAAGGCGCGGATCGTGAAGCTTCCCTGCTCATAAGCGATCTGGGAGTAGGGGAGCGAGACGCCGGTCTGAAGAATATTGGCGCCCTGGCCGGCGAGCGGCCCGTCGAAGCGATTCGAGTCGGCCATCCCGCCGGAGACGAGCAGTCGGGCGGAAGAGGACAGGTCGTAGGTCGTATGCACGTTGAAGCGATAGGTGCGCACGGCCAGGCCGTCCCGATTGCGCCATTGCTGGTTCTGATCCTCGCCGGCCGAGAGGCGATAGCCGAACTTCCCTTTCGTGCCTGCGTGCACGGCGGAACTGATCACGGTGCCCAGTTCGCCTGCACCGACCTGCACCGTGGTGCCACGCATCTCCTCCGGCGATTTGGTGATGATGTGGATGACGCCGTCGAACGCGTTGAATCCGTAGAGGGCTTCGATCGGTCCCTTGACCACTTCGATACGTTTGATCTCGGGGAGCGTGATTGGGAAGGATCTCCAGAACATCGTGCCTTGCACGTCCACGTAGACCGATCGCCCGTCGATCAGCACGAGGAGCTTATTGGCCAGCACCTGATTATCGCCCCGGACACTCACGTTGAAATCAGCGCCGGTGGTCTGCATAACGTCGAGACCGGGGATGCGGCGCAGTAAGGTCGGGATGTCGGTCGCGCCGGAATGGCGAATGTCTTCATCGGTCAACACATAGACGTTGGACGGCGATTCGGCGATTGAGGCCATACGCCGCAAGGGCGTGATCACGCGATCGTTCTTGAGGAGCGCCATCTCCTCGTTGACAAGCGCCAGGTCGTCCCCTGCCGACCCCGATGCGGTAGTGCCCATCGAGACCACTCCTGCGATCACGGCGGCCATCCACCTCAGCGAGGCTGTCACGCGGTGGCCGCTGAACTGTCGAGATCCGTGTCGAGACATCATCAAGCGGAGGTGGTACAGAATGCGTCCGCCCTACGTCAGCGGCCCGGAATCTCGTGGATCTCTAACCCACATTATTCATGACGGTTCGTGGTGAAACCGCGGAGACGCCACGCGTTGGACCCATTGCTTCGACCTCTTGCACAAAAGAGCAAGGGATACCCAGTCGCAATGGGTGCCCCCACGCGGAGCCTCGAGAGGCCGAGGCAGACTTGCCTCAATCTGTTGAGGTCACGAGGGGCGAGCCTGCCCGCTCGGCTATTGGAATCTGGCAGCCAAGCTTGTCGCAGCGGCGTCTCGGTGGTTGCAGTAGAAGCGTTCATGAAAAATGTGGGCTAAGGCCTCGCGCGCATCACTCCAGCGCGTCTGAGCAGGCTTCTCCTGCTATCGCTGGCGGGCTTTCCTAGGGCAAAAGCCGTGCTACGAATCGTGGCCAGGCGAGATGAGAGGTCTTCTAAAGGATGGCCTAAAAACAAGGGGTTGGAAGGGAGAGCCCAACCTCCATCCAGCGGAGAACTCAGGCAGGCATCACGCCGTTTATCCATCTGGATACAGTTGCCGGCTACGCCTTGTCACAGATGGATACGCGAGAGGCAGATGCATGGAAACGGTCGGAGCGGATGACACTCGCTCCGGCCCCGGCAGAGGAACGTCGACTGGAAGGGATCAGAGGTGGTTGCCGATCAAACGGCTAGACCTCAAGGCCATGGCCGACCGAGTCCACCCGGCTCTCGGGAATGGGAAAGGACGACAGAAGGCGGGGATCGCCTTTTATCTTCCGAGGTCGGCCGCTCTTGAGCTCACCCATGCGCGGCGGGTAGGGTCGTCCATGCCGTTGCTCCATCCGTGCGAGGGACTCGCAAAGGGCGGTCTTGATCAATCCCGTCAAGGTGACGCCTGGCGTCCAATAGACGGTATTTCTCAATTGATCCAGCAGCTCGATCGGCAAATTCAGCGTGACGCGCCGATAGTGCCTTGGTTCGGGCGGCGAACCGGCGGTCTCCGTTTCAGGTACGGAAGTTTCGGAAGCGATAGAATCATCGGACCGAGCCTGCACAAGTGCCTCGTCCATAGAACAGTCCCTCCAATGGGGTCCTCATGATGGTGGTCCTGGATCAGAGCCGTCTGACGGCGTTGTAGCCGCACCCCGAATGCGTCTATGGGAGACCTACCGGGGTCTTGCTTCGTTCCTTTCGAGGTCGCCCTTCCCACAGTGTGAGCATGAGAACCCAGACCAAGCCGACCACTCCAGCCAACAACCCGATGAACACCAGATCGGAATCCATGAGCCTCCCCCCGTTCTCTCCCACCGTTCGGTGTGACGGAATCAATGCCCTTCCGCCGGGAGTCGACAGATGGTGAATGTGCTGCCCGATACCGTCGCAACACCTATGCCAACCGATGGACGGAATCGCGGCCCGAGACCACGGGGCGGAATGGTGGAATCCTGCGTGGTTTGGAATGGCCGCACCGCCTCATGGCCAGGCATCGACGTCTTTGCAGATGGGCGGATTGTCGAGTGTATCTAAACCGATCCACAACTGTATCCATTTGGATAACAATTTGACCGGCGCGTTGAGATTGGAACGAGGCCTGCCAAGCCAGACCCGCTACCCTTACCCTCTCCTCCATGGGTGGGAGGGCCAGAGTAGCAAGAGGAAGCTGTTAACCGGGAGATGTGAAAGGAGATGCCGCTGGGCAGGGAGAAGGGGTGAGGTAGAGCAGGTAGGTGGCCATGCCGTACTGCTCCCGCCTTTCGTGAAGCGGGCGATGGTAGACCATGGTGAGACGATAACGGTCCCGCCGATTGATCGGGAACCCCCTAGCGTCGGAAAAAACCTGCTCCGCCGAAAACCCGAGGAGCTTTCCTTCTTCATCGAGCTGCGGGGCCGTCCGCAGCAACGTGCTCTGTGAAGAAAGATTGTCGAGCAACATGAGGGCGAGGTAGTCGTGCGCATGGGCATAAGCGAATTTCACGCACCCATCGAACGGAAACGAGACATCGATTGAGCGGGTGGTGACGCCCGGCGACAGCCGCAATCCTTCGTCGGTCTCGTCCGGTCCCGCCTCGGCGAAACGACGGTAACAGTCCGACGTGACGCTGATATGGTGCGTCCGCATCGTGGTCGCCGGTTCGCCCTCCGGAGCCAGGTGCAGCGTGAGCCGGATGACGACGCCCCGACGCGGCTCGACGTGATCGTAGAAGGATGCGACCGCGAGCAGTTTGGCTCCCTTGGCGACTGGAACGCCATGGCCCGGCGGAAAGCGGACGCCGGTCATTTCTACGCCTGATCCGCCGAGGAGATAGGGGGCGCCTTCACAGAAAGTGCTGGGCCGCGTGCTGTCCAACACCGATACATGATGGAGGTAGTGCTTGGGTAGCGGCGTTCCGTCCTGTGCGCCGACGGAGGCTTGGTACCCGACGATCACGAGATCGTTCGGCGCGAAGAAGACACTGGCGGGCACCGGGATGTGCCCTTGCGCGTGGTCTTCGATATCGAGCGGACCGAACGTGATGGTGACCTGACGGTCCTGCCAATCGACCGAACTCGGGATCTGTGCCGACAGTTGCGGCAGCTCGGACGTTGCGTGATCGTCGGCGGCGCTCGGATCGCTCCAAAGGACGCCAGCCGCGAAAAGGAATAGCGAGCAAAGGACCGCGGTGAACGTGTCATGTCGTCGCGATGTCTCGACAAATCGGCAGGTCATGGGCCGGTGTGCCTCGAAAGGGGGTGGGCGGATGTCGTCGGTCGATCACCATGATCGGCCTGCTCCGGGTCTGGTTCGGAACAGAGCCCCGGCGTCAGGTACAGAATATAGTTGGCCATGCCGTAGCGCGGACCCTTGTCTTGCAACGGGCGGTGAGAGATCATCGTGATCTCGTAGCTCTCGTCCTTGGAAATCGAAAAGCCGATGCCGTTGCGGTAGACCTGGCTGGGAGGAAAGGCGATCAAGGTGCCGTCCCGCGAGGTTTCGGGAGCGGTGCGGAGGAGCGTCCGACCGGAGGTCCGGTTCTCCAGCGTGAACAGCACCAGATGGTCGTGTCCGTGAGGATAGGCGTACTTGACGCAGCCGTCCATGCTGAATGCGACGGGGGCGGTGACGACCGAAAGCCCGGGCGCCAGCGGCAGACCTTCGTCGGTCTCTCCCGGCGCGCGCCGCTCGAGTTGGCGATAACAGCCCACGTTGATGCCCACGTGATAGACCTGAAGCGGTGTGAGGCCGGCGCCTGCCGGCGCCAGGTGCAGCGTCAAACGTGCGACGACGCCGGTCGTGGCGGGCGCGCCGTGATAAAAGGCCACCACGGCCATCAACCGATCGGCGGCCTGAAGCTTGACGCCATAGCCGTCGGGGAACCGCGCGTCCGACATCTCCAACCCGGCGCCCGCGAGAAAATACACCTCACCGGGACAGGCCGGACTCTCCTTGGCTGGATCGATCAACAGGAGATGGTGCAAATAGTGGCGGGGCAGCGGGGCGCCGTCCGCCGTGGACAGCGACGCGTGGAACCCGGTGAAGAACATCTCATGCGGCACCTGAAACAGGTGGGGCGGCAGGGAGGCGGCCAGTTCGCCCTCGTGGCCGGTCGGCAGATCGAGCGGGCCGAAGGTAATCGTGATCCGGTCTGGCTCGATCTCGACCGCGACCGGCGCCCCCGGCAGGAGAGCGGGGGTCGCATGATCGTGCGGCACGCCGGTCGCCCAGGCAGACGGTGCGCCGATCATTGACAGGAGCAGCAGCCACGTCGCCGGGTAGTTTGTCAGGGTGGACCAATGGCCGCGCATCGTCGCCTATAACTTCAGGGTCAGCCAGCCCATCACCCGGCTGCCGATCGTATCCCCGAGCGGATGTTCATTGTGTCGATCGTTCAGCGCGTTGAAGACGCTGACGGCGGCCTCTGCCCTGTCTTTCCAGAACCGGTACCCGGCGCGCAGGTTGAGCAGAGTGTAATGATTGACTCGCTCCACGGGAACCGCCGAAGGAGGGATCAACGGAGGAATGCCGAACGTAGGAAACCCCGCGGCGAACTCGGCAAAGGTCGCGTTGACGGGGTAGGTGGCTGATCCCACATGAAACACCGCCACCTCGCCGTTGAGCCCGTTTTCAAAGTCCGCTCGAGCCCCGCCGTTGATCTTGAAGCGTGGACCGCCGCGCCGGGTGTCATCGGTAAGTGTTTGGCTGATCTCCTGATAGGAGAAATTTCCAAAGAGACTCAGCCATCTGGTCACATCGAAGTCGAACCCGGCCTCCCCGCCGTAGATGTCGGCGCTGCCGCCGCGATTGGCCAGAGTGGCGTTAGCCGTCCCGATCAGGTCGGAAATGTGGTTGAAGAAGATATCGGCCCGGAGCCTCAGAGTGTGCCTCAGGTACCAGCCTTGATAGCCCGCATCGTAGGAAATGATCTGCTCGGGCTTGAGACTCTCGGAACCGACCAACGGCGTCACTTGAGTCACCACGAATCCAGGGATCACAGTCGGCAGCGTCGCGGTCGATTGCGCGCGAAAGTTGGTGGCGCCGAGCTGAGGGGAGCGATAGGCCACCGCGGCCGTCGCACGGAACGAGTGATCGGCCGCGGGCCGATATATCAGAGAAAGTCGAGGACTCAGTGTGGGATTGATGAGGCTGTTCATATCGTACCGCAGTCCGCCGACCACGCTGAAGGTCTCGTGCGGTTTGAATTCGTCCTGGACATAGAGTCCGAACCGATTTTCGTGACCCGCGGTCGCCCAATTGCTGTTGATGGTATTCCGTCTGAGGTTGAGGCCGTAGCTCAAGGAGTTGAGCTTGCCCCAATGGAGGGTATGCTGGGCTTCGATATCATAGGTGTTCGTATCCGTGAACTGCATCTGGTTGCCGTTGACGTCCGTCACGCGGATGAAGGGGGCCAAGACCGGATTCGTCAAGACGTCGGCGTCGAACGACACGCGCCGGAAAAAGGCGCGCACAAAGAAGTCCTCTCGTTCGTAGCCCGCACGTCCGTACCCGTCCGAAAACGGCGAGGTCGGAGTGACCGTCTCGGTGAAATTGCCGTCATACCGGTTCACATCGTTGAATCCGCCTTCGAGGAAGACCCGCGAGTCCCCGGGGAGGTGATAGTCCATGTTGACATTGAACTTGTTGTTGCGAAACGCCAGCGCGTTGCGATCCCGCCATTGGTTGTTCTGGTCATGACCGACCGAGAGCCGGTAGCCGAATTTGTCGGCGGTTCCGGCATGCACGGCCGAACTCGTGATGGTGCCGTATTCCCCGCCTCCGAATTGCAGGATCGTGCCGTTGATCTCCTTTGCGGACTTGGTGATGATATTGATCACCCCATCAAACGCATTGAAACCGTACAGCACCGAGGACGGCCCCTTTACCACTTCGATCCGCTTGATCTCCGGCAAGGTCACCGGAATGGCCTTCCAGAAGACCTCGCCGCTGATGTCCACATAGATGGAGCGACCGTCCACGAGGACCAGCATCTTGTTGGCGACGGCCTGGTTGTCGCCCCGGGCGCTCACGTTGAATTGGGCCCCGGTCACCTGCATGACCTCGATCCCTGGCACGCGCCGCAGCACGGTGGGGAGATCCGGAGCGCCGGACTGGCGGATGTCGTCGTCGGTGATGACATAGACGTTCGAGGGCGCCTCGGAAATCCTCTGGGCGTGGCGGCTCGCCGTAACGACCGTCTCTTCCTCTTGAAGGATGCCCAGCGTGTCTTCCTCCACGCGTCGATCGCGCGCGGAGGAGCCGGGAGGATTGTCAGATTGAGCGAATGTGCGGACAGGCGACGCGACCACGACGACCAGCAGAAGGCCGAGCACGTTCCATTGAAGCGACACTCGTGATCCTGGGCAAATCGGCCGAGAGAGGCTCACGGAATTCGGCGCGTAGTATATCGAAGCACGTAACAGAAAGCACGAGTGTCGCCCAGGTGACATCCACCCGCGAGCCTTGCGTCACCGGATACCCCACACTATGGAAGTCTCTGCTTCATACGGCCGAATCCCGCGAAGGCCTACTGCACGAGTCTTCTTTGAATATCTTCAGGGAATGCCTGTAACGCCTTGGTCCGTTCGGCCTCTGCCTTAGGACGTTCCGCATCCGCCTTTTCTGCCTCAGCCACTGCAAGGGCTGCATCAATGACCTTCTCGTACAGCACCTTTAGACTGTCGGAGGAGAATGTAGAATTATTCGACAACTCACACAGCCGGAACAAGGATTCACGCAAGAACATCACGGTCTGTGTACGTTTTCCCAATTCGGCAACCTTCTCGCCAAGCTTGGCTTGTAGTTCAGCCGGGATGTTCTGATAGCTCACTTTGGCCAGTATCTCTTGTGATCGCTCTAAGGCGATGTCCGGGGGTGGCTCTGCGCAGATGGTTACCTGCTTCGTATCAGCACTGTCTTTGATGATGAGGAGAGTGCCTCGCCGTGATGCTTCGTAGTCGAACCAATATCCCTGATTGCTCTTCAGCTCATGCTCCCTGGCTGGACTGGTGAAATGGGTACAATTCGTGAAGAGAAGTAGGGCAACGAGGCCCACTGAAGGGGCAGAGAACCTATGACTCCACTCATTTCTCATCAGAATCTCCTTACATCAGGCGCTATTGACGCATCGGAAAGTATGCGCTCACGGCGTCGAAGTGTCTTCCGGCGCACTTGCTGCGAATAACCACCTGAATGGTCATCGGTCTCACCTCTTGGCCAGGTGCGGGCTTCACAGGTCTCTCAAGGATGGCTTACTCGGAGCAAAAAAGTATTCGCCGCCCTTCAGAGTGACGTATCGGCCGAATTCGAAGTTATCCAGTCGAGCATGCGCGGGCCAATCAGCAACCGGATTATTCATCTCTTCGGCGGTGGTGGCCCACTTCCTTGGCCATTCGGTGTTACGTTCCCGCTCTATTGGGGGTAACTGCTTCACGACCCTGCCTTGCCCGACGATAGCATCAAAATTAAATTCCCAATTGCACCATTCTTTCTGGATATGTTCGAAATGACGGGCGATATCGCTTTGGTAACACATGAAGAGAAGTCCAACACCATCTGCCGGCGAGTCGCTAAGATCTCGTGCTCGGTCGCCATATGGAATCCCCCGTCTTGCGATCCTCCGCATGGCTTCTTCCTCGCGAGGAGGTTCCTGTTCCCCCCGAGGATTGGCACGTCGGATATGCCCACGAAATGGACAGCGTCCCCCCGCAGACACATAGGAAAAGTCGTTGGCAAAGGGATGGGATGAGACCGAATTTGGATGAACGGTCACAGGTGTTCCATCCGGGAAGCGACCCATAACTAGAGCCATGGCGCGCGCTTGCGCGGCTCCCCCGCGAGCCAGGTTGGCGCTGAGTTGCAGAATGTCTGCGCGAAAGTCGCGCACGTTTTGCTCCAGCTTTCTGAACACCAGAAAACTTCCGTATCGCGGCTCTGCAGGGGAAGCTCCCGATTCTCTCACAAGTACGAGGTTCAATGGGGCGAACGGATCCCACGATGAAAAGCGCCAGCCCCCGTCGTCCGTCTGGTAGCCGTCTTCCTTCTCCAGATCCTCCTTGTCAAAGATCGGATTGCTGATGCCGTCGATATAACCGAAGTGTTCTCGCGGCTTGGTCTTGTCCCCATCGGGATACAACATCTTGCCTGATTCGACGAAGAACTCTCCGAGCCCCTTGAGACTGTGAATGATACGCTCGGTATCTTGTCGGAGACGTCCTCCGTTGTCGTTCGCGGTGAGAACCATTGCGTGAAGTGCCGTTGCGGGTTGCCCAAGTTTACGCCAGTTGGGATCGCGCCATTCATCCGGCGGGAGATCGTTCAAAACACGTCCTGTCTTCCTCATTCCAGCGCGAAAGCTTCCGCCTTGTTCCGGCGGCATCGCACCTGTCAGCCCGAGATATCCATAACCGGCCGCAGTCAGAAATACACTGAGAAAGGGGAGATCGTCTCTTCTCGATCTCTTGAACTCGTTCGAATCCTGCTGCTGCTGGAAGGCAGAGGTCACCTCAGGCTCCAGTGTCCGGAGCCAGTTCCGTGCGGCCGCAGCTCCACCTGTAAAGGTGATGAAAATGTGGTTGGCTAGGTCGCGCGCGTGGCCCTTGACGATGTTGCCTTGCACATTCTTCAGCAGAGGGCCATAGGCGCCAGGATTATCCAGGTCGATCGGGGCGATGTTGTCAATTTCATTCATAAGAGCCTCCTTGCGGCTCCTTGCGCAGGTGAGAATCTCGTGCGTCGTTGCCTTCGGAGTTCTTTCCTATCGCGATCAAACATAGGGTGGAGTGATTGAGCCCATCGAGCCGCAACAGCCTGTCCATTTCTCGGTCGAAGAATCCGCCGATGCTGACCCCAGCGAGCCCCACCCCCTGCGTCACAAGATGCACGTTCTGGGCGAGATGACCAACCTCCATGAGCACAAACCGGTAACCGCGATCTCCGTACTTGAAGACCGTTCGCTCGAACAGAGCCGTGATGAAGAGAACCATGGAGGCCCCGTCAATGAGGTCAGGCTGGCGCACGGCGTGACAAATGGGGTTAGGTGTTTCAAGACCCTGCAGGAACGTCAACTGATGCTCACAAGGATTGTAGTGGTAGAAACCTGGCTCCAGGCCGGGGAGGGAGGCGCTATAGAAATAGAGTTCGAGTGGGTACAAGGCTCCGCCAGAAGGTACCGCGCGAAAGCAGCGGGGTATCTCCTTGGTTTCTCCTGTCAATCCGTAGGAATAGTACAGAATGGTAGTCACTGTCTCCAGATCAAGCGGAACAGGTTCGAGACGCCGAACGGACCTTCGTGCGCAGATCGCATCGCCTAGAGCAACATCCAGGCTCGGGATCTGCTGTGGGAGTTCCACTTTGGGGTAGCCGTCGTAAGGCAATGATTCATGCAGGTTCCGCATCTCCTTTCGAATGACGTCGATATCCTGGTACTTGTCAAAACGAGAGACTTTCGAGTTTTCGTGAAACAATTCCCAGCAGGAAGCCGGGTCAGACGGTGGTATGAGAATGTCTTGCCACTTCGGATACGCCATGATGAACCCTCAAGGGTACGGATGAGGTGCAGGGTTATCTTGGTCGGTAATACCTCTATAGCCGAGAGCCTGCGGGACGGTCCAGAGACGGAACCCACCCAAGGCACGATTCCTATGTCCTATGAAGAGTGGGTGCAAGCCGGGGATGACCGCCCGCACCACCGAGAGTCCGAGGTCCTTGATATCTGCCGTGGTTAAGTCTTTGACGAAGACGTGATGGTTCCGTGAGACAATTTCCCAAACCAGGCGACGCAGGCCTTCCTCAGGAGGATTGCCCGAGAGGTCCGGCAGCTCTTCGAAGTCGCACCAGTCCTCAGACGAGAAGAGAAACTCGGCCGAGCGTCGAGAGGGGTGTTCGGTATAGAGGCGAACGTGTGTCTCCTGGTCGGTCACGTTGGAGTAATCAGGCAACGGTGTAAACGGATGAGGTTGCGCCTTGAGTCGCCTGGCGGCCCGGTGTGTGTGTGCCAACTCTTCGAGACTTTTACGGACCGCCTCTTCCGGACTCAGAGCTGCTGAGGCCGCGAAGGTCAGCGCCGGGGCTGTTGAGCGTTCATGGGCCAGGATGGACAAGATGCAGGGCACCCCATGATCGAGGGTGAGATTGAGCAAGCGGATTGACCCGCCCGTTCGCTCGAATCGAGCAACCAGATCACGATTCCGTTCGCTCAGCGATGCCAGCCGGACCGGCGGGGCCGGCAGCAATGCCTGCCATGTGATGGTGAACGCGTCTCGTTCGATGACCTCGCAAATAGCGGAGGTGGCGGCTTCGGCCCAGCTGCAGTGGCATGCCAGTCCGGTGGAGATCGGCTGCGTGATCACCTGCTCGCCCGCACCTCTATCGAAGCGGTAGGGCATGTAGACCATACAGGCGGGGAGGTGACTGTCCGTTTGGGAGGCAAGATCAGTCGCCTCGGTCCATCGAAGCAGCGTATTGTTCGTAAAAGGCACATACCGGCACTCAGGCTGCGCATATTGCTCGGAAGTGAAAAGAGCAAACTGCGAATGGTCCACGGTAAGAAACGGTGCTGAGGCACGGCTCGTCAGCGGCAACTCGCTTTGTACATAGAGCGCCGAGCAATAACGCTCCACTGCCTCGCCGATGGCCTTGGCCATCGCAATCCTTCGGTCGGTCGAGACACCCCCGGATTCGGCAAAGTTTCTCTGAGCACTGAAAGCGGTCGTGTCGCAGGCCTCCGCGACATAATGGAAGAACTCGGGATCCCCGGCCTGGTTAGGAAGCTCAGAGACTCCTCGAATAATCCCGACGCGCTCATCAATCAGGTTGTCGAGCACGCCGAATAATCGGTCAAAAGAAGCTGCCGTGACGCAAGTCATATTCCGGGAGCCTTGGAGGTAGTGTTCGGCTTGTGAATGGAAATCGACGGTTGTTCGAGCAGACTGCTACACACCCTACAACGTGGAATTCTTAATACCTTGCGAGTCGTCATCCGGGTACCGAGAAGATTCACCTCAATCAATGTCCCGACATTGAGGGCCGCCACCATCTCGCCATAGAGCTTCACTAACTCAAATGCCGCCACCCCACTCAGAACAGAAATCATTAGAGGGTGATATCCCACGACGTGTCGTCCCTCGGGAGCAGCCCGTTCAATCGCCCGGCGTACCCCAGGATCATCCAGATGGCTGTTTTCTCGCGCGATCAAACATTCGTAGCATGCGGTCTCGCCAGGAACGACCAATGGGCCGATAAAGCCGATGACGTCCTGGAGTACGACCGGAAGGAAGTGGCAATGATGGTGAATTGCTAGTTCATTCCACTCCCTCAACAAGTCGCGCCCGCCTGCATCAGAAGTGGCGACCAGACAGTCCACATTCTTCCAATCGATCTGTTGTATCCACGTTTCGTACGGGATGGGCCGCCATTTGGTTGGAGAGTGGATTGGCTCGGGCTCGCTACGGCCTCTTGTCCGCGGGTCTCCTCGGAGGGGATCCTCCACGGCCGTGACATGGCGAAATCCCGAAAGCGCCAACGTCTCGGAAAGATCACGTGCGAGACGGTTGTCCCCCAGCAGCACGATGTGTCGGGACTGCGGTTTGGGCATGCTATGCTGGTCTTGAGGTCGAAAGTGCCAATTGAAGATATCGAGCGGAGTTTCTGGGACCGGTGAGCCGGACTCACCGGCGCTCGTGGGGATGACAATTTGCTTGGCTTGTAGCAACCTAAGCATGGCGAGAGTTTCCGGCCTGTCCCGCTCTTCAATCCGTGCCAGGATGTCTTGCTCAGTCGAGCTGCTACGGGACAGCTCCAGGAAAAGAGCGAGGCGGTCGGCGTAGTGGGCGCCCTGGAATCGGATCTCGGTGCAGCCGCGCTTCAAAATCACGCTGGTCCCGAATCGGATGATTTGGAAAGGAAGAGACCTCAGCCGGATGAGTGAATGGTCCATAGAGCGACTCGCGGTGGACCGTAGCGGCCAAATCCTGGCGAGGTCCCCGAATGCACGTGTTAGCAAACGGGGACCTCGCCGGCTTCAATTCGCCTCTCAGATTATCCCCATGTACAGCAGCAGGAATTGGCCCCAGTGCCCTTGTATTTCCATCCTGGATTTCTAGCCTCGATCGCGTAGATAATTCCTTTCCACTCATCACCGCTGAGCTGCTTTGCCTCCTTGCCTTCCTCGTCAAACCTTGCCGGCTGCGATCTCATGACGTCCCTGACCTTAATCTTCTTGATGCGGACTGGCCTTCCAGTCTCTTGTTCGAACCTTTTCTCTGCGGCGGTACACTCATCTGTGCCAAGCTTCTCCTCTACGGTCTTGTCACCGGCGTCGCGTGGATCTCCGGGATAGGTAGCCTCTTTCATCGTACCCTCCTTCATTGTGTATGGTTTCTTCGTGCGGCTTTTCTCTCAAGAAACGTCTTGCTCTGTTCATCCCATATTGCCGTGTATCGTCCCGCGATCAGGTAATCAATCGAGTGGCAATCGTTGGCGATTCCCCGACCACAACATGCCCGGTGACAGCACCAAAGAAAGATCCTTCCGTCTCGGTCTTCGCCAATGCGAGCATCAGCTTGGCTGCACGGTTTGCCGACAACGCGCGAGATTCAGCGGCTTGGCGAATGGTCGCCCCGATTCTCCAGGCCCGGTTCGCAGCGGCAAACGCCAAGGTCGTCAAGGTTCCCGTGCTGACCGTAATGCCCTGAAAACCCAGCGCCTCCAGTAGCGCCGGCAGGCGATTCCCGATGTCTTTGTTCCGAATCCTGCGTTTGAGAATGGCCGTGATCATGTGGTCCACAATAGAATTGCCCGTTTTGAGTTCCATCGTGTGCCAGTCGCACTCCTGTATGGCTATCCGACCGCCGGGTTTGAGCACTCGCCCGATTTCCGACAACACCTGGTGTGGCTTGCTGACATACATGAGCGTGCTGATCACGATGCAGCCGTGGAAGCTGTGGTCGGCAAAGCTCAGCCTGTGTGCGTCCTCGACATGAAAGTCAACGGGAAGGCTTCCCGCTCTGTGGAGTCGCTTTCGGGCTTCATTGATCATGATCATGCTGTTGTCGATTCCCGTGACACAGCCGGTGTTTCCCACCAGCCTGGCTAGTTCCAACGTCATATGACCGACTCCACACCCGACATCCAGGAGGTGATCACCTTCTCGGGGGGCAAGTGCTCGGACTAGTCCCTGCCTCGCCGCATGTGCTTGTTCGTCTCCGTGTGTGACATCCAGGTATTCAACCAGCGCCTGAGGATCGCCACAGGTGTCGACGTCGACGAAGCCGCTTAGGCCTACCGGCTTGCTCCCCCTTGCAACCCTGCGCCGGGAGAGCTTGAATTGTCTCGTCGCCGCGTGCAAAGAGGCGGACCTCCAGACTCTCGTTTTATCTGCGCTGCGAGAGCGTTCTCATCGCTAGTACCGGATCGTCAGCCACCCCATCCATCGGTGACTGATCGTTTCGCCGAGCGGATGCTCCTTGTGTTTGTCGTTGAGGGCATTAAACCCGGTGACGGCGACTTCTGCGTCGCGCAGGTAGCCTGCTGATGCCTTTTCCCTCCAGAACTTGTAGGCGACTCGCGGATTGAAGAGAAAATAGCCTCCGACCGTGTTGAGCGGTGCGGGAGCGCCGTTGAAGGGAGGGCCAGCCGCGAACGCAAAGGCGGGATCCACGGGATAGGTGGCGTTGTCCACGTAGTGCAGCAGCAGTTGTCCACTCAGTCCATTGTCGAACTCCGCCCGTGCGCCGATGTTGGCCTTCCACTGCGGGGCGCCTCGCGCGACCCGATTGCTCAGCTCGTACGTTTGACGAATCTTCGCATAAGACGCGTTCGCGAAGGCGGAGAGCCAAGGGCGCGGCCACACTTCGAAGCCGACCTCGCCGCCGTAGATATCGGCCGACCCGCCTCCCTGACCTAACTCCCCTTGTGTTCCGCCGTTGAATAGAGAAAGAACGGCTGGGTTCACCTCTCCTGAGACTCCGATCAGGTCCGAGATGTGGTTGTAGAAAGCATCTGCCCGGGTCCGTAAGCGGTGCTTCCAATACCAACCCTGATACCCGACGTTGTAGGAAGTAATCTGTTCCGGCGCCAGATTCGGTGAACCGGAGAAGGTGCTTGGTATCCCGACCGTGAAGGGCGGAAACGGAACCGGGATATTGATCAGCCCTTGATTCACCGTTCGAGTCTCGAAGATCGTTGGGGGGCGATAACCGAGCGAAATTTCGGCACGAAAGGAGTGGTCCTTCCATGGACTATAGAGGATCGCGCCCCGAGGGCTGATCGTGGGATTGATGAACGTATCCATGTCATAACGGACGCCGCCAACCACGGTGACTTGATCGGTGATCTTCCACTCATCCTGCAAATAGAGCCCGAACCGTGTTTCGTAGGCCGTGCCGTCGCCGCCGATAAAAGGGCTCTTGGCCGTGTTATAGCGGTAATTGGACCCCACGGTGAGCCGATTCCTAGCCCACAAATTCCACGCTTGCTGCACCTCTATGTTGTAACTGTTCTCGACCAGATTCAGGTTGTTGTTCCCAGTGCTGTCAAAAAGCTGGAGGAAGGGTGCCAGTAGAGGGTTGGCCGTCACCGTCCCCGGCTGATTCGTCCCGGTCCAAAAGGCCCGAATGAAGAAATTGGGGCGCTCGTACACCACATTGGCATAACGCTGGCTCGGTTGCTGATTGACCACCACCTGGTCCACGACTGGTCCAAAATACCGGTTGGAATCCACGATTCCGCCCTGCAGCGTGAGCTTGGCGTCACCGGCAAAATGACGTTCCACTTGGCCGTTAAATAGATTATTGCGAAATGCCAATGAATCGCGATTGTTCCACTGATTGGTTTGATTGTGACCGGCGGAGAGACGCAACCCCCAGTCGCCGTAGACGGCTCCAACGATCGCCGCACTGGAAATAGTCCCAAATTCGCCGCCTCCGAATTGAAGGGTGACGCCTTTGAGTTCAGCCGCCGATTTCGTGATGATGTTGATGACCCCGTCGAAGGCGTTGAAGCCATACACCGCTCCCGCAGGTCCCTTCAGCACTTCGATCCGTTTGATCTCCGGCAATGTCACAGGGATATTCTTCCAGAGCACTTCTCCCTGAACATCGAGATAGATCGAACGGCCATCAACAAGGACCAGCATCTTATTGGCACGCAACTGATTGTTTCCGCGCGCACTGACATTGAAATCTGCTCCTGTGACTTGCATGACGTCGATGCCGGGTACACTGCGGAGAACCGTGGGAATATCGATAGCCCCCGACTGTCGAATGTCATCGTCCGAAATGACGTAGACATTGGAGGGCGCGTCGGAAATGGGTTGGGGCTTTCCGGGATACATGCCTCTGGCGATGGAAGCGCTGTCCTCCCGGAGCACCACTTTCTGCTCTTCCTCCAGCAACTTGGTCATGTCATCCGCCGTGCCGGCATCCTTGGGACCTGCTTCCGGCTTTGATTGAGGAGGCGCTTCTCCTTGAGCGGAAGCCGGGTCCTCTGCCTGTGCCGGCACGGTGGCGAGGCAAACACTGCTTAGACAGAACGCGAGGAACACGAGTTGAGTCGGCTGAGTTCTCAATCGCGCAATACGGAGATGGTCTGGCCGTTGAGAGTGGGTGATGCCCGTGATCGGGCCAAGAGATCGTGAGCGACGTTCCGGCAACTGAGCAGCCATCGACGGCTAACTCTCTTTCTGGTTCCCTCTTTCTGAAGAGGGAGGAAAGAACAGGACCGGTCCCACCGACGAGGGGTCTATACGTAAACCCTTTAGGTTCGTTTGGCAAGGCCCTAATTTTCCAGAGCCGTTCGGCTCTTGCGGTGTTATCCCAAATATGAGATAGTGTGAGGCTAATCGCCTGTAGGACAACCTGGTACAGCGAACAGCTTGGTTGTAAAACCTTGCGCAGTTCTCGATCCTGCCGCACCACTTTCCCACTTCTGCAATCCCTGACGACTGTCGCCGGACTCTAGCATCGCAGCGCCGCGTCACGGAGTCGTCCTCGAGACGCGGCTGAACGACAAAGCCTCTGAGGCGGCCCGATCGACTGGATGGGCAGGGTCCAGGAGATCCTCCGATCCACGGGCGTGCGGCGTCAGTGACGGATCGGGTGCCCGGCTCGGAGCGTCACTTGCCTTGACTTCCCGGTGATTCACTCCAAAGGAGCGCCATGGCCCTCGCTTCGTGCCAGGAGGAAAGCAATGGCTATGCCGTCTCGCCACCGGACAGGGGATGGGCATCATCGCGAGACTAGGCTAGCGAGAACGCAAGGGAGACGGGACGAATGGTGTGCGTAGAGGAGTGCCAGGATCAACGCCACGCCCGACTAGAACGAGGCGTACTGTATCCACTGTATCCAAATGTCCTTCCGGCTGTATCTGCTTAGATACATCTGGACTGATGGTATGAGGGAAGAGGAGACCTGCGGTACGGAACTTTCTGAGGATCGAAGCAGCGTGTGGGCGGGCTCGGTGGCGGTTGAAACCAGAGGATCGGAAATTGGAATATTTTCTGGCGGCTCCGCACCTTCTCTCCGCACCATCCCGCACGATCCGATCCGACTGCCACGAACGATTCGCGCTCGTGAACGCCGCAAATCACGAGCCGCAGCCTCCGATCCAATCATGCAAGGCGATCTGTGGCGCCGCTGCGGCTATCGGCCTGCGGCGGATCGAGACGCGAGGCGCTTCTTTCGCCGCGAGGCTCGCGATCTTCGTATCCAGCGTCATCGGACTGGGCAGCCAACCGCCTGGCTCGAGCGGCAGACTGTCACGTCCCGCCACCACGAAGCTGCTGCTCTCACTGCTGTGCGCCAAGGCGGCGCAACGCTGACTGAGCAACGGCGTGGCCGTCAGCGGCTTGTTCGGCAAGGCGACCAGCCGTCCCGCCATCTGAGCGGTCGGGGATTGGATGTTCACCGTCCCGCTGACCCCGAATTGGGAGGAGGCGTCAATGACGCTGGTCGCGTCCGCCAGGAAGGACTGGGTCGTGATGGAAATATTGCCGCCCTGTCCCTGCGTGGCATTGGCGACGAGTTGGCTGTTCTGCAAGATGACGGTTTGTGGATCGATGACGATGTTGCCGCCGACCGTCGTTTCAGAACCCTGCACGGAGGCATTGAGCTGGCTGTTGGTGAGCTGCACCATGTCTGTGGCGAGGATCGTGATATTCCCGCCGCTGGCCTGAGCCGCCTCTGTCGTCAGGGAACTGTTGGTGCTGGTGAAGGTCCGGCCCGCGTTGATCGTGATGTCGCCCGCATCGGCCGGACCGGTGCTGCTCGCGGTGATGGCACTCCCATTGTTCAACGTGACGGACTGGCCGGCCGTAATCGAGATGGTGCCGCCCGGTCCCGGCCCGGATGTGCCGCTGCTGATCTTGGTGCCCTGATCGGCGGAAAAGGTGTTGGCGTTGAAAGCGATATTTCCTGCTGGAGCGGCTCCGTTCGTATTGGTCTTGATGTTGTTGCTGTTGGTGAGCTGGATCGTGTCCGCCGTGACCATGATCGCGGCTGGCCTGGTGGTTGTGTTTCCGCCAAACACCACCGTGTTCAGCTCGAGATTGTTGAGCGCGATGAGCTTCGCCGCATCCGTCGCTTCAGGGCCGATGCCCGATATGGTGATGTCGCCCGCCTGTCCCGATAGGCTGACACTCGCAAGGAAGCTTTGAGGCAGGCCGTTGACGGGCGTTCCGTCTGGCCGTATTTGGGCGCGCAGCGTATTGACGTTGATGGCAATCGTGCCGGCCGGCGGGGGCCCCTCCCCGAATGTCGCCGTCAGGATTCCCGCATCGTTGGCCAGGCTCAACGTATCCGTCGTGATCGTAATATTCCCCG
Source organism: Nitrospiraceae bacterium (assembly GCA_040981105.1). Taxonomy (GTDB): domain Bacteria; phylum Nitrospirota; class Nitrospiria; order Nitrospirales; family Nitrospiraceae; genus Nitrospira_G. Next base: position 24,941 of record JANRMO010000019.1, read on the forward strand.
GAGGCGTCGTCGCGGTTCCGCCGTCCGCCCCCGCGCTGATGGCGATATTGTTCAAAGCCACGAGGTTGGCTGCATCGGTAGACTCAGGACGAATACCGGAGATCGTAATGTTGCCGGTGGGCCCGGCCGTACTGCCCGGATTGTTGCTTGTGACGATAAATACTTTGCGAGCCCCCTCGATCGGTGTCTCATCAGCATTCACGTTCGCGAGCAATGTGTTCACGTTGAGTGCAATATTCCCGGCGGGGGCGGGGCCGATGGTATTGGCCACGATGGTCGCCGCTCCTCCACCACCGGGCAGTCCTTCGTTCGTCAGAACGAGTGAATCGGCGGTAATCGTGATCGCAGAGCGCGTTGCCCCCGGTGACCCTCCGAATATCCTGGAACTAATGGAACTATCCCTGAGCAGCACGCTGGTCGCGGCCGTCCCCGGGCCGTCGATCCCCTGAATCGTGATGTTGCCGGCAGGCCCTGCGTTTGCATTCACACTCCTGCTATCGCTCGCGATCAGGTTTCCTGCCACGATATCGTTGTCATTCGGATTGAGCGGGATACGATTGCCGCCCGCCTGTGTGGTCAAGGTTCCCACGTTGAGCGTGATATCCCCAGCCGGGGCGGTTCCGAGCGTGTCGGCTGTGATGTAGGCGCCGTTTTGTAGTTCGACGGCCTCGGCTGTGATCGAAATCGTCGGGGAGGCATTGGCCGGTCCGGTGCCATTGACGGAGATTGCTTTGATGGACGCATCCGTCATCGTGAATTGACCGCCACGAATCACGACTCGCCCGGCTGCGTCGGCGCTCGTATCAAGACTCGCGGCTTGCGAGAGCGTGATCGTCCCGAACTTGGTGAATCCATTCCATGTCGGTTCGGCCGGTTGCCCTCCTGCGCTCACGATCCCGACCTCTCCGGGCGAAGCCACGCTGATAAGGGCGAGGTGTCCGCCGGGGGCCGCGAGACGAGCCGGCTGGATGTTGGTGTTGTTGGGTGCCAGGGTGGCCCCTTCGATCGTGATGTTCCCGCCGACGAAGGAGATGCCTTGGCCGGGCGCGACCGAGAGCTGGCTGCCTTGCACGGTAATCGCGCCGGGGTTCGACCCGAGAAAGCCGAACGCCGCGACCGGCGCGATGCTCAGGAGCGCATCGGCTGTCGGGTTGGCCGCCGCATTGAATTTCGTCTGGTCCGAGAAGCGCAGATAGTCGGCGCTGGTGAAGGTGACCATGCCGCCGACATTGAGTGTGGCGGTGGGGCCGAACAGAAATCCGGCCGGGTTTATGAGGAAGAGATTCGCGTTGCCGAACCCGGTGGTTTGGATGGTCCCGAAGATCGAGGAGACATTCCCGCCGGTCACGCGAGCCAGAATGTTCGTCGTGGGGAGTCCGGCATCGTTCAGGAAGTTGGCGACATTGTTGGTCGGGACAGAGAAATTACCGAAACTATGAAACAGATTCGGTCCACTCGCGGGGCGGGTGCCGCCCGTGATGTTGAATTGCGTGGTGCCACCGGTGCCGGCGATCGGCCCGCTGATTTGGGTGTTGAGCCCGGAGGATGTGAGAGGGGAGACGACTTGGGCCATGGCCGAGGAGATGGCGAGGGGCATGACATCCGACAGAGAGAGGATTCCGGTCAGGTAGAGCATCACGACGAGCAGCGGTCCTAACGAACATCGCGGATGAGTCATGGTCGGGACGCCTTCTCCGTCCACGCTTAGTCCATCAACCGTTGATGCAAATCCCACTCGGCCACTTCTTGGAGCCCCACCTGCTGCAGCAGCGCCGCGCGTTGGAGCCGAAGGGTATCGTTCGACGGGTCTGCGGCGATCAGATCGGAGATGGCGGCCATCGCATCATACCAGAGGCCCTGGTCCGCATAAAAATGAACGGCGTCCAGCGAAGGGGCCGGCGGCGCGCCGGCCGATGCAAACTCGGGGGCGATCCGCTCGATCGCCCCTCCGGTCACCAGGTCTCGCGACGGACTTGCCGGATCGATCAAGACGCTGACGAACCACCGATAGGGTACGTCGCGCTGGAGCGTCACTCCATAATCCTTGAACCGGACGGATTGAATGCCGGCGCGCTCCAACGGAGGGAGCGTGATCGACCGTACGACCTGAAGCGAACGGGCGTCGAGCAAGACAAAGAGAGTCCGCGCCTCGGTCGGACTGGACAGGAACCAATAGACAACCGGTTGGTCGGCGATGGTGAGGCCGACGTGATTCGGCACCAGCGAGAGCATGGTCGGAGGAACGACGAGGGCAACCGGGCCGGATTGGTTCAGCGGGGCAGCAGTCGGAGACGACGACCCTGGTGCGGTCTCGACGACAACGGAAGGCTCTCCGATCGTCCCCCCGTCCGGCGGCGCCTCGGCGGAGGCGACCTCAGCGATCGTCCAACCTGTCAGAAGCAATGCGCCGAGGGGTACCAGCCGCCTGCGTGCCGGTGTCCTTCGTCGTTCCGGATGCGACGGCATCGCCCATGCCTGAACATGCCACGTTCTCATGGTGACGGATTCGCGTGACGGTCGAACTCGGCGACGTCGGACAGCCCGATTTGCTCCAGCAGCGCGGCGCGTTGCAACCGCAACACCCGGTCCTTGGGATGAGCCATGATCAGATCGGAGATCACGATAATCGCGTCATACCAGAGTCCGGCGTCTGCGTACAGACAGATTGCGTCGCGCGGGTCCTTGCACGTGGTATTCAGGAACAGATCCTCCGTATACGGCCGCCGTTCGATGATGCCCATGGCATGAATGTCCTTCGAGCGCGACTCCGGATCGACGACCACGGAGATATGCCAACGGTATTGAACCTGCTCTTCCAGTACCTGTTCAAAATCGGCGAGCCGAATCATTTGAATGCCGGCTCCGCTGGGCGACGGAAGCGTCCGTTCCACGACGGGCTTGTATTGGTTGGTGTCCTCCAGCGTAAACACGATGGGATACGGCGTCGGCGAAGACAGGAACCAATAGAGTGCGGGCCGTTTCTTGACGGTTTCCCCCACGTGGTCCGCCGGAGCCAGCACCTTGAGAATCGGTTCCCCTTCCTGTCCACCTCGGAACCCGCCGTCCACCCGGCCGCGCGACGGTCCGCGCGCGCGGGGTTTGTACACCGGCATCGTGGGCTCAATGGGTATCGGCCTAGTCAGGCGCTCCTCAGAGGTCGGAGACTCGACCGGCTGGGCCTGGCATACGCCGTCCATGACTCCGAGTAACAGAATCAGGAGCAGCCCCGTGACGGGACGCCGGACCCGCGCGAGCGGCTGCCTGTTCGACCGATCCGAAGGCCGATGCTGCCGTGTTTCGCTGTGTGACATCATAACCAGTTATTCAGTAATAGGAATGCCGACCAATAGGCCGGATGTTCATAGCCGGATTCGGTCATCATGGCGATCTGGGCTCGTTGCAGGGCCATCGCCTTGGACACGCCGGCGTTGCTCAATTGCCGGTAGAATTCGGCGACCAGCTTCGATGAGGCCGCATCGTTGATCGACCACAAGGTGGCCAAGGCGCTTCGGGCGCCGGCCTTGATGGCTACGCCGGCCAAACCGAGCGCGGCGCGGTTGTCGCCCGCGGCCGTCTCACAGGCGCTGAGCGTCAGCAGTTCAAGCGGGTCCCGTCGAAATTTGAAGAGTCCCACGTATTGGTCGAGCCGCTCCATCGTCAGCTTATCGTCGTAGGTCAGGACGAACGAATGGGCCACGTCCTTTTCGAAACGGCCGTGTGAAGCAATGTGGAGGACGGAGATCGGCCGATCCTTGAGTTCCTCTTCGAGCTTCCCCGTCAGGAACGTCTGGTTCAGCAACTGATCGCCCCCATAGAGGGAGCGAAGCGTCGTGAGTTCCCCCGCCACATGCGGGAGCGGCGGAAAGCCCTGAGTCGCTTCCGTGAGCCCACTGGCCAAGAGGCGCACTCGCTCACGGGCGAAGGGCTGAGGGTCTGTCAGGTACAGCCCCGGAGTGGTGGCGATCGCATACCGATGGACCAGGAACTGCCCGCCGTCGTGCAGTGCGGCGATTGGAATCGTGCGAAGCGGTCCGTCCGGCACGACGACGAGCGTGTCGATCCCGGCGGTCGCAAAATCCGTCTCAAACGGACGGACGAGCCAGCCGTACAATCGTTGAGCGTGGGGGAGATATTCGCGGGAACTGCGTTTTTCCAGCATCTGCCGCAGGTGGCGGACTTCCTCGGCCAGGGAGGAGGCCGTCACCTCGACGGTGAGCCGCTTCAATTTTCCCTGCAGGCCGACCAGCAGTTCCAGTCGATCGTCGAACACGATCGGGTAGAGCACCGCGGTGGTGGCGGAGACCGATTCGACCTGTTTCTGCGCATGCAGGGCGTCGACGCATTCGTCTCGGAAATAGTCCCGCAACTCCACCGCCTTCGAGGCTTCGACCGCATCCCGCGCCGCCTTGAGGTACCCCTGTTCGGCGGGTCCCTCATCCATCCGTGCGGCTCGGTGCAGTAGCAGATCGGCATATTCGACGTAGAGCGGGCGCACCGAATCGGAGCCGCCGAACCCGGCATGCTCCAAGGACAGGGTCACCTCGGGACGGATGGGCTCGAGCGTATGGACCGCACTGCGATACGACGTTAGCGCCTCGTCCAATTGGTTGAGCGAGGCGAGGATGCGGCCCGACTGCCACTGCCAGCGGTACAGGGATTCGGGCGCGTTGACGGCCTGCGCCGAGAAGACCGCCCGCCTCGTGAGGCGGGCGGCTTCCTCGTACCGGTGCTCCGTCTCATACAGCCGCCCGAGATAACCCCAGGCATAGGAAGCGGTCCGCCCGTCGCCTTGCTGCTCGGCTGTGGCCGCCGCCTCCTGGAACGAACCGGCCGCGCGTAACAGCAACTCGTCTCGTTTATCCGATCCGGTTCGACCGGCCTCCACGAGTGCCGTTCCCAACGAGATGAGGCCGGAGGTCTTATCGTAGGATGACGGCAGGGCCGCGATGCCCTGCGAGGCCTCATCCAACCAAGTCTGCGCCTCGTGGCGTCGATCCAAGCGGAGTGCGGTGCGAGCGGCGTTGAGCCGGGCGCGTATGGCCAACGGGGTCTGGCCCGCCGCCAATGCCATCGACAAGCTTTCTCGATAGCAGGCCAGGGCATCTTCGTAGCGGCCTTCCAGTGAGCGAAGGATACCGAGGTCGTTGAGGACGCCGGCGGTCAGTCCCGGATCTCCGACAGTCCGGGCGACATCCAGCGCCTGGTTGAGAAACTGGGCGGAGGCGTCGAATTGGCGCGTCGAGAGATAGGCACGGCCCAACCGATCCAAGATCTGGGCGGTCCAGGCCGGCTGACCGACCTGTTGCGCCAAGGCGAAGGCCAGGTCAAGTTGCTGAAGGGCGAGCTTGGCATGACCGAGCGCCTGCGCAGCCTGGGCCGCCTGGACTAAGGCGCGACTCTGGCCTTTCGGGTCGGCAGCCTCCTCGTAACGTTGAGCCGCTTCCCTCCACAGGTTCAAGGCCTGCTCGAAGGAGCCTCGCTCGTAGGCCGAGGTCCCCTGCTGCATGAGAGAGTCCGGATGCGTTTGCATCGAGGGTGCATCGCTCGCCGCGACGGCTGCGGTCGCCGTCAATCCGACGAGACAGAACAGGCCGACGATCCCGACGAGACAAGGCAGGCCGAGCGGCAGGATGCCCCTCCGCGGTCCGCACGGCATCGGCGTTGAGGAGCGCACGCTGTTGGGTAACGCGCTCATGGCAAGAAGCCACTCAAAACACATTTACGAAGAGGCCAAGGTGGATACCATAATCCTGCAACGTATTGCCCACCCGATCGATGTGATTCAGCATCTGGCCCCAGTAGATCTCGAAACTCGCACGCTCCTTCGGCAGGATATTCCACCGCAGGCCGATGCCCACGCTTGCGAGCGTGTCCGGCCGGTTGACGTTGGGAGTGGTCGTGAAGGGGCGGTTGTTTACTCCCAGGTTCCATCCATGCCCGACGTCGACGAATGGGGCGAGTTGGAACATCGGCTCGCCGCTGGCCCAGCGCCAGATCGGCACGCGGCTTTCGAAGGAGGCGAGAAAGGCGTTGTCGCGGAGCAGCGTCACCTCGCGATAGCCGCGCACGCTGTACCTGCCGCCGATGGGGACCTGTTCGAGCGGGAACAGCGGCGAGTTAGTGACTTGTAGATCCATGCGTCCCAGCAGTTGCATGTCCAGCCAGTTTTTGCCGAGTTGCTTGATCGCTTGAGCCTGGCCCAGCCAGGACAAGAATTGCCCGTCCGGCAGGTCGTCGTCGGCGTTGATCGTGGCGCCGAGCGCATTGATCCCCACGCTGAACCGCGACCGCATCGCTACGACCGTATCCACCGTGCGATGGGTCCATTCCTGCACGAAGCGGAGCGCCGTCACCGTGGCGGCGCCGTTTTGAAACCCCGGGAAGAGGTCGATCGGCGTGGTGCCGAAGAGAAAACTCTGCGTGAACAAGTGCTCGCCGAGAATCGAGAACGCGACTTCGTCCGTCACGGTTTTGTAGATCGGCTGCCGCAGGCCGAACCCGATGATCTCCGTGGTGGTCTTGATGTCGAGCGGCTCGAAAGGGTCTTCGACGAGGGTATAGTCGTTCCGGCGATAGTTGGCGGAGAAGGTCGTGTCGTAACGATTGAACGGGATCGCGTAGGAGGCGTCGATGATCGGTTTCGCGCCGGCCGACTGGCCGTAGGTGAGGCTGAGCACGTCGCCGTTTCCGGTCAGGTTGTCGTCGGCCAGCGTGGCAAGGCCGCGGATCTCGCCCACGAGCGGGGTCTGGTAGTTATCGACTTGCAGGTTCGCGTGGAACGGATTGCGATCGACGACGCGCACGTTCAGCTCGCTCTCGCCCAAGGCCTCGCCCGGACGCAGCTCGGCGTTGATGCGCTCGATCCGGCGATCCTGTTGCAGCAATTGCAGCCGCTTCTGCAAGGGCGGCAGCGTGACCGGGGTGGTCACCCCCAGCTCCAACCGGTCCCGCAGGTAGCCGGACCTGAACCATTCGTTGCCCTCGATGTTGATGCGCGTCAGCTTGCCTTCGATGACCTGGACCATGATGACGCCGTCCTTCACGTCCTGGTCGGGAATGATCGCGCCGGAAGTCAGGTATCCCTTGTTGACGTAGTGCAGCGTCAGCGCCAGACGGAGCCGTTCCAAGTCTTCCGTCGTGAGCGTGCGGTTCTTGAACGGGGCTGTGACTTCGGCCAATTCTGCCTCGGAGAGGACGCGGTTGCCGGTCACCTGGATGTCTCGGACAAAGACCTTCACTCGGCCGAGCGGCGGCTTCTCCGGCTCTTCCGGTGTGAGCGGCGGCAGGGGCGGGAGCACCGGGCTCGGTGGCGGGACCGGCCGCTGGAACTCCCTTTTTAATGGTCCGGGCGGCTCGCCGCTGCGGCCGGTCGGGTCGAAAATGGGAGGCGGGATGGCCTGCCCATGGACCCACGACTCTGTTGCAAGCGCGATCATCAGCAAGGTCACCAGGGTGAACCGATAGCGTGGACATCGAGCCGCCCCACCGAGCGCCGGTTCCCCAGCGCGATGGGTCATGAGCCGCAGCCTGCTGTCCAGTCAGGCAAGGCATTCAGTGCCGTGGTGCCGGAGAACGGCCGCCGTCTGATCGAAAAACTGTCGAGCGCGGAGAGAGAACCCATGACATCGCCTGTAAACCATGGGGCCTCGTCCTGTGCCGCAATGGCCGCGCCGGGTCCGTCCAACACAAAGGGGCTCGCCAGCCAGCCTCCCGGTTCCGGAGGCATCCCGTATCGCCCCGCCACGACGAAACTGCTGAACTGGCCGCCCGTCAGGGCGGCGCAGCGCTGGCTGAGCAACGACGTCACGATCAACGGATTGGCCGGCAAGGCGACCAGCCGGCCCGCCATCTGAGCGGTCGGCGATTGGATGTTCACCGTCCCGTTGATGCCGAACTGGGACGAGGCATCGATGACGCTCGTCGCGTCCGCCAGGAACGACTGGGTCGTGATGGAAATGTTGCCGCCCTGTCCCTGCGTCGCATTGGCCACGATCTGGCTGTTTTGTAGAATCACGGATTGCGGGTCGATGACGATGTTGCCGCCGACCGTCGTTTCAGAACCCTGCACGGAGGCATTGAGCTGGCTGTTGGTGAGCTGCACCATGTCTGTGGCGAGGACCGTGATGTTCCCGCCGCTGGCCTGTGCCGCCTGGGTCGTGACCGAGCTGTTCGTGCTCGTGAATGTCCCGCCCGCATTGATCGTGATGTTGCCGGCGTTGCCGGGACCGGTGCTGCTGGCGGCGACGCTTGCGCCGTTGCTCAAGGTGAATGTTTGCCCGGAGGTCAGCATGATATTGCCGCCTGTTCCGGAATTGGGCAAGGTTCCGACGGAGCTGCTGAAGATCCCCACTGGGCTTCCGTCGCGTAGGCGACCGGATAGGGAAATGCTATCCTGAGCCGAGATGACGATCTCTCCTCCTCGGCCGGTGCTGCTTGTGCCGCTGTTGATCCGTGCCCCATCGGTCACACTGAGCGTTCCCGTGGTGATCGACACACCTCCGGCGTTGCCGCATGGCCCGGAACACAGATTCGTCCCGACCGTGGAAGTGAAGATCCCCCCGGCCACCTGATTTCCGCCAGCGGAAATGGCCGCTTGATTCGGCCGAAGGAGCTGTCCCGACATCGACACGGTACCGGCCTGGATCGTGACGTCGCCGCCGCGGCCGCTGGTGAGGGTGGCCGTGTTGATCATCGACCCGCCCGTCATTTCCAAATTGGGCGTGACGATGACCACGTCGCCGGCCTGGCCGGACCCGCCGAGAAGGCCGGTGACCACCCCGGCAACGCCGGAAACGGTGAAGATGCCGTTGGCCGCCGTCCCGGACGTGCCGATCAGGTCGACACGGTCGCTTGCGGAGATGCGGATGGTTCCGGCATCCCCGTCGCCGATCGTGTTGGAGAAAATAGTGCTGCCTCCGTTCACTTCGACGACCTTCCCGGTCACGGTAATATCACCGCCCTGAAGGTCTCCGGTGACACTTTCGATGTTGCTCCCTCCTGTCAATACCACCCGGTCGCCTGTGATCGTGATCGCCCCGCCTTGGCTCTCCGCGCTGCTTGCGCTGATGAAACTATTTTTCAATTGGATGCTTCCGGCAGCGAGGGAGATCGTGCCGCTGCTTCCCTCGGTCGTCGTCGTCTCGATGCTCGAGAACGCCATTTTGAGGCTGTCGGCGGAGATGCTGACATTGCCGGACGAGCCGGGCACACCATCGAAGTTTGCATCTCCCGTAACGATGTAGGTGTCCTCCATCGTGATGTCTCGGGCATTGATGGTCACGTCCCCTCCGCGACCCTCATCGGTCGTGCCGCTGTTGATTGACCACACAGTGCCCACAGCGTCGCCGATCATCTCCAGATTACCGGTCGTGATGTTGACGTTCCCACCTTTGCCGGTACCTTCCGTATGGGTATCGATGACGCTCAGGACATCCTCATTGATCCCTGTTACCGTCATATTCTCGGAGACGATCCGAATCTCGCCTGCATCGCCGCTCCCCGTTGTCCTCGCAGTGAGGGCCGGCTCTGATTCAGCCGTAATCGACAGATCGCCCGTCAGTTGAATGTCCACTGCCGTCGCGGCGCCGTTCGCATTCACGGTATTAGCCGAAATGGTCGCATTGTCGATCACCAATTCGCCGCCGCGAATGCGCACCGTGCCGGCCGCATTCGCGCTGACATCGATGAGCGAGCCTTGGGAAAGGCTGATGGCTCCACCGGTCATGGTCAGAGGCATCTGGAAATTGGACGCGGGGATTTCCCCGGGTGACGCCACGCTCACCAGATTGATCTGGCCGCCTGGTGCCGTAAGGCGAGCCGGTTGGATATTCTTGGGGGCGAGAGTGGCCCCTTCGATCGTGATGTCTCCACCCACAAGTGAAATGGCCTGCCCAGGCGTGACCATCAGTTGGCTGCCTTGTACGGTAATGGCGCCGGGATTCGTTCCGAGGAAGCCGAACGCCGCGACTGGCGCGGTGCTCAAGATCGTACCGGCGTCCATGTGTGGCGACGCATTGAATCTTGCATTGTCCGAGAAGCGCAGATAGTCGGCGCTGGTGAAGGTGACCATGCCGCCGACGTTGAGCGTGGCGGTGGGGCCGAAGAGAAACCCAGCCGGGTTCATCAGGAAGAGGTTCGCATTGCCGAACCCGGTCGTTTGGATGGTTCCGAAGATCGAGGAGACATTCCCTCCGGTCACCCGGCCGAGAATGTTGGTGGTTGGCAGCGCGGCATCATTCAGAAAGTTGGCAATGTTGTTGGCTGGCACATTGAAGTTCCCGAAGCTATGAAACAGATTGGGCCCGTTTCCAGGCCTCATCCCGCCCGTGATGTTGAATTGCGTCACGCCGCCTGGTCCCGCGATCGGGGAGCTGACTTGGGTACCGAGTCCGGAGGAAGTAATCGGAGCCACTTGTGCGGAAGCATCGCCTGTCGCCAACAGCAACGCAAGAACGTAGAAGGCATAGCTCCTTGCAGTCGTCATGAGTCAGGTTTCTGCGTTCTTAGAATCCAGGCTGGCAGCCGCAGGAGCAGTTCCCGGCAATGCCGTCAACGTTGAAATGACCGAGGCAGCTCGTTCCGGCACAGGTTCCTGAATAATTCTTACAGACCGTGCCGCTTGTACACACTGCGCCAGAACCCTCATGAACCCAGTCCCCTGCCATGTCGTCCCAGAAACCCTCTGCGGAAGCTCCTCCATGCGGCCTGGGTCTGCAGGCTCCGACTCCACCTCCACCTCCCCCGCCCGGTTGTTGTCCTTTGCCTCCCGGCGTACAGACTGTGGTGACCTTCACGTCGACCGGCGGGTTGTGAGGTATTGTGCAGCCCTGAAGCATCAAGCCAAGCAACAATACCGGTAAGGACATGTAACCTGTCATTCTCATCGCATGGGAGATGGTCTGCATGTTCTCCTCCTTTGCATAGTGACTCGAATTCATCAGCTACCCAGTCTGACGGCATCGTTCGGCAAGAGTTGTCGCTTCTCAGTGGGTTTGTCATGTCGATCCAGGTCATAGCCTGGGTTCGACGCTTCGATAGACAATTCCTGAAACACTTGCCCAGCCTCGCGAAGCTCCTTGCTGGTAAGGTGTTTGGAATTTAGATCAAGTCGCGCAACCAGAAGTGTCTTAGCGTTGTCGTCGCGAACACCGAAGAGATATTCGCCTAAAGCCGGGATTTCGATCACGAAGCATCGAGAAGGTCCCAGGCATTGCTTTGCTTTTTGAAGCTCGTCTCTGAAAATCGTCAGCGGCTGCGCGAAGAAGAAATGACCCCATTCACCGATGGGGTCCTTGCCCTTTGCGTTTTGTCCAACTCTGGCAGCGGAACGGACCTGGAGATCGTTGTTCTTGTCCGGAACCATCACGGGATACAGTGTGAAGCGAGTTTCATGCAGCAAATGCCAAGCGTCCGTTCCCTTCTGATACTTCCGTAGTTCATCGAGTTGGACGACAAAGACGGGAAAGCCTGGGCCGATGACAATGGAAGGCAATTCTTGGACTGTCTCGAATCCGAGCCCCTTGACGCGCTCCGCCAGCATCTCCGCGCGCTTTTCATTCTTTTCAGCTAGATACTGCTTGTAACGTTCGTAAAGCCCGCTCAGCGTCCTCCTGATGGCTGTTTCATCCGGCGAAGAGGGGTGCTGTTCAATGTTACTGGAGGCCGATGTTCCCGATAAAAAGATGGGGCCTAGGAGGAGAACGACGCTGGCAGTTGCAATCCGCAGAGCCCGCATGGGGACCTCCTATTGCGCTGGCGGATGGATTTCGAGGTAATCCCATCCATGCTCGAACTGACTGTTTCCATACTGGCCATTGACGAACTGGTCGTAGGAAATCAGTTTGAATGCCCTGGGCCGTCTGTTCCCCTCCCGGTCCAGATCATAGGAATGGTCATGGACCCACAAATACATTTGGTCATCGATCGGCTCATAATGTTTCACGACGAAGGAATGACCGCCGCCACCTGGGTAAAAGATGAGATAAACGAACGGTCCGTTGGAACAGAGCTGATGTTTCAGCTGGTCTTGCGGGAGTGCCCTCTCCTGCCAGTTCCACGCAAAGGCGTATTTGTCGAATACGTCGTGCGGCCAGCCGTTCTTCTGGCATTTGATGTCTGATCGATTCGGGCGCACGCAACAAAAATCGGGGGCTGTGACATCTCTGACATAGGTCTTATTGACAATCTCGCATTGCTGGACCTGCATCCTATGGAATGCCATCACTGACTGTGCGCTGGCGGCCCAACACCACACATCGGTCTCTTGAGCGATCGGAGGAGTTTCGTTGGCATCCGCCGCACATGAAGTGCCTTCTGTGTTCTGAATTAGCACGGGTTGCAGTCCGTCCTCCGTACGGGCGTGGGGAGGCTCTGTCAGCAGCACGAGTGGAATGATCAACCTGAACATTGAGCGCATCATCATGAGAACTCCTTGTGTTTTCAAATGCAGAGGCGAGTCTTGGCATACCGAACTCTGTGGGTTAGAAATACCAAACGAGAGATACGGGTTGGTGCAACGTGGTCGAAGTCCTGTCGGCCCGGAGAGATCGTCATGACCAACTCCTACGCTCCGTTCGGTCGGGCGGGGAAGACCGCTCGGGAGCCGGCAGTACGGGGAAATGGGGGATCGTTACATAGGCCCGTTCGACAACAATGGCATCCCTAGTCCGACCAGGGGGCGAATGGCCCGGGACCGGCACTGGTCTGGTTTGGCGCGACTCCTCATATTCCCTGCTTCCTATCCCTGTCTTGACCGTCGGTTCCCGGTCCTTCGCGGCTGCGCTTGCCCGTCTCGCCTGGCGACTTCACGATTTCACGACGAACTCACATCACTCATGCGGGTGAAGCCCAAGAACTTCTGTCGCTCGTTCACTCGATTCCCTCTCCGTCAGGGGGAGAGGAGGAGAGCCGCGTCCGGAGTCGTCCTCGAGACGCGGCTCAGCGGGTAAAGCCCCTGAGGCGGCCAGATCGACTGGATGGGCACGGTCCAGAAGACCCCTCGGTCCACCGCCGTCTGTCGTCAACGGTGGATGGTGTGACCGGCTCGGTGCTTCACCTGGATCAGCGCCACAGCACGATAACCACACCGGCGAGCGCCAGAAGAAGCGCGACAAGTCCGACAAATTCCCACAAGAGTCGCTCCGATCCTTCAAGAGGCCGGCCGGTGGATCTTGCCGGCCGATTCGTTATCTGAGTTCCCTGCCGTGAGAAAGAGCAATGCGCATACCCCGTGGCCAAGAGACTTATGGGGAGCCCGCCCGTTAGGGCTAAGTTCGTGAAAACATTTCACAAGATGGGAGTCTTCCCCCGCGGGCGGTTGAGCCGGTCCAATCGACGGACCTCGTAGGGAAGGATGCACTGTATCCAATTGTCCCAAGGATGGTATCTACTTAGATACACCCCGTGGGTAGAAGGACTGGGCGTCGTACTGCTGGCTTCGTCGTCGGCGGGAACGGGGGAGCCTGACTTGGGGCATTTCAGAAAACGAGATCTACGCGAAGATGTCCGCGATAGCGATGCTCAATGATGGGAGAAAGGGGGTGGTGAGAGATTCGGTTTCCTCTTTGGTCAGCTCCGCGACGCGGGTGTAGCCGCGGTCTGACATCCGATAGACCTTTACCGAATCGAGGACCGGGTCCACAACCCAGTATTGCTGCACCCCGAAGGCCTCATATCGCTTTCGCTTAACGATTTCATCGGTCCTACGGGTGCTGTCGGAGAGGATTTCTATCACGAGATCCGGTGCGCCCTGGATGTTGGATTCGGTAATGATCGAGGATCGTGAGGAGGACACGAAGACCAGGTCGGGCTGAAGCACGTCCGACTCGGACTGTACGACATCATAGGGAGCGGCAAATATTCGTCCCAACTTCTTGTCATGGGCAAATCCAGCAAGAATTCGATGGAGGTTCGAGGATACGGTCTGGTGCTTCGTATTCGGCGAAGGGGTCACGTAGTGGTCTCCGTCGATCAGTTCATGGCGTTTCCCGTCCTCGGGGAAGGAGAGATAGTCCCCATAGGTCAGCTTGATTCGGTGGGCTTGAGGTGACATGCGATGGCCCCTACTCAGATATTGGAATAACTGACAAAAGGGTAGCAAGGGGATGGAGAAAACTCAAGATTTGTACTCTGGCGGGAGGGCAGCGAGATGCAGAGGCTACGCTGGTCAGAAATGCAGGTATTTCAGGGCTGCGGCGCAGAGGATGATGAAGAGGCCGAGAACCAGCCCCAGTTTTTGAAACGGGACCGGTTCTTCGTACTGCTCCTGCCGCTCCTCGGCGTCCTCGTCTCCCGTGGCGTCACTCTTGAAGACCACGGTATAGAGAAAGAGGGTCAGGACGACGAGCACGAGCGACAGTTTGATGAAGAAGATCGTGAGATACTTGGCGTTGTGAGCGACTCCGCCGGTCTCGCCCAGTTGGGCGATCATCATTTTGTTGATGAAATGGAGATTCAGGCCGCCGGTGAACAGAATGACGATCAACACCAGGCCGATGATCTTCTTGTATTGGCGGTAGAAGATGTCGGCCAGCGGCTTCACGTATTCCTTGGGGATCGATTTCTGAAGGCCCGGCGTGACCACCAGGACGAGGAAGGCCAACCCGCCGATCCAAATGACCGCCGACACCAGGTGAAACCAATGGTTGATGATCGGCAGGAGAGTATTGAGGTCGGTGGCGATGTTCGTGAGGGCGGTCATGCGCTGAACAGTGCTGGGTGCTCAGTGTTCCTAAGCCTCAGGAAGAGCCGAGTGCGAGGTGCTCGGTGCTGAGTATTCCTCAACCGTAAACCGTGCTGAGGATTGAGTGTCAAGTATTCCTAAAGCCACCACGGCCTATCCGAAAGTCAGCGCTCAGCACGGAGCACGCAACACTCAGCAGGCTGCGGAAAACCCCTCCGTTCATCCTTCGAGGGCCTCGGGACGAACGGGGCGATCATGGACTATACCGGTGTTTTCCGATCGTGCTGAGCCTGTCGAAGCATCCACATCGAGTGCTTCCGCAACCCGTTAGAACTTGAACACCGGCGCGTCGTTGCCGAAGCGCTTCTTGCGCAGCTCCTCCATCAGCTCCACCGTCACGAGGGGGAGACCCTGTTCGCGCGCGTGTCGTTCGACGCCCTTCTTGACCATGGCGCGGAGAAAGTAGGGAATGCGGCTGAGCCGGACTTGCGCCGCCTCGTCCCAGGCGACCTCGGACTCTTCCGGCGTATTGAAGGCCACCTGAACCTTCTCGCCTCCCTTCGGCGTGTACAGACACCACTGATCCTCGTCGAGCCAATCGCCGTGATCGACATACGGGCGTGCCCGGCAGCCGCCGCAGATCTCGCTGTATTCGCAATCGCCGCACTTGCCCTTCAAATGGGGATAGCGGAACGAGTCGAAGATCGGCGAGCGCTCCCATAGGTCCACGAAGCTGGTCTCCCGCACGTTGCCGGCGGAGAGCGGCATGTAGGGGCAGGGGGTCAGCTCGCCGTTGGGGGTCACCCTGGCATAATTGGTCGCCGCCAGGCAGCCGCCGCCCATATAGCCCGTGGCCTTGGTGAGCGGGGAGTTCGGGTCTCTCTCGTAGGCCAAGCGCTTGAAATGCGGGGCGCAGCGCGCCCGCACCAGCATGTCCTTGTATTTGTCCTGGCAATCGACCAGATAGGTCAGGACCTCTTCATATTGGGTCGGGGTAATGTCCGTCAGCTCTTCGCCGCGGCCGGTGCAGACCATGAAGAAGATGTTGACCACCCTGGCGCCTAAGCCATGCGCCCAGTCGATCACCTGCGGCAGTTCCTGATAGTTCATCGGCTGGGCGCTGAAATGCACCTGGAACTGAAGGCCGTTTCGTTTGCAGGCTTCGATGCCGGCCACGGCGTCTTCCCAGGCTCCCGGCACGCCCCGGAACCGATCGTGTTTCTCCTTGTCGAGCGAATCGATGCTGATGCCCACGCCCATGACGCCGATTTCCACCAGCGTCTTGGCCATCCGGTCGTCGATCAGCATGCCGTTGGTCCCGAACACGACGATGAAGCCCTTGGCGACCGCATGGCGCGCGATGTCGAGAATATCCGGACGGACCAGCGGCTCGCCGCCGGTGATAACGAGCAGGCATCCGCGATTGACCTCCGCGATCTGGTCGATCAGGCGGAAGGATTCTTCGGTCGTCAGTTCGTCGGAGGCGCCGCCGGCTTTGGTGGTGGCATCCAGGTAGCAGTGCGCGCACTTGAGGTTGCAGCGCTTGGTCAGGTTGAGCGCGATCAGGTAGGGCTTGAAGTCATCGACGGTCCGGCCGTCGCCGGGACCAGGGGTCGGCAAGGAGCCGGACATGAACTTCTGGATCTGCCCGGCGAAGGAGCCCAGTTGATCGGCCAAACCGGGTATATTCAGGATCGGAAGCGATTTACCCATGTCTCTTTAGTGCTGAGTGCTGCGTGCTCATAAGAGGGCTGAGTGCTGAGGACTGAATAATCAATGCCGTTTCTCGGGCCGTGCTTTCCACTCAGCACTGATCACTCAGTACTGGGTTCTACGCACTAGGTTTCCCCGTGAGGTCCGCGATGATGGTTTTGAGATTCCCGGTCTTGAGGGCTTCTTCCATGTACTTTTTGGATTCTTCGATGCCCTCGTTGGCCACCTCAATGGTGATGGTGGTCGTCCCGATCTTCTCCGCATGGCGGAGAATCAGGGCTCTGGTGCAGTCGCGCATGAATCCTTCGGGCGCCCGCTCAAGCCTCGCCTGGGCATCCGCCGTCCAAACATAGGGATCGGCCTGGACCGCCTGCTGCTCGCTCGCGCTCATGATTGCTGAACCGGCATCCGCTTCGGCGACCGGTTGAGCCTGGGCGTCACGCCCGTTGGCCGTCGAGCCATGTGTTCCATGCGTCCCGTTCGTGCGGCCGGCGCCCTTCAGCAGAGCTTCCGCCTCCGTCGAGGTCCCGGCGCCTTTGTTGGCGAAGATCGGATTGTATTCCTCGGCCGCCGCCTCCTGGATCATGGGTGCGGCATATTCGAGTGTGATCGTGGTCATGCCGAGCTTACGGGCCGTCTTTTCGATTTTCGCCTTGGCGCGCCGTCGCTGGAACCCGGCCGGCACGGCGCGGATGGCCTCCTTGGCCTCCTTGGTCCATTGCATCGGGACGTCGTCGTAGGCCAGTTCGGTCTCCACGGCGCCCTCCGCCTTGGCGGCGGCCTCGAAGATCGACTTATCGACTTGCTTGAACCGCGCCCCTTCGGCCCCGCACACCGGGCACTTCACCGGCGTTTCGCCCTTGCCGACGTAGCCGCACCCGTCGCAGACAAAATAGTTCTGGCTCATCCGATCAAGGTAAGCCTGGTTGGCCGGGGTCACGGCCGGCTTCTCCTCGACGATCTGCGTCATCATGCCGCTGAGGGTCTTGCCCATCAGATCCTGGGCGACGGCGCTGTCCGCCTGCATCTTGTCCCGGTCCACGCCGGCCGCCTCCAGGCCCGAGCCCAGCGCCCGCATGGCGTCCATCGCACCCTTCGGCAGGATGTGCCCGACCGCGGCATCGACCACCGAGTTGCTGATGATCGTGTGGCCCTTTTCGATGGCGTAGCGATGAATCGCGGTCTTGGCGACGCCGCGCGCGAACACCGGAATCTTCTCCATCCGGCGCAGCGCCTCTTCGGTCCAGGCGATGGTGTACTCGGCCTGCGTGTCGATCGGCGGCACGTACTTGCGGTTCGAGACCAGCACGTTACAGGGAGCGCTCCGCAGCAGGTTCTCGGTGTTGCTCCCGATATCCATGTCATCGTCGCTGTGGACGCCGATTCGGCCGACGATCAACAGCCACGGGTTCTCTTTGCGGACATATTGGATGATCTTTTCGAAGGCCTTGCCGTCCAGGAGTGTGGTCTTGATGTCGGTGTTTTCGGCCTGTGCCACCTCGCGGGAGATGTCCAGGTGCGATTGGTAGATCTTGGCGAGTCCGCTGTCGATGATCTCCTCGTGGAGTTTCTCCTGCTCTTTGAACCGAAAGACCTTGCCGGCCTCCTCGTTGAGCACACCCGAGATGCTGTGGAAGGCGGCATAGTGAAAATAGGGATCGAAGGCCGAGATGGCTTCCACCGGACGGTTGAACGCCTTACCCAGGGCCAAGCCGGTCATCAACCCGCCGAAGGAATAGGGGCTCCCGTCCACCGCCACGACGATCTTGCCCTCGGTGAGTGGCTTGGGGTCCTTCACGATGAACATGTCGGAGGACCGGACGCGCCGGATGACCCGCTCGGTATTGCTGCCGATCACGCTGTCCTTCACTGCGCCGACACCCAGGGCTCCCATGATGACGAGTTCGTATCCGCTGGTGGCGATGTCCTCGACGAGGACCTTCCAGTTGCGGCCTTCCAGAGACTTGCGCTCCAGCGGTAGGTTGGCCTCGGTGCACTTCTTATCGACGTAATCGAGGTAGGAATCGGTGATGATCTGTAGACCGCGGGTAATCAACGAATCGTGGATCTGTCGTTGGCGGTCCAGTTCCTTCTCGTCGTGATATTCCTCGGGAAGCCCGGCCTCCATTTGCTTGAACCGCTTATCGTGCATTTTGGCGGCGTAGACGTGGCTCCCCACGACTTTGGAACCGAACGTCTTGGCCAGCTCAATCCCCAGGTCGACGGCCGTATTCGAATGGTCCGAATTGTCGACCGGGATATAGATGGTCTTGTACATCAGCAGCCTCCTACAGGCGTCACATCACACCCTGCCCACGAGAAAGAATCGCTTGAATTCCAAGCGATTAGACGAGGGTCAGCCTATCGAAAGAAAACGGATGATAACACCGGCCGAAAATGGATTGCAAGCCAATGGGATAGGCGATGGCAGAAGCCGAGCCCGATCTCCGTCGGCAGGTGAATTCAGGGGGCGGAGGTGGCTGCGGGTCGTGGCTGGGGCGCGGATGAGGAACCGGAGGACCTGCGAGTCCGAAGGATTTCCTCGAGCGTGAGGAGGGCCTCTCGCCCGGAGTTTCCTTCGACACCGCGGATCAAGCTCCCGTCCGCATAGCCCTTCTGCGGCGAGGCAGGGCCGTCGGCCGCTTGGGCTTGTGACAGTGAGCCGGTCCAGGGGCGGGGATCGCGGCTCCCATGTTTCTTCTCCCAGGCGGCGAGGCAGGCCTTCGCGATAATCTTGTTGAGCGGCGCCGGGTTGTAGAGCAGTTTCCTGATGCTGGTGGGAGTCAACATCAGCGGATTGTATCCGGCTGAGAGGTAGCCCTCCTCCAGCAAGCGGTGCTCCAGGTCCGTGTTGGGCTGAATGCCGAGGAAGAACATCAAGGGGAAGACCCGGTCTTCTCCCAGAATCGCCGCCACCTTCTTATAGGCCTCCACGCTCTGGAGCAGCGTCTCTTCCGTTTCTTTCGGCGAGTTCAGCGAATAATTCAGGATCACCTTGCCTCGGAAGCCGGCCTCCGCCAGATAGCGGCAGCCGTCGTAGAGCCGTTCCAGCTTGAACCCCATGTGGA
This sequence comes from Nitrospiraceae bacterium, assembly GCA_040981105.1. GTDB lineage: Bacteria > Nitrospirota > Nitrospiria > Nitrospirales > Nitrospiraceae > Nitrospira_G. Next base: position 44,402 of record JANRMO010000019.1, read on the forward strand.
GATTGTTGAGCACCTCCTGGGAGCCGGAGGTGATCGCGACCTCCAAATCTCCGACGCCGGACCGGACCATCAACTTAGCCAGCTCCGGTGTGATGAGCGAGGTCCGGATGTAGCCGGACCATTGAATCTCCAGCTTTTCGGCCAGAATCCGTTCCAGGATCTCCGTACATTGAGGGTAGGCTTCCTTGCCGGTGATGAACTGCGCGTCCGTGAACCAGAACCGGCGGGCGCCCCATTGATGGTAATGCTGGACGATATCCTGGACGACCATGGCCGCAGGCCGGTACCGCACCCGCTTCCCTTCGATATACGGATAAAGACAGAAAGCGCAGTCGTAGGGGCAGCCCCGCTTGCTTTGAACGCCGATCGATTCGTCGAGGTAGGCGCGGTGCTGCGGGAAGATGGACGTCAGGTACGGGAGATCGACAGTCTGGGTGTCGAGCAGGACTGTGGACCGCTGCTCGCCTTTGATGATCCGCTTCCCCTCGCGCAGGATGTAGCGCTCCCCGTCGAGTGGTTGCCCGTCGATGACCTTAATCAATGCATCTTCCCCTTCGCCGAGAATCCCGAGCACGCCTTCGGGGAGCTTTTCCATCAATTGATCGGCAAAGGCGGTGAAGGCGCCGCCGCCGATCATGATCTTGGCTTTGGGGAACTCCTTCCGGATCAGCCAGGGGTACGACAGATTGGCTCGGATGTCCGAATAGTACCGGTAGAGTTGCTTCAATCCTTGGAACGAGGCCGCGACTCGCTTGAGCGGGTTGCTCGCAAAGTAGAAATTAAACGCATGTTCCAGCGAGGCGTCGCCTTCATGGGGCGAGAAGATCTGAATGTCGCGCCAGGAGAAGGCCACCAATTCCGGCGAAAAAGTCGAGACCGCATCGCGTAAGACCGCCGGACGCTGGGCCTGCGGGTAGAGCGACAGATCGAGGATCTGCTGGCGGACATCGGGGCGGCGGCGATGGACGAAGTCGGCCAGGTAGGTGATCCCGATCGGGTACACCTGCTTGCAGGGGAGGAAGACGTAGAGAATGGATTTCATAAGACGTCAACCGTCAATCGTCATTAGTCAATCGCAACAAAAAGAGAATCGTCATGCGTCAATCGTGTAGACCTTGTCCGGTGAGGCCTGGCGTCTCCTTCCTACGTTTGACGAATGACGCGTTCGTCCGACGAATGACCCCTGACGTTATTTCACCGCGCTGTGGATCGCCACGATGCCGCCGGTCAGGTTCCGATAGGTCACGTTGTGGAATCCGGCCTGTCGCAATCGCTCGCACAGAGTTTCCTGATCGGGAAAGGTCCGGATCGACGCCGGCAGGTACTCATAGACCCCGGTGGTGTCGTGGGCGACCATCGTGCCGACCTTCGGGAGCAGGGTGAACGAATACCAATCGTAGAGGCGGCGCAGCCAGGCCCGATCAGGATGGGAAAATTCCAGGCAGACGAACCGGCCGCCCGGCTTGAGCACCCGCTGGATTTCTTGCAAGGCCAGTTGAAGGTCACCCACGTTCCTCATGCAAAAGCCTGTGGTGACGGCGTCGAAACTGCCATCCGGGAAGCTTAGGTGTTCGGCGTTCACCTCCATGCAGGTGATTCGGCTCCGGAGCCCCTTACGTTCCACCTTCCGCTGTCCTTCCACGAGCATGGCATGGTTGAGATCGGCCGCGATGACGCGGCCGTCCGGTTGCAATCGGGATTCGATCAAGAGCGCGAGATCGGCCGTGCCGGCGCCGATGTCCAATATGTAACGCGGCTCGGCACCGCCGGAGGCCTCTTTAGCCGAGAGGTCTTGGCCGAACGGCGTTCTCGATGTATCGCCGCTACGGACGCCGCAGTCGCCGGCCTCTGGTGGCATTACCAGGTCGAGCACGTGACGCTTCCAGCGATGGTGGAGCCCGAAACTGAGGACCGTATTGTTGAGGTCGTACCAGCGCGCGATGGCCGTGAACATCCGCTGCACGGCCTGCTCCCGCGCTGCGCCCGACCAACGGGAGACGGTCTGCGGCGGAGGCGAAGTCGTCTCCTGCGCAGGAGCGCGCTGCTCTTCAACTTTCAGCATAGGAAGCGTGGTAGCACCCGGTTTGTGGGCCTGTCAAGCGGAGCAGGGAAGGGCGGGGCTCGCGGCTTGCCCATTGCCCGCTCTGGGCAGAATGACCAGACTGCGGATCATGCCGGAACTGACGTGAGGAATTGCGACAGGATTGGGAACGAGCCCGCACAGGACAAACTTTGCAAGCGATTGCCCCCCTGGAGTAAACTCAACACCTGATTCCAATGCTTCGCATACAGCAAGCCGTGCCGCTCGAAGGGTTTCGGCTGCGCCTCACGCTGACAGACGGCTCTGTGGTTGAGCGAGATGTTTCTGAGCTGTTAGTCGGGCCCGTTTTCGAATCGATTCGCAAAGATCCCGCACGGTTTCGCGAAGTCCGGGCAGAGGAAGGCGCGGTAGTTTGGCCGAACGGCGCTGACCTCTGTCCAGACGTGCTCATCTGGGGCGGTCCCCCGCCACGAGAGCCGCGAATCCCGCCGAAAGAGCTGCACCTCGAAGCAAAGGGTGCCGGCGCGTAAGTACCCGCAGTGCTTGCTTAGCTGCAACGACCTTCCTGTTTTCGGCTATCGCCCCTCGAGTTCGGTTGCGCCCGGCATACGAGGCTGTCAAGCCGGAGCAGGGCAGGCCAGGCAGCCGGCATTGCCATTGCTCCACCTGGGGGAATTGGCTAGACTCTCGTGCGCGTTACCTCAACGGACGGTGAACGCATCGCTCGCCATGTCGCTTGCCCTGAACAAGCCCAAGCTCGACAATCTCGCCGACGAGATCTGGAAGTCCGCCGAACGGCTACGCGGCAAGTTCAAGGCCTACGAATATCAAAACGTCATTCTGCCGATCATCGTCATTCGCCGTCTCGAATGCGTGCTCATCACATGGCGGGAGGACAAAACGGCGGAGGTCCGCGCCAAGCGCCCGAAGCTGACGGACAAGGAATTGGCCAAGCTCGTCAAGGACCTGGAAGTCAACACCGCGCCCTTTTCGAACAAGACTAACCTGACGCTGCGGAAGGTCTACGAGGAAGATCCCACGCTGTTGGAGGATAACTTCCGGAAATACATCAACGGCTTTTCCAAGAACGTGGACGACATCATCGACCACTTCAACTACCGCAACACCATCGGTCAGATGGTCAAGAACAACCGCCTCGCGCCCATCCTCAACCAGTACAAGGAACTGCCACTCGGCCCGGATCAGCTCTCCCCGCTGGAAATGGGTTACATCTACGAAGAATTGCTCCGCCGTTTTTCGGAACAAAGCGGCGAGGAGGCTGGAGAACACTTCACCCCACGCGAAATCATTCGCCTGATGGTGGAGTTGCTGGAGATACCCATTCCGGAACGGCATCTCTCTATCTACGATCCGGCTTGCGGAACGGGCGGGATGCTCTCTGTCGCCAAAGAACATCTGCTCGACCGCGCCGCCACGCCGCAGCAGCGGGCGAATGTCGAAAAGTTCGTGACGGTCCACGGGCAGGAACTCTCGCCCACCAACTATGCCATCTGTCGGGCCGACTTGCTCATCAAGAACGATCGCCAAGCCAAGGTGCATCTCGGCAACTCGCTCATCCCGCACGATCAGCGGAGTAAAGAGCCGGGCGATCAACTGCCGGAGTCGCAATTTCGGTTCGACTTCATGCTGTCGAATCCGCCCTTCGGCGTGACATGGGGAGGCAAAGACGGCTACGAAGCGGACGCCCGCAAGCTGCAAGGTACTCGATACCAAGCCGGCATGCCGCGTGTGAACGACGGGGCGCTGCTGTTCTTGCAAACCATGCTGGCGAAGATGAAAGAGCCTGAAAAAGGTGCAAGCCGCGTCGCCATCATCTTCAACGGATCGCCACTTTCGAACGGGGACTGCGGCTCCGGCGAAAGTGAAATCCGCCGCTGGATTCTTGAGCACGATTGGCTTGATTGCATCGTGATGTTGCCCGATCAACTCTTCTACAACACCGGCATCTTCACCTACATCTGGCTCTTGCGGAACGACAAGCCGGGCTCGCACCAGGGCAAGGTGATGCTGATCGATGCCCGGCAGCAGTACGAAAAGGAGCCGAAGTCGTTCGGCAACAAGCGCAACCGGATCACCGACGCCCATCGGGGGTGGATCGAAAGCCGCTACCGCGACGGCTGGAAAGACGGCTTTGCCGACGAGCAGGTCAAAATCTTTCGCCACGAGGACTTCGCCTACCATAAGGTCAGCGTGGTGTTCTGGCAATCGGACGAACAGGACCAACCCGCGATCGTGACCGAGCCCTATGAGAAAGCCTTCACGGCGGCCAATCTCAAGAAGGAGCAGGAGTTCTACGAGAGCGAGTTGACCTTCCGCGTCAGCATGAAAGTGGGCGAGAAGGAGAAGACCGAGACGCTGAGTCTCCGCCCGAAGGACAACGTGGCCAAGAAGTTCAAGGCGCTGATGGAGCATGACTCCGAAATCCTGTCGGTCGAATGGACCCATCGTCACTATGTGAAAGATGACGAGTACATCCCACATGGCGAGGACATCGAGGCGTTTCTCAAGCGCGAGATCGCCAAGCCGATCATCCGTTGGGAGGACAGCCCGCAACTGGGTTACGAAATCCTGCCGAACAAATACTTCTACAAATACCAGCCGCCCACGCCTGCCAAGGAACTGCTGGCCGAATTCTGGAGACTGGAGAAAGAGGCGGAGAAGCTGCTGGAGGGGCTGGGACCGTGAATGAGCCTGTGGCCATCCACGTCGCGCCGGAGTACCGGAGGTTCATCGAGGACTTGAAGGCGCGTGTGGTCTCCGCGCGCACGTCGGCCGCGCGCCATGTCAATCGTGAGCTCATCGTGCTGTACTGGGACATCGGCAAAGCGATTGTCGAGAAGCAGAAGCTCCACGATTGGGGCGACAGCGTCGTAGATATGGTATCGGCGGATCTGCGGAGATCCTTCCCCCACATGAAGGGGTTTTCGCCGCGCAATGTGTGGTATATGCGACGATTCTTTGAGGTGTACGGGACGGGTAACTTTCTGCAACAGGCCGTTGCAGATTTGCCGTCATCCTCGACGCATGCCGAGCAACGGCACCGACGCATGGCGGATCGTGAGGGCAGCGGCGGTTCAGCCCGATTTCTCCGCCAGGTTGTTGCGGAAATCCCGTTGGTGCACCACACCGTGCTCCTCGACAAGCTCTCCGATCCCGCCGCGCGACTCTGGTATCTCCAGGCCACCGCCCGCCTCGGCTGGTCCCGCAATGTTCTCCTCAACCAAATCAAGGCAGGCACTTATGATCGCGCGGTCACCGGGGAGAAGACACACAACTTCGATCTCGCCCTCCCGGAGCATCTGGCCGTTCAGGCCGACGAGATGCTCAAGAGCGTCTACAACCTGGAATTTCTCGGCATCCGCCGCGCGGTCGCGGAGCGTGAACTTGAAGACCGGCTCATCGAACGCCTGCGCGACTTCCTCCTCGAGCTTGGATACGGTTTCTGCTTCATCGGTCGTCAGCACCGGGTGACGGTCGGCCAGAAGGAATACTTCATTGATCTACTGTTCTACCATCGGTTCCTCAAGGCTTTCGTCGCGTTTGAGTTGAAGGTCGGCCCATTCGAGCCGGAATACGCCGGCAAGATGGATTTTTATCTGAACCTCCTCAACGACAAGGAGCGGGGCCCCGGCGATCATCCGTCCCTCGGCATCATCCTCTGCGCGGAGAAAGACGACGTGGAGGTGGAATACGCTCTTCGCACAAAGAAGAATCCGATCGGCGTGGCCGTCTATCAGCTCCAGTCGAAACTGCCAGGCGAGATGCGGGGCAAACTGCCGACGCCGAAACAATTGTCCGATGTGGTGCGCTCCGTCCTGCCGGAAAGGAGTGCCCTATGAGCCAGGACTTCTCCAGCTACCAGCCGACCACGCCTGCCAAGGAACTGCTGGCTGAGTTCTGGAGGTTGGAGAAAGAGGCGGAGAAGATCCTGGAAGGGCTCGTCAATTGAAAATGCCGCAGGGCTGGCAGAGAGATCGACTGAAAGACCAGGTTCGCCTCGCTTATGGAGAATCCTTGGCCGCTGAAGACCGCGTTGACGGTAACATAAAAGTCTTTGGTTCCAATGGCGAGGTCGGCTATCACAATGTTGCCATCACAAGAGGCCCGACAATCATCATTGGTAGAAAGGGCTCCTTTGGGAAGGTGACTTGGACTGGTCGATCGTGTTTTCCCATCGACACCACATACTTTGTCGACTGTACCCAGACACACGAAAACCTGCGATGGCTTTACTACGCACTCGGAAATCTTGATCTCGATACCGTAAATTTCGACAGCGCAGTTCCTGGCCTGAGTCGAGAAGTTGCCTATTCTCTCTATCTCCTTTATCCACCTCGATCGGAACAACAACGTATCGCGACGTACCTGGACGAAAGTTGCGCGGCGATCGACGCGGCGGTCGCGGCCAAGCGTCGGCAGATCGAAACGCTGGACGGGGTTCGAAAAGATGTCATTCAGCAGACAGTCACCAGTGGGCTTGAGACGAATCCTGTGCTCAGCCGGACCGGTAATGTCTGGATGCCGCAAGTTCCCTCAACGTGGGAGCTGGTGAACCTGAAACGCATCTCAGAGATTCAGACCGGACTCACGCTTGGCAAGGTATATGGGGGTCGGTTGATTGAGAGACCCTATTTGCGCGTGGCCAATGTTCAAGACGGGCATCTCGATCTCGCGGAAGTCACGACCATTGAAGTGCCGGAGGATGTGGCTCGCCGGGTGACGCTTCGTGTCGGAGACGTGCTCATGACGGAAGGCGGCGACCTCGATAAGCTCGGCAGAGGGACGATCTGGAATGGTGAGATCGGCGACTGCCTCCATCAGAACCATATCTTCGCCATACGGTGCTTTCGCCACAAGCTTCTCCCAACCTTTCTCGCTTATCTTACGGCCTCTCAGTATGGACGCGATTACTTTGAGGCCACCGGCAAGCGGACGACGAATCTTGCGAGTACGAGCTCAAAGAAAGTGGGCATGTTTCCGATCCCCCGACCGCCCCTCGACGAGCAAGAGAGGATCTGCCTATTCCTCGACGAGAAGGTTTCCCAGATCGGCCGTATTCAAGCCGGTATCCAGTCCCAAATCGACACCCTCACCGCCTACCGCAAGTCCCTGATCCACGAGTGCGTCACTGGGCAACGTCGGATCACCGATCCTGATGTCCGGCGGCTCAAAGCCAACATCAATATTGATGTTGCGTGAGCATGGAATTCACGGTAGAGTACTACGAAACGGCGGCTGGACAATGCCCCGTTCTGGACTTTCTCGATGACCTCAACGCCAGCGATCCGGACGATTTTGCCGCGGTACTGGCCGGGCTGGCCAAGCTCAAGAATCGGCACTATCACCGCGAGCCGTTGTCCAAGGCGCTTCGAGACGGACTGTACGAACTGCGGCACGTCGGCAAATTGAATACGCGCGTGCTGTGGTTCTTTATGAAAGGCCGGCGGATCGTCGCCGTGCACGGCATCCGCAACAAAGGCCAGGCCATTGCGCCCCGCGATCTCGATACGGCCCGGGAGCGGATGCGCGACTGGCAGGAGAGACTGACATGATGAAGAAAACGAACTTTGACCGTCACCTCGACGCGCAACTCCGTGATCCGAATTTTGCCGAGCGGTTCAAGCGAGCGGGTGAGGCGTGGGATGTAGCATTGCAGATTGCGGCGCTTCGCGAAAAGGCCGGCCTCTCGCAACAGGCCCTGGCGCGTAAACTCAGGACCTCTCAGCAACAGATCAGTCGGCTCGAATCGCCCTCTTACGAAGGGCATTCGTTGAGTATGTTGCGCCGTGTGGCGCAGGAACTTCATGCCCGTGTACGGGTGGTGCTCGAACCGGACGATGCCGCAGATCACGTGGCCGAGACACGGGCTGTCTACCGGGCGTCACGGCGCAGCGCAACGAACCGGGCCGCACGATCATGGCGCGCAAAAAAGCCCCGGAACTGACCTTCCAACAACATCTCGCGGACTTCCTCGTTCTGGTCCACGGCTATCCGGTCTTGGAGCAAGCCGAGATCACCGATACCGAACAGTGTATTGCAGAAGATCACCTCTGGGCCTTCCTCAATGCGACTCAGGCCGACCAGCTCAAGAAATTGACGGACGACTACGGCACGGATGCGCGTGACGAAGTCTTTCGCGCGCTTCGTCTGGAACTGACCCGCACCCCGCTCTGGATGATCTTTCGGCATGGCCTCATGGTCCGGGGACTGGAGTTCCGTCTCTACTACCCCAAGCCCCGGTCGAAAGACAGCGCGACGGCCAAGAAGTACAGCGGCAATCGCGTTACCTTCCGGCCCCATTTCTATTTCGGGGAGACCAATCAGGAAATCGACTTCGTGTTCTTTCTGAACGGCCTGCCGATCGTGACGCTGGAACTGAAGCATGAGAAAAACCAAAACGTGCACGATGCGGTGGCCCAGTACGTGGCGCGCGATCACAGCCGGAAGATCTTCCAACACCCCTTCCTGTATCTCGCCGCCGATACGAGCGATGTGATGGCTGCGACCGACCCGCGTCGTATCGAGCACTTTCGCTGGCACAACAGCGGCTTGACGAATCGGCCTCAGACTGAGGGCGAGTATCCGATCGAGTTTCTGTATCGAGAGGTTCTCTCGAAGGACCAGCTTTTGGAATTGGTGTCGTTCTTCTTGGTGTACGTCCCAAAGCGCGATACCGAGAGCGATAAACCGGAGCGTCCGGCTTTCACTATTCTGCCTCGGTACCATCAGAGTCGCATGGTGCGGAAGGTTGCCGATGATGTCCTGTCTCATTTCGCAGCAACGGGTGAGATCGGGCGGAAGTATCTGATCCATCACTCGGCGGGAAGCGGCAAGACGCTCTCGATCTGCTGGCTGGCGGACCGATTGCACAGTCTCTATAAGCTGGACACGAACGAGAAGCTGACCGATGTCATCTTCATTCTGACCGACCGCAAGTCGCTGGATACCAACATCCGGGAGGATATCGAGAAGTTCACCCATTTGAGGAACGTGTTCGGCCTCGCGCGCAAGGCGGATGATCTGCCTCGATTTCTGAAAGAGCGCAAGCCGATCATCGTGACGACGCAGCAGAAGTTCGCATGGGTGCTGGAAGAGATCGAACAGAATCCGGAATTGAAGAATCTCCGCGTCGCGTTTCTCATCGACGAGGCGCATCGGTCGCAGGAGGGCCGGATGGGCGCTGCGATTCGTGTGCCGTTCCGAAAGTCTGAAGAAGCAGACGCTGATGATGCGGGGGACGAGGAAGGTAATGAAGAGGAACGCATCGCCAGAATCATCCGCGAGCATGACCGCAATCAACTCTTCGTCGCCTTCACCGCTACACCGGCGCCGGAGACGCTGACCCTGTTCGGCCCGCCCTTCGATACCTATACCGAGGCGGAGGCCATCCAGGAAGGCTACATCGTGGACGTGGCGGCGAGCATCATTTCGTACAAGACGCTGTACCACCTCCATTGCCCGGTCGTGCCCGCCCCGGATGAAGAGCAGGTGTACCCCAAGGGCGTGGTGTCGAAAGCCTTGCAGAATGTGGCCTATCAGGACGACGGCCTCATTCAATACAAAGCCGAGGTGATGCTCAGGATATTCGAGAAGGACGTGAAGCCGCTCATCAATGGGAGGGCGAAGGCCATGGTCGTCGCAGCGTCCCGTGTGGCCGGCCTTCGCTACTTCAAGATCTTGAATGAAAAGCTGAAGGAACGCGGTGCGGACTATCGGGTGCTGTACGCCTTTTCCGACTTTGTGCATCCCTTGACCAACGGGACGGTCGGCGAGCATGCCATCAACGAATTGAACGTGGGTGAGTTGATCGAGGATCGGTTCGAAGGCGACGACTACCGGCTACTGGTCGTGGCGAACAAGTTCCAGACGGGTTTCGACCAACCGCTGCTGGCCGGTATGTTCCTCGATAAGCCGGTGGTGGACCGGCATGCGGTCCAGACGGTTTCGCGCCTCAATCGATGCCACGAGGGGAAGAAGGATGTGGTGGTCGTCGATTTCACGAACAATGCGAAGGCGATTTTGAAGGCGTTTGCCAAATACCGGAAGGGAACTCCCTTTGAACCGGAAGAGCCCGATCCCGAATTGGTGACGAAGCTGATGTCACAGGTGATCGAGGCCGGGGTCTTTCGTCAACGCGACGCTGACGACCTGGTGACGCTGTTGGCAACAGGAACCGATGCGCAAGCGCAGTTCGCGGTCAGTGCGTTGCGAGTTCGCTTTCAGGCCAAGCTGGCGAAGTCCGATGACCGGAAGGCGTATGTCTACCTGCTCGCGCGTTTTGCCAAAGCGTTCCACTTTCTGTCCTGCTTCTACTCGTATTCGCAGGAGGTCAAACGGTTTGCGACCTTTGCCGACTATGTCGGTCCCCAGCTCATCAAGCAGGGCACTGTCTCGGACTTGATGAAGCAGATCAGGCAGACCGACGTGATCAAGGCGGCTGTGGAATATCAAGGCGTGACGACAAGCGCCGGGCCGGTGAAACTACAGCCCGGCAAGGGGACGAAGGGTGCCGGGCCGCCGATCAGAAAAGTCTCCGTTCAGGACATGATTGATGAAATTCGAACCAAATTCTCCATCAGCGACGAAGAGGCGCTCTATATCAAGCAGGTGATCCAACAAAAGACGGCCGACCCCGCCATCCGCAGCACGGTCCAAGCGCATCGGGATGATCGGCAGTATCTTGAGGTGGCCTACCGTGGTCAGGTGAACGGTGAGATTCAGGTGACCTACAATGAATTGGCACGATACGAGGAACTCGCCGATTCCAAATACACCGACACCGGTGGCATCTTCGACATCATGGCGATCACGGTGATCCACACGCATCTGACGGCGGCGGCGTAACGTATGACAAAGCGGATCAGCGACATTCCTGAACAGGATCGGCCACGAGAAAAACTGCTTCGCAAAGGACCATCGGCTCTGACTGACCAAGAGCTGTTGGCCGTGTTGCTTGGGAAGGGTACACCCGGCATGGACGTGATGACGTTGGCCGCCAAGTTGGTCAAGGTTGTCGATGAACAGGGGCTCTCGGTGCGGCCGGAAAACCTGCGCGGTTTCGAAGGGATGGGGGACGCGAAGGTGACGCTCCTCCTCGCTGCCTTGGAGTTTGCGCGGCGGCGCATCAAATCGGACGGCCTCAAGATCGCAACTCCTGCTGATCTATTGCCGCATATTCGCCACTATGCCGATCGAAAGCAGGAACATTTCCTCTGTGCCAGCATCAATGGCGCGAACGAGATCCTGAACATTCGAGTGGTGTCTATCGGGCTGGTCGATCGGACGCCCGTGCATCCGCGAGAGGTGTTTGCCGATGCCTTGACGGATCGGGCTTCGGCGATCATCGTCGCGCACAACCATCCGGCCGGCGGGCTGGAACCTTCCCCGACCGACGTTGAAGTGACCAAGCAACTGAAGGCTGCAGGAGAGTTGATGGGGGTTCCCTTGCTGGATCACATTATCTTCAACCGAACCGGGTACTTCAGCTTCCTGGAGGCCGGGCACTTGTAACGGACGTGTGCCAATCCGGGAGTCTGAGAGTTACTGTGGTATTCCTGTCTCACTGGTATCTCGTCCATTCAGCCAAGGAGACGCATGAGGTCCTTCGAACACGGCTATCTGCTTGAGACGCCTCTTTCTCATGGGCTGTTGCAGGCCATGCGCGCCATCGGGGAGTTTCGGGGGCGTCAGAGTCTCTATCAGCAGCAGTCGCCCGAGGTGCTCGAGACGCTTCGGCGAGTCGCCATGGTCCAAAGCGCCGAGTCCTCCAACCGCATCGAAGGGATTACGGTGGCGCCCGGCCGCATTGAGCCGCTCATCGCCAAGAAGGTCAGGCCGAGAGACCGATCCGAGCAGGAAGTCGCCGGCTACCGGGATGTCCTGGCCACCATCCACGTGAATCACCAGAAACTCCGGTTCTCGACAGATCTCATCAAGAGCTGGCATCGCGACCTGTATCGCTTTACCGAAGAGTCGGGCGGTGCATGGAAATCGAAAGACAATGCGATTCTCGAAGTGCTTCCCGATGGTCGTCAGATCGTGCGCTTCCAACCGGTCTCGGCGCTGGCCACACCTGAATTCATGGGACAGCTCATGACGTTGTTCACCCGCGCGATGGATGAGCGAAAGACTGATCCGTTGCTCTTGGTCGCCACCTTCGTGTTCGACTTCGAATGTATCCATCCGTTTTGGGACGGCAATGGACGGATCGGACGGCTGCTGACCCTGTTGCTCTTGTACCAGGCCGGCTACGAGGTCGGGCGCTACATCAGCTTGGAGCGCATCGTCGAAGAGAGCAAGGAAACCTACTACGAGGCGCTGCTGAACAGTTCCCAGGGCTGGCACGAAGCCAAACATGATTTGCGGCTCTGGTGGAATTATTTCCTCGGCATGCTGACGGCGGCATTCAAGGAATTCGAGGGGAGGGTGGGGACGATTACCTCGGCGAAGGGTGCCAAGCGGGAGATGGTCCGGCAGGCCATCGAGCGGATTGTGGGCCGTTTTACCGTCGGCGACTTGAAACGGGTATGTCCGGGGGTCAGCTATCCCACCCTGCAGAGGGCCTTGGCCGAATTGAAGAAGGACAAGAAAATCAGATGCTTGGGCCGTGGCCCAGACGCCCAATGGGAACGAATTGAGCGCAGCAAGGGTTGATGTGATAATCACATCACGAAACGGCAATGTGATATGAATCCCCTTGGCGCGCTGACGAAAGAGCCAGCACGATCAAACTGCCCCGTGCCCTAGGCGCGCATCTTGGGCGAAACCCGCGTTGACCTCCAGCATCTGCTCGAAGATCTGCGTGATGATCCTGGATTCAGGGTCGGCTCAACCTGAGCGCGGCGGCGACGATCGGCCTTGCCCAGTCCGGTGTGGGCGTCAGGTCCGACGGACCGAGGATCTTTCCCCGCTCGATGTGCAGCACCAGTGTCGGCGTCGGTGCGTGGCCGGCTACGGGGTCCGCGTCCACGCTGTTGTCGTATACCTTCAGGGTTGTGAGGTGAGGCAGCAACGAGATGAGGTTGAGGCGGCTGTGCTCGTAGCGCCGGTGAACGGCATCCCCGGGGATGTCGTGGCCGCCTTGGCTGACACGGGCCTGCACTCGTTCGATGTGCAATGCCAGACTGGACAGGCCCATGTACCAGACATGTACCTCGATGCCCTGTTCCGCGGCTTGCGCGAGGAGATTCGTGATGGTGTGTCCGCCGAGGGTGGTTTCAAATGTAAAATCGAGGCGCTCATCGATCGCCCGCGTCAGCAACCTCACGCCTTGCCGCCAGGCTGCGCTATTAGCCTGCGCCTGTGTCAGGGCCGGGGCGAACTCTCTGAGGGCGCGCGCCGCTTCGTCGGGGTTGAAGTACTCTCCTCCTGCTTGGCGAACGGCCGCGCCGCCGATGCTGCTCTTTCCCGCTCCATTGACACCCGCCAGCACATGAATGCGCGGTCGCCGAACGCCGCTCATGCCCGCGCGGAAGCGGAGACGCGTCGCGCTCGTTTGCGCGCCGGTGCGCGCCGCTGTTTGGCGGCCTTGACCGCGGCGCGTCCCAGTTCGACTGGAGAGGCGCGGAAGGCGGCCTCCACGCCCTTGCGTGCTTTTGCTGTCTGCATACGGGCCAGCAAGCCGTCGAATTCTGCGTGCAACTCGGCGAGCGAGCGGCCGCGTTCCTGCACCAGCGACTCGTACTCGGCGAACGACAGGAGCACGGCCTTCGGCATGTCGTGACGGGTGATGGCAACCGCGCCCTGGTGCATCGCTTGCTCCAGGATGGCGCCGAACTCGTTTTTGGCTTTCGTGGCCGCCACGGTGGCGATGTCCACAAGCCGGCCATGGCTATTTCTGAACGTGAGATTCGACATCGCGGCCTCGCTGGGGGTTACTCGTTAGCCAGTATAGCTAAATTGTACAGAGTGGATGTTTGTCGGTCAAGGTGCGCATCGCCGTCGAACGTTTCTGAACCGACTGGACGCGCGTGGGGTTGTGCTGTTGTATCGGACAAGGCACCCGGCGACTGATTCACGCTTGAAATGACGGTCCGGTCAGTCGATACTGGGCTCCTCATGACAGGCCTTCCCCACGATCCCGGAGCACATCTTGGGCGAACCCCGCGCAAGGAAACGACGAATTCGAAAGGAAGTTCTGTGGCGACCGGCACCGTAACCAGAAAGGGACAAATAGCCATCCCCAAGGTGGTCCGGGATCATCTACACGTGAGTCCCGGAGATAAACTCGATTTCTTGATCGACGCAGAAGGGCGGGTGGTGTTGCGTCCGGCTACGCTGGATGTCCGTCGATTAAAGGGGATGCTCAAACGAAAGCGGGCCAAGCCGGTCTCGCTCGAGGAGATGGATCGAGCGATCGCGGAGGGGGCTGCGAGGAAGCGCGCATGATCGGCATCCATACGAACCTGTTGGTCCGGTACCTGGCACAGGATGATCCAACCCAATCCAAGAAAGCCAGCTCGGTGATTGAGAGAGCGATTCATGGAGAGGCCGGCGTGTTTGTCAACCACATCGTCTTGTGCGAGGTCATGTGGGTGCTCGACCGCGCATATGGATTTCCGCGTGCGACATTGGGGGATGTGGTGGAGAAGATTCTCCAAGGCAAGCAGTTCGAAATCGAAGATAAGCCGACGGCCTGGCAGGCGCTGAACGATTTCAAATCCAGCAGGGCCGACTATGCCGATTGTCTGATCGGAGCCAAGAACCGGAAGGCCGGCTGCACGACCACATTGACGCTGGATCGCGCCACCTCGGCGTTATCGACCTTCTCGCCTTATGAACTCCCTTCGTCCGTCTTGCTAGGAGTCAAATCGACCTGCATTCCCACCGGAGGGGAACCCTCCTCCGGCTATGGTCTGGCCGTGGCCAAAGAACGAACGACGCTCATGCACGGAGAGCTGTGGTGTGAAAGCGATCTCGGCAAGGGAGCCAGGTTCTTCGTCCGCCTGCCTCAGCCTGACGAGGCTCACGATACGAGTGCCGGCCCACAGAAGGAACCCGCTCGATAACTCCCCGCATCTTCGCTGGCCGGTCACATCTGGTCCTTCACTTCTCTCGGACAGAGCTCCTCGTCACTGCAGCAATCGATCGCCCTGCTGTACCGAGGTGGTCCTGAATTACGAAACTACCGGTGTGATCGCACTCCGAACACAATAAGCTCCGGTATGACTCGGGAATGGCGCTTGTTCCGTGTGAGCAAGGGCAGTTGTTTGACCAGGGCGGAGGCGGCGATCAGAGCATCACCTTTGGTAAGCGCGGGAAAGCGACGGCGGAGGTCGGAGTATTGCGCCGTAATGGGGTCAGAGAGAGGGATAAGCCGACATCCGCGCAATTAGGCCAGAATGGCGTCTCGTTCGGCATCGCGGAGGCCCAGCTCCGATTGACGACGGCTCTGTCTGCGGAGTGCGGCCACGTAGGCGGCGCTGTCCGCGATATCCGTGTGTCCAACCGGGTTGAATTTTTCCCGCACGAGATTCTCC
The DNA here is from genome assembly GCA_040981105.1 of Nitrospiraceae bacterium. GTDB lineage: Bacteria > Nitrospirota > Nitrospiria > Nitrospirales > Nitrospiraceae > Nitrospira_G. The sequence continues at coordinate 59,942 of JANRMO010000019.1, forward strand.
AGCACCGTCACAGGGTACATTCCCTTGCGCTTGGCTGCCTTGACGACCAGGCTCTTCAAGGCCGGGTCAAACGACAGCGTCCATTTCGCTTTTCGGGAAGCAGTCTTTGACATGCCAACGTTCTGAAGGTTGGGTTCATCTTAGACGTGGAAACAGTCCGTGTCGAGATGCGGACTCGGATGGTATAATCCACCGCTTATGTCCAACTCGATCGTCATCAAGGGCGCGCGGGAGCACAACCTCAAGAATCTCGACGTCGAGATTCCGCGGGACCAACTCGTCGTCATCACGGGTCTGAGCGGTTCGGGAAAATCCTCGCTGGCTTTCGACACGATTTACGCGGAAGGGCAGCGCCGGTATGTCGAATCGCTGTCGGCCTATGCTCGGCAGTTCCTCGAGCAGATGGGCAAGCCGGACGTCGATTCGATCGAAGGGCTCTCGCCCGCCATCTCCATCGAACAGAAGAGCACGAGCCACAATCCTCGCAGTACGGTCGGGACCGTCACGGAGATTTACGACTATCTCCGGTTGCTGTTCGCCAGAGTCGGCCACCCCTATTGCTACCAGTGTGGCCAGGAAATCGCCGCGCAAACCGTCCAGCAAATGGTGGATGCGATCCAGTCGCTCGCCGAAGGGGCCAAGGTCCAGATTTTGGCTCCCATCGTCAGAGGTCGAAAGGGCGAATATCGAAAAGAGCTGCTCGACATGCGGCGGGCCGGATACGTCCGCGCGAGGATCGACGGCAAGATCGTGGATCTCGGCGACGAGATCACGCTCGACAAGCAGAAGAAACACACGATCGAAGTCGTCGTCGATCGGCTTGTCATCAAGCACGACCAGGCGATGGCGAGGCGGATGGCCGATTCGGTCGAAACGGCTCTGAAGCTCGCACGCGGTCTGATCGGCGTGCTCGACCAACAGGACCAGGTCACCCTCTATAGCGACACCTTGGCCTGCATCCGCTGTGGCGTCAGTTATCCGGAAATCACGCCGCGCGTGTTTTCCTTCAATAGCCCGCACGGGGCCTGCCCCGCCTGCGACGGGATCGGCTATGCGGTGGCCCCCGGTTGTCCGGAAGAGCAGGACTTCACGACGCTCGAACTGTGCCAGACTTGCCAGGGGGCCAGGCTCAGGCCGGAGAGTTTGGCCATTAAAGTGGGCAAGCGATCGATTGCGGAGGTCACGCGCTTGTCTGTCCGAGCCACGGCGGAGTTCTTCTCGCAGCTCACCCTAACCGAGCGCGAGCAGTTCATTGCGCAGCGCATTCTCAAGGAAGTCCGCGAGCGGCTCGGATTCCTCGTAAATGTCGGGCTTGATTACCTCACGCTGGACCGGGCCGCCGCAACTCTATCTGGTGGAGAAGGCCAGCGCATCCGGCTCGCCACGCAAATCGGCTCTGGCCTGGTGGGGGTGTTGTATATTCTGGATGAACCCTCGATCGGCCTCCACCAGCGTGACAATCGGCGTCTGCTCCAAACATTGCTTCGGCTGCGGGACCTGGGCAACACGGTGGTTGTCGTGGAGCACGATGCAGAGACGATGCTGGCGGCCGACCACATCCTGGATCTGGGGCCGGGCGCCGGGGCTCACGGCGGCGAGTTGATCGCCCAAGGGACGCCGGCCGAGATCATGGAACATCCGGCGTCGCTGACCGGCCGCTATCTGAAGGGCGCGCTCAGCGTGGCGCTGCCTCACCGCGAGCGACGCCCCAAACGCACCCTGTCGATCGTGGGCGCCAAGAAACACAATCTCAAGGGCATTACGGCGAACATTCCCTTGGGACTCCTCACGTGCGTCACGGGCGTGTCCGGGTCCGGCAAAAGTACGCTGGTGCTCGAAGTACTGTTTCATTCGCTGTCACAGTTGCTCTACCAGAAACATCCGAAGATCGACGGCTGCAAAGAGATTCAGGGAGTGGACGCGCTGGATAAGGTCATCGACATCGATCAATCGCCGATCGGCCGGACGCCCCGGTCGAACCCGGCTACCTATACGGGACTCTTCACCTTCATCCGCGATCTGTTCGCGCAATTGCCGGAATCGCGTGTCCGCGGCTACAAGCCGGGCCGCTACAGTTTCAACGTGAAGGGCGGACGCTGCGAAGCCTGCGAAGGAGACGGGCTTATCAAGATCGAGATGCATTTCCTCCCCGACATCTACGTGACCTGCGAGGTGTGCAAAGGACAACGGTACAACCGCGAAACGCTGGATGTGCTGTATAAAGGACGCAGCATTGCGGACGTCCTCAACATGACCGTGGACGAAGCCCTTGCCTTCTTCGACGCCGTGCCCTTCATCAAGGCGAAGCTCCAGACTCTGCACGATGTCGGGCTGCACTATATTAAGCTGGGGCAGTCGGCCACCACGCTCTCCGGCGGCGAAGCGCAGCGGGTGAAACTCTCGAGGGAGCTGTCGAAGCGGGCCACCGGCAGGACGCTCTATATCCTCGACGAACCGACGACGGGTCTCCACTTCGCCGATACGCAACGGCTCTTGGACGTGTTGAATCGCCTGGTGGAGGCCGGCAACACGGTCCTCGTGATCGAGCACAACCTCGACATCATCCGCAACGCCGACTGGATCATCGACCTGGGCCCTGAAGGGGGCGACCGAGGCGGGGAGATCGTGGCGGAGGGCAAGCCGCGCGACATCGCCAAATCCAAGCGGTCCTATACGGGGCAGGTGTTGAGGGAGGCGGGGCTGTAGGGCGTCGCTTTGCCGTAGGCGGCGCCTGTCCTCGTTGGGAAAACTCAAACGCATGAATCGAAGGTTGTCCTGTCGCTGACCAGCCCGACCGTCCTCGCACCGCGCCCGATGCAGGAGTTGGAGTGAGCGGGATAGGATACCCTGCCCGCTCCGGTGCCTCGGATCGACCGTACCACGCTTCACCGCTGGTCGGTTGCGCAACTTGTTCCATTCGCTTTTGAAATACGATGGCTCGCCCTTGCACACATGATTTCTGACCGCTTCAACGAATGCTGAGCAGGGCGGCTGCTGTTCCAGTTTGGTTCAGCCCCGCTTTTTGAAGCGGTCGTAGACCTGCAGGAGGTCGATCATCAGCTTGGCTCCGAAGGTTGGGCCGTTGTCGCCGCCTCCTATATCGTTCCAGGTTTCCCACTTGAGATAAGGAATTCGGATGGCGACCGCGATGAAGCGACCCTCGATCCCATTGCCCGAGGGGTCCGTAAAGAGGCCCGAATCGATCGCCAGGCCGATTTCCAGTTCCCACCTCGGCGGCTCCGTTTCCTCGTTGCGATAGTCCGCGATGCTGACCGAGGCTTGTCCGAAGTAACTGTGGCGGGCCAGCTCATCGTAGGCTCCGCTTCGGAATATCCGGCCGTACCGGCCCATCACGGAGAAGCGGACGAAATGAGAGAAATCCTCCAGTCCTTTCGATTGCGCTCCCAGACTCGTTGCGACCTCCGAGAGCGCGAGGCGTCGAATGCCGACATGGGCATAGGGTTCGTAATAAAGGGTCCCCATCGCCCCTCCGACGCCGGCGAAGACCCGATCGGCCGAACCAAAGAGATTGAACCACCTCGTCACGGCACCGTGGATCATGAAGTCGGTTTCTTCCCGTACGGCACCGACCGGGACGGGCTCGAGGCCGAGTATTTTGTGAATGAGGTCGTTCTGGAGGAATCGGGTAAATTTATCGTCCGTCGGTCCTGCTCCGATGGTCAGGTTGGTCGTCCATCCGGGCAAGCGCGCCCAGCGTTCTGTCCAGGTGAGGGTGGCGAAGTTGAAGCCGGCCGTTTCCTCTGTCCCGTTGTAGCGGTCTCCATAGCGATTGAACTCCGTGAAGCGGTTCACTGTGAGGCCGAGATCCAGCGTTCGGTCGCGATCCGGAAACGACAGGGCACCCCAGTGCACGCTGGGAGCGGGGGTTTCGGCGAAGCCGGCCGACGAGAGAACGAGCCACGTCACCAGGATGGTGAGGAATCGGGAGCCGACAAAACGAACTTCTCTCAGAACCTGTCGAGTAATCATGCTATAGTGGAAAGTCGATAAGGGCTGACTGAGTCTCGTGGGAGTGATAGCATGCCCACGCTCCACACCGCTACCGTGATTCAGCGTTGGACCCTGTGACAACCCCGACCCGGACCTCTTCAAACGTGAAATCCCTTCGGATCGCGCTTTTCGGCGCCGGGCGCCACGCCCAACACCATGCGCGGGCGATTCTGCGCTGCCCCGGGGCTGAACTGGTGGCCGTGGCCGATCCGTCGGAAGCCGCGCAAACTGCCATGCGTGGGATTGTGCCGGGGATAACATCCTTCACCACGCCGGAAGCACTGCTTGCCGCTGTCCGTCCCGACATCGTCCATATTATTACCCCTCCGGCATCTCACGCGACGCTGGCGCGGGCGGCGCTCCATGCCGGGAGCCATATCTATGTAGAGAAGCCGTTTGCCGAACGGGTGGAGGATGCACGACAGATTCTGGACGAGGCGCGCGCCCAGGACCGATTGGTCTGCGCCGGCCATCAGTTACTGTACGAGCCTCCGACCAGGGTGCTGGCCCAGTACCTGCCTTCGGTCGGGCAGGTCGCGCACGTGGAGAGCTATTTCTCGTTTCGCACGGTTCGGCACGCGCCGGGAGGGCGAACGGTGCTTCGCGCGGACCACCAGTTGCTCGATATCCTGCCGCATCCGGTCTATCTGCTCTTGCAGGTGCTCCAACAGACGAGCGAGGGGGCGATCGAGCTGGTCTCCCTGGAGGTGAGTCATGCGGGAACGGTGCACGCGCTGGTGCGGCGGGGCGGAGTGACGGGCACGCTGGTGGTCACGCTGGAGGGGCGGCCCGTCGAGAGCTATCTCCGCGTGATCGGTCGGAACGGATCGCTGTTCGCCGACTATGTTCGGAGTACCGTGCAACGAGCCATCGGACCCGGCTCATCGGGCATCGACAAACTGTTCGCTCCCTATCGACAAGCCTGGCAACTCGTAACCGGCACCACGGCCGCAATGGCGCGGCGCTTCCTCAAGCGCCAGCAGAGTTATCCCGGCTTGGTAGAGCTGTTTTCTGCCTTCTATGACTCGGTGCGGTGCGGGACTCCATCGCCGCTCTCTCCCGAGAGTCTGTTGGAGACCGTGCGCATCTGCGAGAAGGTCGCCCTGGCGCTTCGCGAGCGGGAAATCAAGGCGCTGGCTGCGGCTCAGCCGAGACCGGTTGAGAGTCGCGGAGTGGTCGTGACCGGCGGAACCGGATTTCTTGGAAAAGAAATCGTGCGCGCCTTGCTGGCGAGCAACCGCCCGGTTCGTGTCGTGGCGCGGAGGGAACCGTCGCCGTGGGAACGGATTGCCGGGGCCGAATATGTGGTAGCCGATGTGGCGTCAGGTGCAGCCGCCCATCTGTTCAAGGGAGTGGAGACGGTCATTCATGCAGCGGCGGAAACCGCGGGCGGGTGGAACGAGCATCAACGCAACTCCCTGGATGCGACCGAGCAGATGGTTCGCGGGGCGGCGGCGGCCGGGATTACGCGATTTATCCATATCAGCAGTCTGGCGGTGTTGGCACAGGGAACGGGCGCGTCGATCGGCGACAACCATCCCCTGGAGCCGGACAGCAAGGGGTCCGGTCCCTATGTCTGGGGCAAGCTGGAATCCGAGCGATTGGCGGTGCAGGTGGGAAAGGAACTCGGACTGTCCGTCAAGGTCATCCGACCGGGGGCGCTTGTGGATTACCGCCACTTCGACCCGCCGGGTCGCCTGGGCAAGCGGCTGGGCAACATCTTTGTGGCGGTCGGTTCGTCGAGCGACAGGCTGGGCGTGGTCGATGTCGGCTTCTCCGGGCGCTTTCTGGCTTGGACGGTCGATCACTGGGACGACGTGCCGAGTCCGTTGAACCTGCTTGATCCCGTCTCTCCGACCAAGCGGGAGCTGCTGGATCAACTCCGCCGTGCCAATCCCGATCTCACTGTGATCTGGCTCCCGAGGTTTGTCCTGATCCCGCTGTCCTGGGCGGCCCTGTTTGCGCAGAAACTCCTCCGACCCGGGATACCTCCCATCAACATCGCCAAGGTCTTCAGCGTGCTGCCCTACGACACCTCGCTCATCGCCAAACTCGCTTCGAACCTTCCTCCTCGCTAGACCATTCATTGGCCGATCGGTTTCGGGTCGCCGGCACTCCCCTATAGTCGTGCCTCGTGCTGTGGCGATTCCGATCTCATCGAAGAAACACGCGGCTTGATCGTTCTCACCTGGCTCCATAAAATGGGGCGCCCGATCCCTCAGACGGAGGTCTCTATGCCAAGGATCAAGAAGAGCGGGATGGCGAAAACTGGCGTGCCCGGAACCGAGGCGCCCTCCCCGTCGCCCTCGCCGACCGCGCAGGATTTCGAGAAGCTCGGCGTCTTCTATCTGGGTAGGCCCTACGATCTGGCCGCCAAGAAGGCTCAGCCCGGATGGCTTCTCTACGATTCTAAGGACCTGGTCACCCACGCCGTCTGCGTCGGCATGACCGGGAGCGGCAAAACCGGGCTCTGCCTCGCGTTGCTCGAAGAGGCGGCGATCGACGGGATTCCGGCCCTCATCATCGATCCGAAGGGCGATCTCGGCAACCTGCTCCTGACCTTCCCCCAGCTTCGGGGAGAGGACTTTGCTCCCTGGATCAACGAAGACGAGGCACGTCAAAAAGGGCTTTCGCCGACCGACTATGCAGCCAAACAGGCGGAGATTTGGAAGAACGGATTGGCGCAGTGGGGACAGGATGGCCAACGGATTGTCCGGTTACGGGAGTCGGCGGAGTTTGCGATCTACACGCCCGGCAGCAATGCCGGCCTGCCGGTCTCGATCCTCAAGTCGTTTGCGGCACCGGATGCGGGTCTTCGCGCGGATGCCGAATTCCTCCGAGAACGCATCGGCACCACCGCCACCAGCATCCTGGGATTGCTGGGCATCGAGGCCGATCCCATCAAGAGCCGCGAGCACATCTTGCTGTCCACTATTTTCGATGTGGCCTGGCGGGACGGACAGAATCTGGACCTTGCGGCCTTGATTCAGCAGATCCAGACACCGCCGGTCTCGAAAGTCGGCGTGATGGATCTGGAATCGTTCTATCCCTCCAAGGAGCGCTTCGCGCTGGCCATGCAACTGAACAATTTGCTGGCGGCGCCCGGCTTTGCTTCCTGGCTGGAAGGAGAGGCGCTGGACATGCAATCACTCCTGTATACGCCGGAGGGCAAACCGCGAATGGCCATCATGTCGATCGCGCACTTGAGCGAGGCCGAGCGGATGTTCTTCGTGTCGCTCCTCCTGAATCAAGCGCTCGGCTGGGTCCGAGCCCAGTCCGGCACGACGACCTTGCGTGCCCTGATCTATATGGACGAGATTTTCGGGTACTTCCCGCCGGTGGCCAATCCCCCATCCAAAGGTCCGTTGCTGACGCTGCTGAAACAGGCCAGAGCCTTCGGTGTCGGCGTGGTCTTGGCGACCCAGAACCCCGTGGATCTGGATTACAAGGGACTGGCCAATACCGGAACCTGGTTCATCGGTCGGCTCCAGACCGAGCGGGACAAGGCGCGGGTGCTCGAAGGGCTCGAAGGAGCGTCGGCAGGCACGGGTCAGCGCTTCGATCGCAAACGGATGGAAGAAACGTTGGCCGGGTTGGGCAATCGGATCTTTCTCATGAATAACGTGCATGAGGATGAACCGGTGATCTTCGAGACTCGATGGGCCCTGTCCTATCTCCGCGGGCCGTTGACGCGGGCCCAGATCAAATCCTTGATGGACCCGGTGAGAGGTCAAGCGTCAAGCGTCAAACGTCAAACGGGCGGAAAGGAGGAATCCGGTTCGTTACGAATGACGAATGACGATTTAAGAATGACGGCTTCGCGCCCCGCTCTCCCTCCCGAAGTCCCCCAATATTTCGTCCCGGTGCGCGGGACTCAACCGGACGGCAGCAGCCTCGTCTATCGCCCGATGGTCTTGGGTCTCTCACAGATCCGATTTGTCGATGCCAGGAAGGGACTCGAATCCGTCCGCGACGAGGCTCATGTGATGCCTGTCGATCGCGCCGCAACGATGATCGACTGGGAGCGGAGTTCGGTCGTCGCTGTCGTACGAGACGACCTTGAACAAGCGCCGAACTCCGAGGCGCGATTTGAGGAGGTCGCTTCAGAGGCAGGCCGTGCGAAAAGTTACGACGGATGGAAGAAAACCTATGCGAACTGGCTGTTCCGAACCGCCAAGCTCGATCTCTATCGGAGCCCGAGCCTGTCCGAAGTCTCCCAACCGCATGAGACCGAACGAGACTTCAGGGTGCGGCTGCAACAGGTTGCGCGCGAGCGCCGTGATGCGGCCGTTGAGAAGCTGCGCCAAAAATATGCATCGAAGATCGCGACCCTGCAAGATCGCATCCGGCGGGCGGAGCAGGCCGTGGAGCGGGAAAAGGAACAGGCGAAGCAGACGGGGCTCCAAACGGCCCTGTCGGTCGGCGCGACGATACTCGGTGCGTTCATGGGCCGAAAGACCATCTCCTCGACCACGATCGGGAAAGCGACCACGGCCCTCGGCAAGGCCGGCCGGACGATGAAGGACATGAAAGATGTCGGGATGGCGCAGGACAACGTGGCGGCGCTGCACCAGCACCTGGCCGACCTTGAGGCCCAGTTCAAGGTCGAAGCGGACAACCTGGCCGGCGTCGATCCGCAGACGGAACCGCTCGAATCCGTTCCTCTCCGTCCAACCAAGACCAATATCTCCGTGAAACTGGTGGCGCTGGCCTGGCTGCCGTACTGGCGAGATTCGGCGGAGAATCTCCTCCCGGCCTATCGGTAGCCCAGACTTGTTCGTTGCCGAGAGACGGTGTGGAAGGCCGTTCCTCTGGCAGGGTGCGAGAAAACACTCCGTTCATGAAAACACGATATTTCTGCGTTCGTGCTGAGACCTGTCGAAGCGCACCAATCGCGTTGTTCCGCGGTCTGCTACCGGTATCCGTTCTGGAGGACATAAAGCGGATTAAGGACGGTGACGGCAATTTTTTCGGCCGTGGTGAATCCGTTCTTTCGCATGGCCAATGTGGCTCTGAAGGCCAATTCTCCAAAAATCGAACCCACGATCGGGGTCACGATCAAGTCTTGAATGCTGGGCCGCTCCGCCCAACTTTCAACGAGGTATTCGAAGGCCGTCGACATGGCAACCGAGAAGAGAAACGACCGGAGCGGGCTCTCTCCGAAGTTCCTTTGAGTGAGATAGAAACTCATCCCGAAATAAGGGTGCCCGACGTAATTGACGATCGCGCGATCCTTGTCGATGACCGGCGGTTTCGTCCACGCGTTTTGGAAATGCTCCCACGCCTCCTCATAGGCGCCCTCCTTCGTGGCTCCGGTGAAGGAGGAGGGCAAGAAGGCGTAGGCCGCAAAGCCGAGAAACACTCCTCCTAAGAGACCCGCCACGGTTTTTGTCGCGTGATGCGGCGGCGGAGGCCCGACCTCCGGTAAGGTGGAGTCTGTGAAGGGATCGCGGGAGCTGTCACGATGGAGCAGCGGCTGATCCCGAAACCCGCCATAGGCGTTCCGCAAGGGACGAGACGACGCGCGCTCGCGATGCGCGAGGATCGAGCCGTCCGGCAGTTCGAGTTGGCCGAGGTCTCCGAGCGGCACCAGACGCGCATGATGGAACCACGTTTGTCGAAGGGGCGGGCGCAGTCGCACGTCATGCATGAATGGACGTTCTATAGGGAGTGTGATGCCAGATGCCTCGCAGGGACGGGTGCCGCTGGAGTGCGATGCGGAGGGAAACGATGCTCCGCACGAGGCTGTGTCCCCGTGACTGCCCATTGCGAGCGACGTCGGTTCGATCAGCGACTCGTATTTCGACTCGCTGTCCAGGGCAGCCGTCTCGCGGGTCTCGCCCCCGGTTTCCTCCGTATCCGCAACGGCAAGGTTCGTCGAGGCCGGCTTCCGGGTGCTCTGGTCCTGGAACGAAGAAGCCGGTCCGCCCATGCTCGATGGTTCTCTGGCGGGAGTCGGATCAAAGGCGGCTACGCAGCCGGTAGCACAACCGGCCAACATGAGGCAGGCGATCACCCTGGTTACGGAGGCGCAAGCAGTCAGGCGAAGGTCCTCCGGGGCACCATGGTCACAAGCTTCCACGTAGGCCCTTTCCGCGGACAATCAGTCTTGCAGATGGTCGGCGAGACCGGAAACCGAGCCCGCCACGGGGCCATTGCTGGATGGAACGAGTGATTGGGCTCGGCGTGATGACGAAACCCGGCGCTATCTCGAAGGTCTCGCCGTCGCGGCGGGATCGCGGAAGGCTTGTGTGTAGAGCGAACACCGTTCTTTGGCTTCGGCCGATGCGCCTTCGTACTTCTGCAGGCACTCGCGATAATTCTGCATGAGCTTGGCCACCTCATTCCGATAGGCCGTCTCCGCTTGGAGTCTGCGATATTCCTGACATTGGAGTGCGACGTTCCCGGACCAAAAGGTGTCGCTGGGGAGTGTGCCGCAGTCTGTCTGGTTGTATTGCACGCTGGTACAGCCGATCAGACCAAACGCGAAGAGAGGAAGGAGGCGAAATACCGATTGTGTCATGGCTACCTGGCTTTGTCCGGGTTAAGGGCGAAACTTGGGGGGCGCAGCCTTATAGCAAGAAACCCAGGACAATTGCAACTGCCGATATCCTGGAGAGATCTCAGCCCGAACCCTGTGCGTTTTCCCGAGGTCAGGCGGGAACGGGAGGTCGGTTCCCTCCGTGGAATGAGCGAATCTCGAAGGAAGCGGTCGTGTGGTTTCGTTCATCGTTTAGGCCAATATCCAAGCGTAAACATCAACTCATACCCACCGACGCGGCTGGTCGTATTTGGCCCGTAGATGGCGCTGTCGTAGGTTGCCGAGTTGGTCAGGACGTAGGTGAAATTCGAATCGAACCAGAGCGATGGCGTGAACCGATACAACAGGCCGCCCATGAAATGATGTTCGGTGATGTTGGCGGTGGTCGGGTCCAGCGTCGTCGAGCGGGTCGGGTTGTTGCCGTAATTGTACCCGCCGTGGAAGGTCGCGGCGGAGGTGACCTCGTAGGCGGTACCGATGGCGGTGACGTACTGGTCGCGCCAATTGAACGGCACGACCACCCGACTGGTCGGCACCAAGGGATTACTCCCGTTCGTGAAGTCGATGACCACATTGTTGAGGGCGCCGTCCCAATTGATCCATTGAAATTTGAATGCCAATAGCCATGCATCGGTGGGACGGTACGATAGCCCCACGGCGAGATCGTCCGCCCATTTCATCCCGCTGGCGTTCACATCGAAAGTGGCGGTTCCGAGCGGCCCCAGGTTCTGCGTCCCACGCCCGCTGCGAAACGGAAGATTCGTGCCCATCGTATAGGCCAGGCCGAGGGTCATCCGGTCGGTCACCTGGTACATGATCCCGAACTTGGGCGTGATGCCCAGGGCATAGCCGCAAGTGCCGCCGGGGGGCGCCAGGCCGCTGTGGTGCGTGCAGGACCCTTCGATGGCAAATCCGGTCGGGGTATTCGGCAACACGGTCAGTGCGACATCGGCGTACGAGAGGCCGAGCGAGGCACCGATCGACAGGTCCTTCGTCAGTTGGATTGAAATGGACGGCGCCAGTTTGTAATGGCGCAGTTGGCTGCTCGTTCGATCGTTCACCGCGAACGGCGTGCGCAGGCCTCGATAGTCCGTGGCGATTCCGCCCACCGTGAAGAATCCGAGCCCGAGCGTCACCGGCGTGCCGGAGAGAGTCTTGACGAACCCGAAGTTCGTATAGAGCAGGGCATCGTCGCTGCCCTCGACGTTATTCGCTACGTTTTGAAACTGGGTATTCGGTTTGATCATCGCGAACGACAGGCCCGCCGTCCATTCATTGATTCGACTCATGCCTGCCGGGTTGGTATTCATCGTGGTGTAGTCGAGGGCGATGGCGGTGTCGGCGCCGGCCAGGGCGGAGGACCAGCCTCCCGAGGTCGTGAGGTTCATGCCGTTGAGGGCGTCGGCGGTTTGAGGGGTTCCCATCACGAGCCACAATGTGAACCAGGCAAGGAGCACCTGGCCGGGCGCCGACTGGCCCGCCCGGGATATCGGGCCCGTCCTCCTAGAACTGATGTGTTGCTGTGGAGAGTGATTCCGAGATTCGTCCATGAATAACGCGGGCTAACTCGGCGTTGAGTCCTTGAAGTGCGAGGAGGCGCCGGCGAACAGTTCACGCAGTTTTTCGGTGAGTTCCTGACGAGTGAACGGTTTTGCGAGAATCAATCCAACCGGGGTTGCGGGGTTGTGGCGGATCAACCGGTCTTCCTGATAGCCGGAGACGTAGAGGATCCTCACCATCGGGCGAACCTTGAGCAGACGGCGGGCCAGTTCGGGGCCGCTCATGCCGGGCATGACGACGTCCGTCATGACTGCATGGATCTCCCCGCCATGCTGTTGGGCGGCTGCCAAGGCCTCCTGTCCGTGGCGGGCGATCAGCACCTGGTAGCCGAATTCCTGCAACAGCGTAGCGGTATACTCCCGCACCACCAAATCGTCTTCTGCGAGCAGGATGGTGCCGGTGAACGAATCCGGATGCGCGTGAAAGTCGATCGGGACTTGGGTCGGCGAGTGGGCTTCGGGAAGCAGGATATGGAACGAGGTCCCGATGTTCACTTGGCTGGTGACGCTGATCATGCCCCCGGCCTGCGACACGATCCCTTCGACCACGGATAAGCCCAAACCCGAACCATGCCCCACTTCCTTAGTCGTGAAGAACGGTTCGAAGGCGCGTTGCAGGACCTCGGGACCCATGCCGGATCCGGTATCGGTGACGGTGAGGCAGATATAGTGCCCTGGCGGCAGCTCAGCCTGGCCTTCGTTCAGCAGCAAGCTCGCCGTCGCAAAGGTCAGACAGCCGCCGTCCGGCATGGCGTCGCGGGCATTGGCCGCCAGATTGAGGATGACTTGCTGCAACTGAGTCGGGTCGAGCTTGACAGGCTTGAGGTCGGGCGTGAGGTCGAGCAACAGCTCGATATCCTCCCTCAGCGTCCGCCTGAGAAGGTCCTCGCTCTCGCGAATCTGCCGGTTGAGATCCAACACGGTCGGGGAGACCGGCTGTTTGCGGCCGAAGGCCAGGAGCTGGCGGACGAGCGTGGCGCCGTGCAGGGCCGCGCACCTGATATTCAGGAGGCGCTTGGCTTCGAGGCTGTCGGGCGGCGCCTTGGTCAGCAGCACCTCCGCATAGCCGAGGATCGGCGTGAGCAGGTTGTTGAAATCGTGCGCCACGCCCGCCGCCAGCCGGCCCACGGCCTCCAGCTTTTGGGCCTGCAACAGTTGCTCTTCGAGCGCCTTGCGCTCCGTCACGTCGAGCAGGGAGCCGGACATGTGGACGGGTCTTCCCGATTCGTCCCAAATTGCCTGACCTCGTGCCGCGAACCATCGGCAGCCCTCGTTCTTCGTGAACATGCGAAACTCAATGTCAAAGCGCGTGTGGTCCTCCAGATGGCGCCGGAGGGCGACGAACACGCGGTCCGTATCGTCCGGATGGATACGAGACATCCAACTGTCCATGACCCCGGGGAACCTTTCCTTGGCATAGCCTAAGAGTTCAGCGAACCGCGGCGAATAATAGACCGGTTGGTCCGCGCGAAACCAATCATCCGAGGTCCAGCGGGCATCCCAGATGCCTTCCCGCGATCCGAGCACCGCCCGGTTGAACCGCTCGATGCTTTCCTGAAGCGCCAGCGCGATCTTCTGGCGTTCCAGCACCTCGGCGCGCAACGCCTCATTGGCCTGGGCCAATTCGGCGGTCCGTTCGCGGACGCGGGCCTCTAGATCATCATGCGCACCCCGCAGGGCGGCTTCCGCCTGGCGACGTTGGGCCACCTGTTTGGTCAAGTCGGCGATCAGCAAGTTGTTGTCGTAGCGCAATTCGATCGAGGCGGCAATCGTGCGCGACAGGCGGATGGCGATCGTTGACGCCACAATTAGAAAGAGGCCTCCCATCGAGGCCATGGCAAGGGAGATGGGCGTCCCTTGCTGAAGTAACACCACGATCATGGGAACGAGGGTCGGGAGCGCAAAGATGAAAAAGGCCTCTTGGCGGGCCGACAAGGCCATGACCGCTCCAGCCGACATGCCTGCCAGCACAAAAATGGCGAACATTTGGTGGAGCGGCTGTTCAGTCGGAGCCAGCCAGATTCCGGTTGCGCCCCAACCCAGGCCGGTCAGGAACGTGCCGACCAGAAACCATCGCTTCCACCGGTGGACATCTTGATCGAATTCCGAATGACGTCGGAAGGCAACGCCGAGCGCCGTCCGTGCGAGGATCACGATCAACATGTAGCCCACCCAGGACACCAGGATGTGCGGAGCGACGACATGGCGCTGCACCCAGACGAGGATCAAGGCATTCAACGACGAAGCCATCAGGACGAGCGAGTTGTTGGCGAACAACAACCGGACCTCTTCCCCCTGAATCGTATCCTGGCGGTCGCGGGAGGTAGGTGGACGGTTGGACTCAGGGAGAACGGAGCCGGCTGCCGGCCGAGGCTCAGATGTGAGAGAGGTCATGGCAAGTCCTCATGGGCGGCAGGGACCGCGGAGTGCGCTCGTCCGCCGTTGGGCAGCCGGTGGAAGCGTGATCGGGGATGGGGACATGACGACTGTCTAATCGGAGCGACACGCGGCATTAACCGGCGGACCGGAACGATCGATAGGCGACGCGTTCGCCCATGGGCGGCTGCAGACTCCGCTCGGCAGGGGCCGATCAGGTCCCGTGCTTGCGGTCCCGTTGCATGAGCTTGTCGGTCCACGCCAGCAGAATGGCCGAGCCAAGAAACGTCATGTGAATGAAGATCTGCCATTGAATATGTTCCGGCGGCACGTTGCTCACATTGACGAAGGCTTTCAGCAGGTGGATGCTCGAAATGCCGATCAACGACGCGGCCAGCTTGACTTTGATCGTGCCCGGATCGACGTGGCTGAGCCAATCCGGACGGTCCGGGTGGTCTTCGAGATCCAGCTTGCTGACGAAGGTCGCATAGCCGCCGATCACGACCATGGTCAGCAGATTGGCGACCATCGTAATGTCGATCAGGGACAGCACGCCCAGCATGAAGACGGTCTCGGAGATGGCTCCGATATGAGTCACCATTTCCCAGAGTTCGATCAAAAACTTGTAGGCATAGAGCAATTCCGCAAGGATCAGCCCGGCATACAGCGGAGCCTGAATCCAGCGGCTCGCAAAGATGACCGTCTCCAGTGCCTGCTCGATTCGCGGCACGTCGGCGGCGCGCATGTGGGATTGTACCGGGTGTCCGTGGTCGTGGTGCGAGTCAGTCAACCAAACGCCTCACGAATGATGGATGGATCAATGTGGAAATCAACGGGGCGGCGGGAGCCTTGGCTTCGCGCGAGACAGACGCACGATCGATAAACGGGGCGTATCGTAGCCATCTCGCCGGGCTCTGTCAATGCGCATTTCTGAGCCAACGTGTGCGCCATTACCGTGCAGACCGTGTCACTCGAGGCATGGACCGAACTCGGTGCGGCCCTGCTCCACATAGAGGGCCGCTGCCTGCGAGCGCCGTGTAATACCGAGCTTGTCGTACATGTTCGCGAGATAGTTCTTGACGGTCTTCTCGCTCAAGGTCATCGCGACCGCGATCTCCTTGTTGGTCTTGCCTTGAGCCACGAGCGGGAGAATACGTTCTTCCTGAGGAGACAGGCGCCGAAGGTTGGAGGTCGCCTGTTTGACGGCGCGATTCCGCAACCACGAGAGGGTTCGCTTGGCCACCGTGGGATCGAGCAGGGATTCTCCTGAGGCGACGGATCGGATGGTCTCGACCAGCGCAGTGGTCCGGATGTCCTTGAGTACATAGCCGTGCGCGCCGGCCAGGACGGCGGCGCGCACCGTGTCTTCGTCCGCATAGCTCGTGAGGAACAGCACGCGCGTCTGGGGGCAGGCCGACAGGATATCCCGGCAGACGTCGATGCCGCTGCGATCGGGCAGGCGGATGTCCAGGAGGACGACATCGGGCTGCACGCGGGCGGCTTCAGCCAACCCGCCGGCTGCGGTATCCGATGTCCCGGCGACGCGGATATCCGAGGCCAGTTGGAGCACGCTCCGAATCCCGGCCAGGACGACCTCGTGATCATCGACGACGAGGACGGAGATGGCGCGCGGTTTGCCCTTATTCATGTGAACCTCTCTGCGGGAGTTCGATCACGACCCTGGTCCCGCTTCCGACGCGCGACCGCACGAGCATGCGACCGCCCATTGTCGATGCGCGCGCTGTCATATTCTTCAGGCCGAAGCCGGAGGTCTTGGCCGTAGCCGGATCGAAGCCCGAGCCGTTGTCCCGGATTTCGAGCCGGACTCCGCTGCGATGCCGGCGGAGGCCGATGCGCACCTCGCGGGCACGTCCGTGCCGGATGGAATTACTGACCGCTTCGCGAGCCAGGTTCAACAGATGGAGGCGTTGCTGTTGCGTGAGCGGCGCGACCGCCCGGGGAGACACGTGCACGGTAAATTGGGTCTGGCGGGAACTGCCATACACGGCGACCATGGACTTGAGCGCCTCCTTGAATCGACCGTCTTCCAGCGAATCGAAGTGTAATCCGGTGATGAATCCGCGCACTTCTTCGATCGTGCGGTTGAGTTGCGCGATCGAATTCACGAACTCCCGCTTGGCCCTGCGCGGAGCGACCTCCAGGAGTCGGCCGGCCGTATCGAGTCCCAGGCCGACGCCGTAGAGAGATTGCAGGATCCCATCGTGCAGATCCTGGCTGAGGCGTTCGCGGTCCTCTAACGCGAGACGTAGATTTTCTTCGCTCCGGCGGAGCGCCTGCTCGCCGGCCCGGCGCTCGGTGATGTCGGTCGCGATGACGAGCACTTGATCGGCCACCCCGTGTTCGTTGAGGAGCGGCAGTTTCACGGTCTGCAGCCAGCGGACTTTCCCGGTCGCGTCGGTGAGCGGCTGGTCTCGGATGAAGATCTCCGTTCCGGTGTCGAAGACGCGCAGATCCATGTCTCGGATGTGCGCCAGCTCCGATCGGTTGAGGGTGAAGTCCTCGTCCGTTCGGCCCACCAACGATTCGACGGAGGTCCCATAGGCGTCGGCTACCGCTTGGTTGGCCAAGGTAAACCGGCCGTCCCGATCCTTGGCCAGGACAAAATTGGGACTCAGATCGATGACCTGGCGGAGAAAGGCCCGTTGCTTGCGAAGCGAGGCTTCCGCCTCTTTGCGCGACGTAATATCTTCGAGGATGCCGAAAATGCTCGTGATCCGGCCGTTCTGATCCCGGGAGACGGCGGGCCACAGGCTGATGTCGATCAGGCGTCCGTCCTTGCGTTGCCGCCGTAGTTCGATGCCCGGTTGGACGAGTCCCGCGAGACCCTTCTCCCATAGGGCATCGGCCTCATGTTCCATGCCGGAAGGCACATACGGAAGCTCGCGTCCCAGCACCTCCGGCTCCGACCATCCGAATATCCGTTCCGCCGCCGGATTCCATCGGACGACCCGGCCCTGCTCATCCAGGCTCACGATGGCCAGCGGAGAGAGACGGACCAACGTTTCGAGTTGGTCGGTCGTGTTCCGCAATTGATCCTCGGCGCGCCGCCGTTCCGCCTCTGCCTGTTCGAATTCAGTCACGTCCCTGCAGTCGATGAGCGCGACGGGAGTACCGGCGGCATCCTTGATGACGCGCACCGTTTCTTCGACCCAGAGTTCCCTGCGATCTTTCCTGACCTTCCTGAGCTTCCAGTGATGGATCTCGTGCGGAGCTCGAAACGCCCGGGCGAGCGCCTCTTCTGCGGGTCCCTGTTGGTCCTCGGGAAATACCTGGAGGACGGAACGGCCGATCAGCTCCTGCGGCTCGAATCCCAGTTGGTGGGCTCCGAATCGATTGACCGAGAGAACGGACCCGGATTGGTCCACGGTGAAATACATCGACGGCATGTCCTCGTACAGAGTCCGAAGTTGCTCTTCGCTGAGACGAAGGGCATCGTTGGCGGCCTCCAGTCGCCTGGTACGCTCGGTCACTCTGGCTTCGAGTTCACGGTTCGTGCGGCGCAGTTCCTCCTCCGCGATTGCGGCTGCCGTGATATCACGGGAGATGACGGCGATCGCCTCGACGGTTCCATCCGGGGCTCGAAGCGGAGAATAGCGCACCGCCATATATTTCCGGCCAATCGACGGGAAGGCGAACCAGGCGTCATAGGCGACTTCTTCTCCCTTGAAGCATCGGTCGAGGTGAGGTTTGACCAGACTCGTAAACGTATCTTGACCTAGGACGTCGGCAACGTGAGCGCCGAGTACTCGTTCCTCCGGCATCCCATGTGCCAGCAGATACATGGGGTTCACCCGCCTGTAGTGATAGTCCGACCCGACGATCGAAACAAGGTCCGGCGCGATCTCCATAAGCCGATGGGCGAAGCGGTGCTGGTCGTCCTGCTCCTTCCGTCGATCGGTGAGATCGCGGAAAACGCCGATCGCGCCGGCTCGGGCTCCGCTCCGATCGACGAGGGCGAACATCGAGACGTCGAGAGAAATCGTGCGTCCGCGCTTGGTCCGCGCCACGATTTCGCCACGGAACTGATGGGTATGCGCGAGACGCCGGACCACGGCGGCGAAGGCCGGTTGGCCCAATAAGAGGGCAGGCGTGCGGCCGGACAGATCCTCATCGGAATATCCGAGGAGGGCGGCATGGGCTGGATTCTGTTCCAGATACCGGTCGTGGTCGTCCAGCACGACCATCGGATCGATCGATTGGATGAACAGTGCACGGTACCGATCCCGGACGTCGGAGGGAGAGGGTTGCGAAAGCCGTTCTTCCAACTCAGCGATGCGGTTGCGGAGCCGGTGGACTTCGACGGCGAGCGGATCCTCCACTGACTGGGAAGGGGTCATGGCCGACTCCCTTGCGATGGACGCGTGGGGCGCCATCATGAGCGCCCCGGCGCCGGTTCGGTAACAGGGAGAGGGTGGACTATACAGGATGCCACGGTCAAGGTCGGCAGGGAGGTTGGTCTCCAGCAATCTGTCCGATCCATGGCGGCTGCTCCTGTCGCAAAGGCGGACCTGGACGGACACTCCGAATCAGTTGGAAAGGGACGTCCCGAACGATTCGAGGATGGAACTGGATGTCGGCTGGCAGATGCCGTGCCCGTCTTCCATCGCCTTAGCGGCATACTCCTGCCGTACCACCTCGACGAATGTCTGGAGCTCGAATGGCTTCGCAATCGTGCGATGAAATCCGCTAGCGCCGTTCAGGTGAGGGGCGTACTCCGGAGCTGCGCGACCGGGGTCGCCCGAGAGGAGGATAAAACGGGCGCGAATCTGCGGGAACTCATGCTTGAACCGCCGGAGTGTCGTCGGCCCGTCCCACTCCGGCATGGACAGATCGAGCAGGACGACGTCAACCGCCTCGGTCCGGTAACGCTCGATCGCCTCCCGTCCGGTCGAGGCCTCGTAGACCTGGAATCCTTCCCGTTCCAGTGAGAACCGGATCAATCCTCGAAGCGGCTCCATATCATCGACGATCAAGACGGAAGGCATTGCGCAATCGCTCCTTCGTTTGCAGGACCGTAGTGACGGACCTCGATCAGCGGTTTCCCCCGCGGTGACGCCACTGTACCATCTTCGCAGGCGATCACGTAGGGAAAGAAGGCGGTGGCCGACGAAAGAAAATGGTCCTATTCCTTAGGGCGCGGATGGAGTCGAGTTTGACTCTTGCGTAATAAATCCCTAAGCTGCGAGACCGGTCTCTGACGCGCCACCGGCACGATCAATAACGACGGGGACGAACGATGATGAGGCTAAGAAATGCGAAGGTAATTATACCCACGCTGCTCTTGGTTTGTACAGGAGGATGTTCAAGCGGGCCGTCTCGAGGACCCTTCGGGCCGGACGACCCCGAGACAGCGGTCGAGAAAACTCCGTTGCCCACCGTCGTTCCACCGGTGCATCGGCTTCAGTTCGACGATGCCGGCAATGGAGAGCTGATGAGGCCGCGTGGGAGCGGCCAACCTGGCGCCTCGATGGTTGTCACGTCAAGCGCTGGCGCGGCGTCCGACGGAGCGGTCATCGCTCGTCTTCAGGCTGCGGCGCTGGCCGATCCACGGGTGCAGGCGGCGCTGGGCGACCGGTTCAGATTGATCGAGACCGACACGGTCGGGCCGAAATCATCGATAGCCGGATGTTGTCCCGCGCCCAGCCGCCCGAGCCGGCTGCTTTTTTACAGCTATTCGACAAATACGAGCGTCGAGGTGTTGCTGCGGGAGGATCGAGTCATTGCCGTCACGCCGCAGCCCGGCTATCAGCCGTCTGAAACCGAAGAGGAGGTGGCGGAGGCCGTTTCCCTGGCGAAGCAAGATCGACGGTTGGCGGGCAAGGTGGACGGATTAGACGGGCATGGTCTCCTGACCCAGCCCGCGCGCGGGTGGTTGTGGGATGATGCCGGGCAAGGCCATCGCGTGATCTGGGTCACCTTTTCCAAAGGGCGGGAGGGGCGGCCGCTTTATGGGGCGCTCGTCGATCTGAGCGCCCGCAAGGTCCTCAGTGCCCGCGAAGAACCATCGAATTAAGGTGAACCCATGAATCGAATAATGATCGGCGTCATGGTCGCCATGGTGCTTGGGGTATCGTTGCTGCCGGGGGCTCAGGTCTCGGCGGAACCGTCAAGCGGACATCTGGACTGGGAGTCGTGGGCGCTCGACTGGGAGGTCAGCGGTACGACGGGGTTGGCACTGCGCCATGTCGCCTATCGGGGCGATCTCGTTCTCGGCAAGGCCAGCATGCCGGTCCTGCGCGTCAAATACGACAAGGAGCGCGTCTGGTGGAATCCGTTTTCCTGGTTCGGGTCGCGCGAGGAAACCGGCCGTTGCGGACCGTTCCAGGACCGGCTCTCTTGGACCAACAGCATCCCCATTGCCGCTTGCGATGGCAAGAAGGTCTGTGCGAGGGAACATACCATCGATGGCCTCAAGTGGCTGGAACTGGGGATCTATGCGCGGATCGGCGAGTATCATATCTATCAAGCGTGGTACGTCTCGGCAGACGGCGAGATTCATCCGATTGTGCAGAGTCGAGGCCTGTCCTGCGTCACCAATCATGTGCACCATCCCTATTGGCGTCTCGATTTTGATGTGGCCGGCCGGGGGCTGGACCAGGTCTTTGTTCGCGACGACGGGGCGCCGGATGAAGGCTGGGGGCCGGGCTGGCACAAGTATACGAATGAACTGAACACGTTCAAACAGGGTGCGACCAACCGTGTCTGGTTCGTGCGGGATTATCCGACCGGAAAGGGCGTCTGGGTGATGCCCGGATACGGCTATGAACCGATCAAGGATGACGGCGCGCGGGATGAGTTTTCGGATCGGGATGTATCGATCAGGAGAGCCCGTGCGGACGAAGATCTACCCTGGATGTTTGGTGCAAGGGGAGATCTTGCTTATGATCAGGATCACGAAGGGGTTCAGGAGCAGGATATCCTGTTCTGGTATGTGGCGCATCTCGCCCATCCGGCGGCGATGGGTCCCACCGCCTGGCTGGCTGTCGGACCTGTCATCCGCGTGCAGTAATCACGTGTCCATGCGGCGAAAAAGTCTCGGAGGGCAGATGTCGCGTGATCTCTCCTCCTGGCGTCACAGCTCCCGTTCGATTAACGACTTGAAGTGCCAGCAGGATGTTCAAGAAGGCCATCGTCTCACCCGCCCAACCCCAGCGCGCCAAGACGCACCTTTCCACGGCGAGGCCGCAGCGAGCGAAGGGTCGAGACGCACTTTTCTCGGTGCGTTGAGGCCTAGAGCGATGCGAGAACAACGCTGGCGAGCTTTTCCAACAGCCTCCCTAGGCGGCGGCCACCTTCAGCCCCACTTTTAGCGCGACCTTCGTCAGGGCGATCGCACCGTCCAGTATGGCCGCCTTGCGTTTCTTCGAGCCTGCGTCAAGCACGGCCCGTTCCAGCAATCGTTTGATCTCCTCCACGTCGGTCGGGTTGAAAGAGATCACCCTCTGTACGGTCGCATCGTAGGTGTTTGCCAGGGCTTGGTAGAGCTTGGCTCGGTGGGCGTGAAAGATACCCACGAGTTCGGGCTCGTCGCTGAACAGCATGATCTTCTTCCCATTCTCTCCGATTTCTTGCAGGATCTTCTCCTGGGTTGCCCGGATGTCCTGGTCCTTTTCCACGGCAAACTTGGTCTGACCCAGGTTCTTGACTAGATCCTCGGTATCGGTGCGTGACACCTCTAAACGATTGGCGAGTTTCTGTAGCTCGCTAAAGGAGCCTTCGCCGGCCTCCGCCACGTCCTTGATCAGTTTGTCGTTGCCTCTCATAAAGTTGACCACACCTTCGAGCGAGCGGGTAATGCTCATGGCCATCCCTCCATACCAACCTTCGGTTGAACCGGCGGCTCATCGGGCGCAGCCCTTCTTGATTAACGCCGCCGGAGAAACGCCGCCAGTGATTCTCTTCTCTTGTTATGAAGCCAACCTTCGGTTGAACCGGCGGCTCATCGGGCGCAGCCCTTCTTGATTGACGCCGCCGGAGACACGCCGCCAGTGAATCGTCTTGTCCTCAATCTTTCTTCATCCGCTCCAGCAATTCGACCAAGTCCATCGTCAGGGAGCGGGTGGATTCGAGTGTCCGCCCGCGCAGGAATGAGAAGTTCAGCGCTTCGTCCAGGGCGTCGTTCACGCTGCGGGAGGTTTGCAGTACTCTGGCGATCTGATCGGACGAACCGGGCGCCTGTTCCGCCAACGCGGCGACGAACTGTGGATCCACGGAGGCGAACACCGATTGCTCGGCATAGCGACGGAGCTGTTGGTGTAGGGTCCCCAAGGATTTCCAGGAGTCGCCGAGCTGGGCCGCCACTTGCTGCAGGGCACAAAAGTCCTCGTGGAACTGGTCGTTCACCCGCTTCTGCAGCCCCTCGTACTGAGCGAGATAGAGCGCGCCGAGCAGGTAGGCGGCCGAATGGGCGTCTTGCCCGTGCTTCTGCTCGATATTCTGATAGGAAGAAAACACGACATGGTGAACCGCTTCCACCTTTTGGAGTTCCTTTCCCGCGGCGTTGAGCTCCTCGAGCGCTTGCTTGAGATATCCAATCCGCTCGTCCGTCTGCTTTTCGAATAGATTGATGTTGGTTTGAGCTCGATCGATCGTCGAGCCCTCTTTCTGAATCAGGTCGCGGACGGCTTCGCTGCGAATGGCCGAGCAGCCGGTGGCCAGGGCCAAGAGCGAAAGAGCCATGATGAGGGTGGCGGATCGTGTCGGCATGGCAGTCTCCCTTCTCGTGATCGGCCTACTCAACGGGCCGCCTTGATGGCTTCGGCCAGTTGTCGGATGTCGTCAGGCTTCACGGTGACATCAATGTCCAAGTATTCCTTCACCGTGGCGTTGATGCGGCGGAGCGCCGCGATGTTGGTCCGGTAATCGTCATAGGCACCGGTGTCGAGGGGGCGCACTAGGGCCTGGTAACTCTTTTCGACCGAGGCGTCGATCAAGGCAACCAAGCCGGGTAAGGCCTGCACAAGACCGCTCATCGTGCCCGTGCCTTTCGTGAAGATCGGCTGATTGTTCGGACCGGACCGCGCCGGCAAGTCCGCCAATCGTACGTTGTTTACAAGCTTGACGACCTCAGGTCCCAACTCCTGTGCGGCCGTTTCCGCCCGGAGTTGTTGCTTCTCGGCCGCATCGGATGGAAACGGATCGGTGGTGGCCCACTTCAAGGCCAGGCTGAGTTTCAGTCGGGTTTCGATCAGTTGATGCCAGGATGCGAACCGATGGTTCACGTTCTCCAGCAGCTCCCGGTACTGCTCCATGAGCCGTGCGTTCTCTTGGTAGGCCTGGTCCTTTGCGACCAAGGCCTGTTTCACTTCGGGGGGTGTCGCGCAGCCGGAGAGCAGGCCTAACAGAAGGCCGGCTGTGAATAGACGAGTGGGTGTCATAGTTGTCCTCCATACCAACCTTCGGTTGAACCGGCGGCTCATCGGGCGAAGCCCTTCTTCATTGTTGCCGCCGGAGACACACCGCCAGTGATTGAGTTGTTTCTGCTTGAACCAACCTTCGGTTGAACCGGCGGCTCATCGGGCGAAGCCCTTCTTCATTGTTGCCGCCGGAGACACACCGCCAGTGATTGAGTTGTTTCTGCTTGAACCAACCTTCGGTTGAACCGGCGGCTCATCGGGCGAAGCCCTTCTTCATTGTTGCCGCCGGAGACACACCGCCAGTGATTGAGTTGTTTCTGCTTGAACCAACCTTCGGTTGAACCGGCGGCTCATC
>JANRMO010000020.1:0-80410 GCA_040981105.1 Nitrospiraceae bacterium
TCAGCCGAGCCTCGAATACACTTTTTCGCGTTATGAATCGGGGGCCAAACTGGTCGGCGCCATCGGAGTGATGTTCACCGTCGCTGGACAAGACGACATCGGAGCCATTTATCCAAACATCAGCTTCAAGTACTTTTTCGAACAGAACTAGCTCGGGTCGGTGGTGCGCCACGACAATCAGGATCCAGTCTCTCCCCGCTCTTGTGCTTGCCCGATACCGCGATCGCCGAATACTGGTAATCGTCCGCGAATCCGGGGATCTGCTCACCCACCGGCACCGCCGGGCCTGTAGCCGCCGGCTGAGCCCATAGCATTTATGACCACCGGTACTGGCACCGCCGATGCGCCGGTGTGCCAATTTTGGGCTGCCGGATCCGCATATCCGAGCGGGCAGACTCGCTGTTCGCCCGGACGACCTACTGTTTCAAGTCCGCCTTCCTTCCCCGCCGCTCCGCGTGGCCGTCTCGTGCTGCATCTTGGCGGTTTCTTCATGAACCGTCGGGAATCAGGCAGGTGAGATCTCGATAACCGGAGTCGGGGCACCTTTTTGCATGGAGACACCTTTCCGTCTCCGCCCCTGCTCCACGGCGTAGCCAGGCATCCTGTCCCACACTACCCACAGTATCCAGGTTCATCGAGGCGTCTGAATAGACTCTCCCCCTCGGAAGTACAGCCCTGTGGTCGAATGATGCATGGCACTCTGCAAGGCCGAACCGGTAGGATGCGTTGTCCAGAAGAGGTGAGAAAGCACGGTAGAATCATGCGCGGGACTGCGCTGACAGGAGGTGACCCATGAGCACCGTATTTGCTCCGCGGCACTACAGCCGTTTTCAGACCAAGTATCTGGTTCATTTCCTGGGAGACGCCTTCCTAGGGCGAGGCACCATTTTCGACATGTCGCTGGGAGGGTGCCGGATTGATGGCGACATCTCGGTACAGGCGGGCAGCCCGCTCGCTCTCCGGCTGGTGGTGCCGAACCGGCCGGTGCCGATCAACGTCGACCGGGTAAAGATTCGTTGGGTCAAAGGGCAAACCTTCGGAGTCGAATTCCTCGTCATGCAACCGGCCGAGCGAACCAGGCTGAGCCAGCTCATTCATGGCCTTGCCAGTCGGCACTACGCCGCTTCCGTTGCAGACTGACCGGGATCCGCCGGCAGATGGTCTCCCGCCGCCGTGCGGCGCGGGCTTCCTCCCTCCTGTCTTTTTCGCCTCTCGCCTCGTCGGTTAAGAATGAGAAATCCTGCCTCGGTATAGCTCTACCTACCTCTTCGGAATAGCACACTCGCGTCCGCCTCCCTATCCTAACCGGGTATTGGACTTGTGCAATGCGCGAGCCTTTGATCCGATCCCGGTCGACGATCACAAAGGAGGCTGCCGTGGAAAAACCTGTAGGTCGGCGGTCACAGAGCACACAAAAACATCCGGGACGAATCGGGGCGATCCGTCGTGAGTTGGACGGTACGCCCTGCCCGCATTGCGGATGGCATCGGTATCAGTTGGTGATTCGTAGCGGGTCGAGCAGCGCAACAAGCGCCGTTTATGTGCGATGCAGTCATTGCCAACGACCACGAGATCTGACCGAGGATCTCCAACGTATCCTTTGGATCTGAACCGACCGTCAGATGGATGGAAATCGCCCATCTCGACCGATGCGTGCGATGAGGCCCGCAATGCCAATCAGTCGAAATCGTGAACAGTCTAAGGTGAAGCTACGAGCCCTGCAGATGATGGCGGTGAGCGGGGTGCTCCGGCCGGCCCATGTCGAGGTCCGATATGCACCGCGTGCCCGCGCAGCGCGGCTACCTGCGGATAAAGACGCGCATTCAGACAAGTCAACCTCCATGCCGCCTCCGCGCAGGGTCTCGTCTCTACTCATATTGGCCTACACCCTCCCGGTAATGGATTTCATTCGCCACCTTCGTCAGTGTCGTTTCGGAAAAAATCGGATCGATAAGAACTCCGTCTAGCTTTTCTCGGCACCGGTCGCACCGATTGGCTCCTCGACTACCAGGGGCGTTCCTTGGAACAACCCTTGTAGGGCCTCGAACCTCTGCGGTAATATAGGCAGCTTCCGACTTGATCTCTGAAAAACATTCACGATTCACGCACGTGAAAGGCTGGAGAGGTGGCCGAGTGGCCGAAGGCAACGGTTTGCTAAACCGTCACAGGGCCAAAAGCCTTGTCGCGGGTTCAAATCCCGCCCTCTCCGCCATATTTGGATTCGCCTGTACCGCAGGCTTTTTTAGGCGCAGCCGTTCTTCAGGGACGCCTGCGGAGAAATCCACTGTCTCATGATGACCATGCCGCACCGCCAACCATGTGATCGGACGGGAGCTGCTGTCATCCCATGGAGTCCCAAGCAAGGAGTAGGAGAAGCGGTGACAAAACTGCAACTTGCATTTGACCGATGATCCTGGTACATGAGTAAAGTTTCTAAGACTTCTTTCGAGCCTGCCGGAATGCCGAGGTAGCTCAGTTGGTAGAGCACAGCCCTGAAAAGGCTGGTGTCGACAGTTCAATTCTGTCCCTCGGCACCATTTTCGCCCCCTTCCGGATCGTTTCAGCAGGATCCTGAAACAGTTCGCCAGCTTTGTCGGGCACCCATTGCCGTCTGCGCTTGGTGCAATGGGTCTGACGCGAAGAGGCTCAACCCTGAAGGGGTCTCTCCGTTCGCCACGATCCATCCGAAGGGCGAACGGATCACACGAGGTGCAGAATGCACCGCTCAGGGTGTCCTCGACTCTGACTTGCAGCAGCCCACGTCGGCGAAACTGGCGGAAGCTGTGCGAACATTTTGGCTTCTCCATCGCTTCTCGATTTGCTTGCGTGCCTGCCGAGAGGGGTAATAGTTCCCCTCCTTAATGTGAGGTGTGCGGTTCGTCGCGTTTCACCCGTTACAGTGAAAGCGCAGCGGGTACCAGGCAGTCGACGGACGAGACGGGCAACCACCGCGCGGGCTATCAGAAGTGCAAGTCGGCTTTCCATCGACCCCTTTGCCGTTCAGACCGCCACGGCGGATCCGGTCCCTTTGTTCCTCGGCACCGGGTCGGGATCGGTCGGCGAGTGAGGCATGTGGTTGAGGTGTGATTCATCCCAAGACGTGACGCCGAGATCGCCCATGTTCTCAATTGCGTTCGGCGACCGGACCCGCTCCTCGAAGTTGCCGGCGTCAAGACCACTTCGATGGATCCGAAGCTCTTGTGAGATCCAGCCGGCTCGACGAGCTTCCCGTGGGCGCATGAGGCTCCATCCGGTTTCTCCAGAGACATGGGCGGGTCGGTTGTGATCGATCCGACATAACCGTTCTTTGTGCTGCGTGTCCGGCGTGTCCAGGTCTCGCTCGTAAATGACCTCGCACTTTACGTCGCTGCTGATAGTCCATCGCTGACTCGTGTCATAGTAGATGTAATCAATCGACCATTTGCGGATGAACGCGTCGGTAATGAGCGACACGAGAGTCGGCTCCAGCAATGCGCGATCGGTCACCACTCGATTCTGAAGGTGTCGCCCGTACAGCGGATAGTTCTTGAGTTCATGAGAGGCGTTCAGGATCACACTGCCCCGAGGCAGATTGTCCACCATCGGCGGTATTTCATAGTAGTCGCTTCGGGACCAACCGCGGTGATGCACTCGACTACTCAGATCCTGAAGCGGTTTGGCGGCCACCAGACAGCCATGGACCAGCATGGTGCACAGAAATAAGGCGGATGCGGTGCGTTGCCCCCGTTGAGACAACGAGGCCAGTCCGTATGCCGTAATCGCGAAGAGCAATCCCAGCGCAGGCAGCAGCGTCCGCAACAGGGTGAAAACAAACAACCACCAATAGGCTAGAAATATCAGGACGGTCACCAGCACCAGTGCCACGGAACGGACTGGCCGATCTCGAAGTGATCGTCCCTGGATGGTTGCGACGATCGTGACAAGCACAACCACGACGGTCATGACAGGGACGAAGGTGCTGAACACGGGACCAATCCCCCAATTTGCGGAAAAGTGATCGGCTGCGCTCCAGCAGTCCTTCCACGGGGCCATGAGCCAGGTCGGCACATCACGTTCACCGGAGCCGACGCAGGATGGGTCATGCCGGATGTCCGGTCCGAAGAAATGTATCCGCTCGGGCATCTCACTGATCGACACGCTGATCCCGTGTAAGCCGACCGAGAAGCGGAGGGGGTGCATCGGATTGCCGGTTTCAAGGAAGTTGCGCAGGTACCAGAAGCCTGACGGGACTAGCGCCCAGACGATGAACCGGGTTCCGTTTCGGATCATGTGTTGTATGCCGAGTAGGGTGAGGCCGGGTCCGGATTCGGACACGAGGGAGATGACACAGCAGAGCAGCACCATGAAGAGTAACAACGGGGCGTAAATATACTTGGTGCCGAGCGCTATCCCAAAGGACAACGCAGCAAGGGTGATGAAGGGCCTCTCTCTTCGTGGATTCTGTGGATGGTCCTGGAACCACCAGAAGAACAGATAGAGAGCGCATAAGAAGAATGATGTGAGAAACATGTCGACATAGGCATGGAACGCATTGTAGAGAGCGATCGGGGTTGTGCCGAATCCCAGCGCGGCGAGCAAGGACCAATCATGGGAAACATCAAGACGACGAGTGAAGCCGTAGACAGCGAGCATGCCGAGAACAAGGAATGGCACGAAGGACAACGAGAGGAGCCGATCATTTCCAAGGTACATCAACACATAGGGAATGAGGTTGCCGTTGGACGGCATTTGGAATTTCCATGACTCGGAGAAAAATGCCAGGGATCCTGTTTGAAACCACTTGACTGCAAGCGGAAGGTGATAGACCAAGCCATCCCATCCGGCAGGCGGCCTGGTCACCGCCTCGAGTGTGAACAACCCGAAGATCCCAGCGGCAATTGCCGCAGTCCCTCTGGCCGATCGTCTCGTCGGAAGCAGGGTATGACCATGCCGATTTGCCTGACCAGGAAACGAGGAGGAAGATCCGCGCTCGACCGCAATCGTCCTGCCGAACATCCTATCGATGCACCAGACGCCGAAGAGGAGGCCGGTCAAGGTTCTGACGTCAACGATGGCCGTGTCTGTCGCCAGGGCCACAGCTCCAATGAATTGCACGGCGGATAACAGAATGGATACATAGAGGACGCCATAGACGATCCACGGATCGCAAGCGAGTCCTCTGCCCGTCTGAGAAAGAATGCGTTCCCCGATGCGACGACTCAGGTGACCGGTCAGGCCGAGGGTCGCCAGGACGCAGATCATGTTGATGAGGGACGGCATCAATCCTGATAAGACTCGGTGTGTCTTGGTCCGGACGTCCTCAAGCAGAAGGAGTGGGTCAGCCGCCGATGAGGGTCTGTAGTTTTTGCCACATCGTGAGGTAGAGGTGTGCGTAGGTAGCGGCGGCTTTGCTGAGATACAGGTAGGCCCCGAACGAAGTTGCGCAGAGAGTTAGCACCAGCCATTCCGCCTGCGCCTTGAGCTTCAGAGGGGGCTTGACCAGAGCGGCTTGATCGGACGGAATCTCATCGGTTAGTCGTTGCTCCGCCATCGCCATCTCACTTACGACCCCGCGCCCGCTTGGTGATTGCCGGATGCAGGCACCACACCAGGACGAACGTAGCACTACTATATAGCAGGTACAGCATGTGCAAGGGAATCGCCCGTGCGGCAAACCAAACGCTTCGGCGCCGGGAGAAAAAGGCAAAGAGGTCACGGTTGAGAAACAGGAACAACGCCAGGAAGGGCAACACGCCGTACATCAGGGAGGGCTGCCAGAACGACAGCGCGAGCAATGTCCCGCTGATCCCTGCTGTCCCGGCGCTGACTCTCTGAGTGATCTTCAGATTGAGATCGTTTAACAGTCCCTGCTGTTCCACAATGAGCTGCGACCAGGGAATGGCTCGATAGAGGATATCGGCCCGAAGGAGCGAGCCCAACCGCCATTCCTTCAAGTGTTGACCCTGGAGATGCTTGTCCAACGCAATTTGGTGCCCGAGGCGGTGCAGGCGGAATCCCAATTCGATGTCTTCAATCGACGGATGGGGATACTTGGCCTGATCGAAGCCTCCGGCTTCGTGGAAAATGGTGGTGCGAACGGCTCCGCACCCCGCCCAAAAGGTGGTCGCGTTGCTGTTGGCGTGCTGATGAACAAAATGATGAAGCAAGTTCTTGTACTGAGAAAGGAAGTTCTGCGCATGGGGATTATCATCGTACGAACCGAATAGCGCCGCAAGATCCTGCTGCTCGGCAAAGCGCTCCGCCACGCGAGCGACCGCGTCGGGGTGGATGACGACGTCCGCGTCCACGAAGAAGAGAATGTCGCCGGCCGCGTGTCGCGCTCCGACATTGCGCGCCGCCCCGGGTCCGCTGGGGCCCGGGCAGTGGAGGACAACGTCCGCGTGTGCCTGAGCGATGGCGACTGAATCATCGGTCGAACCGTTATCCACGACGATCAGTTCGTAGGAGGAACACGAGGATTGACGGATTGCGGTCAGGCAGCGCGGTAAGAATCGACCGCCATTAAAGACAGGGACAATGACCGAGACGAGTCGGCTGCGACTCACGATGGTCTGCGCGGTTGTCGATCTATTTCTTGTCGGCAAAGACGACGACATTGAAAAACGGGCCAAAGAGGTAGAGCACCCGGCGAACGACGGGAATCCGCCGTACGACATTGTAGATCGCCAGTTGCATTCGTTGTATTGGAGAGAAATATTGAGCCTCGTGAGAGGAAATGGAGGGCAGCAAAATGCGATGGTTGTCGAGCCGGCACCTGTTCAAGATGCGCTTGAGTTCCATAAAGGAGAGGACTCGAATGTGCTCGTAATTAATGCCCTTCACGAATCTCACATAGCGATTCATCCATTTCCGCGGCATGAACCCAACTCCCCACACGTGCACGTGCGGCTCCGGCGTGACGCTAAAGCGGTTGGGTGTGGCGAGAAATAAGACGCCTCGCCCAGTCAACAGCCGACGACATTCGGCGAGCGTCTCTTCTTGATTCCTCACGTGTTCGAGCACGTCTTCGGCCAGAATGATGTCAAACCGCTGCTCTGGAAACGGCAGAAATTCCGCGCAACAGCACACCAGGGGAACATTGACGTTCAGTTCCTGAAGCCGTTTCCGAGCCACAACCAACCAACGAAAGGCGATGTCCGCTCCGATCACGTCTTCGTATTTACGCTTTGCAGCCACGAGAAAACCGCCCGTGCCGCATCCGATCTCCAAGACCTTCTTGAACCCCGACAGCCGTTCGTGGCCCGTCAGTGACTCGATCAAGCTGAGGCATTCGGTTCCCTTATCGACGAGCGCGGCAGTTCGTCTGATGAACCGTTCCGCCCGATCCTCTGACACCTCCGGCGTGATCTGCCAATACAGCCTCACGAGCCCCATGAAATCCAGCTTGTCGTGATGCTCGACGAGGTACTTGGCCTTCTGCCTGTCATCGTCATAATCGATGTAGGGGTCAGGGAACACTCGGAAGTCGGGAATGCCGAGGACCACAGGAAATCGTCTCTCGCAGGACGCACAATAATACGAGGCCTGATCGTCGCCGAGCCTCCCCTTGCACAGAGGGCAGCAGAAATCATTGCGCTGGAGAGTCATCGTGCACCTGTGTCATCGGTCAGGGTGTGTTTGACGGTTCGTAAGACCCCACGGAGCGCCAAGTACGCATCCATCCTAATTGACGGGAGCGATGCCATGAGTCGCTGAGAAGAGAGATAATACATGTCGATCCTCGGAAGCAGCGCGGGATCAGCCGAGGCAGCCGTCTTTCCCAGAGTCGTAGAGCAGGCGACGCTGAAGTTCGTGCGGACAAGATCCACCGTCGCCCGATTGTAGCGGCCGTAGGGATAGGCAAAGGTCTCCACCTTGCGGCCTAAACGGTCCTCAATGGTTTGCTTGGATACCCGCACTTCGTGTGCCGCCTGGTCCCGCGAGATACGAACTAAGTCGGGATGTGTGTTGGTGTGAGATCCAAATGTGATGCCATGACCCGCCATTTCCGCGATGTGAGGCCAGGACAGAAGCGCGCGGTCACCGATTGGAGACCGATGGCCGGGCCAATCATTCGTTTTGCCGCAATAAGCGGTGACCAGAAAGACGGTGGCCGTGAACCCGTATTGTTGCAGGACGGGAAATGCCTCCTGGTAGACGCTGTCGTAGCCGTCGTCGAACGTCAGGACGCATGTTCGTTCAGGGAACGGTTGTTTGAGCGTCAGCAACCGTGCCGCTTGAACGAGGGAAATCGTCGCAAAGCCATGCCGATGGAACCACTGCATCTGCTGTCGAAACACCATCGGAGCGGTCGAGATGACGGATCCGGTGGTATCGAGGGAATGATATGTCAGAATCGGCAGTCGGTAGGCCATGGGCATGGGCTAGGGAAGAGGGCGCCGATGATACCAGACCTGATCGGTTCCCGTGCGCCTGTCGAGCCAGATGGCATGTAGGTAGTGCGTCGTCGCAGCAAGCAGCGGCGTGCTTGAAAGGCGCGGTCCTCGGGATAGATTCTCCTCCGCAGACCAGGTGAGACCTCGATCGGTGGAGTAGCGGTAGTAAATCTCCATATTCTCCGGGTCACGTACGTCGTGCCAGGCCAGGTGGACCGTGCCATCGGAAGCGATCAAGGAACCGTGGTCCGAGGCGCCGGGTGCATTGGAAAGCCGGATACTCGGCCCCCAAGTCCTCCCGCCATCGGAGGAGCGCAGAAGGTGCTGTTCGTGTGATTCGTTGTCATCGTCGTCTTCGTCATAACTCACGAGAACCGTGTCCGAGATGGCCGCAATGTCGGGACGCCCTGAAAACGGCTGATCGAAGGTCAGACGAGTCAAGGAACTCCAGGTATCGCCGCCGTCTATGGATTGCAGATAGTAGACATCGGGACAATGTCGCATCGTGTAGCAGGGAGCGTGATCGTGAGGAGCGTTGGACCAGACGATGTGAATCGCCTCCCCTGCACTTGCCGCTTGGGCACGACCTGTATCGTGCTCTCCGACGAGCGCAAGTTGCCGTGCGGGGTTCCAGGTGACGCCGGCGTCGCGGGAGCGGAGATAATAGATGTGCCACTGGCCGTTGCGGAAATCGCTCCAGACCAAGTCGACGCGCGAGTCGGTGACGGCCATCGACAACCGAAAAGCTCCAGCCCCAGCGGTGAGTCGTTGTTCTGGCGTCCAGCTTAGCCCGCCGTCGGAGGAGCGTCGCAGGTAGATGTCCCCCAAAGTCCGCTCGCAGCACCAATCGCGCTCCCGGTGCAGGTTACGGAGGTACACGATGTACACGTTGTCTCCCGACGCTGAAAGAGAATCCGTCAAGTGGAGTTCACCGTCCGAGGTGATGAGTTGGTCCTGGCTCCATGTTTCTCCTTCGTCGAGCGAGCGGCGGTAGAAGAGCCCGCTGGCCCCCCATACGAAATGCACGCGCTCCCCGCTGGCGGCAATCGCATGCTGCCAGACATCTTGATCCTCAGCCGTCAACTGCGGCGGCTGCACGCGCGAAGTCGCCGGGCGCATCGGGCCGACACAGCTTGACGCGGCCATCGCAAGAAAGACAAGCCCGGCCGCGACGATCTCTTGCCTCAGAAACCGCATGTCCAGATGCTTGCGATGGGACGTTGAGCCATCATCGGTGCCTTCTTATCGAACATGACCAAGCCGGTGATCCCAGCTTTGGGTCGTGTGAGGAAGATGCATCGAGACGAGCGTCGCCATTAGAATATACCAATGGATAGAAGAAAGTCTTTGCTGTTTCACGTTCTTCTGGTTTGCTTCGTCTATGGAAGTATCGAAGGCGCGTCCCATATGGGGCTCCTCCTACTTCGTGCGAGAGGGATCTTCTATACGCCCCTTCTTCGCAGTCTGACCGATGCACAGAAAACTCTTCTCAAGGATCGTCTTCAAGAAATCCCACCCCTGAGCGGGTTTCATCCCTCTCTCGGCTGGGCGCCGAAACCTCATACCCGATCCACGGATGTGAGGATCAACTCTCAAGGCCTCAGATCGGAGATAGAGTACGCTTACGAACCAGATCCGGGAACGATACGCATTTCGGCCTTCGGAGACTCATTCACGTTCGGAAGCGAAGTCGACAACCAAGACACATGGGAGCACCAGATGGAGGAGCAAGATCCTCGCTTCCAAGTGCTCAACTTTGGAATGGGAGCTTATGGGTTGGATCAGGCGTATCTGCGCTATTTGCAGGAAGGAGTGCCATTCAATTCGGCCATCGTGATCATCGGATTTATGTCCGAGAACATTTTTCGTAACGTGAATGTGTTTCGTCCCTTTTACAGCCCCACCTACGCGAACAACCTCTATACCAAGCCTCGGTTTACCTTGGTGAACGATCGGCTCTCCTTAGTCCGGAATCCTCTATCGACCGTGGACGACTACAAACGCCTGGTCACCGACGATGGCGCGGTACTGCGAGAGATCGCCGGTGAGGATTACTATTACCAGACAGGCTACCTTGCAGGTCCCCTCGATGGCTTCCCGTCCGTTCGATTGGCCAAAATCGCAACACAGATCGTCAAGGAAGCTTTGAACCCCATCGTGACGAGCGATGGATCCTATGCGGTCACCGGTGACGCATTCCGTCTCACCGCACGAATTATGGACGAGTTTTATTGCGCGGCGCTGCGACATGGATCCTTGCCCGCGATCGTCCTCTACCCCGACCTTGACGATTTCCGAAGGCATCGCAACCATGAATCTCGGCGATACGCGCCGTTGATCGAACACCTCCAGACGAAAGGGTTTCGCTATGTAGACATCTTAGATGCCCTTGTCGCATATGATCCCGCCTTGCCGGAGCCGCTGCTCACTGTCGGGCAATGGGGCCATTACTCCCGGCTGGGCAACCGCGTCGTGGCGAGTCGTATTTCCGATTATGTGCGGGACGAGAACTTGGTCGATCGAGAGACGATTAGGGCCCTGGCGGCTGCCACGTTCCAAAAGTTAGTCTGCACGACGCAGGTTGTACCATAGGCTCTGAAAAGCGACCCCGTGGTCCATCACGGTCAATATCGTTTGCAAGGCTCTCCAAACGATGGTGCGTTTTCACCGCCGGCCAGTCTATCTGCGGAAATCATCGTCGCAACCGACAGGAGAGTTATCCTCACCGGCTACGTCGTGACGTTGAGTCTCCCGTTTTCGTTGAATTCGGCTGATGAGCGTAAAGTACTGCTCGAGATGGATATCTTCGGTCCAATATTGAGAGACCGCGGCGTGGCCGCGTTCTCCCAGTTGAGCCCTTCTGTCGGGACATCTGCAAAGAGATTCGATTGCATCACGCAACTCATCCTCAGTTCGGTACAAAATGCCGCCTCCGCTCATAGCCACCAGCTCGGACAAGGCGCCGATATCCCGCGTAATAACCGGTGTGCGGAATGAGATGGCCTCGGCCACAACTTGGCCGAAGGTTTCGTAGCACAGCGATGGCACGATCAGCGCCGTGGCCTTGGCATACAGATGACTGAGTTGGTCGAATGGCAGCGGTCCGAGAAATCTGATGCGTGAGCTGCCTGCTGCACGGCGCTTCAGTTCAGGTTCGTACTGACCGGTGCCGACCACGACAAGGTCGGCGGGTCCATCGGGCATGAACACTGGAATCACATCTTGAAGCCCCTTCAGCTTTTCGAGTCGTCCTACATAGAGGAAATAGGGCTGTCGGAATTCCAGTGCTGCAGCCGGCGGGGGTCCTCCCCCGCCGGCCGAACACTTCGGAACAAACATGGGGAGCACTGTCACAGAAAGACCTCGCACCATGCGCGCGTGGATATCCGCGGCAAACCGGCTCGGCGAGATCACGGCATCGATGTGCCGGAGCGCGCGATCCATCATGCCGGTCCAGCGCCAGAGCTGAGGAGGGCGGCGATAGGATAGCTGACAGGTGAAGCAAGTCGGTTTGGTGCACGCCGCTCGATTGAAGCGGAAGAGGACATGGGTCGGGCATGCGAGCCAGTACTCGTGCGTGGTATAGAGCTTGACGGCATCGCCGTACTCGAGCACCTTTGGCCCACCCACAAGGGAGACATTGTGGTAATGAATGACGTCGAACTGTCCGGTCGTCAGAATCTGTTTCAGCCGTCTTGCTTTGAAACCCGGAACGCCGAATTGCTGCGTAATCAGCGGCGAGAGGAACCCCGCGCGACTCTTCAATCGGTGCACGGTGACGCGAGGATGGTTCGGCCACTCGCCGGTCGGTTCCGTTCCGCAGGCCGCATAATAGGCGTCCCGACAGTGGATGACCTCGACGGCATGACCGTGCTCCGCCAGGAGGTTGGACAGACGGTACACGAACGTCCCATCTCCTCCAAAGTGATAGGGAGGGTAGTACGTCGTCACCATGCAGAAGCGGAGCGGCGTTCTCATGGCTTCCGGCTGCCTATTAGACGGTCGAACAGCGCCAGGGTGGATTGGGCGGCGGCATCCCAGGTAAATGTCCGCGATCGTTGCAAGCCGGCTTCGCGCATGCTGTCCCGCAGGCGTTCGTTCCCCAACACCTGACGCAACACGGCCGCGAGTTCGTCGGGACGTCCGGGATCGAACAATTGTCCGGCTGGACCGACGACTTCCGGCAAAGACCCTCGGTCACTGCAAATGATCGGAGTTCCGCAGGCCATGGCTTCTACCGCCGGCAACCCGAATCCCTCTTCGAGCGACGGCAGGACCGCCGCCTGGGCGGCATTGTAGAGTTCTACGAGTTCCAGGTCGGACACGAATCCCGTGAAGATGACCTTGGGTTGAAGGCCATGTCGGTCGATGTCTGCCCGTAATGCGTCGTAGTAGGAGTAAAAGACGTCTCCTTGGTAATCTCCTACCAGCACCAATTTATGACCGGCGAAACATGGATCGGCCCCCACTCGATGAAAGGCGTCGACCAAGACGCTCAAATTCTTGTGCGGACTGATCCCGCCGACATACAGCACAAAGGGCTCATCCGTTCTGAGACCGATGCGAGACAGGATTTCGGCCGTCCGATCGGAGAATGGGAGGTGGACGAAGGCATGAGTCGGCCCTTCCGTGGTGGTGGCCACCCGGGACTCCGGTATCCGGAAATAGGTGACGATCTGTTGCTTGGCATGATTCGAAACGGTCAGGATCGAGTGTGCCTGCAGGAGGGCGACGCGTTGCTTCAATTTCCAGAAGCACTTCGCTTTCCAGTTCGGAAACACATGCTCCGGATGGTGATCGGCGATCATGTCATGGATGGTGACGACGATCTTGCAACGGTTCATGATTGGAAAATAGGAATAGACCGCGGGGAAGAAAAAGAGATCGATCGGTTCTCTCGCTACGGCGTGGCTCAACGTCCACATGTCTTTTAGCGAGCGACGCCCCGACGCGGACGCAGCGACAGCGGGTGCCACATCGGTCGAAGCGGTCACCACCCTTGCCTCGCGAGGAAACATGCCGGTGCGCGCCGTGTCTTGATCCACGAAGAAGATGTAGTCGCGGTCTGGGTCCGAAGCGACGAGCGCCGACAACAATTCTCGGGTGAATCGACCGAAGCCGCGGCGATTCGACCAACAGCACGCGTCCACTCCGATGCGCGGCCTTCTTCCGGCACTGGTCAGACCCATTGCTCGACGCTGTCCCCTTCTCCGAAGAGATAGCCGACGCATTCGCCGCATGCCCAGCTCGTCAAGAAGAGCGACAAATATGGGAGTGCGGCCGCCAAGGCGCCCAGGTGGCGGCGCCTTCGTACTGTACGGACAATAATCCGCAATGGCAGGATGAGCGGGAGAAGGATGGCAGCGCCTGCAAAGCCGAGCCGAGTGAGGAGCACCGACCCGGCCATTCGTCGCCCGGCAAAATGGCGACCGTGGTGATAACACTGCCCGACCACTTTCCCGACTCGATAGCGGCTCGTGTGATAGGCGATCGCGTCGGGAGCCAGGCGAAGGAGGCATCCCCGCGAGCGCAAGCGTTCGTTGAGAAATGCTTCAAACAAGCCGTCCCGCCACTCTTGCTGAATCGTATCGAGCAAGGCTCGCTTGTAACTGACGTTGTTGCCCGGCAAAGACGTGATCTCGTCTTCCGGAACCGGCAGCATGTATTTCCCATATTCATAGAGGTAGACCGCCCAATCGACGGCTCGATGTCGGCCGACCCGTTCGATGGGTCCGCCGACGATGGCCTGCGAAACGTCATGGCCTTTGACCAGCGCCCCAGACCAAGTGGAGGCGACTGTCACGTTGTCTTCCAGCAGCGCCACGATCTCGCCGGTCGAGGCGCGAATGCCGAGCGTCCGCAGTTGCGGCACAGTGGTCGTAGGAGGAACGACGATGAGATGGGCAAAAGGAAATCGGAGCTTCGTCGTCTGATCGAGCTCCACGCCGTAGTTACAGACCGCGATCACTTCGATCGCTCCCGCAACAAGCTGATCCTTCAGCGAGGCCAGGCAGGCTTCCAGCTCCGCCGGCGAGTGCGACGCGGCCACGACGACGGAGAGACGGAGGCCGGACGACGACATAATGGTCACTCGACCTTGAGAAGGCTGTCACCGGACCCGAAGAGATACCCGACGCATTCGCCCGCCGCATAGCTCAGCATGAACGCAGCCTGGAACGGCAGCGACAGGACGAATTTGTCCATATGCCGCCGTTTGATCCATACCTGACGCGCCATCCTCCACAGCATCAGACCGGGAAGCAGAGGCGACGCGCAGGCGTACAGAAGGCTGTTCAGCCGCGACGTACGCTGTCTTCTCATGCCGGCGAACGAGCGAGAATAGTGGTACCGCTGGGCCATGAAGTACCAGAAGCCGAACTCCTTCTTATGACTGACGATGATCGAAGGCGCGGAAAGAAACTTCACGCCCTGCCGCCTGAGTTCCTGATGGAGGAAGAGTTCCCAGCATTCTCTCTTGGTCGAATCCTCCACCCGATCGAGAATGGTTGTTCGATAGGACGCGTTGTTGCCGGTGATCCCAGCGACTTCACCGTCCGGGATGGGCGGCATGACACCGCTGTATTCGCAGAGGAAGACGGCCCAGTCGGTCAGGCGCTCGACGCTGCCGTTCGTCACCGCGCCGCCGACGGCCTCGTACCCCTTCTCGTGAGCCGCGAGAATCTCGCGAAACCATCCCTCCCCGACAAGGCAGTGATCTTCGATGATCGAGACGATCTCCCCTGTCGCGCGCGCCATTCCGATCGCGCGCAGTTCCGGGATTCCCAACCTCGTGGGGAAATGGATCAATGTGCAGGCCGGGAAGTGCGTGGCGATGTGCGCCGCTGTCGTGTTCCCGCAACAGCAAAGCACCAGGATCTCGGCAGAGACGCCCTGCCGTTCTCGCTCGAGAGCCGTCAAACATTCGTGGATCGACGGCAGTCCATTGACACAGGCGATGACGACGGAAATGGTGTGTCGGCTCATGGCGAGGCCATATCGTCGTGAATGTCTTACTGCACGTGCTTGCAACTTGTCCCAGGTCCGGCCAGATAGCCGCACCACTCACCTACGGACCAACTGATGACGGCCAGGATCGAAGCGGGAAGCGACAACAAGAAGGGTCGAAGGTACCGCCTCTTTTGGAGAATCGGCCTCGTGATCCTCAGGAGGGAGACAACCGGCAGGAGGGGTGTCCCCAGAAAATACAGCAGGCGCATGATCCCCGAAATCTCCCGATTCCTCATCCCCGCAAAGCAGCGTCCATGATGGTACCGCCG
This sequence comes from Nitrospiraceae bacterium, assembly GCA_040981105.1. Classification (GTDB taxonomy): domain Bacteria; phylum Nitrospirota; class Nitrospiria; order Nitrospirales; family Nitrospiraceae; genus Nitrospira_G. The sequence continues at coordinate 15,653 of JANRMO010000020.1, forward strand.
GACGAGGAATGGCAGAAGCCGATAGGATTTCGCGTCGTACGTCACCATGGAGGGAACCGCGCATAGCTGCACGCCTTCCCGCTGAAGCGTCCGACACCAATATGTCTTCCAGAACGCGGGCTCGACGAAGCGGCGTCCCCGTTCGAGGGCCGCGCGCTTGAACGCCATATTGTTTCCGGGGAGTTCAGAAACCACCCCCGCGTTCAGGGGCCGCATGAATCGACCGTATTCGCAAAAATATGCGGCCCAATCGACCAGACTTCTCTCTGGAATGGGATCCACGGCCCCGCCGACGACCAGGGCGGGAGACGCGTGCGCCGCCAACGTCGCGGTGATCCACTGCGCATCGGGAACCGAAGACGCATCCATCATGGCGATGACATCGCCGCGCGCCTGCGCAATGCCGGCACCCCACAACGTGGGGAGAGGGGTCCCACTGGGAAATCGGAGCCTCGTTCTCTGCAAGGGATCGCGCTCCGTCGGCTCAGTGGGCGGACCCTCCGAGCCATCCACCACGATGATCTCGACGCCTTCGGCTCCGGCTTGGCCGTGAAGCGAAGCCAAGACCGGCTGAACATCCCGGTACTCACAGGTACAGGCTACAACCACAGACAGGCGAGGCCGATCGACGAAGTCAAGGTTCCTCATGCCTGCGTGGGCGACGGTCGCAGATATCCAAACGCCTCCCCGGTCGCCCAACTGATGAGGAAGAGGCCGAGAATGGGCGAGGCGAGGAGAAACCTTCCGACCTGTCGCCTCTTGTGCATGAGCTGACGGGCGATTCGAGTCAGCATCACCACGGGCACGAGCGGAGTCGCCAGAATGTGGGCCAAGCGAACCGGCATCGGCAGACCCCTCGCGCGAGAAGACCCGAATTGTCGGCCATGCCAGAATCGTTGCGACAAGAACTCCGCAAGGGTGAATGAGCCTCGGTGCCGCACTCCGATCTTGGGCGTCAACCAAAGACGATGGCCCTCCGCGATGAGTTTGGCGTGAATGTCAGGCTCCCAGAAGCCTCGCGCACGCACGTCCGCGCAACGGTCCAGCGCCCAGCGCTTATAGGACGCGTTGTCGGCAGGAATATCATCGATGAGGCGAGGCTCAAACGGTCGCATGTATCGCGCATACCGGCACAGGTACACCGCCGAACCCGTGATGCTCGCCGAGTCATCGGTCTCGATGGCCCCACCGATCCCCACGTAGGCGCTGTCACGATGAGCCGCGAGGATCTCCTTCATCCAGTCCTCGTCCGGCACGCAATGCGCGGTCGTGAGCGCGACAACCGAACCTCGGCTGGCCCTCACGCCGATCTCCCATAATTCCGGAATCCAATGCTCGGCAGACGAACGGATCAGCGTTACATCGGGAAATTCTTCGGACACCATGGCGTCTGTTCCATCGGTTGAGTTGTCCACGACGACAATCTCTGAACGACATCCGTTCCGCTGTTTCCGCAATGAGGTCAGGCAATCTCTCATGCTGGTGTGTGCATTATGGGACCCGATCACGACCGACAGGTCGGGAGGCTCGTCCTGCCCTTCTCGATGAAGTTCAGACATTACGACTGGCTCGCAATACGGTCGCGGTGCCGGTTGCTTGGAGCCGGGGTCCTGTCATGGCAATGGTGGTGAGATAATGGACTGCCATCCCACGGGAGGCCGCCATCTGTGCAGTCACCGTCCCGACTCATCTCACCATGGCTCGCACGCTCCCATGAGCGCATCGGGCATTACGATATCGAAACATGAACCTGATAGACCACTCTCTCGTGTAGCTGCCCGGCAGGGTGAGTCTCGGCACTGCCGACTGTGGGCAGTGTCTCGGATCGATGAAGGGTTCCATCGCGTCAGGACACGTGGCCCCTTCCGAGCCGAACACCTCGCCTTTCGTCAGCACGCAAAAGATCGGAGCCTTCCGTGGAGTTCTTTCGGCTCCGCGCACTCCCATAGAGTGGAAGGACGCGGGGACTCCGGCACCGACCCCATGGAACTCCGGCCTGAGTCGGTCAAGTCGTTCCGGATTCCGACTCGGAATGGAGGTGTGTGGATCGAAATAAGAGGGCGTGTAACCGGGCAGCCATTGCATCGATTCTCCGACGATGTCCAAGACCCCGATGGTCGGTGCCGTGGTCACAACTACTGCCCCTCGACGTGTTCTCGCAACGGACGACCGGCTGGTCATGGCACGCACAGGGCTCTCCATCCTCTTACGACCCACAGGGCGGACCATCAGGAATCGGTTTGGCGCCGGAGAGGATGTCACGGACGCTGGCGACATTCTCCATCGCCGCAGAGGTGATCGGTGGCGGTCCACCCTTCCGCACCGCGTCATAAAACGTCGCGACCAGGCGAGTCAGGCCTGGATAGGCGGGGTCGTGACGGAACAGTCTCCATGCGAGATTGACCGAGGCCGCGGCAAATCGACTGGCCGCCAGATCGAAGGGCCGGAGCACCTTCCTCGCCTTGGAAACGGAGCCCGGCTCCATAAATGCGTATCCGTGAAACAGGTCGAGATGGATCGTGCCGGCGGCGCCAAGGATCTGAAATGAACAGTGTGCCGGACGGGCATGGAGGCTGACGACAAGCGAAGCCGTAACGCCATCGATCTCGCCGGCGGCGCGAAATTCGCCATGCCGTGGACGGACCACCGCCCAATTCTCCGGAATCGTGTGGCCCGGCAGGAATACCTGCATCAGGGACAAAGGGTGCGGCAAAATCTCCGCCACCAAGGCATCGAGTTCAAGGTCCTGGCAGCCCGCTCCGCCTGCCGAACAAAAGGTCGCTTCCATGTGAAGAATCTGTCCGATGGCGCTCAGCAGCCGTTGCGCCTTTCGTACGCCGTCCTGGAAGGCAAACTGATGAACGGGACACATAAGCACACCGCATCGAGCTGCAAGGTGGATTAACCGTCGGGTCCCCTCTGCATCCGGTGTGAGAGGCTTCTCGACCAATACATGCCTGCCTGATTCCATGGCAGAGCTGGCGATCTCTTCATGGCTCGCCATCGGCGTACAGATATGGATCACGTCGCACGGCACCCGGCCGAGCAGTTCCTTGACATCCATGCAGCACTGGACGGACCCGGATTGTCCGGCGAGTCGCCTCGCTGCAGCAGGATCCTGATCCGCAACGGCCACCACAGTTCCCCCTGATTTACGGGAGGCATGGGCATGCCATCGGCCCATGAGACCGGCACCGACAATAGCCACCCGAAGGGGGTGTTGGGATCGAGCGGACACGTCGATCGATCGTGGCTTCATGGACAAGCCTCAAGCACAGCCGACAACTAGTCGGTGCGACTCAGATAGGAAGCCATCTCCACAGCCCTCCCCGATTCGACAGCGTCGTACGCAGCCAGCGACAGCGCGAGCGTCGATCTGTGGTCCGCTGCGGTGCCCGCCGGGAGACGGCCGGTCTCAAGAGCCGTCAAAAAGTTCCCGAAATGGACGGCTGTGGCGGAAGCCATCGGATTCACCCCATCCTTACCGATGACGACCGTCCTCTCGGCCTGTTGGAGAACGGCCTTGCCCCCCTTCACCAGATGAAAGCCTGCGAAGAGTTTGCGCTGGCGCGTGTGGAGGCCGGCCTCGACTCGGAGTTCCCCTCCGATCGAGGTCGTCATGGCCGCATACTCTCCATCCAGTCGTATGTCGAGATATCGTTCAGGTCCTTTGCTCAAGCGGTCCAGCAAGATGGAGGCGGCGCGCCCGTCGGCGAATTCCATGGCGATGATATTCAGAGATTCCGTACCGCCCCCGACCTGCGGTCGCGGCATCAAGGCCCATAGCCTGTTCGGGGTCGCATCGAAGAAATACCGGATCAGTTCGAAGACGTGCACTCCGAACTCGAAACACAATCGGCGCTGCATCGTGGCTCTCCACCCGGCTTCCGTTTGCGCCGTCGGTCGAAATGTCTGCGAGGCGTGCAAAAACAGTAGCCGGCCGAACTCCGGGGACCCGATCAGCCGCTTGGCCGCCATATGCATGTGCATGTACGGAAACTGGCTATTGACGACAACCGAGCGGCGGAGGCGCGCGGAGGCTTCAATGATCACATCCGCCTCCCTGAGACTCTCGGCCATGGGTTTCTCGCAAAACACATGGCAGCCGCGTTCGAGCGCTTCAAGACATTGGCGGACATGCAGCGCCGGCGGCGTACAGATGCTCACGATATCCGGCTTGGAACGATCGAGCATTCTGGCCGGATCATCGTAGATCTCCTGAAACGCCCCGGACTTGGCCATCGCCGCTCGCGCGACCGGATCGACGTCGCACCCGGCGACGAGGGTCATCCGATCCATCAGACGACGGTAGGCCGGCAGGTGAATATTGTTGGCGACTGCTCCCAGGCCGATCACCGCAACCCGCATCATACCAATCCTCTCGTGCGCTCGGCCAGGCGCCGTTTCCGTTCGCAGTCGCGCATCAGGCGCCGGGCCACATCTTATGGGAGATGACCGACAAGGCAAGCTTGTCCTTCCGATTCAAAAAGAGCAAGAGGCCTAGGACCGCGAGGAGAGCCACTCCGAATTTCGAAAAGACGGTGGTGAGGTGCCAATCGCCGGCATGTCTGAAAACGATGCCGAACGCGAACATGACCAGGAGACTGTAACTCGTCAGCGACACCACATTGCCGGGTAGGCCAAATCCATGCCGCAGTCGCAGTCGGACGAAGGTTCCGATCGAGACAAGCGCGCTCGCCACGGCCAGTCCGATCGCCGCCCCGACGACGCCGTAGCGCGGAGCGAGGAGCGCCACCGCGCCGGCCGCCAGGAGGTTGCCCAGACAGGTCAAGGCGGTATAGGACACCATATCGTCGAGCCCGATCAGGAGCGCCTGGTACACGCCGCCAAGATTGACGAAGGCCTGCCACAGCACGAAGAGAAACACGTATGGCGCGACGACCAAAAACATCGATGAAAAGGCGACCTTGAGGATGAGATGCGGAAAGAGCACCATCGGGAGCGCGAGGAGCATCAGGATCATGGCCAGTTGTTTCTGGAACTCTACCGCCGTCCGGAACTTCTCTTCCTTGGAACTCGCCCGATTGACTTGCGGCGTCAAAAACAATCCGTTCAAGGGGTTGAGCACCACGTTCATCAGCAGCGCGGTCGCCATGCCGGCTTGGAGGAAACCGGCCTCGGCTTCGCCGAAATGCTCCAAGACGACGTAGCGTGCGACCAGCAGCGCCCCGGTGGAGGTGAGCGCGCCGACATAGAACAGAATGCTGAAGGACACCACGTTCCCCAAACGGCGGAATCCCACCCGGAGCGCCGCCGACGATCGTGCCACGGACAGCCCCAGGATCTGCCGGAGATAGCCGACCGTCGCGACGGCGACGATCGTCACGGCCGCTGCGCTTCCGGCATACAATCCCATCAGCCCTCCCATCGCCAAACCGACCGTACTCGCCGACGCGACCGTCATGCCGACATACAGGGTCAACCGAGCCGATCCGGTGGGTTGCTGGCCCGCCGCCAAGACGTTCGGGAAGAACCCGGCCAATACGGTTCCCGGAATGCCGAGAAACCCCACGACGAGCAACATCGAGTACGGCGTAAGTTCCTTGGGAAAAAGATCGATCCGCAAGAACGCCAAACTTCCCGCAACCACCGTCCCGATCGAGCTCAGCACCAACAGAGCCTTGAAAAACAGAACATACCCTTCGCGGAACGCCTCGTCGCCTTCGCTGTGAGCCTTGGACAGGAATTTGACCGCGGCAAACGGCAGGCTGAGGGCGCAAGTGTGCGCGACGAATTGAATGATTTGATCGATCACGCTGATGATGCCGACACCTTCGGGGCCGACCAACAGCGCGGTGATCTTCGTCCGGGCAAAGTTCACCAGTACGGCGAGACCTTGCAGCGTCCCGATTCCAACGAGAATCCGAAGCATACGTTCTCCTAGACCCGTGACAGGACAGCGCCAGGAGGATTAGCCTGCACTATTCACGAGAATGCGTGACGAAACCGCCAAGACGCCAAGCGTTGGACCCATTGCATGTTCGACCCGTTGCGTGACGCCATCCGCTACGGGTCGCACGGCGGTTGCAGTCGCATTCATCGTAACTCACGCGTGTTAGAGCGTCACTCCGATGTCTTCCCGGATGATCCGACGGAAGATATCCACGAACGCCTCTTTCGAGAACGGCTTGAATCGCGGCGAGCTCAGAAAATCCCGCGCGTGTTCCTTATATCGTCGAATCGTATTCTCATCGAGCGATTTCAGATAGGCGCGAAGTTCCCGATAATCGGCGAACCGGCGCATGTCGATAAAGCACTCCACGGGAATGTAGTCGGTGACATTCGGAGGACCCCAATAGACGGGGACGGTGCCCGCGAAGAAGCAATCGAAGATTTTCTCGGTGATCCAGCCGTTGAGGATCATGTTCTCAAAGCAGAGAGCGAAGGTGTACTGGCTGAGGACGTCCCGCTTCGTGTTGGCCCGCCCACGATAGACACGACGGGCCGCCTCCAGGAGCGGATCGGGATGGATATGGTGCCAGCGACGCACGATCTCGCGCTGGAATCGACGGACGGTTGCCGGCACCCAGGTCCTCCCCACGCGGTTCGACGGCCCGTCCCACCCAGGCCCGTACAATTCGATTTCGTTGGTGCGCGAGAAGTACTCGACGGCCTTCAGGCGCTCCGTATACAACTCCCGCACATACAGGCGCGGCAGCTTGTTGGAGTTGATCATCACGAGGAACTTCTGGCGTGGCCGATCCCACACGTCGTGCACCCGATCGAAGGCTTGAGGCCAGCACATCGATTCCAGTTTGAGGCGCTCGCCGACAAACGGCTCCAATGACTCGCTATCGCTCCAGGAGTAGATCCGCTTAAAGCGCCGCTGCACATCACGAAGCGCGCGATACAACGATGGCTCGACAATCGGGCACTCCATCGCAAAGAACGCGCTGACCACCGTATCGGGTCGTTCGGCGAGGTGCTCGTAATTGTTCAGGTATCCCATCGAGATATAGACGTTCTGTTGTTGGACTTCCGAGGTACGGGTCTCAAGCAATCGGTCGGCCGTATGGACGGCGATGCCTTGTGAGGCGAGCCGTTCCCTCAAATACACATACGGTCCGTTCATCTGGTCGCCGTTCGGACGTCCGTCGTCGAGCACGAATAGGCGGTCACCGAGAAAGTGATGGGTCGGAGGATCGATGTAGAGAGCGATGCGCTTATTCACAGTCGCCCCATGAAACGGTCGCTAGAATGGCCATCCGAACGAGACGCCGTTCCGGCACGCTTCGCGAATCGGCGGCGTCTTGACATGCCAACGGCGGTAACAGGCGTTCGCCAACGGTGGAATCCGAGGAAGGCGAACCAGGATGCGGAGACCGACATGGAGCAGGACCAGCCTGAACCGGTGGACCCTCCGACTCCGGAACAGGACACCCGGGCGGATGCGACCGAGCAGGATGGCCGCGTGCTTGAGATCGCCGAGGATATAGTGGTTGATCGCCAACATGATCTGATCCTCGGCCCGGTGCGCCTCGTGGGCGGCTAATGCCTCGGCTCTGACGGGAACGCGTGGTCCATGGGCCATGCATTCATCCAAAATGGCGAAATGTCCTTCAGGCCGTGTGCGCAAATGGTAATACCGCTGAGTTGAATTGCCGTGGCCGTGACGATACGACATGAGGTGCTCCCGAATGATGCCGATGGAATGTTGCTGCGCGATTCGCACCCACATGTCCAGATCAGACGCGATACCGTACCGATGCCCACGATAGAGCCCGACCTCTCGATACACCGATGCACGAACCATGCTGCTTGGCCCGCACAAGAACCGGTTCTTGTACTCGAGCAGCGCGTTCAAGATACAGGCATACGGCAACGGCCGGTCGCTGGTCACTTCCTTGGGAATGGTCAGCCGCCCGTATTCGTTTCCGGCCTCGTCAATGAACACATACAGGGTGAACACCGCTCCGGCATCCGGATGGCGATTCAGATATTCGACCTCTCGCCCGACGATCGTCGGATGGTACACATCATCCGCATGAAACACGGCAATGTATTCCCCCCTCGCACGAGCGATGCCGTCATTGACATTGGCGAATTGTCCCACATTCTCCGGCTGGCGGACGGAGGTCACGCGATTGCCGTACGAGGCCACGATCGCAGCCGTGCCATCGGTCGAGGCATCGTCCATGAGGAGTACCTCGCATCGCGGATAGGTTTGCGCCATCAGAGAGTCCAGGCTTTGACGTAAGTATCGCTCGCCATTGAACACCGGCACGACGATCGACACGAGCGGCAATGACGACAACGGGCTCACAATACTTGTACCTTCCGCTGAGGACGAAAATGCACTGAGGCGTTCCAAAGTCGGCCCGCGTATCGGCTTGAGCTGTGTCGTCCGTATCCGGCCCCCGATCTGCGGCCGTGCCTGACACCTGACCGTGCCCCGCATGTAGGAGTACGACTCGGAGGCAGACTCGCCTCTTTAACACATGCGCATCTGCAGGCATTCATGAAGAATCGAATCGAATGGCCGCGGAGCATATCCGAAAGTCCGGGCGGCCTTCTCCGAACTATAGAAATGATAGCGCCCTGCGCAATAATGAGTCACATAGGTGATAGACGGACGGCGTCCCCGGAAGCGTCCCAACGGCTCGAGAATCGAGGCTGCCAGGCCGGTGACGAAGGGAAACACCGGAACGAACCATCGCTGAATGTCCATTGCAGCCGCCGTCCGTTGTACCAAACTCAGGAAACTGACGTTCTCCCCTCCTAAAATGTATCGGTGGCCGGTCGTGCCATGTCGCAAGGCAGCCTGAATCCCGCTCACGACATCCTCGACATGAACCACACAGATCCCGCCCGTGAAGTATGGGACGATTCTGGTCTTCCGGACTTTGTGAAGCATGTCGGCGCCGCGATAGGTCGTCCGGTACGGTCCAAAAATGGAGGCGGGATTCACGATCACGGCATCGAGCCCTCGATTCACTTCATCGAGAACGATTTGCTCGGCCTTGTGCTTGGAAAGGTGGTACGGCAGGTTCTTTCCTTCGAGATTGAAGAGAAACTCTTCGCCCGCCGGGCGCTCGGGCGAATCGGGAATACCGATGGCAGCCACAGAACTGACATGAATGAGCCGCGTCACTCCGTTCAGGCGACACGCGTGGACCACGTTTCGCGTGCCTTCCACATTCACCTGTTCCAGGACGGAACGATCGTTTCCCCAATAGCTGAGATTGGCGGCGGCGTGAATGACCACGTCGCATCCATGAATCGCCTCGGACGTCTCGCGCTGGTTGGTCACATCCCCGGTGATCGCTTGCACGCGAAGGTGTCGTGCGACACTCGACAAGGAACCAGGTCGGATGAGGATTTTGACACGATGCCCCTCCTCTACAAGACGCTGAACCAGATGAGATCCTAAGAATCCAGTGGCCCCGGTTACGAGAATGGTCATGGGCATGGCTGATCAGCCACCGAACGTGCGTATCGCGTCACGTCCCGCGTAAGGGAGAAGCGGTACGTTCCAACCAACGACGACCCATGGCGAATGCCGCCCTGGCCACGGCGGCCGTGACCCAATCGGCAGCTTGATGGGCGAGACGGTAGACCGCATCTCGTCGATTGTCGTCCTTCAAGATCCCGAATCGATTGATCAGATAGCGCTCAAAAAATTTGGCGAATCGGTGAAGGGCCTCCACCTCCTGTTTGGAGAGACTTCCGTTCCCGACAGTGGCTTCATGGCTGTTGACATAAGCATATTCTGATGCTGTGACCAATCCTTGGCCGACGGCCCATTCGCGAAGTTTCGTCCCGATAAACGGCGTGGCCGCCGTGAACTGCACCCAGTTGGACCGCAAGCGGACGGCGAATTCCACCGTATTGAGAATCGTGTGCCGTGTATCGCCCGGCAAACCGATGATAAAGAAGCAAAATGTCTTGATGCCGTGCCTTCGGCAAAGGGCGGTCATCTCGATGATCCTTTCTTTCGGGATCGGTTTTCGCCCGACGCCGGATTGAATTTCGACCTCGACACTCTCCACGCCGAAATTGATGCCATCGCATCCCGCCGCGGCCATCGCTTTGACCGTTTCTTCATCGAGGCAATCCGGCCGTGTTTCGCATTTCCACTTCAACGCGAGGCGGCGACGAAGAATCTCGCCGCAGATCTCGCGGACGCGACTCTGCTTCATGGAGAACATGGGATCTCGGAACAATATGTACCGGATGCCCAGATCGTTGACGAGATGCTCGATTTCATCGACGACGTTCTGCGGCGATCGATAACGCCACGGCAGTCCTTGCGCGACAGGGTATGGGCAGTAGTGGCATCCGTAGGGGCAACCGCGTGACGTGATCATCGGAAGAAAGGGAAGGGCCGCTGTCGTGGAGGATTTCGGAAGCGTGTACCGGCGATATGGCAACAATTCCCATTTCGGGAAAGGAAGTTGGTCCAACTCTTTCAAAAAGGGTCGTGCTGGGGAACTCATCCAAGATTCTCGTGATCGATAGCTGAGTCCGAGAATGCCTTCCTCCGGCAGGCCGTTCGCCAGTTCGACCACGGTTTCGTCCGGTTCGCCTTGGATCAGGTAATCAAGACAGGGTTCTTCTCGGAGACGATGGAGGACATGGGGGACGACCGGACCGTAGACCGCCGCGGCGATCCCCGGCACGGCAGCCTTGATCTCTGTCAAAATGGACAGATCCCAATCGAGCGACGGAGCGGAAATTCTCGCAACCACCAGGATTTGCGGCGCCGGATCTTCGCAGGCGATGTCGGTGATCCGTGCCACGAGCTGATCGGTTGTCAGGTCCAGTCCTTGGCTCTCGATCACGTCAATCCGGAACCGCTTGTCCCACAGGTAACTTGCAAGGTAGGCGAAGTCTAACGCGGGGAAGACCGGAGCCCCGGAGGGAAAGAGTTGTCCAAATCCTCCCATGGAGTCGCGATTGGCGACATACCCGGGTGGGCTTGGAGGGTTCACGAGGATGATCCTCTTGAATCGGACGAATTGCCGTTCGGGAACGGCATGCTGGAGCGGTACTCGGACCAAAACGTCGCCGCTATCGCTCGTGCTCATCTCGGTGCCTCATGGGTTTGCCACGCCGGTCAGGACCGCCATGGTCTGTCTTGCAATCGAGGCCCAGCCGAACCGTTGCGCTTGTATCGGTCCGGTCGTCTTCATTTTCGTTCGCAACTCCTGTGAATCCAGCACGCGCACGATGGCCTCGGACAGTTCCTGCGTACCTCCGTCGCGAGCTAAGTATACGGTGTCGGCTGCAAATTCGAGGAAGGAAGAGTTTCTCAAAGTGATGGTCGGAACGCCGCATGCCATGGCCTCTAGCACCGGAATCCCGAATCCTTCGTAGGAGGAAGGATAGATGAAGAGGTCCGCGGCATTGTAGATCCGAACCAGTTCTTCGTGGGACGCAAAGTCCTGATGAACGAGATCCTTGGATACGCCGTGCATCTGTGCGAGCCGCGGGATGTTTTGGCCGATCGTATCAGATCCGACGAGCAGCAGGCCATGCGGAATCATCCGGGTGCGCCTGAGTGAACCGTACGCCGCAATGAGTTCGGGAATGTGGCGTCGGGCCGATAGTTTCCCGACAAAGAGAATGTACGGGCGATCGACGCCGAAAAACCGCTTCCGGGTCGAGGCCAAGAGATCCGCTTCCGTGATGGGCCTGAACAAGGGATCGACGCCAAGGTAGATCACGCTCACCTTCTCGGGAGGAATGTCATAGAAACGCACGATGTCTCGCTTGGACGACTCTGATACGGTGATCACATGATCGGCTCGTTTGGCGCTCAGTTGGTAAAGCAACCGGCTCTTCCATCGTTCTAAGAGAGGAAAAGCCGACGGGAGCGCCTCGTATGAACCCAGGTGGGTCACCACTGTTTTCCCGGCGCCCATCATGGGGATGACATAGCTCGGACAAAATAGAATGTCGTGCTTTTGGCGAAGCCTCGCCAGCACCACTTGTTCCCAATAACCGGAAGAACCGCCGGTCGGCACGATCCGATGTTCGATCGTGGCGAACGGCCAGGGACTCAAATCCACCGGACCCGGTGTATAGACAACGATCCGCGCGAAGGGATGATCCGTCACGCTCCAGTGACGCAGGAGGTATTCGATGTACCGGCCCACTCCGTAACGCCTTCCCATCAGGCGAAGGCCATTGATCGCCAACTCCATCAGCGACTCCGACATGGTAGACCGCCGTCTGCGACCCGCGGTGGCTCTGGGACGAATGGGCGTGGCATGGAATTAGCCGGGCAGACCGTTGGAAACCGCCCGGGCGCACTCCTCCCTCCGGCCCATCGCCAGGGCCTCATCGTAGAGCGCGTGCGTTTCTGCGGCGATGCGGTTCCACGAAAAGTGCTCCAGTGCATAGGCTCGTAGCCGGTCAGGGTGATAGGCGGTCAACTGCGAGAGCACCCTCTCTATCGCCAGTGCTAAGGCGTGTTCGTCCTCGGTGGCCACCAAGGTTCCAACCTCATCGGTCACGATGTCTTCTGGCCCGCCACAGCGTGTTGCCACCACAGGAATTCCGCTGGCCAGCGCTTCCACCAGCACCGCCCCGAAGCTTTCGGCGCGGCTAGGCAGGACGAGCAGAGCGCTGCGCCTCATGAACTGGGCTACTTCCTCGGGAGGTCTATGGCCGGCGAAAACAACGCGCTCCTGTAGGCCCATCTTCTCGGTCATGGCACGAAGGTGTTGCTCCTGTTTGTTGGTATCCTTGTAGAAGCTCCCGCCGACCAACACCAAGCGAACCTTGGGGTGTCGTCGAGAAAGCTGTGCCATCGCCTGCAACAGCAGATCGACGCCCTTATTGTAGTTGAGGAACCCCACGTACAGGATCTGCTGGACATCCCGATCGTCGGTTGCGACGGGGTGGAAGATCGAGCCGTCCACCCCTACCGGAATGACTCGAGCGTGATCGAGGTCGCCCATGAAATGTTCCATGCTTCGTTTTACCGACCTGCTGACGGCGATCTGAAAGACACTGTTCCGGACGGCCCACATGGCTTGTCGACGAACCCAGTGCATCTTCTCCATCCGGTTAGGCCGCCAAAGCGCATGTTGGGTGACGACGACCGGAATTCCGTATTGCTTCCCCAGCCAGGCGGCCACAACGCCATCGGGAAAACCAAAATGAGCATGAATCAGCCCAAAGGGAAAGGTTTTGTGAATCCTCTCAACGAGTGCGCGAATGCCCAGGTAATACCGAAGTGCTTCGGTGGAATAAGACACTTGAGCGGGCCCCGCGAGAAAACGGGGATAGAACACTTCGGTGCCGTGTGCCTGGCAGGACCGAACAATCGCTCGAAAGCGGGCGTAATAATCGGACCGGGCGAACGGAGGTACATAGGGGACCGGCGAGATCACTTTCAGTTCGCAGCTCTTCGCGCACGCGTCCACGAGACGTTTGACCCATAAGCCTAACCCGGCGATGACATTGTTGGGATAGTTTCGTGATAATACTAAGATCTTCATCGGTACATGACTAACGGGTTCTCCATGAATACCGTTCGCGCCTCCCGCACGAGTATGGATTGGGCTCGGAGGCGGTGAACAGGGTGCATCGCTGTTTCGCACGCAACGGCCGACCCCGAGCACGGCGGACGCTCTCGATCTCGTCAATCTCTGGACGCAAGGGAGCCGGGTGATGCAAGGCGCGTTTCCTTCCGGATCGTTCGGAATCCCGAGAATTGGAATGCGCCGACCAAGAGGACCGAGATGGCGAAGAGGATGATAAAGCCCGGGCCTCTGTTCTCGATAAACTGATAGGCTGCGCCGTGGAGCACCAACAGAAGAAACCCTGCGTAGTTCCAGCGCTGGAGGGCTTTCCAGCGATGAAGGCCGAGGCGGATCAGCGAGGAGTCATTTGATAAGCTCAGGAGGAGCAACAGGATCATCGCGACCGCCAAGCCGGTGTAATTGGCAAACCCAAAGAGATCGTATCGCAGGGGAATTCGATGAGACTCCTCCGGAGAAAAGATAAAGTAGAGCCAGAACTTTCCCCTCATATGTACCTGCAAACCCAGTACAGTGTGCACGAGGCCGACCACTCCTCCCCAGATCCCTATATCCCGGCGCAAGTGGGTGTTGATCGGATTGGGAGCTCCTCGGATCACGTTCCATGGGCCGATGACGAGGGAGGCGCCTAACAGCGCGAGTCCGGTGTACCCCGACGCCATGCTCCATCGAAAGATGGAGTCCTTGGATTGCACGACAAAAAAGAATCCAATCGTCAGAGCGAGGCTGACGCCTGCAATCGCAAGCTGCTGCGCTGCTCTCTTGCTCATCACGCGCACCAGACCTCTCCCTGTGGAGACATCCGAGGTTACCCCTGCGGACAACGACGTTCTTGTGGCGGCTCGCGAAGCGATCCGTCTTGAGGCCGGCGAGCCGACACCACGAGTGCTCCCGACGGATAGACCAGCTCGCCGCCATGCGACACGACCTCGCGACAGGTGGTCATAAATTTCTGCCGCACACGCTCCACGACCTCGGGTGAGGCTTCGGCCAGACGTTTTCTCGACAGGGAAGACAACGTCGTTTGGAGCTCCCAAAATTCTTCTGCGGTGGTGACGATGGTTTGCTGTCCTCGCCACTCCCAGCGAACATCCTGAAATCCAGCGTCTCGAAGAAGCGCGGGGACTGATTGTGTCATCGGCCTATGCCCTTGTGTCCAGGCGGCTTCCTCGGCCTTGCGTGAAGTCGGGATATACGATCCGACGAGGCCGTCAAGAAATGCGCACGCGACGAGTTGCTTCCCTCGGAGGCGACGCAAGAGTTGAGGCAAGAGCTTCAACCGGTGGACGACTCCCCGCACAGACAGCCACGGCGCGCCGCTTCCAACCGCAAGAACCAAGCGACCATCGGGACGGAGCACTCGGTGCATTTCCCTCAAGGCGGTTTCCGGATGTGGGAAATGACGCAAGGCGAACAACGAGACAACCGCGTGAAAGGAGGCATTCGCGAAGGCCAGCGACTCCGCATCCATCCGTCGAAACTCGACGCGCCCGGACAGCCCTCCCCGTGTCGCATTCCGTCTTGCCACTGCAAGCATGCCTGCAGACAAGTCAACGCCGGTGACCTTCCCGGACGGCTCCATCCGAGCCGCGTGAAGCGCGACGATTCCCGTTCCTGTCCCAACGTCCAGCACGCGCTCCTCCGGACCGAGTTTGGCAAGTTCCACGAGTCGAGCTGCGATCGGAGCGGACAAGTGAGCCACGAGGCGGTCAAAGCTCTGTGCGACGGCGTTGTAGCTTGACGCGTCTCTTGTCTTGAAGTCCGTGACGGCGGGGTGGTGAGCGGTCATAGGCATCCAATACATCGGACGCTAGCAGCGGTCCGTTAGGCGAATTACGGTATGGGCTTCACTACTACGGTAGACCGCATGCGCAATCTCAACAGCCCGAAATCCCGCAAACCCATCCGCTACCTCGGTCTTTTCTCCCCTGGTCAGACGGACGAAATCTGTGAGTTCTTCCTGGAACATCCGAACGACCGACGATTGCCAGCCCAACACTTTCTCCCTCAGCATCGTCATGGGATAAAACCGCACAGTTCTTTTCCGAGGCGCTCCCGGCCGTTCCTGATGAACCAGGAGATTCATCATCGGTGCGTAGTAGGCCCGAACCATACCCTTGTCGCCATACGCTTCGAGATAAAATCGGTATCCCTTCCATTCGGTCCAGGTGGCCTGCAGGATGGCAGGCTTGCCCTGCGGGCTTCGCAGCAGCGCGATGCCGTTGTCCTCCGAGTTTTCCAAGTTCCAGATGCGGTTGGAGGCGAATCCGTACACCTCCTCGATCTCTCCCAAGAGATAGCGGACCAAATCGATGACATGAATGCCGACATCCATTAACGCCCCGCCGCCGATGATCTTCTCGTCGTACTCCCATGAGTTCCTGAACTCGGACAGGCCGGTGTGTCCGGCAAAAGCCCGGACATGATCCAATTCTCCTATGAGGCCCGTGTCGACAGCATGCTTCAGATATCGGATCGGAGGAAAGTAGCGGTGATTAAACCCTGTCGCGAGTGTCATCCCCGATTTTCGTGAAACCTCGACCATTCGGCGGCAGGCATCGACGCTGTTGCCCAATGGCTTTTCACAGAGAACGTGTTTGCCGGATTGGAGCGAGGCGATGACGATTTCTTCGTGGAACTGAGGGGGGGTGGAAACGATGACGGCCTGCACATCATCGCAGGCCAAGAGGCTCCGATAATCCGTCAATATGTGAATCTCGTTCGCTCTCGGCACCGCCCCCGCTCTCACCGGATCGGTATCGGCGATGGCCACGAGCGAACAATCGGTGAGGTTGGCCAGGGCCCGTGCACGAATCTGGCCGATACAACCGGCTCCGATAAGACCGAATGTCATCGCCGCACCGGTGCGTGTGTTCAATTTCGAAGATCGACGATTCTGTTGTAAATCCATCCGACGAGCGCGCCTCCCAGCGTGCCGAGGGCGAAGCCATAGGCAAATCCGATCAGACTTCCCACGAAGGACACACGATACCCGATAAAGAATTGGCTGAGGAGTTGCAGATGAGGTCCGACCACATGCTCGCCTTCCGGTGTCACATGGCCGCCCTTGATCACGAGCCAATTGGTCGCCACGAAGATCATCGATCCGACCAGGAGCCCCAACACCAACCCGAACACCTTGCTGTTCAACCGAAGGATCGCGCTGAATAATTTCTCGTCCTCTGATGACGTCAAGCTTCGCATGGTGCAATCTCCCGATCGAGCGAGATTATTAAAAATGGTCCAAGAACTCCCGGAAGGTCAACATTTCTACCTTCCGCTTCGCCCGGTAGACGACAAATCCAAGGGATAGATTCCGGAGATACGCAAACAACCATCCCCAGAGGAAAGCCCAGAAGAAACTATAGGCCCACCCGACGAACGCCCCCTCGACCGTCACCGTATAACCCGCAAAGAACTGTTGCAGGAGCTCCAGATGTGGCCCAATCGGACTCCCGCTCTTGAGCGCCAGCCACAATGTCGCCATGAATGTCACCAATCCTGAAACGGATCCCACGGCCGTCGCAAAGGCGAGCTTGTCCATCTTCGCGAAGGTCAAAATCAGACTATCGCTCGCGGAAGGCAGGGCCCGCACTGGAACGCGAGGCTGTGTCGCCGTCAGAGCTTCGACCTGAGGCTCTGGCGGTGCCACCCGGCTGACGGTTTCCTCGTGGTACTCCTGCTCGGTATTCACCATCCAGAGATCATGTCCGGCACCGAGGATGTTCTCAACGGCGAGCATGGCCGTAAACATGGAATGGTCCTGGTTATTGTATTTATGCATCCCGTTTCGACCGACGACTTGAAGGTTTTCAAATCGCTCCAGGAACCGCCGAATCTGGTCCAGGGCTTCGCGGTAGGTTCCGTCATAGACAGGATAGGCTTTCGGCATTCTGACCACCATTCCATCCTCGATATCTCTCCTTTGGGACAGGCCGATGGCTTCGAGCTCTTCCTTGGCAAGTTCGATCAGATCCTTGTCGGCCATGGTCCACAATCCATCGCCTTCGAAGCAGAAATATTCAAGTCCCAAACAGGTCTTAGTTGGGTCGGGAACCATGTAGGGGCTCCAATTCTTGAAATTCTGAATTCGGCCGACCCGGACCTGTGGATCGTGGATATAGATCCAGTTATCGGGAAACACGTCATCTTTGTTGATGATGAGCGCGACGGTCAAGAAGTCTCGATAGTGAAGACGCTCGGCTGCCTGGAGCACGTGCTCCGGCGCCGGCGGGTCGAGCCTGTGAATCAGTTCCCGAATCGGCATACTACTGATGAAGTGTGTGCCCTCCAGAAGTTCACGTTCGCCCCCGCTCCTGATCTCGATGTTCCTCACCTGGTTGTGAGTCCAATGAATCCGTTCGACCGCAACATTCAGACGGACGCGGCCGCCTCTTTTCTCAATCAGCTCCGCGGTGGCTTCCCACATCATCCCCGGGCCGCGCTTGGGGTAATGGAAGGAATCGATCAAGGTCTTCACCACATTCCGGCCTTTCGAGTCCGGTTTGATGAGGGCGTTTCTGACCGCGACCAGCAATGACAACCCCTTGATTCTCTGCGCGGCCCATTCGGCTGCGATTTGGTCGGCGGGCAGCCCCCACACCTTTTCCGTGTAGGTCTTAAAAAAGGTTCGGTAGAGCTGTTTGCCGAACCGATTGGAGACCCACCGCTCAAAGTTATCCTCTGGAGTTTGGGGAAACAGTTGCGCCCACAGATAACTGATGCCGATGAGCAAGCTGTTCCACAGACCCAGTCCCCGAAGTGCGTTAGCGGGTCGGAGCGGATAAAAAAAGAATTTGCGGTTGTAGTAGATGCGCGACAACCTGTGACGGTGCAGGAAGTCCTGTTCGGGAAGCATCTCCCGCCAGAGGTTCTCAACGGCCTGAACCTTGGTGAAAAAACGGTGTCCGCCAATATCAAAATGGTAGCCCTTGTATTTGACGGTTCTCGATATCCCGCCGACCATCGAATCTTTCTCCAGGACGATGGACGGGACACCGGCCTTGGCAAGCTGGTATGCCGCGGTGAGCCCGGCCGGGCCGGCGCCGATGATCACGACAGGGTGCTCTGGCTTGTTGGTGTGTTGCATCGTCCCCGGTCTGAATTCGCGTGTCGATCGTGGTGCGGCCTCGGCCCCAACCCTTGATGGTCAGGGGCGCTCACAATACCAAGGGAGGGAGACGCCCGTGAGTCAGAGAGACCCCCCCGCTCGGTTTCCGGGAGTCGGCGATCGAGTCCGTCTTTCCGGTCGGATACAAGGGCTACGCACGTTCATTCTGGATCGCCGCCAGAGCCAAGGGTTCGACGACCCGCCGCCATCGTCCTGCGGCAATCTCCATGTGGCAATCTGTTGGTCGCGCGACCGGAGGAGAAAATTCCCTTTCTCGCTATGTCGGATGTTTCGTGTCGACAGGCAGCATGCTCATAGGCTGGCTACGAAAGGAACCGGCATAGCTGCGGAAGGCGGCAAGACGGTCGCCATAGAACAACAGGAGGGTACCCAGATAAGCGGTGCCTCCTGTAAGCACTTCAGTCGCCAGCCGAAGCGTCATCGGCCAATCCACTGGAAGGATCAGTTTCAACCCCATCGTGACAACGGCCATGATGAGCGAGGCATTGAGTGCGGGCTGAAGCGCCTTGAGAAACTCCTTCCAAGAAAGCTCGATGCTCTGGAATACGCGCCGATAGACCGGCAGAGTGGTCAACGGGTAGACCACAATCCAGACGGCGGCGAGCCCGGCAATACCCCACTGACTCAGAAAAGCGAATGATCCTACCAGAGCGACTGCCGCGACAATCATGATGCGCATATAATAACCCGCTTCGCTTCGAACAAAGAGAAGCTGGGCCAGCATCGGGTCTATTGATCGGAAGGTGGCCGATAGAGCCAAGAGTTGAAGCGGTAGAACAGCGCCGAGCCACTTTTCACCGAGGACCGTGGCAGCAAATTCTTCCGCCACGACGGCTAACCCCACCGCCGGTCCGAAAGTCGCCAAACCGAGGCTTTCAGTCAAACCGAGATAATAGCGCCGCAGCGAGGCGGAATCATTCTGAATGGAGGCGAAAAATGGAAAGCTCACACGTCCAACAAACGCGGTGACCTTTTCGACGGGCAAACTGGCGAGCGACCATGCGACCGAGTAGGCGCCGAGGGCGGCCGTTCCGAAGAGGTGCCCGCCGATCAGAAAGTGTGATTGGGTTTGCACGTACCATGAGAGCCGGGATGCGAGAACTTGCCAGCCGAACGTCAACGCGCCCCCGCTGAGAGATTGTCGGGAAGGCCAAGCGAAGGCGCAGGGGTGTTTCATGACGACAACTACGGTTGACAGCGCTCCGCCGATCAGTCCGCCGAAGACGAGAGTCCAATAGCCGAATCCGAAAAAAGCGAACAATATCATGCAGAACGCCTGGATCAAGGCCTGAGCCGTCTCCAGCACTGCAAGGAATTTGAAACGCAACTCCCGCTCAAGCAGCGCGTACGGTACGGTGCGAAATGCCGACAGCAGGAGCGACACGCTCATCACAACCACGACCCAACGCAATTCAGGGGCATCGAAAAACGAGGCAATAGGCACCGAAACCATCAGTGAAAGGAGAAATCCGCCAAGGCCGAGCAGAACGCAAAAACTGTTGATCTGGGCGAGTTGAACCTTGTCCAGCGATCTGGTCAACACTGTCGCACCGAGACCAAATTCGAAGGTCAACTGAACGAGTGCCAGGTAGGTTCCAGCCATCGCCACCAAACCGTAATCCTCCGGTTGGAGCAGGCGGACGATAATGAGTGAAGAGAGCCAGGCGATACCTTGGGCCAGCCATCGCATTCCGCCGGCCCAGGCGATGCCATGGACGAGTACTCTGTCAAGACTGGCCTTCTGTGGCTGGCCGTCGGGAATCAATTGGACCATTTCAGTTGCTGGTTTGGTCTGCTCGCCCTTCCTGCAGCGACGGAGCGGCCAAAGAATGATTCGGGCGCAACAACTTGTAGAACAAAATCAACGGTTTTAGGATGAACGATCTCACGCGTTCAGGTTCAGATGAAAGGGCTCCCGCCCTCCGAGATCCTGTCCGGGTAGAGACCAGCGTCAGGCAGGCGCATCGTATGCACAACAGGAACTGTCACTCTATCTATTACGGGCTAGCAAGTAGCATATAGACCGTCGGTTTCACAACACAATTTTCTGCGCCATCCAGGTAGGTGTTAACACGAATGTCTGATTGTTCCGGGCATCGATCGTATCCGGGCGATCGGCTCCGACGCCCTCAGCAGCGCGCCCTATTACATGAAGGAGCGGATGAGAGAGAGAAGTTATGGGGTGACAGAACGATCGAAGAGAGTGCTCGCGGGCCTTCCCGATCGGAGGTACGAGCGGACCAGCCGAGCTAGACTGGAAGATTCGTCGGCCGGTATGGCGCAGGCGGTTCTCCAGGCTCGTTGACGACGGAGGATGCCGCCATGCGTGCCGCGATCGAGGGGTCTTGTTGCATGCCGGCAGGGAAACTTCTCGGACCCAACGAGATCCCCGGCAGATTCCATGGCGCGTGCGCCCAAGGCTTGTGCGCCGTACCCTGCGGATCGGGATTGATCGAACAAGGAGGAGACGGTAAGACATTCACACCGACCTGGGCGAGGTTCGCAAGCATCCATTTCAGGGCGCCGTCCGACAGGCCGCTCTCGCCATGAGCGGCGGGATACCCTCCTCCGACATCCGCGTGGGCTCCGGGAAAAAGGATCTGGACGACATTGGCCGCAGGATCCCACAGCGTCGGCTTAAAATCATCGCGACGTTCGTCCAGCGCCACCGCATGGAACCCATGGCCCACCTTCCGACTTAATTGAGTATTCACAAACTTAAAGGCGTCCACGCGATTGCCCCTGCCCTCATAATCCGGAAATCCCATGGCTCCCACGGTGTCCCAGACCGCAACGGACGCGATGCGGTCGATTGCGGTGAAGTCTCCATCCTTGAGTGAGCGGCTGGAGACAAAGGCCGGAAGATTACTCACGATTTCAGCCAGATGGGCAAGGCCGGATGGCTTGGCCATCGTCGTCTGACGGTAGCGATACCACGCTTCAGCGCCGGATCGGTAGGCCCGTTCTCGATCGTCTGTGATCTGCGGGCTCAGCAGGCCTTGTGACGCAATCAAGCCGGCCAAGGCCCGTGCCGTATAGGCGCCGCGACTGAACCCGACGATGACGATATCGTCGCCCGGCGCGAAATTCCTGGAAAGAAACGTATAGCCCCGCACGATGCGAGAAATGATTCCTGCGCCAAATGCGCCTCCCAGGAGCTTGTTGATAGGGTTGCGCGAATCTCCAACGCCGTGAAGGTACTTGGCAACCTGTCGAGTCAGCCCATTCTCGGCGAGTGTCTTTTCCTGTTCATCGGCATTCAGCAAAGAATCGTACGAGAGCGAGCCGGCGAGACAAAGGAAGAGCTTATAGACATTCGTCGGATCCGCCGGATGATCAGCGGTTTCGTCCTCGTATGGATTGTTCCAGGTTCCGTCGGCGCAAAACACGATCGTCTTCGCCATGTCTGCCCTCCCTCGCCAGAGCCTGTGTCTTGTGCGTTGACCTCTATCGCCTGCCAAATGTCGGTGATCAAACCCTCCGTTCGTCTCCTAGCCCACATTATTCATGATGGTTCGTGACGAAACCGCCAAGACGCCACGCGAGACGGGCACGCGGAGCCCCGAGGGGGCGAAGCATACTTGAAACAGTATGTTGAGACCGCGAAGGGCGAGCCTGCCCGCTTGGGAGCCGAGAACTCGCTCCCAAGCTCGTCGCAGCGGCGTATCGGCGGTTGCAGTAGAAGCGTTCATGAATAATGTGGGCTAGACATTCAAAACACATGCCACTCGATGACGGCTACCTGTCCCCTACTGGCTCACGATCCAGCTCCAGCAGCCTACGGAAAACTCGCTGTGTGTGGTTCGACAGGCTCGGCAGGATCGGAAAAGCCCATTGTATTCAACGACCGCTCCGTTCGTCCTGAGGCCCTCGAAGGATGAACGGAAGGTCTTTCCGCAGCTTGCTCGATCCAAGGAGACATTTTACAGAAGTGCAAACGGGACGATGCCGTCTCCCCACGGCTGATCGCCAATCTGTCGATGTGCGCATGGCGCGGATGCGCTCGAACAACCCCTGACGCTTCGTTCGAAGCTAATGCCATGGGGCGGGAAGCTCGAAGGTGGCTGTCGATTCGGTCCTCCCCCTGGTTGCCTCTCTTGGCAGGGAGGGAAACTACCCGAGGTCGCGAACTCAGAACCTGCGGAACAGACTGTCAAAACTGACAGTGGCAGTTGTTCGGATGGACAAGTAGAATGCGCAAGCCGGCCCGGAGTGAGACGGGATCGGCCGTCGGTGCACCGGGTTGTCGTGGGGCACCAGGACCAAGGAGGTAGGTCATGACCGAGGAAGCCAAGCGATTGGATGCAGCTCGTGAAGGAAATGTCCCATGGCGCAAATGGGGGCCCTATCTGAGCGAGCGGCAATGGGGGACGGTTCGGGAGGATTACAGCCATGACGGGAATGCCTGGGACTATTTTACCCACGATCAGGCCAGATCCAGAGCCTATCGCTGGGGAGAGGACGGCCTAGCCGGGTTTTCAGACGACAAGCAACGGCTCTGCTTCGCGCTGGCCCTCTGGAACGGCAAGGACCCGATTCTCAAGGAGCGGCTGTTCGGCCTGACCAACAGCGAAGGGAACCACGGCGAGGACGTGAAGGAGTACTATTTCTACCTGGACAGTACGCCGACGCATTCCTACATGAAGTACCTCTATAAGTATCCGCAAGCCGCCTTTCCTTACGAGGATCTCGTGAAAGGCAATCGGGCGCGGACCAGAGGGGAAATGGAATATGAGTTGCTGGATACCGGCGTCTTCGACGAGGACCGGTACTTCGATGTCTTCGTGGAGTATGTCAAAGAAGATCCGGAAGAGGTGCTCGTCAAGATTACGGTGCACAACCGCGGCCCGGAGCGGGCTGCGTTGCATGTGCTGCCGACCCTGTGGTTTCGGAACACCTGGTCATGGTCGCAGAATGCCGTCAAGCCGGACATGGAACAGGCAGCGGGTCCCCCTCGTGTCAGCGTTATGGCCGCATCGCATCCCGAGCTGGGAGACAGATACCTGTACTGTGAGGGCGACGTGCCGCTGTTGTTCACCGAGAACGAGAGCAATAGGCAGCGCCTCTTTAACGCGGCCAATCGGACGCCCTATGTCAAAGACGGAATCAACAATTTCCTGGTCCATGGGAAGGCCGACGCCGTCAACCCCTACCGCACGGGGACCAAAGCGGCCGCGCACTATCATCTCGCGATCGAAGCCGGTCAATCCACGGTCATCCGTTTGCGCCTGAGCAGCGTGGCGCCGAGCGAAACCGCCGGCTCCAAGGGCAGCGCCCCCTTCGGCGATCGCTACGAACGGATGGTCGCGGACCGCAAGCGCGAGGCGGATGAATTCTATGCCTCGATCATCCCGCCCTCGGTAGACAAGGATCGGGCGGCCGTGACGCGGCAGGCGATGGCGGGGATGTTGTGGACCAAACAGTACTACTACTTTGATGTGGAGGAATGGCTGGCCGAACATAAGGCCAATCTTCCCGGTGCCGTCAAATCGCTCAATGTGCGCAACCAGCAATGGTTCCACATGTTGAATGACGATGTGATCTCCATGCCGGACAAGTGGGAGTATCCCTGGTATGCGGCGTGGGACCTGGCCTTTCATACCGTCGCGCTGGCCATCGTGGACCTCGATTTCGCCAAACAACAACTCAACCTAATGTTGCGGGAGGTCTATCTCCATCCGAACGGACAGATTCCGGCTTACGAATGGAATTTCGGCGACGTCAACCCGCCGGTGCACGCCTGGGCGACTTACTTTGTGTACACGATGGAACGGCAACAACGCGGTCATGGAGATGTCCGGTTTCTGGAACACGCCTTTCAAAAATTGCTGCTGAATTTCACCTGGTGGGTCAACCGCAAGGACCCGAACGGCCGGAACATTTTCGAGGGAGGATTCCTCGGCTTAGACAACATCGGCGTCTTCGATCGAAGCGCGCCGCTTCCGACCGGGGGCCATCTGGAACAAGCGGACGGCACGGCTTGGATGGCGCTGTTCAGTCAGAACATGCTCCAAATTGCGCTTGAACTGGCGGAGAACGACCCCATTTATGAGGAGATGGCGGTCAAGTTCGTGGAACACTTCCTTCGCATCGCTGGATCAATGGATCGTGTGGGCCTGCATCAGGATGAACTCTGGGATGAAGAAGATGGATTTTTCTATGACGTCCTCTGTTTTCCGGACGGCACGGCGACCCGGATCAAAGTGCGTTCGCTTGTGGGATTGCTCCCGCTCTGTGCCGCCACCGTGATCCCGCCCGAATTCCTCGAGCGATTTCCCAGGGCCGTGGAGCACGCCCGTCGAATTCTCACTCGGAATGCGGATCTGGTCGCGAACATCGCGCCCCTCACCAAGCCCGGCGTGGACGGGCGCCGGCTGCTGGCGGTTCTGAACGAGGACAAGCTCCGCCGGGTCCTCACCCGGATGCTCGACGAAGATCGATTTCTCAGTCCCTATGGAATTCGATCACTGTCTCGTCATCACCTGGAGCATCCCTATGTGTTCACCGTCCATGGTCAGGAGTACCGGGTCGATTATCTGCCGGCGGAATCCAATACGGGCATGTTCGGCGGCAACTCCAATTGGCGCGGCCCGATCTGGTCGCCCGTCAACGTCTTGATCATCCGCGCACTGCTTAACTTCTATGTCTATTACGGCGATGACTTCAAGGTGGAGTGCCCAACGGGTTCCGGGAAGTATATGAATTTGTTTGAAGTGGCACGTGAGATTGTCGACCGACTCACGGCGATCTTCACACGCGATCGGGAGGGTCGCCGTCCCGTCTACGGCGGCTCGCTGAAATTTCAGCACGATCCCCATTGGCGAGATCACCTGCTGTTCTATGAATACTTCCATGGCGACAACGGCGCCGGACTTGGCGCCAGTCACCAGACCGGATGGAGCGGCCTGATCGGGGCGATGATCCCGTTCTTCGCCAGCATGAAACCGGAGCAATGGCTGGCGCGAGGAGGCTTTCGCGGCGAGACGGCCGAGAAGGAAGCGCGGCCCAAGGAAAAGCGAGCTGGTCGTACGAGGGCTGCCAAGACCAGGTGAAGGAATTGGTCACCGATCGCCGATCCTCGCTCCTCACTCCTCACGATGATTCTGCTGAAGGGAGAATCCTGAAGGGAGGATCTCATGGCTGACACGGTCGAGCATCGACGATTGCGTGAGGACGGTCCAAACTGGAAGCACTGGGGGCCGTACCTGAGCGAGCGTCAGTGGGGAACCGTTCGAGAGGATTACAGTTACGGCGGGGATGCGTGGAACTTCTTTACCCACGATCAGGCCCGTTCCCGAGCCTATCGCTGGGGGGAAGACGGGTTGGGAGGCATTTCCGACGATAAGCAGCGGCTCTGCTTCGCCCTGGCCCTGTGGAACGGCAAGGACCCGATTCTCAAAGAACGGCTGTTCGGCCTGACCAACAGCGAAGCCAATCACGGCGAAGACGTTAAAGAATATTACTTCTATCTCGATAGCACGCCGACTCATTCCTACATGAAGTTTCTCTACAAATACCCGCAGGCGGCCTTTCCCTACAGCGATCTGGTGGAGACGAACAGACGCCGGAGCCGGGAGGAGATGGAGTACGAACTGCTGGACACCGGCGTCTTCAACGGAGACCGTTACTTCGACGTCTTCGTGGAATATGCGAAAGCATCGCCCGAGGATATCCTGATCAAGATCACCCTGGCGAACCGCGGACCGGAGGAGGCCGAGCTGCATGTGCTGCCGACCCTCTGGTTCCGCAACGACTGGGCGCCGTGGATCACCCGACGCGGCGAGAAGCCGCTGCTGAAGGAGGTCGAAGGGCCGGCGGGAGCGAAGACGATTACGGCCATGCATCCCATTCTTGGCGGGTACGATCTGTACTGCGATGGCGATGTGCCGCTGCTCTTTACCGAGAATTCAACCAACCATGCCAAACTCCATCTCGACTATCCGGACGTCGGCCCCTATCTCAAGGACGCCATCAACGACTATGTGGTGCAGGGTCGCCGGGATGCCGTGAACCCGGAGCGCCAGGGCACCAAGGCCGCGGCACACCACCGGCTGAAGGTGGGTCCGCGTACATCGGCGACGGTGCGGTTGCGTCTCGTCCGGCAGGCCGCGTCGACGACAGGCGCAAATTCCACGAAAGCAACCACTAAAGGCAAGGCAAAAGGCGATACCGGTCCTTTCGGCCAGGCCTTCGACCAGATCATGCGGGAGCGGCTGGGGGAAGCGGACGAATTCTACCGCGCGATAACGCCGCCCTCCGTGAGTCCGGATGCGGCCAACGTGATGCGCCAAGCGCTCGCCGGCATGCTCTGGTCCAAACAGTATTACTATTGGGACGGGGATGCGTGGCTTGACGAGCACAACGCGCATCCGCTCCACCAAGGAAGCCGCTATTTTCGGAACCGGGAGTGGTTCCACATGGTCAACGACGACATCATCTCCATGCCCGACAAATGGGAGTATCCCTGGTATGCCGCCTGGGACCTCGCTTTTCATACGCTGCCGCTCTCGATCGTCGATCCTCAGTTCGCCAAGGAACAGATGGAGCTGATGTTGCGCGGAGTCTATTTGCATCCCAGCGGTCAGATCCCGGCCTATGAGTGGAACTTCAGCGATGTGAATCCTCCGGTCCATAGCTGGGCGACCCTCTTTCTCCACCGTACCGAACTGGCCCTGAGGGGGGAGGCCGACATTGATTTTCTCAAGTCGGCCTTCAACAAACTCCTGCTCAATTTCACCTGGTGGGTGAACCGAAAGGACCGGTTCGGCAAGAACGTGTTTGAAGGCGGCTTTCTCGGCCTCGACAACATCGGCGTGTTCGACCGCAGCGCCCCCCTGCCCACCGGAGGTTATCTCGAACAGGCGGACGGGACGGCATGGATGGCGCTGTTCACCCAGAACATGCTGGAGCTCTCGGTTGAAATTGTCCCGCATGACCGGACCTATGAAGGCATGGTGGGAAAATTTACCGAGCACTTCCTCTATATCGCGGCGGCCATGAATCATCCCGGACAGGACGGCATGTGGGACGAAGAAGACGGATTCTATTACGATCTGCTGCGCCTGCCGGACGGAAGCGGCACCAAGCTCAAAGTGCGTTCGATGGTCGGTCTGTTGCCGCTCTGCGCCACAAGTGTGATTGAGGCGTGGCAACGCGAGCGAGTGCCGCAAGTCGTGACCGAATTTCAACGACGCGCCCGGCAGATGCCTGAATTGTTGGAGTCGATCCATAAGACGGGACCGGGCCATCAAGGTGTGGCAGGCCGCGGCATCTTCGCGCTCGTCAATGAGGATCGGCTGCGCCGGATCTTGACGAAGATGCTGGACGAGAACGAATTCCTGAGTCCCTACGGCATCCGTTCACTGTCGAAATTTCACCAGCAGCACCCCTATGTCTTCCATGTCGGCGGACAAGTGTACCGGGTCGATTACCTGCCGGCGGAATCGAATACCGGCATGTTCGGCGGCAACTCAAACTGGCGGGGCCCAATCTGGATGCCGGTGAACGCTCTGATCATCCGCGCGCTGTTGGCGTACTTTCTCTACTACGGAGACAATTTCAAAATCGAATGTCCCACCGGGTCCGGCAGGATGATGAACCTCTTCGAGGTCGCCAAGGACATTGCCGATCGCCTGACGCGCATGTTTCTACGCAACGCCGATGGGAAGCGGCCGGTCTATGGCGGCACCAAGACATTTCAGGATGACCCTCACTGGCGGGACCACATCCTCTTCTACGAATACTTCCATGGCGACAATGGAGCCGGACTGGGCGCGAGCCACCAGACCGGATGGACGGGTGTGGTGGCGAAGATCATTCAGCTCTTCGGCGTATTGGACTCGAAAAAGATGCTCGAAGCCGGCAAGATGGCGGCCTTTGTCTGTGGCACGCCGGAAGGGAAAGCCAAGCCATGAACGCCCTCCCCACCTACCCCTCGCTCTATCAGATCAACGCGCGCGTCTGGCTGACCGAGCTGTCGCGCAAGCTGGGCAAGCCGGTCACGTTGGACGATATCCCGGATGTTGAATTGGATCGGCTGGCTCAAACGGGCTTTGATTGGATTTGGTTCCTGAGCGTGTGGCAGACCGGGCCGGCGGCGCAAGGCGTGTCGCGCGCCAATCACGAATGGCGCAGAGAGTTTCAGGAGACTCTGCCGGACTTGCGTGAAGAGGACATCGGCGGGTCCGGGTTCGCGATCACCGGTTACACGGTGCATCGCCAGCTCGGCGGCGACGCGGCTTTGGCGAGGCTGCGCCAGCGGCTGAAGCAACGCGGCCTCCGGCTGCTCCTCGATTTCGTGCCGAACCACATGGCGCCCGACCATCCGTGGGTCGAGAAGCATCTGGACTACTTCATTCAGGGGAGCGAGCACGATCTGGCCACGGCGCCGCAGAACTATTGCCGCCTCGACACCCCTCAGGGTCCACGCGTGCTGGCCTACGGCCGGGATCCCTACTTTGCGGGCTGGCCCGATACGCTGCAGCTCGATTACAGCCACCCCGCCACACAGGAAGCGATGATGGGCGAGCTGGTGAGGATCGCGGGGCAGTGCGACGGGGTGCGCTGCGACATGGCCATGCTCGTCCTTCCCGACGTCTTCGAGCGCACGTGGGGGCGCCGGGCGCCGCTGTTCTGGCCCGAGGCGACGAGGCGCGTGCGGGAGCGCGCTCCCGGCTTTTGTTTCATGGCCGAGGTCTATTGGGATCTCGAATGGACGATGCAACAGCAGGGCTTCGATTACGCCTACGACAAACGGCTGTACGACCGCCTGCGCGAGGGCCATGCCAGGCCCGTCCGCGAGCATTTTCACGCCGGGCTCGATTACCAGAACAAACTCGCGCGCTTTCTTGAGAACCACGACGAGCCGCGCGCGGCTGCGACCTTTCCCCAGGAGGTGCATGAGGCCGCGGCGGTCATCACGTTTCTGTCGCCGGGCCTGCGCTTCTTTCATCAGGGGCAATTCGAAGGGCGGAAGAAACGGATCTCGCCCCATCTGGTGAGGGGACCTGAGGAACCGGTCGATCGTCAAGTGAAGCAGTTTTACGACCGGCTGCTGGCGGTGCTGCGACGGGAGGCCGCCCGTTCCGGGGAGTGGCGATTGCTCGAATGCGTTCCGGCCTGGGAAGGCAACTGGACGTCGGATTGCTTCCTGGCTTTTGTCTGGCAAGTCGCCGGCGAAGCGACGCTGCTGGTCGTGGTGAATTATTCACCCCACCAAAGTCAGTGCCGGGCCCGGCTGTCCAACCTTAATCTGGCCGATCGGCGATGGCGGCTTCAGGATTTATTGAGCGACGCACAGTACGATCGAGAGGGCAACGACCTGCAATCGAACGGGCTCTTTCTCGATCTGGCACCGTGGCGGTACCACGTCTTTACGCTGCAACCGGTACCGTGAGGCGCTGCGAAGTCAGCGAAACGTCAGGGAGCGGGTTCAAGCTCCTGCATCAGCCGCTGGAATTCCGGATCGTGTCGGATCAATCGGGTCGCGGCCATGAGCAGGCGGTCGATTTGTTCGTCGGTGAGGTACAGCGTCGTCGGAATCTTCATGAGGGATTCCCGCTCCGCGACATCTGCAATCGCACCGAGGCTCACGTCGATAAAATAGATGTCCGCATCCTGGGCGAACACGCTTTCTGTGCCGGGAGGCCTGTTGCGAAGCTCTTCTCGCCACATTTGGACGGCGAAACGCATCAACAGAAGGGTGTCCGTGGAGTATCGGTTGATCGGGATATCGACGAGCGAGCTGAAGGCCCGTGACAAGACCGGAATATGATCGCTCCGGTATTCCCTCACATCCGGACTCGTCTCGGCATTGACGGAGATAATGACCAGTTTCCGGACGTTCTTGATTCCGGCGTTCTTGAAAATGGGTTCCAGCCCTCCCGCCACGCCGACCCCTTCCAAAATGCCCCGTAAGGCCATGTTGTCGGAGAGTCCGCCGTCCAGCAGATGAATGTGGGGCCGTTTCTCCCCGTCAAGATAGGACAACAGTTCTTGCCCGCGTTGCCGTCGAATGTGTCTCGGTGAGGTTTTCGCTTCGAGCAGCCAGCGCGGCGGTTCGTACCCGCATTGGCCCGCATAATTTTTAAGGGTAATAGGACTGAGCACCAAGGGAAGCGCGGCTGAGGCGGCCGAGGCATAGGCGACCGGAAGCTGACTGAGATCCGAACAGATGAGATCGAATTGAGGCTGAAGAAATTCGAATCGCGAGAGCGTGGCCATGTCCGAGGCGTGGATCAGGAGGCCGGGCCGAGTTCGCTGGTGCAGCAAATCACCGTAGGTCTTGCCTTCGAACAGAGCCTCGTCCAACAGCTCGGCCATGATATGGGTCCGGCCGAAGTACGGAGACCAGAGTCGAATCCAATTGCTGGGGGATCTCAAGATCCGGGACCTGAGCTCGCTCTCCCAGTCCTTGCGCAAAAAGCGGTACTCGAAATCGTGAAAGATGCGCTCTCCGAACAGGGCGTAATAGGCGCCGGTGAAGGTCCCTCCGGAGAGGGCATAGATGACGTCGAGTTCATCCAACAGCCGCTTCTGCTTCCCTTCCCAGATGATCGGCTGGCGAGCCAGCTCGCGTAATGCCCCAAACGCGAGGGTCGAGGCCCTGGTCCCTCCCCCGGAGAACGCCGCCAGAACGGCAAGGCTGTCCGAGTTGCCAACCTCAGGCGTCGTGAGATTGAGCATTCTGTAGCCGTACTGGGGGTCCCAGTGCGTCAGCGGGGCGTTCACAGTCGGGCGAACGTAACTGCAGGCCGACAGGCCGAGGAGCGCAAACACCATGCCGGAGCGGAGGGGAGCGGTGACCATACTCGTTTCGTTCAGTGCGAAGGCCCTGGACGGTAGGATTCCGTCACCGCAATCTTCAGGAGTTGGCCCTGCGCGAGAGAGTCGGAGACCTTGAGCCCGTTCGCGACGGCGATTTCTTCCGGTTTCCAGGCCGACTGGGTTCTGGCAGCCAGCGCCGCAATCGTTTCTCCGTTCTGTGCCCTGATCAACCTGATACGCTTCTCGGTGATCCCGTCACGTTCCGCCACAGTCATTGGCCGGAAGCTGTTGATCGTCGTATCTAACGTCGGCTTGAGCGTCTCGAAGTGACGGGTGGGAGCCACCGCTACGATTTGATAGATCAAACCGCCATGGCCGATCCAGGTCACATCGAGCGACGTCTGGCTATCGGCCTTGAGGTGAGTTCGCGCCGCAGGCAAGTCGCCGATCTGAAATCGTTGGGTCTTGGAGACAACGTCAGATTTGGTCGTCTTTTCGAGGGCGCGGGCTCCATCGAGAGGGTCCTGTCCCTCGCCCACAGCTCTCAACAGCAGAGCCTCCTCCCCGCCAGGAGCCGCAGCGGCGAGCATCTGAGGCGTGTTCTCGACCTTCCACTTCTCAGGTAGTTCCAGAGTAAAGTTCATGTCAGGCTGGAAGAAATGTGAACCTTCCAGGATTCCATTAGCCGCGCGTTGCCCGACGACAAGCCCATCCAGCCTGCTGAGGAAGTCCTCCTTGGTAGGACTGATGGGATCGAGGGGTGCTCGCTTCAGCGTGGCCGCATGGACCGATGTTCTCCGGACCCGTTCCGGAGTCGGAGGATGGGAATCGAAGAAACTCGGCTTGCGCGGCTTACCTTGATACAATTCCACCTCTCGTTCCAGATTGGACAGGAACGTCGACAGTGCGGCAGGGTCCCATCCGGCCCTGGCCGCGATCTCCTGTCCCACCTCATCGGCTTCGTTTTCCTGACCGCGGCTATAGGGCGAAAAGATCAAGCCTTGAGTCAAGTCTCCAATCCCGCCGACGACGTTGCCGACTAATGGACTCACGATGCCGGTCAGGCCCGAGACGATGCCGAACACCGCCGCAAACGGACCTCGCTTGGAAATACTTTGCACCGAGTGCCGCGCCGCCACGTGACCGATCTCGTGTCCCACGACGCCAGCCAGCTCGTCTTCAGCATTGGTCAGAGCGAGCAGACCGCGCGTGACATAGACGTATCCGCCGGGCAAGGCAAAGGCATTGGGCTCTTCCATATCAGCCAGGTGGAACTGGTAGGCGACCCCTTGGCGAGGCGATTGTTCGGCCAGCCGCTTCCCGAGCTGGGCGAGATAGGGAGTGAACGGTTCGCTCTCAAGCACGCCCATTTGGGCCTCGACCTTCTTGGCTTCCTCGGCTCCAAGCTTCTCTTCCTGCTCTTCCGATACGAGTGTGAATTCCGGCCGGCCGCTGACGGGGTTCATCGAGCAGCCGCTCTGCAGGATCGAGATCGCCGCCACGGTCAGCAGAAGGCCATGCCATAAGCGGGAACCGACAAGGCGATGACTGTCACGCAGTGGTACGTACGATGGCTTCATGGGTACCTCTCAGGTTGCGCACTGTACCACATCCCCAAGGCATGAGGCGAGGAGCAATCCTGGTTGACGTTGTTCAGCTCGGAGAGAATGCTAGATCGTCGCATCGCCATGGGTTCCGCCTGGGCTGCGCCCGGTCTCCGATGTGACCGCCTCCTCCGGTCGCTTGGTCACGTGGATTTCGATGGGCTTGGTCGTATCCAAATGGATGTCGCGTTGGGGATAGGACATGGAGATCCGTTCGTCGGCCAGGCCTTTCTCGATCATGAACCTCAGGTCGCTGCCGACCAGCGCCGGGTTGACGCCCGGCGAGAACGAGACCCAATAGTACAGGGTGAAGATGAGCGCGTTGTCGCCGAAGTCTTCAAACAGGACCAGTGGCTCCGGATCCTTCAAGACCAGCCCATGCTGTGCGGCCGCCTCGGCCAGCAACTCGCGGACCCGCTTGACCGGCGATCCATAGGCGACGCCGACCTTCAGGGAAAATCGCCTTGTGCGGTTCGAATAGGTCCAGTTATTGAGATTCCGTTCCAACAGATTGCTGTTGGGAATATGCATCTCCATACCGTTGCCGTCACGGATCGTCGAGGAGCGGAACCCGATCATCCGGACTTCTCCGACGACTCCGTCGATCTCAATCAGGTCGCCCACGCGCAGCGGACGCTCAATGAGCACCAAGAGGCCGCTGATGAAGTTCTTGAGCAGATTTTGAGTGCCGAAGCCGATGCCGATAGCAAGCGCTCCTCCGAGAAAGGCGAACAGGGTCAACGGAATTTTGACCCAGACTAAACTGACGATCAGGACCACGGTGAACAAGATTGCGAAGGTCCACCTGCGAAGAATGTCGGCCAGGGGTTCCTCCATCCGTAGTCGGCGGGTCGCGAACCGTTGTGCGAACCTGGCCGTGGCCCGGGACGCGATGTATCCGAGCACCAACAACAGGACGGCGCGAAGGATTTTTCCGATCGTCACGCTCCGCCGGCCGCTGATGGATTGGCCGTCCACCTCGATCGTGTCTTCGACGGCGAACAGCTCGAACTCCCAGATGCGGGTCAAGATCTTCGATGCCGCGGCAAGCGACGCTTGCAGCCGAGTCGAGACGGGAAGCGATTCCTCCTGTTGCTCGAAACGGGTCTGGAGCAATTCGAGCAGACGGCTGAATTGCTGTGACCGTTCCATCGCACGATGATAATACCGAGATCGCTCACGATACTGATTCACGAGCGGACGTACCCGCTCGACTTCGGCCGGAGCCGCGGCCGAGTTCAGCCGCGTTTCCAACTCGCCTTCTTGCTTCGATGTCATGTCGATTTGTTGCCCGAGATAGTCCTGCCAGCTCTTGGCCTCTTGGATGACCGGCATCAATCGTCGAAAAGCCTCGCGGGCTTTGGCCACATCCCCTTCGCTCACGACTGCAAACCGTCCCTCCCAGATCCGTCGTTCCAGTTCCACGGTGTCCAGCATGCGCCGTAACATCTCCACATGGATGTCGGCGTTTTCCGATTGCACGCGTCCCAATTCGGCCCGGTCAGCCAGCGACGCCCGAGCGGCGGCGACCTTCGCCGACTCCTTGCGGCCAGAGGCGTCGGTGGTCTTCGCCCCATTCAGTCGCATGACCGCCTGGTCGTAGGCACGGTGGCTCGCGCGTTGATCTCTCAGGGCCGCATCGAGATCCGTCTCCAACCCTTTCCGTTCCGTGTCGAGACGCTCCCGAACCGTATCCAAATCCTGCGTATTGAATCGTTGCTCCGGCTCGGCTCGTTCGAGCTGTCGGTGTGCGAAAGCCAGCCGGGCTCGGGCTTCGGCCAATTCCTCCTGGCGGGACTTCACCGACTGGGTCAGCATGGCGACGGAGGCGGCCATGGCCCGACGACGAAGGTGAGCCAGGTCGCGGAGCCAGGTGAGTCGCATCGTCTGGCTCTGATCGGTGGCCATTTCGAGTTGTTCGGCGGCCAACCGCGATCGTTGCTCGGCGACCTTCAGCGATGCCTCGCCTCGCTCAAGCGCTCCCGTGGTGACGGCCAGTTTGGATTCGAGCAGTTCGACCGTCCGTTTCAGAGATCGCGCACGGTCCCGGAGTGAATCGACGACGAGCACCGAATAGGGAGGCGGGTCTGGAAAGTCCGTCCAGTCGCGATCTTCTCGTTCCACCTGCTGGCGGCGCGCACGAGCCTGCTGCAGCTTCTGGATGTCCTCAAGCTGCTGCTCGTAGGCGCGGGCTAATTGATAGAAGAGCGAGCGGCGCTCCAGCAATTCACTCTCCGGAGTGCCGGTAGGAGCCCCCGTCCAGAGGGAGTCCGAGGTGCTCACCGAATTGAGGTCCGTCTCGGCGGCCTTCAGCCGCTCACGAAGCTGCCCGATCTGTTCCTCCGGCGATGGCTGTTCGGCGGCGGCCGGTTTGCTCGCGCCATTGCCGCCTCCTGAAAGGTCGGGGAGTCGAAGCGACGGTTGTGCCGATGGTGCAGATGGCCAGAGCAGGACGAGCGGGGCCGCCAGAAGCAGGCGGTGTCCTATCGAGCGAGCGCTGAGACGCCTCGTTGCGACGTTCATGATCCTCGGCGGACGGTGTGCATGCTCAATAGGTCCGGTCGATCAGCGGGATATCCCGGGCGACATTCTCACGAGGGGCGATACCGAGCCGAAGCAACTCGCTCCGCGCCTTCTGTGACAAGACGCCGGTAAACCAGACCTCGATGCGGTAGTCCTCTCCTGACCGACCGGCCTTGGTCGCGAGTCGCTGAAAGGCCAGTTCGCTCTTCTGGGTCCAGATGCCATAGTCCAACGCAAGGGGACAGAACAAGGTGCGTGCGCTCGTGAACGCAATCGGAAGACGTCCGACGATATCGAGATCGACGATGGGAGCCTCTCGTTGATGATAGGCCAGCAGCAATTCGGTCGCCTGTTGATACAGCAAGGCTTCCTCTTCGGACAGGGCATGGAGGGCCGCCTGGAGAACGCGCTCTCGATGCGCGGCCGAGGCGAGCCCTTCGAGGGAAAACACCATGACGGTGCGATGGCGCGGCGAGTACATGGGATGGGTCAGAAATTTGGCGGCAAGGTCGTCGCTGATCTCCATGGTCTTGAGCTTCTGCTGGTTCAGAGCCTGAAGATCCGCCGGCCCCTGCTCCTCCAGCGCTCGGTTCAGGGCCTCAACCGTCGTGAGCGAGGTCATCATCAACGGCAAGGGATTGGGAGCCGGAACCAGAATCAGCGCAAATGTCGTGGCATATCCGGCGAGATGCGCCCATGCGGCCCGCTCCAACTCGTGTTGGAGAATCGGATTGCTGGAGTAGGCATCGACGTGATAGTGGGCCGCAATCCGGCGCTTGTAGGCGGCCATTCGCACGAGGGATTCGAAGTCGTCGTCCTCGTAGGGGCCGGGCTCGTGCGAGAGACCCGCCTGGGTCGAGTCGATCAGGCGGGAGATTCCCAACGGGATGCCGGTGAGGGTTTTCCCGGGCTCATGGACCAGACGTCCGACGGCACGGACGGGATCGACCAATTCCTTGACCGCAGCCTCGGCCGTCATTCCGGCAGCCGTGCGTTCCCGCAAGTCGGCGATGGTCACGAGCTCGCGACGCAGCCGGGCGAACATGGCATCCCCCCGAACGAGAAAGGAACCAAACGGCGATGTCACCTGATACACGTTCGTATAGCCGTCGTGCCACACCGGGTCTTCGACCTGGTAGTACGGCCCTTTGACGAGATCGGGCTCCAGAACCTGCTCCACCGGCAGTGCGTGCGAGGTTTCATAACGATCCTCACTCGCCTCGGCGGCAAAGCCCGACCCCTGGGAGAGAAACAACACAAGCGCGAGCACGGAAAACGTTTGTGTGGAATCGAAGATCCGGCTCATCGCCCTATTTCTCACCCGACCTGACGTGTTCACCCTCTTGCGGGTTCTCTTCCGGTATGGACTCCTTGATCAGATCGTCCAGGAACTTGTTGATCGGGGTGTACTTGGACGCTCGTTTCCGATCGATCATGTCCGAGACCATGCCCCCGAACGTGGCACGGGCGATATCTTCCAAATAAACCGGGTCCTGCGAGATGGCCTCATTCTCCATCGTCGTTTCTGCGAGGGATCTCCACATGAGTTCCCCGGTCTCCCCGTCCCAGAGTTGCAGAGAGAGCCGCATGATGCTCGAACGCGTTTGGGTTATGCGCAAGTCCAGCCCGGGAAATTTCCAACGGTCCGTCATCGTCTGCGAAAATGCTTCCAACCGAGGCTGAAACACATAGCGTACGCCGATGGCATGACGTAATTTGAGGAGCGTATCGCGATCCAGAATGTTGCTTTGATCGTAATCATTTCTCAACTTGGTATAACTCTCCGCCAGCCCCTGTTGATTGATGCGAGTGATCGCGTCCCGCTCGTACACGACGTTCCAGTTCGGGAATATTTTGCGAAAAATCTGGCTCAGGTAGTGGTTCAGGCCGATCTCGTTCCCGCGGAGGCCCGGCGCCGTGATGGCCGGAAGGACCACCACGCCCCCCTGTTCAAGGGTTGTCGGACTGAAGGTCGGTGGCAACTCCGTCGAATTCGTCCGGACCTGCCAACCGTAAATCGAACTCGAGCAGCCGGTCAGGGAAATGAGCAAGAGCAGTCCGCCTGTGCATGCCAGATACTTTGCGCGGGAGTCGATGGCGCTCCCTACCCTCTCATGCATAGCCACCCCATGCGAGATGAGCGATTCAGATTGATCGGCGGCGGCTCAACAATTGCCGTCCGTCGTGTAAGTGTCCATGACCCCGAAATGGTCGGAACCGGCGCCGAGGGTCACGGCATTCGGACGGCCGAACAGCTCCTGCCGCAGGCAGCTCAGCGGATTGCTCGGTTCGGACAGCATCAAAAACAGGAAATCGATTCGCCGGGCCTGGCTGACCCCGCGACGATATCCGTCCTTGATCCGTTGCTGTTGGTCATCCGGCAGGGTCTGAATGATAGAGGCCAAGGTCGGCGGTAGTTCGATCTCCTCCTCGCGGGCGATCGGATTCAACCCTGGATCGTAGGTCTGCAACTCTCCGGTTCGGCGGGCGATGGTGTACGTGTCCTGCAGACCGGCCTCCTGCAAGGCCCGATATTCCGGCGACTCCGGCTCGAAGTTGAAATCCCCACCGACCAGGACTCCCACGGATGAGCCGGCGACATGCAGTCGCTTGAGCTCCTGCACCAGCGTGCGCAATTCTTCGAGCCGCAGTTTCTGGTCCTCCGCCAAGGCATTGAGGATCTGTTGTGCCGCCGCCTGATCTTGGATGGTGCCCTCGCTTTGCGCCGCAAGAAGCCGTTCGGTGAAATATTCATCACGCTCGATACCGGAATGCAAATGCAGGCTTACGGCGAGCATCTTCCGGCGGGTGGCGGGATTCTCCACCTCGGCAATCAATGCATAACGCAATTCGCCGAATTGGACGCCGAGCCGATCGTGACAGAGGCCGAACCCTCCGCTGAGCTTCAAGCCTTCCAATTTTTTCACCCGCAGGGGAGCTTTCACGAGTACGACAAGTCCATTGTTCAATCCCGGGACGACCGCCACTCCCGGGAGCGGTCTGACCCCGCAGGCATCAACCTGATGAACCTCGTGATAGGTGAGGCCGTGCGCTCGGAGCCCGTCCACGTAGGTGGCCGCCATGTGAGGGAGCGGATTCACTTCTTGGAGCAGCATGACGTCCGGCGCCACTCGGGCCATGTCCTCGATCTGGAGCGTCACCCTCGCGGATCGTTGTTCGTCCGTTTCGCCGGGTCTGACCCAGTAGCGGCCCACGTTCAGTCCATGAAGGGTGTTGTACGTGAGGGCTCTGAATCGGGACATCCGCGTCGCTTGGGGATCGTCGGGAGGCCGGTCGGAAGTCGAACCGGCACAGGCCACCAGCAGGGACGTGCAAGCCAGGAGCAGAGTCGCGAAGCGCATTCGGCCCCTCGCCGACCTCAATCTCGTGCTCATGACACCTGCCTCCTTGACCGGTAGCGGCGGATCAGCGCATTCGTGGAACTATCATGCCCAAGCCGAGGCTCCGTCGGGTGCTCTAATTCCGGAATGATGCGCTGGGACAAAACCTTCCCCAGCTCGACCCCCCATTGGTCAAATGAATCGACGTCCCAAATGACGCCCTGGGTGAAGACGCTGTGCTCGTAGAGGGCGATCAATTGGCCGAGCGATTCGGGCGTGAGCCGGTCGAGCAGGATGGTGTTGGAGGGGCGATTGCCCTCGAAGGTCCGATGGGGGACCAGCCAATCGGGCGAGCCTTCGGCTCGAACCTGGTCTGCGGTTTTGCCGAAGGCGAGGGCTTCTCCCTGCGCGAACATGTTGGCCAGCAACAAATCGTGATGCCGGCCGAGCGGATTGAGCGTGTGCGTGAATGCAATGAAGTCGCAGGGGATCAACTTCGTCCCCTGATGGATCAGTTGGTAAAAGGAATGCTGGCCGTTGGTACCTGGCTCGCCCCAATAGATGGGGCTCGTCTCGTACCCGACCTTGCTCCCATCGAGTGTCACGCCCTTTCCGTTGCTCTCCATGGTCAACTGTTGGAGATAGGCTGGAAATCGTTTCAGGTACTGTTCATAGGGCAGGATGGCCACGGTCTGTGCGTCGAAGAAGTTGTTATACCAGACGGTGAGCAGCCCCAGGAGCGCCGGCAGGTTGCGGTCGAACGGAGCGGTCCGGAAGTGCTCGTCCATCCGATGGAAGCCGGCCAGCATATTGCGAAACTGTTCGGGGCCGATGGCCAGCATGGTCGAAAGACCGATGGCCGAATCCATGGAATAGCGCCCGCCGACCCAGTCCCAGAACTCGAACATGTTGGCGGTGTCGATGCCGAATTTCTTCACTTCGGCCGCATTGGTCGAGACGGCGACAAAATGCTTGGCCACGGCGTTCACGTCGCCTCCGAGCCCCTTCAGCGACCAGTCGCGCGCGCTGTGGGCGTTCGTCATCGTTTCCAACGTCGTGAAGGTCTTGGAGGATACGATGAAGAGGGTCTCCGACGGATCAAGGTCGTGAACGGCTTCCGTCAAGTCGGTCCCGTCGACGTTGGACACGAATCGGAACGTCATGCTGCGGTCGCTGTAGTGCTTGAGCGCCTCATAGGCCATCACCGGCCCCAAATCGGACCCGCCGATGCCGATATTGATCACGTGTCGAATGCGCTTGCCGGTGTGACCCTTCCAGGCGCCGCTCCTGACCCGGTCACAGAAGTCCGTCATCTTGTCGAGGACGGCATGGACCAGCGGCACCACATTGACGCCGTCGATCACGATGGACGATTCCCTCGGCGCGCGCAGCGCCATGTGTAACACGGCCCGGTTCTCCGTGACGTTGATCTTCTCGCCGTGAAACATCGCCTCGATTCGAGTGCGCAATCCGGACTCCTCGGCGAGTTGGATCAGCAGTCCGAGGGTCTCGTCCGTGATGCGATTTTTCGAATAATCCAGAACGACACCGGCGGCCTCGGCGGTCATGCGCGTGCCTCGATCCGGGTCGTTGGCAAAAAGGGTGCGGAGATGGATCTCTCGGATCTGCTCCTGGTGCGACTTCAGGGCCTTCCAGGATGGACGGGCGCTGGGCGTATCACCGGTTGGACTCATCGTCATTCATGCTCCTTCGTCATTCATCGGATCGATCATGGGCTCGGATTCGACGCCGCCGTTTCAACACGCATCGGGACGGCCGATCCGGATGTCATCCCCTGTCGCCGAGGCACCGCTCCCTCAAAGACCGGACGAAGAATACGCTGAACGTCGATGAAAATCGAGGGGTGAAGGTATGGGTTCGCCGGAAGGTTGCCCGAGCAGACGATGGTGCGGCGATCGGTATGTCGATGTCATCCCTTTCGCTCGGCCGTTCAATATTTTTCCGGGACGAACCGTCGTCCCTTCAAGGTCGCCTGGTCGTCGTACTTGTGTTTGTTGGATCGTTTGGGGAGTTTCACGTTGTCTCGTTTCACCTTCTTGTAGGGAATCAGACTGAGCAGATGGCTGATACAGTTGAGGCGCGCCGCTCGCTTATTGTCCGATCGTATGAGGTACCAGGGGGCATGCTTCGTGTCCGTGGCCTTCAGCATCCGATCGCGTGCGCGGGAATACTCGTACCATTTCTCGAGCGACGGAAGATCCATCGGGCTGAGTTTCCATTGGCGCAAGGGATCATCGACACGGGCTTGGAAACGCCGCCGCTGCTCCTCGTGACTCACTTCGAGCCAATATTTGACCAGGATAATCCCGGCCCTCGTGACGTACCCTTCGACCGTCGAGCAATGTTCGAGAAAGCCCTCGTACTGGTCTTCTGTGCAGAAGCCCATGACGTGTTCGACTCCGGCGCGGTTGTACCAACTCCGGTCCCAGATGATAATTTCGCCCGCAGCCGGGAAATGCTGCATATACCGCTGGAGATACATCTGGCTTTTCTCGCGGTCGGAGGGAGCTGGGAGCGCCACGACGCGGAAGACGCGGGGACTCACGCGTTCGGTGATGGCGCGAATCGTGCCGCCCTTCCCGGCTCCATCGCGGCCCTCGAACACCACCATGATCCGCAGGCCTTTGTGCTTGATCCAGTCCTGAAGAATGCACAGCTCGGCTTGCAGACGGCGCAACTCCTTCTCGTATTGCTTTCGTTTCAATTTGGCCACGATGTCTCCTCTCCCTTGATTCGCGTGAGCGACGCAAGCTCATCCTCGATCGATGACCTGCCAGAAATGGATGGGCGCTCAGAGCGCCCCTCGTTTTTTCAGATCGGCGGCGACGGCGCCGAGATACAGCAAGATCGCGAGCCCCAGCAGGGGGATGCCGATAAACGTTCCCAGCCCCATCGACCAGGCGCCGAAACCGTACCAGAGAAACAGCAACACGCAGAGAAGGCCTGCAATGGCGAAATGCACGGCCAGAGTGAGTTCCCTCTGTACCCATGCCGATGGCTGGCGTTGAATGGTGGGACGATCGGTTTCCATCGTTATCCCTCGGTCTCCCTGTCGCGGTCTATCGGTTCGCCGCCGGTCGCTCCTGGCCTCCCCAGGCGGGTCGACGAGTTTCGGGTAGAGATGGTAGCGACGCTCCGCGTTGCCCTTCACACCTTCCTTTTCGACCCACAAGGCGGCAGGCAGGACCACGTCGGCAAACCGCGTCGTCCCCGTGGGGTGAAAGGCGTCCACGACGACCAAAAAGGCTTTCTCCATTCCTTCCCGGTAGGCCGTGACATTGGGAAGCGTTTGCCCGGGGTTCGTACACATCACCAGGCAGCAGGTCACGTCGCCGCGGCCCATTGCGTGAAACAGCGACATGGTGTGGTGGCCGGGCTTCGGACTGATCCGTCCGCGCGGGACCTTCCACAGATCCTCCATGTCCTCGCGATCCTTGGGGTTGGCCACGGAACGTCCGTTCGGCAACGCATGCGCGAGCGTTCCCGTATCGCGGACCCCGCCGCAGGCGTTCGGCTGCCCCGTCAACGAAAACGGCGTGATGAGGCGCCCAAGTACCGAGTCAACTCCCGGCGGCTGAGTCCATTGGGCTCGTCCGGATTTTCCGACATGATGCCATCCTCCGCATCCGATAAAAGAAGGGCCGGTTGACGCACATACCGATCGGCCGAGGCATGGCTGTGTGACAACAATCGGCAAAGCCGCCGATTATGACACCGTGCACGGCTTCACGTTCCAGATCTCCGCTGCGTACTCCGCAATCGTGCGGTCGCTGGAAAATTTGCCTGAACTTGCGACGTTGAGGATAGCCTTCGTAGCCCAGCCGTCTCGATCACTGTACAGCCCGCCGAGCCGTTCCTGCGCTTCGGCGTAGGCCTTGAGATCCGCCAGGTGCATGTAGAAATCCCCATTGGTCAGGAGCATATCGCGGATGGGAGTGAATGCACCAGGCTCGTTCCGGCTGAAAAGGTTGGAGAAGATCACGTCCAACGCCTGTCGGGTCTCCGCCTCGTTGTCGTAATGCCAATACGGGTTGTACCAGCCCCGGCTGCCGGTGACTTGCTCGGCCGTGAGCCCGAAGAGAAAGACGTTCTCCTCCCCTGCCTCCTCGGCGATCTCGATTGTCGCTCCGTCGCGGGTCCCAATGGTGAGAGCGCCGTTCATCATGAACTTCATATTGTTGGTCCCGCTGGCTTCATAGCCGGCAGTCGAGATTTGCTCCGACACGTCGGCGGCGGGAATGAGCCGCTCGGCCAAGGAGACACAGTACTCGGGCAGAAAGAGGACTTTCAACCTTCCGCGAACGGCGGGATCGCCGTTGACGGTGCCGGCCAGGTTGTTGATGAATTTGATGATGAGCTTGGCCAAGACATAGGCGGGAGCCGCCTTCCCGGCGAAGAAGAATGTCCGTGGAGGGATATCAAGGTTCGGATTCTCCCGCAGGCGATTGTACAGCACGACGATGTGCAGGGCATTCAGCAATTGACGCTTGTATTCGTGGATGCGTTTGACCTGGCAGTCGAAGATCGTGTCCGGATCAACCGTCTCGCCGGTCGCGGATTTGAGCCATGCCGCAAAGTGCGTTTTGGCCTGTCGCTTGGCTTTGCGAAAGGCCTCGCGAAAGGCGGCGTCGTTGGCCAGGGGTTTCAGCCCGCGCACTTGACCGAGATCCGTGATCCATCCGTCGCCGACGGCGTCGGTGATGATCTGCGCCAAACCGGGATTGCAGGCGAGCAGCCACCGTCGCGGTGTGACCCCGTTCGTCTTGTTGTTGAACCGCTCGGGATACAATTCGGCCAGGTCTTTGACCGTCAGGGAGCGCAGCAGTCCGGAGTGAATGGCGGCGACGCCGTTGGTGCTGTGAGAGCCCACGATGGCCAGATTCGCCATGCGGATCTTGGGCCGGATCCCCTCCTCCACCAGGCTGATGCGGGTGGTGCGCGCCTCATCTCCGGGAAATCGGGCTCGGACGGAGTCCAGCAGCCGGCGGTTGATCTCAAGGATGATTTCCAAATGTCTGGGGAGCATGATGTCGAACCACTCGAGCGGCCACTTCTCCAAGGCCTCGGGCAGCAAGGTGTGGTTCGTGTAGGCCAAGGTCCGCTGCGTCACGTCCCAGGCCTGA
Organism: Nitrospiraceae bacterium; assembly: GCA_040981105.1. GTDB lineage: Bacteria > Nitrospirota > Nitrospiria > Nitrospirales > Nitrospiraceae > Nitrospira_G. The sequence continues at coordinate 59,672 of JANRMO010000020.1, forward strand.
TCCCATCCGAGGTGCGCGTCGTCGAGCAGGATCCGCATGAGCTCCGGCACGGCCATCGTCGGGTGCGTGTCGTTGAGTTGAATCGCGACCTTCTCGGGAAGCGCGTTCCAATCCGAGTTGTGGCGCCGGAAGCGTCGCACGAGATCGCCGAGCGAGCAGGCGACGAGGAAATACTCCTGCAGGAAGCGGAGGCCCTGCCCCATGGCGGTCGAGTCGTCCGGATAGAGGACGCGGGTCAGCGATTCGGCGCCGAGCGTTTCGGCCAGCGCCCCCACGAAATCGCCGCGGCTGAATTGTTGGAAATCGAAATAGTCCGGTGTACCGGCCGCCCACAGGCGCAGCGTATTGATGGTCTTGCCTCCGTACCCGACGACCGGCCGGTCGAACGGGATCCCGAGCAGCATGGAGGGCCGCCCGATGACGGGCCGTAGCATCCCGGCGCGCAGCTCGAACGAGCAGTTCAATTTCACCTCGACGGATTCCTCCAGCCGAAGGACTTCCCATGGATCGGGGCGGCGAAGCCAATTGTCCGGCTGCTCGACCTGCCAGCCATCCCTGATTGTCTGCTTGAAGATCCCGTACTCATAGCGGAGTCCATACCCCATGCCGGGGAGCTGCAAGGTCGCCATCGAGTCAATGAAGCAAGCCGCCAGCCGGCCAAGTCCCCCGTTCCCCAAGCCGGCATCCGGCTCCATCTCCAGCAAGGCCAGCAGGTCAATCCCCCGCTTTTTCATGGCTTCGAACGCGAACGTTCCCAACAGCGAGTTGATCACATTGTTGGCGAGCGACCGGCCCAGCAGGAACTCCATCGAGAGGTAGTACACCCTTTTAGGATTCTTCTGTTCGTAGGTGCGTTCGGTCTTGAGCCATCGTTGCGACACCACGTCGCGCAACGACCGTGCGGCGGCTTCAAATTGTTCGCGCAGGTCCGCCTGCTGGGGGTCGATCACATGGTCGAAAATCAGGTGCCGTTCGTAGAGCGAATCGTTCGTGCCGGTAAAGTGAATGGGTCCGCATCCGTAATGCTCTCGAAGCTCGTTCATACGCTCCTTCATAAGGCCTCCACGAAAACAGTGACGAGCGGTTGATGTGGCAACCGTCGTCGGTTCGACGATCAGCCTGCGGCCCCCGTCCCACGCGCGACGGTCGTATACAGCACCACGACCGAGCGCGCCTCCGTCCGATAGGGCGAACCGGGAAGCGACGGGGCCTCCTGCCACGGAACGATGTCGTCCGGCGAGTCGAGGGCGGTGTCGATCCATCGACGCCAGGTTTCACCGCTCCCGTGATTCAGCGGAGGCAGCTCGAATTCGAGGGGCTCCCAATAGGCATTCAGGATGAGATGGACGAGAAGCCCGTCTCTTTGGACCTTCACCGTCACCGCAATCGTGTGCGAACTCGGACTCCAATCCGGTTGGTTGAGTGTGACGCCATGCCACACCTTATCGGCCTCACGGATCAGTTGAGTGAGATTCAGTCGTTGTCTCTCGTGCTCCACGTCGCGCAACAGCCGCCGCGCATTGAGCAGCGTCACAAACCGATGCACATCGGCGTGCTTGTCGACCAGCGCCCAATCAAACCAGTTGGTTTGGTCGTCCAGACCATAGGCGTTGTTGTTCCCTCGTTGCGTCCGCCGCACTTCATCCCCCATCAGCATCATGGGCACTCCCAGGGAAAGCAGCGTGACGGTCAAGAAGTTTTTGACTTGTCTGTTCCGCAACCGTTCCACGGCCGGATCGTCCGTCGGCCCCTCGACGCCGCAGTTCCAGCTCTTGTTGTCGTCCGCCCCGTCGCGGTTGTCCTCGCCGTTGGCCTCGTTGTGCTTCCGGTTGTAGGAGACGAGGTCATTGAGGGTGAAGCCGTCGTGACAGGTCACAAAGTTGATGCTCTGTTCCGGCTCCCGTCCCTCATTGCCGTAGATCTCCGGACTGCCGATGAAGCGGTCGGCAAAACGCGACGCCGAGCACTCTTCGCCACGGAAGAAGGCTCGGGCGTCGTCGCGGAAACGCCCGTTCCATTCCTTCCAACTATCGCCGATGAAGGAGCCGACCTGATACAGGCCCGCAGCATCCCAGGCTTCGGCGATGAGCTTGGTTCCGGCCAGAACCGGGTCCGACTCGATATCCCAGAGCACCGGAGGATTCTGCAACGGTCGGCCGGACTCGTCGCGGGAGAGGATCGAGGCCAGGTCGAAACGAAAGCCATCCACGTGCATCTCCTCGACCCAGTAGCGGAGACTGTCCACGATCAGCCGGCGGACGATCGGATGGTTGGCGTTCATGGTATTGCCGGTTCCCGCATAGTTGCGGTACCGGCTACGGTCTTCTTCCAAAAGGTAATAGACGTCGTTTTCGAGACCTCGATAGCTGAGGGTCGGACCTTCGTGGTCCCCTTCGGTTGTATGGTTATAGACCACATCCAGGAGGATCTCGATGCCGGCCCGATGGAGCGCCTTGACCAGGTCGCGAAACTCGTCCACCGGACCCAGCAGGTCTTTGCGCGAGCTGTAGGCCGTGTGAGGGGCGAAGAACGAGATCGGCGAATAGCCCCAGTAGTTCACGCGCCCGGGCGGGCAGTCTTGTCGGTCATATTGAAACACCGGCAGCAGCTCGACGGCGGTGATGCCAAGCTCCTTCAGATATGGAATCTTCTCGATCAATCCCGCATAGGTGCCCCGTTTTTCCGGGGCCAGACCGGAATTGGGGTGACGGGTGAATCCGCCGACGTGTAGTTCGTAGATCACGGTACTTGCTGAGGGACGATGAAGCGGCTTGTCTCCCTGCCAATCATATCGGCGGACATCCACGACCAGGCTTTTCATCGCGGTCGCACAATTGTCCCCAGGGACGGAGGCCGCGGCACGGCTGTACGCTTCGGGAAGGGCTACGGCCTTGCTGTATGGATCGAGCAGGACTTTCTCGTGGTCGAATCGCAGCCCCTGTGGCGGATCGAAGGGGCCATGGACGCGATAACCGTAGATCTGGCCTGGTTGCAAAGCTGGGACAAACACGTGCCAGTAGTGGTAGGTCCGGTTCCGCCAGGGATCGAGGGGAATCACCGCCGCCGGCTTGGCATCGTCCACGCGCTTGAACAACAGCAATTCTACAAGGGTGCTGTTTTTGGAATAGAGGCTGAAGTTGACGCCGTCGGGAAAGACGGTCGCTCCGAGGGGAGAGCTTTTTCCCGGAGCGACGTTCCTGGCAGCCGCTTCCATCTCGTCCTCCCACCTCTGCTCGCGCTACACGTTGTCCGCTTCCGTGGACGTCGCTCGTTTCTGAGCCGGCGTCCGCTGGCCCCATTGCCAGTTGGTGATCTCGGGCATGTCCTCTCCGTACCTGGCGATGTATTGCTTGTGATCGAGCAGCTTGTCGCGCAGCGCCTGCTTGGCATAGGCGGCTCGAGCGCCCAGGGACGGGACCCGGTCGATCACGTCGGCGGCCAGGTGAAAGCGGTCGAGGTCGTTGAGCACGCACATGTCGAACGGCGTCGTCGTGGTGCCCTCTTCCTTGTAGCCGCGCACGTGCAGGTTCTTGTGGTTGGTCCGCCTGTACGTCAGCCGATGAATCAACCAGGGGTAGCCATGGAAGGCGAAGATGATCGGCTTGTCCTTGGTAAAGAGCGCATCGAAATCATGGTCCGACAAGCCGTGTGGGTGTTCGCTCGACGGTTGCAATTTCATCAAGTTCACGACATTCACGACTCGGATCTTCAGCGCAGGCACATACTGACGAAAGAGATCCACGGCGGCCAGCGTCTCCAGCGTCGGCACGTCTCCGCAGCAGGCCATGACTACATCGGGCTCGCTGCCCTTGTCGTTGCTGGCCCACTCCCAGATGCCGATGCCGGCCGTGCAATGTTTGACGGCTTCGTCCATCGTCAGCCACTGCGGGGCCGGTTGCTTGCCGGCCACAATGACATTGACGTAATTGCGGCTGCGCAGGCAGTGGTCGGTGACGGACAGGAGCGTGTTCCCGTCCGGCGGGAGATAGACGCGCACGACCTCCGCCTTCTTGTTCACGACATGGTCGATAAAGCCCGGGTCTTGGTGGCTGAAACCGTTGTGGTCCTGCCGCCAGACATGCGAGCTGAGCAGATAGTTGAGCGAGGCGATCGGTCGCCGCCAGGGGATGTCGTTACAGACCTTGAGCCATTTGGCGTGCTGGTTGAACATGGAGTCGATGATGTGAATGAACGCTTCGTAGCAGGAGAAGAATCCGTGCCGGCCGGTCAGGAGATAGCCCTCCAGCCAACCTTGACACTGGTGCTCGCTGAGCATCTCCATGACTCGTCCATCAGGCGCCAAGTGGTCGTCGTAGGGGTAGCGGTCCGCCATCCACGCACGGTTCGTGACCTCCAGGACGTCCTGCCAGCGGTTCGAGTTGTTCTCGTCGGGGCTGAACAGGCGGAAGTTCCCGCTCTCCAGGTTGAGCTTCATCGTGTCTCGCAGAAACTTTCCCATGAGGCGGGTGGACTCGGCCATGACGGAACCGGGTTTCGTGACCTTGATCGCATAATCGCGGAAATCCGGCAGGCGCAGATCTCTGAGCAACAGCCCGCCGTTGGCGTGAGGATTGGCGCTCATGCGCCGCTCGGCCTTCGGGGCCAGTTCGGCCAATTCCGGCTTCAACCGGCCGGACTGATCGAACAGGTCATGCGGCTTGTAACTCTTCATCCATTTCTCAAGGATCTTTAGATGCTCCGGTTTTTCGTGCATCTCGCCCATCGGTACCTGATGTGACCGCCAGTAATCCTCGGTCCGCTTGCCGTCGATTTCTTTCGGACAGGTCCAGCCTTTCGGCGAACGGAGGATGATCATCGGCCAGCGTGGCCGTTCCTTGACGCCGTTCTTTCTCGCCTGGGTCTGGATGCGCCGGATATCGTCGAGACAAGCATCGAGCGTGGCGGCCATCCATTGATGCATCTTGGCCGGCTCGTGACCCTCCACGAAATGGGGCGTATACCCGTACCCGCGAAAGAGGTGGTCCAGCTCTTCGTGGCTGATGCGGGCCAGCACACAGGGATTGGCGATCTTGTAGCCATTCAAGTGCAGGATGGGCAGCACGACCCCGTCGGAGACAGGATTCAGGAATTTGTTGGAGTGCCAAGCGGTCGCGAGCGGTCCCGTTTCCGCCTCCCCGTCTCCGACGACGCAGGCGACGATCAGGTCAGGATTATCGTACGCAGCCCCATAGGCGTGCGAGACGGCATACCCCAGTTCTCCTCCTTCATGGATCGAGCCGGGGGTTTCCGGCGCCACGTGGCTCGGGATGCCTCCTGGAAAGGAGAACTGTTTGAACAACCGCTTCATACCCTCTTCGTCCTGCGAGATGTTCGGATAGACCTCGCTGTAGGTACGTTCGAGATAGGCATTCGCCACCAGCCCGGGCCCGCCATGGCCGGGCCCGGTGATGTACATCATGTTGAGGTCCCGTTGCTTGATGATTCGGTTCAGATGAACGTAGATGAAATTGAGCCCTGGCGTCGTCCCCCAGTGTCCGAGCAGGCGGGGTTTGATGTGTTCCTTCTTTAATGGCTCTTTCAGCATGGGGTTGTCATACAGGTAAATCTGTCCCACGGACAGATAGTTGGCCGCGCGCCAGTAGGCGTCCATCAGCTTGAGTTCTTTGTCCGACAACGGTTTCTCCATGATCGCTCCTTGGCTTGTGTGACTCTTTCGCCGCCTCCTCTCCCCGTCGGGGAATGGAGGCGGAACGCTCACCACTTATGAACGGCCTTCTCGCAGGCAGCGGACGGTCTCCCTGGCGATCCAGGTTTCCTCGTCCGCCGCGACCACATAGGCGGCCGGCTGCGAGTTATCCATGCTGATCCGCGCGGCCTGACCGGGCGCGAGTCCGACCGATGCTCGGTTCCGGTTGGGATCGAGCTTCAGACCGCACCAGTCCATATCCCGGCAGATTCGGGTCCGAATCTCGGGTGCGTTCTCTCCGATTCCGCCTCCGAAGACGACCGCATCGGCCCCGCCCAGCACGGCGAGGTAGGCGCCGAGATACTTGCGCGCTCGATAACAGAACAGGTCGATGGCGAACTCGGCCCGCCCATCCTGATCCTGTTCGGCTGCCCGGATCAACTCCCGCATGTCCGGTGAACGTCCTGAGAGGCCGAGAAGCCCCGACCGTTCGTTGAGCCACCGTTCGACCTCGGCCGGAGCAACCTGTTCTCGCTCGGACAGATAGCTCACGATCGAGGCATCCACATCGCCGGAACGGGTCCCCATCACCAATCCCTCGAGCGGCGTAAAGCCCATCGAGGTTTCGACCGACTGGCCCTGTGCAATGGCCGCCATGGAGCAGCCATTCCCCAACTGGAGCGTAATCACCCGCACGCGTTCCAGCCGAGTTTCCGTCGCCGCCGCGTAGCCCTGTACGAGCGATGCATGGGCGATCCCGTGAAATCCGTATCGGCTGATGCGATGCCGGTCGGCCAGTGCCCCTGGAATCGCATACTGCTTGGCGATGGCCGGCATGGTCCGATGAAAGGCCGTGTCGAACACGGCGACCATCGGCAGCTTGGAGCCCAGCAACGCCCTGGTTCCACGGATTCCTGCGAGACAGGCAGGATTGTGAAGCGGGGCCAACACGGACAACGAGTCGATGCCGGCCTCCACTTCTTCGGAAATGATCGTAGACTCGACGAAGCGATCTCCTCCGTGAACCACCCGATGGCCGACCGCGGCGATTCCATCGAGCGAGCCGGCCAGACGATCGAAGATCTCCCGCAGCGCCTGGGCATGGTCTCGTATTTCTGCGCTCGCGGACCGGTCGTCCCCATGCTCGCCTACCACCTCGAAGCTGGCCTGGGTTCCGATTCCCTTGACCGAGCCCTGGAGCAAAGCCGAACCTGTTGTCAGGCCGCCGGCTGACTCCTCAACCACGTCCACAAGCCGAAACTTGATCGACGAGCTGCCGCTGTTGATCACCAGGACTTTCATGCCGGTCTGACATCCTCGCAGGAACCTGATGCTCTAGCAGAATGCGGAACAACACTCCGTTCATCCTGCGAGGGCCTCAGGACGAACGGAGCAGGCATTGAATAGACGGGTGTTTTCCGATCGTGTTGAGCCTGTCGAAGCAGACAAGTCGAGTTGTTCCACGGCCTGCTGAAGTCTCGGGGGAAGGCTGTGCTCATCCTGCTGCTCTGTCGGATGGTTTCGTCCTGTAGGATCATGCCACCGATGAACCAGGCGGGGTTCGCTCTCCATGGATCTCGACTCCCCGGCCGAGCCGGTATTCTCCAGTGGGTGCGCGTCTCTCCTTCTTATACAGCCGGAGTAAGACGGATCGCACTATCAAAAATGACCGGGCCGGCTCCGGCTGCGCTCAGCCGCGGTGGCTGCATGGACGATGCAGTTCTCATCCGGGCTAGGTCGGCGAAGTGTGCTTCGAGCAAGAGCAGTGCCATGGTTCGCCTACCTACAACGCTGGCGGCTGAGTGCTTCTCTGTGGCGATTTGGAACAAACTCATCACTGTCCATGTCCCAATATGTCGCCATGATGAAATCGAGTCAGTCGGAGTGTCTTTTCTTCTCGCCGTGATTGTTGGTACGATTCCGTCGCCGATATTCTCGAATTCCAGAGAAGGAAAGGACGAGTCGCTATGAGTGAGACAGTCGCCATATTGGTCGGCGGGGGGCCGGCCCCCGGTATCAATGGTGTGATCAGCGCTGCCACAATTCGATGTCTGGTGGAGGGCTGGAAGGTCCTCGGCATCGAGCAAGGTTTCAAGTGGATCATGCAAGGCGATGTGAGTAAAGTCACGCCGCTGACCCTTGAACAGGTCAGCCGGCTTCATTTTCGAGGGGGATCGGTCCTCAAGACCGCCCGAGCCAACCCGACCAAGCATCCCGCCCATCTGACAAAGGTGTTGGACAGCCTCGCGCAACTCGGCGTGACGGGACTGATCACGATCGGCGGCGACGACACCTGCTTTTCCGCGCTCACCCTCGAACGCGCGGCACAAGGGCGTCTGCGTGTCGTTCACGTGCCTAAGACCATCGACAACGATCTCGATCTTCCGCAAGGAGTCCCCACTTTCGGATTCCAGACCGCCAGGCACCTGGGGACCTATGCGGTCGAGAGCATCCTTGAGGATGCGCGCACGACGGCCCGCTGGTTTTTCGTCGTCACCATGGGGCGTAAGGCAGGCCATCTTGCGTTGGGCATCGGCAAAGCCGCCGGAGCGACGCTCACGGTGATTCCGGAGGAGTTTACGGAGCGTCCTGTGAGGCTGGCGAAGGTGGCAGATATCCTCGCGGGCGCGATCATCAAACGGCTGAGCCAAGGCAGAGAGGACGGGGTGGCCGTCATCGCCGAGGGTGTCGCGGAGATCATGAACCCTGACGATCTCAGCGCGTTATCGTCTGTCGCTCGCGACGACCACGGCCATGTCGAACTGGCCGACCTCGATCTGGGCCGAGCGTTGAAGGAGGAGGTGCTCAAACGGTTGGCTCCCTACGGTCTCGCCCCGACCATCAGGCTCAAGGACCTGGGATTCGAATTGCGATGCGCGGACCCCATCCCGTTCGACATGGAATATTGTCGCGATTTGGGCTGCTGTGCCGCAGAGTTTTTGATCGCAGGTCGTACGGGGGCGATGGTCTCGATCGTCAATGGAGAGTCTTCGCCGATCCCGTTTGGCACGATTCTCGATCCGGCCACGCAGCGGACGCGAGTTCGAATGGTGGATGTGGCCGCCGAGTCCTACCGGCTCGCCCGCCGCTACATGATCCGACTGGACAGGAAAGATTTTGAACAGGAGGAGCGGCTTGCCCGCTATGCCTCGGTGGTGGGTCTCACCGCAGAGGCCTTCCGAGAACGATTTGCGCTCGTCGTTGAGCATGAACCGTCTTGGTGAACGACTCCCGATCTTCCAAGGCTGCCGGTTCGCCCTCGTCGTTGTCTTGGTCTCGATAGGCCTGTCCCTTTTCGCCTCGCCGGCGAAGGCGGAGTGGAGGGTCAACGGGATGGCCATTCTCTTCTGGACGGACGACATCGGCATTTTTTCCGCCACTCGACGCTTGTCGCGCGACGGCGATCCGACCCAGCCGGCGCTCGACTCCCGCCTGACCGACAAAGGCTCGTCTTTCGCGTTCGACCCGCAACTGACGGTCTCCAATACGATCCATAACCGGCTTGGAAAACTGGAACTGAGCGCCCGAGGCCAAGGTTTTATCTTCACGGAGGACTCTCGCTTCAACCAGGGCATGCTCCGGCTCCAAGCCATTCAGGCGTTTTCCTCCGAGACGCGACTGCGGTTGCGATACGAGTATATGCCGAATCAGTTTCTGGGCGATAACGAGGACCGGCGACCCGGAGAGCTCGGTCTTGCGGAGGAAATCCTCACGAGCAGTATCTGGTCCGCCCGAATCGAACAACGCCTCACTCCCGATCTGGACGTGATGTTGCTGGGGCGATTCGGCACGCGCCGGTACAACGATGCCTTTGCGGAGCGGGATACCGACTTCTGGACCATCGGACCGCATGTGGACTGGCGGGTGTCGAGGCGCGTGAAACTCGGGTTTGGCTACCACTTCGAGCAGGGTCTGGCCGATGGTCGCAACCAGCCCCAGTTCGACGACGACGTGTCCTACATCAACCACTATCTGACGACCGAGGTGGACATTGAATTGACGGAGCGGTGGTCCCTTCAGATGGCTGCGCATTACGAGCGCAATATCTGGACGAGCACGATCGTGGGAGACGAACGCAACGGCGCGCACGAGACGATCGTGCAAGGAGAACTCATTCTCGTTCGCCAGGTCACGGAACGGGTTCAGGCCTTTGCCGGCTTTCAGCGCTCAAGCCGGAAACAGAGCTTCGAGACCGACGGGGTCAAGAATACGAACGTGGGCATCGGCATCTCGGCGACGTTCTAGTCCGCATTCTTCATGAACGTTTCTACTGCAATTGCGGATTCGCTGCTGCGACAAGCCTGGCCAGTCGAAGGGAGTTCTCCGGCGGCCAATGAGCGCAGAGGAATTGAAATACGGACAGCGGGTCTCTCCGACGAGGATGGTCGTATCGAAGGTGCAACGTCACGAAGCGTCGTGGATAATGTGGGCTAACTTTCTCCGCCGTTGACCGAGACGACGGAGGGATGCTACCTTTGCTGTCTCAGCGCCGTGCGAACGAGGAGATCCACCGGATCTCTGCAACCTTCTAAAAGGATCCCATGCCAAGCCTTCAATCCGTCAGACGGAAAATCGATTCCGTCAAGAAAACCCAGAAGATCACCAAGGCCATGAAGATGGTGGCCGCCGCGAAACTGAAGCGCATGCAGGATCGCATCCTGGCGGCGCGGCCATACGCCCACAAGATGAGGGACTCGATCCGCAACCTCAGCCGGCGGGTCAATCGCGACGCGCATCCGCTGTTGAGGAAGCGGGAGGCCCAGCGTATCGTGGTCGCGGTGGTGACGAGCGACCGCGGCTTGTGCGGCGCCTTTAACGCGAACATTCTCCGGACGGCGGCCAATGCGCTGAGGGACTTCGAGGCCGCCGGCGCCCAAGTTGAGGTGGCGGTGATCGGTCGGAAAGGACGGGACTTCTTTCGACGGCGGAATTGGAAGGTGCGTCGCGAAGTCGTGGATATCTTCGACAAGTTGAGCTTCGAGCACGGGATGTTGTTGGGCACGGAGCTGCAAGCCATCGACGACTATGTGAACGGTCGCATCGATGCGGTCTATGCGATTTACAATGAATTCAAATCGGCCATACAACAGCGCATCGTTGTCGAACGGATGCTCCCGATCGATTGGATCGTCGAGATCGCCGATGTGAAGGAGACTACACAAGGCACCGAAGCGATGCCCGGCTCCTATCTGTATGAGCCGAGCGAGGATGAACTACTGGAACAGCTCCTGCACCGAAACTTCCACGTTCAGGCGTACCGCATTTTGCTCGAATCATCGGCAGCCGAACAGGGCGCCCGCATGGCGGCCATGGACGGGGCCACGCGAAACGCCGGCGAGCTCATCAAGAAATTGACGATCTACTACAACAAGACCAGGCAAGCGGCGATCACCAAAGAACTCATGGATATCGTCGGCGGTGCCGAGGCTTTGAAATAGCCGCTTCCACAACCTTCCGTACTGTAGAACTGCGGTTATCTCTGACCCAATCTCGTCGAGACTGGTGATGGCTGGGTGACCGATCTCTTGCGAGTCACTCTGATGCGCGAGGTGGTACTGCAGTAGCCTTGGCCGACGGCTCAGCGCAGCCGAGACCTGCCGCGAGCAGTGGAAGCGAGATAGGACGCAGCATCAGAACATGTGATCGTGTGTCGATGGGATGTAGGACGCCGCGGATGCGGCCCATGCTTGGGGTGCAAACAGCGCCTGTGTCTCGCGAGACCAACTCGCGACCGAAGACGTCAGGTAGAAGGTCATGGCACCTTGGTAAATTCACCGTGATATCGATCCCCTGTTTCGCGACTGGTCGAATCGACGGCAAGCACCGGTCGTCCCGCATGGTCGTATAATGTAAGGGTGACGGCACGCCGCCTGGTATTCCCGATCAACCGACCGTCTCGTAGCTCAAGGGACCCGGCCCCGACTGCTGCATTCTCACCACTCTGTCCGACGAATTGATAGGTCGCGTTCTCGTGGATCATGAGATAGACGGAACCTGTCGAGAAGGTTGAACCTTCTTTCTTCACGGTGCCTTCCCATTTCCCGATCACCATGTTGAGATCGGTCATCTCAACCAGTCTCCAGGTCGGACCTTTGTAGAGAGGTTCGCCGGAACATCCCACTAATATTCCCAGCGCGAGAATGCCGCCATAAAGGCGGAGCTGGTTTGCTAATTCAGCAAGTGGATTCATCCGAATCTCCACAAGGCGTCCTGCCCGCGCTACCGCACTTCGTGTGAGCCGGCGGCTGATGGGGCAGAGCCCAGCTTGATTGTTGCCGCCGGAGAAATCCCTTCCATCGGCCATGGCCCAGACAACGGATGGGACGTCACGAACCGTCATGAATAACGTGGGTTCATGAAACGAGCGCACGCAATGCGCAGGTCACGGGAGACGCACGGACACTCGGAAGGAATCGTCAACTCTCGATCTTACTGTTGCGCCACCTTTGAAGCAGGGGCGGATTCGTACGGAACGGCGGGCGACCAGCCTCCGCCTAAGGCCTTATAGAGTTGGACGACCGACACCAGTTGCGTCCGACGAGTCCTGGCCAGCGACAATTCGGCATCGAACAGGGTCCTCTGCGCGGTGAGCACGTCGAGATAACTGGCTCGGCCGCCCTGGTAACGAAGGTCGGCCATTTCGAGCGCCGATCGAAGCGATTTGACCTGCGCTTCCTGCGCCTCCCGTTGCTCGCGCGACTTTTGCACGGCGATCAGCGCGTCTTCGACTTCCTTGAAGGCCGTCACGATGGCCTTCTCATATTGCAACGACGCCTGCTTGGTTCGCGCTTCCGCCACGGTCACCTGATACCCGAGCGACGTAGCGTTGAGCAGCGGACCGGCGACGGAGGCCCCGGCGTATTGCGTGAACGCGACGCCCGGCGCGAACGCATTGATCTGCGGATTGGCGACGCCCAAGGCGCCCGTGAGCGATAGTTGGGGAAACCGTGATGCCTGAGCCACCCCAATGGTGGCGGTGGCCGCCGTCAAATCCTGTTCCGCTTTCAGGATGTCCGGCCGGCGCTGTAGCAAATCAGAGGGGAGTCCGGCCGGCACCTGCGGCGGCATGACCTGTCCGGTCAACGCGATGCCCCGTGGAACTTGGGCGGGTTTCCGTCCCAGCAGGAGGCTGATCTGGTTTTCCTTCTGAACTTCCTGCCGTTCTAAATCAGCGAGCTGTGCGGCCGCGTTGGCGCGCTCGGCTTCGAAACGGTCCAAATCGAGCTTCGGGATCACCCCCTGCTCCAGTTTCACGCGCGAGATTCTGACGGTATCATCCCACGCTTTCAGGGTCCGTTTGGTGATCTCGACTTGGAGGTCCAACTGCCGAAGGTCGAAGTAGGCTTCGGCGACATTGCTGACGAGACCCAGAATGACCGCCCGCTGCGCTTCTTGGCGCGAGAGGAGTTGGGCCCTGGCGGCCTCGATCGATCGGCGAATTTTTCCCCAGATATCCACTTCCCACTTGAGTCCCGCGAAAGCGTTCTGATTCGAGAGCGTCGCTCCGTCCGCGGCCAGCCCGGGGATGAACACTCCGCCTCCTCCTGGAGACGGAATGCCGACGGCATTGCGGTTCGCGTTATAGATGAAGGCCTGACCGCCGTAGTCCAATGACGGAGCGAGATCGAATCGTGAAATCACGAGTTGGGCTTGGAATTCCTCGACCGATGCCGCGGCCGTTCGGACATCTTGATTCTCTTCGAGCGCGGTTCGGATGAGCCGTTGGAGTTCAGCGTCTTTTAACAGCTCCCACCAAGGCAGATTCGCAATGGATTCGGAGGTCGCCGGCGCCAGGCGCCAGGCATCGCCCGTCGGAGTGTCCGGACGGGCATAATCCGGACCCATGCGACAGGCGGTCATGAGGAGTAGCGCAGCGAGCGCGGCGAGCCGGCGACAAATCATCAATGTTCTCCCTCCAAACGTGCGTGCGCCGGCAGCGGTTCCGTCCGCGGCGCAACCTGAGGCACGTGGCCGTCGCCGGCGGACTTCAGCGCCCCCGGCGGCGGGGCGCTTGGCTTCGGGTGGTCATGTCGATGGGACAGTTTCTCGACGACATAGAACGTCACGGGGATCAGAAAGATCGCGATAAGACTGGCGGTGAGCATGCCCCCCAGTACCGTGATGCCGAGCATGATGCGCGAGGCCGCTCCGGCGCCCGACGAGAAGACGAGCGGGAGAAGGCCGAAGATGAAGGCAAACGCCGTCATCAGAATCGGGCGCAGCCGCAGCCGCGCGCCGGCCAGCGCGGCGTCGCTGATCGATTTGCCCTTTTCGTATTCCACTTTGGCAAATTCCACGATCAGGATGGCGTTTTTAGCGGCCAACCCGATGAGCATGACCAACCCGATCTGAGTAAAGACGTTGTTTTCGAGCCCGAGGAGCCAGAGCGCCCCGAAGGCTCCGAAAACCGCGATGGGCGTTCCCAACAAGACGCTGAATGGAAGACTCCAACTCTCGTACTGGGCCGCCAAAATCAAGAACACGAACAGAAGCGAAAAGCCGAAGATGACACTGGCCGGTACGCCTTCGGCTGCGACCTTTTCTTGAAACGACATGCCCAGGTAGTCGTACCCCATTTCGCGCGGCATCGTGTCGGCAAACACCTCTTCGAGCGCCGCCATGGCTTGCCCGGAGCTGTATCCAGGAGCCGCGGAGACCAGTAACTGTGCCGAACGATATTCGTTGAACCGCATCGTAAACTCCGGGCCGTAGATGGTCTCCATGGTCACCAGCGTTGAAAGCGGCACCATGGCGCCGTCCGCATTGCGGACGTAGAACTGGCCGACATTTTCCGCCTTGGTCCGAAACTCGCCTTCCGATTGGAGGTACACCTGCCACACTCGGCCGAATCGGTTGAAGTAGTTCACCATCGACCCCCCCATGAAGGCCTGGAGAGTCTGATAGACGTCGCCTAGATTCACCCCCTGCTTGAGCACCTTCTCGCGATCGACCCGTGCGAAAACCTGAGGGACGCTGGGGATGAATGTGGTGTTCACCGAGGCGATTTCAGGACGCTTCCGAACGGCTTCCATGAACCGTTCGGTCTGTTCCGCGAGAAACCCGACGTCCTTGCCGGACCGGTCTTCGAGAACAAACGTCACGCCTCCGGATGTCCCGACGCCGGGGATTGCCGGCGGCGGAAACGCAAAGGCTACCGCCTCCGGCAATTGCTTCAGCTCCCGGTTGAGATGTTGGAAGATGGCCCGGAGCCCCTCCTCGGGTTTGGTCCGTTCATGCCAGGGAGCGAGGGTTACGAAAAAGAACGCGTTATAGGTGGTGCTGGCCGTGCTGAGAAGACTGAACCCGACCACGGCGGACGCAAACTGGACACCCGGGGATTCTTTCAGGATCTGTTCTATCTTCTTGGCCACCTGGTCGGTGCGTTGGAGCGACGAGGCGACCGGGAGCTGGACGTTGAGATAGAGGTAGCCTTGATCCTCAATCGGAAGAAATCCGCTCGGGAGACGTGCGCCCAACAGGCCTGCCAGGACGGAGACGAGAGCGAGAAAGACCATGGACCGTCCGGCCTTCCGAATGAAATAGCCGCAGAGCCCGACATAGCCGTCCGTCGCCCGTCCAAACCATCGGTTGAACCAGTTGAAAAACAACCCCAGCGGCCCTCGCGTCTCTTGCCGTGGGCGAAGCAACAGCGCCGATAAGGCAGGGCTCAGCGTGAGTGCGTTGAAAGCGGAGATGACGACGGAGACGGCGATCGTGACGGCAAACTGCTGATAGAGCCGTCCGGTAATGCCGGGGATGAAGGCAGTCGGTACAAAGACCGCCGCCAGGATCAGCGCGATGGCCACCACCGGTCCGGAGACCTCCTCCATCGCCTTCAGGCTGGCCTCCTTGGGCGAAAGGCCGTGCTCAATGTGATGCTCGACCGCTTCGACGACCACGATCGCGTCATCCACCACGAGACCGATCGCGAGCACCAGTCCAAACAGCGATAGCGTGTTGATCGAGAAGCCGAGCAGCGGGAAGACCGTGAAGGCGCCGACCAGCGAGACCGGGACGGCCAGCATGGGAATCAAGGTCGCCCGCCATCCTTGCAAGAACACGAAGACGACGATGATCACGAGGACCAGCGCTTCCCACAGCGTGGTCACGATTTCCTTAATCCCCTCGCGGACCGCCTGGGTCGTATCCAACGAGACGACATAGTCGAGATCCCCCGGGAACCGCTCCTTCATCTCCTCCATGAGCTTTGTCGCGCGATCCATCGTATCGATGGCATTGGAGCCCGGGAGCTGATAGATCGCAATGAGGGCGGCCGGCCGGCCGTTCATCCGGCTGATCATGTTGTACATCTGCGCGCCCAGCTCGATCCTGGCGACGTCTTTGAGCCGCACGAGAGACCCGTCGGCATTCGCGCGAATGACGATTTGTCCGAACTGCTCTTCGTCCTGCAGGCGCCCCTGCGCGCGAACGCTATAGGTAAACTCCTGGCCCTGCGGCACCGGCTCGGCGCCGATCTGCCCGGCGGGGTTCACCGTGTTCTGTTTCTTGATCGCGTCGACGATCTCCGGCACGGTGATGCCGAGTTTGGCCAGGACGTCGGGCCGTACCCAGAACCGCATCGCATACTGCCCCGCTCCGAAGACCTGTACCTGGCCGACGCCCGGGACGCGGGTCATGGGATCGTTGATGTTCACATAGGCATAGTTGGAGAGCCAGATGTTGTCATACGTACCCTTGGGCGAGTACAGGGAAAACAGGGCGAGAGGACTGGTCGTCGCCTTCTTGACCGTGACGCCGAAGTTCTTGACCTCGGGCGGCAACTGGGATTCCGCTTGCGCATAGCGCATCTGTGCGAGGATCTGATCGTCGTTCGGCCTGGTCTTGATATCGAAGTCCACACGGAGCGTCATCTGGCCGTTATTGGCGTTCACCGAGTACATGTAGATCATGTTGTCCACCCCGCTCACTTGCTGCTCGATGGGAGTGGCGACCGACTGCTCCACCGTGACGGCGTCGGCGCCGACATAGGTGGCGGTCAACATGATTTCCGGCGGAGCGATGTTGGGGAACTGAGCGATCGGGAGTTGGACCAGCGCGATGATGCCGACGATCGTCATGACGATGGAGATCACCATCGCGACGATCGGTCGGTTGATGAAAAACTTCGCCATCAGCCTGCGGTCTTGTCAGGAGATCCTTCGACCGGCTTGGGGTTCACGGTCATGCCGGCCTTGATCTTTTGGAAGCCTTCGACCACGACCTGCTCGCCGGGCTTCAGTCCGTGATCGATGACCCACCGACCCCCGACACGTTCTCCGACTTTGACTGGGCGGACCTCGACCTTCTTCTCCGCATCGACCACGGCGATCTGATACTGGCCCTGCAACTCAGCCACGGCCCGCTGCGGGACCAACAGTGCGCCCGCCTTCGTCTTCGTGATCGCCCGAACGCGGGCAAACAGCCCGGGACGGAGGAGGTTGCCGGGATTCGGGAAGACCGCCGCGACACGGATCGTGCCGGTCTTGACATCCACCTGACGGTCCGCGAGCAGAAAGTTGCCCTTGTGCGGGTAGACCGATCCGTCGGCCAGGATCAATTCGAGTTGGTCGTCGCGCTGTTCATCCGCGTGTTCGTAGCGCGCCTGCACCCTCTCGGCTCCCCGCAGGTATTCTTGTTCGCTGACCGGAAAGTAGACGCGGATCGGATCGACGGTCGAAAGCGACGCGAGCGCGCCGGTGCTGGGACCGACCAGATCGCCGATCTGCGCCTTGGCGATCCCGATAATGCCGTCGATGGGCGCCTCGATTTTGGTGTAGCCGAGGTTCAACTGGGCTTGCTGCACCGAGGCACGGGCGGAGGCAAGCGAGCCTTTGGCCGAGGCATGGGCCTGAATCGAATCGTCTAATTCCTTCTGGCTGATCGCCTTGGCTTTCGCAAGCGGGGTGTCGCGTTTGACGTCCATCTCCGTCTTCGCCAGTTGCGCTTGGGCTTGACTGAGTTGGCCTTGCGCCTCCGCCAAGGCGGTCTGGAAGGGTCGCGGATCGATCTCGAACAGCAGGGTGCCTTTTCGCACGAACGCGCCTTCCTTGAAGTTTCGACTGATGAGGTAGCCGGTCACCTTGGCCTCGATCGTGGCATTGACCAGGCCATCCGTGGTGCCGATCCACTCCGAATGGATCGGGAGGTCTTGCTCCACGACCGTAGTTACCAAGACCTCCGGGGCGGTCTGCGCGGCGGTCTGAGCCTCCTTCTTACAGCCGGAGGCGGCAGCCATGAGTGCAAGGAAGATGAACAGGAGTGACAGCGGTGCGGTCATAGGGGCCATGATCCTAAAGGAAGGCGTTAGCATAAACAACTTGCGGTCTTGAAAGGAAGAGGGTGTGCGGCGCCGCGGAGGCATTCCTTCCTGGTGGATAAGCCCTGCCCGACCCTGCGCTCATGATGTGGGACCGGTTGAGATGGGGCCGAGCGGATGCTCCCTATTGATGGCAGCTCGATAAAGCCCGCGCTCGCCAATATGGGAACTGTCAGAATTGACAGGTTCTCGCGCACATTATTCCGGATTCCACAGGTGACCCTCGTTGAGATAAGATGGGCGGCCACCTTCTTCGCTACGTTCAGGAGTTTTAGCATGCGCATTCGTCCGGTCCCTGCATCGATGCGGTACCCGAAGCTCCGCTTCGCGTTGACGGACCATCCGATCACGGTCTGGGCAGGAGCCATTCTGCTCCGCCTGTCCGACGAACTGATCGGGCTGCGCGTGGCGCTCATCACCCTGCTGACGCCGTTCGCGAAGTCCCCCGACAGTCAGATTCCAGCCATCAACGTGCTGCTCGTCTGGTGGTATGGGTTGGCGTTGGAGGCTGACCGGTTCGAGCATTTCACGCACTACCGTCGGGATCCGCTGGAGCTGGGAGTTGAAAAGAAAGCGCGCCGGGGCAGCTCCTTCCTCTGCACGGATCAGTACTTCGCGCGGTATATCGCCGGCGGCCGGGGAAAAGGCGAGCCTGACACGGGAACCAACCAGCCGGGATTTCGGCTTGTGCAAGAAGTCGGACCGAAGATGTCGACATGCGCATGAGTGACCCGGTATCGAATACAAGCGATCGGAACCAGACCGGCGCTAGCTCCTCGGTTGAGTTCCCTCTCTTCATCGGCGGCCCTCTGTACCGGCTGCAGCAGCGGATCCGTGTCGCTCAACCGGATCGGCGCCGCCTAGGACTGACCGCGCTGTACGCACTGTTCGTCGCCTGGGTTCCGATGGTCATCCTCTCGGCGTTGCAAGGGCTGACGATCGGACCGACGCGCCTCGAATCGTTTCTGATGGATTTCGAGGTGAACGTGCGGTTTCTGGTCACGATGCCGGTCCTCCTGTTCGCCGAGTCCACATGTGGAGCCCGACTCAGGCCCGTTGTGAGGCAGTTCCTGGATGCGAACCTCGTCATCGACGAGGCACGAGACCGCTTCCAAGACCTGATTCAGGATACCGTTCGGCTCAGCCATTCCGATCGGGCTGAGATCACGCTCTTGGGCTTCGCTTATCTGCACACCCTCATCGCTTTTGTCTACATCCTCGACTTTCCGGATTCCACCTGGCGACTGCCTGTGGAGAACGGGCGCCACGTCTTGTCGCTTGCAGGAGGCTGGTATTTCCTGGTGGCGTTCCCCTTGTATTCGTTGCTGCTCTTGAGATGGCTCTGGCGGATCGCCTTATGGTGGCGGCTCTTGTGGAAGATCTCGAGGCTGGAGCTGCAACTGTCACCTGCCCATCGTGACGGGGCAGGCGGGTTGGGCTTTCTCAGCGAGTCGTTGTCGGCGTTCGCTCTCTTCGCCTTTGCGACGACGGCGACCACCGCCGGAGGCACAGCCGACTTCATCGTCTACGAAGGAGACACGATCGTGCAGTATCAATGGGAAATCGGGGGCTTGGTGACCTTCCTCCTGCTGTTGATCGCCGGCCCGTTGCTGTCATTCATCCCCAGACTGAACGAAGCGAAGGAGTCGGCAGGGTTTCGATACGGCGCATTGGCGAGTCGCCATATCCAGCAGGTGGACCGCAAATGGCGTACGGGTCAGCCGGCGGGGAGCGACATCGGGCTCGATTTTCGGGCCGTCGCGCACATGGGCGCGTCGGTGGCCGCTGTGCGGGAGATGTCCACAACCCCGCTTTTCAAAGACGATGTCCTGAAACTCCTCCTCACCGCACTGCTTCCATTTGCTCCGCTCCTGGCTACGCTCGTGCCGATGGATGAAGTGCTGGATCTCCTCCTGAAGGTCCTTGTGTAACGGTCATCCGTGCTACTGGCCTGGAAATCCTGTCGGCGGTCTCATCACGAGTCGGCCGCCAGCGCCCGATTGAGAGCCTGTACCATTTTCAGAGGAGCGGGTCGATTCTCGTTGAGACCGGTGCCGAAGCGGTCCGAGGGGCGATTCCGGACCAGCCGCACGAATTCTCCATGCCGAGCGACCGGGATGTCGTAGAGGTAGGCCAGGCACGTCACATATTTTCCGCCGCCCGCCGGCGCGAGTATCGTAAGAGTCCACCCGATGGACAAGGAGGCCTGAACTGGTTGTCTCATGGTTCATGCCTTCCGAATGATTGGTCCCTCTGCGCATCGTGAGAAGACCACCATCATCTGCACTCAATCCTGGAGCGTGAATCGGAATATCATTTCTCGTCCAGTAAGTGCTCCTGCACCATGCGCGTCCTGAGCTGCCGAGCGATCCTATTCGGTGGAGGGGCGTTGCAGATCAGTCAGGTAAAGCAGGGTGCAACTCGTATAGCGTCCCACAAATTTTGGTTCTTCCGGCTTTCGTGTGGGGAGCGAGGATAGCCCTTCTCGACAAGGCTGACGAAGGCCGGGCGTCCCCGGGCCGTGCCCTGCTGCGATGGTGTCGCCGCCCTTTCTCATGTCGTCCTGGTGGTCGCCGCGCCTCTGAGGCCGCGCCGGCGCGCGAAGCCGGCGCGGCGCCCCCGAGCCCGGCACCTGACTGGCTTGCGCCCGCCCGGGCCGCGGCCCTCCGCGCGCCGCCCTTCCAGCCTCGCCTCACGCCTGTCCCGGGGAGCAGCGCGAGGGAGGCCCGCTCGCATTGCCGGAGGATCGGGGCCCCACCGAGGGCACGGCAGGAAG
>JANRMO010000021.1:0-67723 GCA_040981105.1 Nitrospiraceae bacterium
GAACGTGGCCTTCCTCAGCGTCCTGGCCGGATTTCTGGGCGGGTGTACCAGTGTCCTGAACGATCGCAATCTCTTGCAGGAGGAGATCCATCGGGCGCAGGAGGCCGGGGACCAGGGGCGGGTTTCACGACTGGAGCGCCGGATCAGATTCATGGGAGAGTCCCCCATTGTGTCGATGATGCGGGGCTTCGTGGTCTATCTGGCCATCATCTCGGGCATCTTTCTCGTGATCTCCAATCCATTTGAGAATCCGAGCATGGATCAATTCATCCGATTGGCCGGCTTGTTCTCGGTCGTGGCCTTCATGATGGGGTATGATCCGACCCGGTTCGAGGACCTGTTAGAGAAGGTGTCTTCGCTCAGCCAGAAGCCACCATCGCGCAATCCGTGACGGTCTCTGGAGGCGGGGAGAGGCTCTCGGGCGACTACGTCCGGCGGGAGAAGAAGCGTGAAAGCCGGGTGAAGAACGAGGCGAGATTGAAAATCAATCCGGCAGCGCGCGGGTACAGGCGGGAAGGGGCCGTTCCCACCGTTTCGTTGAAGGGTGAAAACGTGATCAGCAACAGGCAGCCGTCGTCGGTGGACGTTTCGCGGTGCAGACTGCCCGCTGCCGACCGGTGGTAATCGCCGGGGAAGAGCGCTTGTCCTTCGCACACGCACCCGCCCTCCAATACGAACAACTCCTCCACCGCCGCATGCCGATGCGCGGTATGCCGAGTGCCGGGAGCGAACCGGACCAGCGCCGTGGTCCGCTGCGTGAGCGGATCGTTGTAGAGCACCTTCATCTTCGTGCCGGCCGAGACGTCCAACCAGGTCCCTTCCGAGGCCCTGACGAAGGTGAACTCACGGCCGGCCGAAGCCTCCCCCTGCGGTTCAGCCTGAATGCGGGTCATGAGTTTGGCTCTGAGATCGGTCGGCGGCGGGACGGGGTCGGTCAACGTCGCCAAGCGGGCGGCCGTCTGCCGGAACTCCGCCACTTCCGCCCTGGCCGTTTGCGCGTCGGCGCCTTCATCCTCGAGGAGCCGTTCGAACTCACTCAGCTCCTGTCCGTCAAGGGCGTTCAGCGCATGTAACGGAGCTTGGTCCTGTCGATCATCCGGTCGTGCCGGTGTCATCATACGAGTCCTTCTCCATAGGGAGCGAGAAGATCGCGCAATTTGATCATGCCCAATCGCATGCGCGTTTTGATGGTTCCCAGCGGAATGCCGAGCCGTTCCGCGATTTCACTCTGACTGTACCCCCCGAAGTACGCCATCAGAATCGGCTGCCGCTGTTCCGATGACAGAGCCTCCAGCGCCTGCTGCAAGATCCGCCGTTGTTGCTCTTCGACGGACTGAGCCTCGGGCGTTGCCTGATTCGATGGAAGCCACTCCGCCTCTTCCATCGGCGTAAAGGTGGCCCGTTCGGTGCGCCCGGCCCTGATACGATCGATGGCGCGGGTGCGGGCGAGGGTCATGAGCCAGCCTCCGGCGGTGCCCCGTTGTCGATCGTAGGTATGGGCTTGCTTCCAGACTTGCGTGAAGACGTCCAGCATGACCTCCTCAGCCGTATGAGTATTCCCCACGAGACGAAGGATCAGTCCATAGACTTGCGGGCTGGATTGATCATACAGCACGCTAAAGGCGGTTTGATCGCCCTGTGCCGTCTTGGCGATGAGGCCGATCCATTCCTGCTCTTTCGCCGATTGCTCAGCTAGCACGCCAACCATCCGTTCGGTCTCCTCACATCTCTACGAGATGAGGAGAGGTATTGGATTCATGGCGATCCATGGTCTGTCCGTACAAAAGATCCGGCAAGGTGGGACTCAAAGGATAGCACTCGGCAATCGGTCGTTCAACCACCCGCCCCGATCGTCCGAATTTGGAATATTGAATCCTGAAAGTCGAAATCTGAAATCCAAACGCCCTGCAGTCCCCGTAGAGGCGAGCAAGAGTTTCTGCAACGGAGTTGAGATGGAGGCGCACCTCAGGGACGGTACTCATTTGACAGGAGGGAGCAACGATGAAGACACGGAAGACAGGATGGGCCTCGTGGACGGTGATCGGATTGCTGGCGATCGCAATCCCAGGCTGCAACACGATGGAGTCATCGTCGGGTGGGAGGACGGAGGATCGGTCGCTCTATGAACGGTTGGGAGGCAAGTCGGCGATCACCGCGGTGGTGGATGATTTCGTGGCTCGGGTGGCGGGCGACAACCGGATCAACGGGAAATTCGCCAATGCCGACATCCCTCGACTCAAGATGATGTTGGTCGATCAAGTTTGTGAAGCGTCCGGGGGACCGTGCAAGTACACCGGGCGCGACATGAAGGCGACCCATGCCGGGATGCAGATCACCGGCGGTGAATTCGATGCCTTGGTCGAGGATCTGGTGGCCACACTACAGAAGTATAAGGTCGGCGATCGCGAGAAGAAAGAGTTGCTCGGCGTGCTTGGCCCGATGAAAGGGGACATTGTCTCCTCCCCCGCCGCCATGGGGCCAAAAGAGGACGACCTGAGGCAATCCAATTGATGAGCAGTCCTAAATCCAAAGAGTATTTCCATCAACGGTCGGCCATGTAGCCGGCTGGTGCTTCTATCACTAGTGACGCTTACTCCAACAAGGAGAGACAGACCATGACACAACCAGCCATCGTGCGAAGACCCACGAGGATGAAACAGAGACTCCGGACGACGGCCCGGCTGGTGACGCTCGCCGTCGGCGCAATCGGCGCAATCGGATTGACGGCTGGGGCGGTGATGGCGTCCAGCCACCGCGAAGCCCCGTTCATCACGGAAATGCCCAAGGTGGATGGCACGGATTTCTACATGTTCCGGAGCTATGAGGCTGGCCGACAGGATTATGTGACGATCATTGCCAACTACCTTCCTCTGCAGGCGCCATACGGAGGGCCCAATTACTTTCAATTGGACCCCGAGGCCATCTACGAGATTCACATCGACAACAACGGAGACGCGAGGGAAGACTTGACCTTCCAATTCCGGTTCAAGAACAGCCTGCAAGACCTGACTGTGCCGGTCGGACCGAGCGGCCAAACGAAAGATATCTCGATACCGTTGATCAATATCGGCCCGATTTCGTCGGGGAATGTGCAGGCCCAGAACATCATCGAGACCTACACGCTCGATGTTGTGAGGGGGCATCGCCGGACCGGCAACCGGCAACCTGTTGTCAATGCCGGCAATGGCTCGACGACATTCAGCAAGCCGCTCGATAACATCGGCAGCAAGTCCATTCCGAACTACGAGCAGTACGCGAACAGTTTCATCCACACCATTGCCATCCCCGGCTGCGGGTCGCCCGGTAAGGTGTTTGTCGGACAGCGCGCCGAACCCTTTGTCGTGAATCTCGGCGAGGTGTTCGACCTGATCAACCTGAATCCCCTCGGACCGCCGGATGGCCGGCGCAACATTCTCGACGATGCGAACATCACCTCGTTGATCCTGGAAGTGCCGATTGCCTGTCTCACCTACGGCACCGAGAAGGTCATCGGCGGATGGACTACGGCGAGCTTGCGGCAGGCGCGTGTGCTGCGAACCAGCGCCACCTTCGATCGTCCGGCGTTGGAGGGCGGAGCCTGGACACAGGTTTCCCGTCTCGCCATGCCGCTTGTCAACGAACTTGTAATCGGATTGAAGGACAAGAACCGATTCAACGGTTCCAAGCCGGAGCATGACGGCCAATTTGCGGATTACGTCACGAACCCCTCGTTTCCGTTTTTGATCCAAGCCCTGTTCCCAAGCGCGCCGGCGCCGACTCTCTTTCCTAGGGCGGATCTGGTCGCGGCGTTTCTTACCGGGATCAACACATCGGTGACCGGCAATCTCAATCAGCCGGCCAACGTGGTGGCATCCGAAATGATGCGGCTCAATACCGGTATTGCCCCCACCCCGAAGGTGGCTCAGAACAATCTCGGTGTGGCCGGGGGAGACCTGGCGGGGTATCCGAACGGGCGTCGTCCCGGCGACGATGTGGTCGATATCACCTTGCGCGTGGCCATGGGGAAGCTCATTTCCGCGGGGTTATTCGGCAACCCGAACCAGGCGCCGGCCGGCGAAGCGCCTCTCACCGACGGGGCTCTGGTGAACGCCTCCTTCTTCGACGACGCGTTTCCTTATCTGAAGACGCCCATTCCCGGCGCGCCGATCCAGTGAGTGGACGTGATGAATCACAAGGGGGACAACATGATTCGACTCTCATTCAGAGCATTGGCCGTCGGTTGCCTCTTGGCGCTGGCCGGCTGCGGCGGCGATGACGGGGGAGCGCCGGGCGGCCAAGCCGGCGGAAGCGGAGGATCCGCCGACTCGTTT
Source organism: Nitrospiraceae bacterium (assembly GCA_040981105.1). Lineage (GTDB taxonomy): Bacteria > Nitrospirota > Nitrospiria > Nitrospirales > Nitrospiraceae > Nitrospira_G. The sequence goes on from JANRMO010000021.1 coordinate 4,311, forward strand.
ACGACGATGGTGTCTCAGATCGCCTCCACAGCGCCGGAGGATGTCGAACCGGCCGATGTGGATCGGCTTGCACCTTCTCAACCCGAAGCGACCGAACCGGCCGCACTGTGAGACGAACGGACGGGCGGGGAGGGCAGGTCTCTCCGCGCCCGAGCCGGACAGGAGGGTGAGAGATGTGGGGGTATGAGATGAGGATCACGGTCTTGGCTGTCGCGCTGTTTCCGATCCCCCTGGCCCCATGGGTCGGTCTCGCCGCCCCGTTCGTTCCATCGGACGACAAGCAAGTATTGGAGCGGATCAGGGAGAGGCCCCTTGATCCCACCTGGCAAGAACTGCGACGGCTCCGGGAGGCGGTGAAACGAAATCCGGACGACGTGCAGCCGGCCGTCCGATTGGCTGCGCGCTATGTCGAACGGAGTCGGAGCGAGGCCGATCCCCGATATCTCGGGTATGCAGAGGCCGTCCTTGCGCCATGGTTAGCACGAGAGCAGTCTCCTCCGGAGGCGTTGTTACTGAGGGCGACGATCCGGCAGAGCCTCCATCAGTTCGACGGGGCGTTGGCTGACCTTCAGACCGTCCTGAAACAACGTCCTGCCTCGGCACAGGGCTGGCTGACGGCGGCGTTGGTCCATCAAGTCCGGGGCGACTATGACCAGGCTCGACGGCACTGTGCGCCGCTGATTCGATTGGCCGGAGAACTTGTCGCGGGAGCCTGTCTCGCCTCGGTCGGAAGCCTCACCGGTCAAGCGGCGGTCAGCTATGGCCTGCTGGATCGGGTCTCTCGACGCGAGGCAACCGTGAGTCCTGGGGAACGCCAATGGGTGGCAACGTTGCTGGCCGAAATGGCGGAGCGACGCGGCGCTGCGGAGGAGGCAGAAGGCCATTATCGAGCGGCTCTGCGGATCGGCCTCCATGATCCCTACCTCTTGGGGGCCTATGGAGACTTTCTGCTCGATCGGGGCCGCGTCGAGGAGGCGATCGCACTGCTCCAGGAGGAACGTAAGGCTGATGCGCTGCTCCTCCGGCTGGCTCTCGCCGAGCGGGTGGCGCGGCATCCCAACGCGGCGGCGGATCGGGAGATCCTGCGGGCGCGTTTCGAGGCGGCACGGCGCCGAGGGGATCGCACCCATCTCCGAGAAGAAGCGAGATTTACACTGCATATGTTGGAGAACGCCGGCCAAGCGTTGTCCCTGGCTCGAGAAAATTGGGCCATCCAGAAGGAGCCGGCCGACGCCAGGATCTTGCTGGAATCGGCCACGGCGGCTCAGGACCTGGCGGCCGCTCGTCTCGCCACAGATTGGGTCGAGGCGAACCACCTTGAGGATGTGCGGCTGCTCGAACTCATCCGTCGAATTAAGGGGTAGCGCATGGTACGTCGGGTCGCCATGATCGTGGTTCAGGTTCTGTGGATCTGTACGTGGGGCCTGCTGGCGCTGGCACACAAACCCAGCGACAGTTACCTCACCCTTTCGGTCGAGACGAATCGGATCGACGGCCGCTGGGACATCGCCCTGCGCGATCTGGACTATGCCATCGGTTTGGATGGCGACGATGATGGACAGTTGACCTGGGGGGAGGTCCGGTCTCGCCTGCCGGTGATTCACGACTATGTGTTCTCTCGGCTCGCTCTGAGCATGGGGGAGGCGGCCTGTGCCAGCCGTCCAACGGCCGACCTCATGGATCGCCATACGGACGGCACCTATGCCGTGCTGAAATTTTCCCTCGATTGCCCGCATCCGACGCTCCAAATGGATGTTCGCTACAATCTCTTGTTTGATCTTGACCCGCAGCATCGCGGTCTGGCCCAGATTGTGAGCAGGGAAGGCGTTACCGGCGTCATCTTTTCACCCGAGCACGCGCAACAGACCGTGCTGGTCGGCGCGAGCCGTCCGTGGGGCACGTTCCTGTCCTATGCCCATGAAGGCGTGCATCACATCTGGAGCGGGATCGATCATCTGTTGTTTCTGATGGCATTGCTCCTCCCGTCCGTGTTGCGTCGTCGCGACGGGGTCTGGGAAGCGGTGCCGGCCTTTCGCCCGGCACTGATTCAAACGGCGGCCGTGGTCACGGCCTTCACGGTGGCCCATTCCATCACGCTCACGCTTGCCGCGCTGGATCTGGTCCGGCTGCCCGCTCGTCTCGTCGAGTCAGCGATCGCCGCCTCGGTCGTGCTCGCCGCGCTTAATAACATACTGCCCCTGGTGTCCGAGCGACGGTGGGCCGTGGCCTTAGGGTTCGGCCTGCTACACGGGTTCGGATTCGCCGGCGCGCTGGCCGATCTGGGGCTTCCGCCGAACGCCACCGTGGCAGCGCTCGCCGGGTTCAATCTCGGCGTCGAGGCGGGACAACTGTTGATCGTCGTCCTGTTCCTCCCGATCGCCTATGGGTTCCGCCGCGTGCGGATCTATCAGTGCGGAGTGGTCGCCGCCGGCTCCTGCGCCATTGCGGCTTTGGCTCTCTGTTGGCTGATCGAACGCGCCTTCGATGTCGGCCTCCTCCCGTCCTGAGAACAGGGCCGGTGTTGAGGCGTGGTAACGCGACCAAGGAGATTGACGACGCGAGAGCAAGATGGTACACAGTCACACAAATTACGAATTCGTAATACTGGCACGGGAGAATCCTGTGAAAAAACTCGTCCGGTTCGGTGTGTCGTTGGACCAGCACCTGCTCGAGGATTTCGATAACCTGATCAGCCGGAAGAGCTACGCCACTCGTTCCGAAGCGCTCCGCGATTTGATCCGCGCGAATCTGGTCGAGCAGGAGTGGACGAACGATCAGGAAACGGTGGGGACCGTCACCATGGTCTATGACCATCACGTCCATGAGTTGACCGACCGCCTGACGGACCTCCAGCATCGCTATCATCGGCTGATCCTGTCCGGCCTCCATGTGCACCTGGACCACGATCACTGTTTGGAGGTGCTGGTCATGCGCGGAAGAGGCAACGAGATCAAAAAGGTCGCGGATCTGCTGATCGGCACGAAAGGGGTGAAGCACGGGAAATTGACGATGACCACGACGGGAAAAGGGGTAAGCTGACCGTGCGTGTCTGCATCGTCGATGGGCGAGGCGGGGGGCTCGGGCGTCGTCTGGTGGAGCGATTGCGCCCGCTGGCCTCCGGCGGCCTCGAAATCGTAGGAGTCGGCATCAACGTCGCTGCAGCCCGCACGATGCTGGCTGCTGGAGCCGGGCGTGTCGTCGCGGGCGAGGCTGCTATGCGCCAGGTGCTTCCTGAGGCCGACCTCATTCTTGGGCCGTTGAGCATTGTCTTGCCCGGTTCCATGTCGGGGGATGTGACGTCGGGAATGGCGTCGCTGGTTTTGCGTGTGCAGGCGAAGAAGGTGCTTTTGCCGTTGAATCCGTACGAAGTGGAAGTCGTGGGGGTGGAGGGACGAACCCTCGATACCCTGATCGCCGGAGCCGTCCGGAGAGTCCGGTCGGTTCTTGAGACGACTCCGGCTCCCTGATCGACCACATTCCACTTGCATGATCCTGCCGGGCCACGAAGGTCTGGAAGGCTGTGTTGCAGCCGACACCGGGTCTTCGTGGGCGTCCTTTGTCGCGCCCATGGATTCATGGTGATGGGAGTCCAGGCGCGATGAAATCTCGGCTGACCATTCTCATGCTCGGGCTGTTCCTCAAGGCCTTTCTGGGTCCGTGCCATACTAGTCATGCCCATGATCCTGATGCCCCGGAGGTGGAAGCGCCCGAAGTCGCGGTTCAGGCGGACCGTCCGGTCGCCGCCTCCTCGCAGCAATTTATTCCCGACAAGGAATACCTCCTGCAGCCTCAAGGTCGGCCGGCCCAGGTGTTGCGCCTGATTCCCGGCTTCATTGCGGTGGAGCATTCCGGAGGAGCGGGCAAGGCCGACCAATATTTCGTCCGCGGATTCGATGCCGATCACGGTACCGACGTCGCGTTCTTTACCGACGGCATGCCGATCAACTTTCGCTCGCATGCTCACGGCCAAGGCTACACGGATCTCAACTTCATCATTCCGGAGACGATCGCGGGAGTGGAGGCTACCAAGGGGGCCTATCTGCCGGAATACGGTGACTTCAACACGGCGGCGGCGGTCAACTTTCGGACCCGCGAGGTCGTCGAGGAAGGAATCGTTCAGGCGGCCGGCGGACAGTTCGACACGCAGCGGTATCTTTTGATGCTCTCTCCGACGAAGGATAAGGTCCGCACCTTGTTTGCCGGAGAGGCCTATTATACGAACGGACCCTTCCTCAACGACAATCGATACTTCCGGGCCAACCTCCTCGGAAAAATGACGACGAATTTCTCCAGCCGCGATGAATTTGCGCTGACCGGCAGCTTTCAGAAAGGCCAATGGAATGCATCAGGGGAAATTCCCCAGCGAGCCGTCAACGACGGCTCGCTGGACCGATTCGGGGCCATCGATCCTTCCGAAGGAGGAAACACCACGCGGGCGACGCTTCGTATGAACTATCACTACGACACGCCGTCCGACGGGACATTTTTCGCGAACGCCTACGGACAGTACTACAAGTTCGATCTCTTCACGAACTTCACGTTCTTTTTGAATGACCCGATCAATGGCGACGGCATTCAGCAATCGGACCGACGAGGCATCTATGGGGGCGACCTTGGATACAAGCAGCGGGCGGAGCTATTCGGCATTCCCAGCTTGGGGACAATCGGATTTCAAACCCGTGTCGATGACATCCATGGGAGATTGGGCACCCAAACCACACGCGTGCCGACCGGCATCACGACGGACAGCGATATCTTCGAAGCTTCGTACGAACCTTATGTCAAAGCCGAACTGCAGCCGGCATCCTGGATGAGATTGTCGGGAGGCCTTCGTGCGCCGATCTTCACGTTTGATGTGAACAATCGATGCAGCACCTGTGTCGTACAGCCGGTCGGGCGGACCTCATCCACGATGGTCCTGCCCAAGGCCAATCTTGTGTTGGGCCCTTGGTTCAAGACGGAGTTCTTTGCCAATTACGGCCAGGGGTACCACAGCAACGATGCGCGGTCGGCCGTGGCGATAGACTCGGTCCCGCTCGCTCGCGCGCAAACCTATGAGGTCGGTCTGCGCGCCCAACCCTGGGGACCGGACGGACTGATGCTGACCGCTTCACTCTGGGCCATCGATCTCCAATCGGAATTGGTATTCGTCGGTGACGAGGGCACGACGGAAATGCGGGGCCCCACCAGACGTCGGGGTGTCGAAGTGGCCGCGCGGGGCCAGGTATGGGGACCGCTCTATTTCAATGGGCATCTCGCCTATACCAAGGCGGAATTCACCAACGGCGACGCCATTCCACTGGCGCCGGAGCTCACCGCCTATGGAGCGTTGTTGTTGAAATGGCCCGAGGGACTCACCTCGCAATTGCAGGCCACCTACTTGGGTGTGCGCCCGCTGACCGAAGACCGGAGCGTGAAAGCCCCGTCCTGGGTGGACTTTGATCTGACCGAACGGTATCAATTGCCGATCAAGCTATCCCACGGCCGCCTGGAAGCCTTTCTCTTCATCCAGAACATTTTCAATACGAAATGGGAACAAGCCATCTTCTTCTTCGAGTCCCGGCTCCGAAACGAGGCCGCCGGGGTGAACGACATTCATTTTGTGCCGGGGAATCCGAGATTTGTGATGGGTGGCCTCGCGTGGTATTTCTAGCAGGCTGCGGAGAGGTTGATTTGTGCGCTTCGACTGGCTCAGCACGATCGGAAATCACCAGTAGATTCAATGACTGCTCCGTTCGTCCTGAGGCTCTCGAAGGATGATCGGAGGGGTTTTCCGCAGCCTGCTGGACATCGGGATGTCTAGGGAGGCTTCAGAACCCAGGCTGTCAATCGACGCGCCCATGGCGAGAACGGTCTTGAGCCAAGAGTACTTCGCCCGGCCGACCTTGAAGGTGGCCCGCGACCTGATCGGCAAGTATCTTGTCCGGCAACGCGGAAGGGAGGTGTTGGCTGGACGAATCATCGAAGTGGAGGCGTATGTCGGACCGCGGGATCGCGCCTGTCATGCTTCAAAGGGACGAACGGCGCGAACGGAGGTCATGTTCGGGCCGGCCGGCGTGGCGTACGTGTATCTGATCTACGGGATGCATCACTGCCTGAATGTCGTGACGGAAGCGGTACATTATCCGGCCGCGGTCTTGCTGCGAGCGGTCGAGGTAGGAGGGAGACTGATCGACGGGCCTGGCCGGCTGACGCGCTTGTTCGAGATAGATCGCTCCCTCAACCGATGGGATCTGACCAAAGGAGAGGCGCTGTGGTTTGAAGATCGGGCGGAGAGGATCCGGCGCTCCTCGATCAAAACCTACCCTCGGATCGGTGTGGACTATGCCGGAACGTGGGCGCACAAGCCCTGGCGCTTTCGGCTTGTTGACCATGGAACCGGTAATGGCACTGTGCGGATCGAGAAGGGCCAGAGAGGAGGAACGCGATAGGGCCTCCCCTCTAGAATTCGGAATAGGAACCGAGCGGCCGCTGAGCGTACCGGACCACAGCATGAACGATTTCGATGATGGGGCTACAGAGTACGGACGGGCCGCGATTTCTGGGCGAAAGACAGGTTCATCCTCGGAGGATAAGCCTCGACCATTCTAGCGGTCGGTCCGGCCAACGAGGCCTTGGCGGAACTTCTTCGTTCGCGGAGCGGGATTTGTCGTAGGATGCTCAGACAAAGAAAAAGAGGGACCGACCTCTCGGCCGATCCCCCTTTCCTTTCTCGAATCGTCTTAGGCTTACTTGGCGCCCAAGCTGGCATCGGCCTTGGTCGCGGAGGTCACAGGCGGCTCTACCTTGATCTGCGGACCCTGGACCTGCGGGAGACGGCCGGCTCCTTCCTTCTTCGTAATGCGGCCGTTATTCGCATCCATGAGTTTCTGCTCGGCATGCTTGACGGATTCGGATGACTGGAGGATCGCAGCGTCTCCGTGGCCATCATGCTGTCCCGGATCGTTGGCCGTCGGTTGGCCGGTGACCGGGCTCCCGTCGTTCTTCATCGGGTAGCCTGGATGCTTGGGCAGCAATGCGGGGTTCGCCATCGCTGTCGAAAGGGCAAACAGTACGCCTGAAACCATGGCACCGACCGCGAGTAGGATTTTCATGGCCTCAACTCCTTTGAAATAATGAATGATTGAAGAAACCTGATCGAGTTCGTAAGAAGTCGCGACAAAGCGGCGGAATCATAACGAGCCTAAGGAGGCCTGTCAAGAGCTGAAAGGTGAGGCGGTGAGGAGCCAGCAGCGGACCGTAATATGGTGAATTCCGACATTTGAACAAGGGGTTAGTGTCGTGGATTCCGCCGGCCTCGCCCGCGATGGCGGAACGGTGGTCGCCGCACCATGGCGGGCAGACGAATGGTCGTGGTTGTCCCTTGCCCCTCGCTGCTCGCGAGGCTGATATGCCCGCCATGCTCCTCGACGATCTTTTTGACGCTGGCGAGGCCGAGACCGGTTCCGCTTCGCTTGGTGCTGAAAAAGGGCTCGAAGACCTTGCTTAGATGTTCCGGCGGAATGGGCGCCCCGTCGTTCTTGATGACGACCTGCACTTCCTGATGACGTCCGGCCCGGTGCGGGCTGAGTCCGATATGGAGCTGGCCGCCTGGCGACATGGCTTCAATTGAGTTCTTGAAAATGCTGAGGAGCACCTGTTGCATCTTGGCTTCGTCGCAGCGAACCGGAGCCAGGTGGGCGGCATAGTCCTTGGTGACCTGAATGCGGGTGACTTCCAACTCGGTCGAGACGACAGCCAGCGCATTCTCGATAATCTCCGGCACGCGGCAGAGTCGGCGGTTGAGTTCCAGCGGCTTCGCAAAGTCGAGGATCTCGTTCAGCAGCGCTTCGATCCGGATCAGATCGCGCATGGCCTTTTCCACGCGCGTTTGTGGATCAAAATCGAGAATGCCTTCGCCCGTGACCTCTTCGAGTTGGGCGCGGATGGAGGCGAGCGGCTCGCGAAGTTCGGTGGCCAAGAAGGCGCTGAACTCCCCGATGGCGGCTTGACGTTCCTGCTTGCGGATCGCCGGCTCCAGCGATTCCGCTGGCGGCACACGGGCCGGTTCCGAGGAGCCCGACTCGGCAGCGACAGGCAGCGTGGCCGGATTCAAGGGCTTTTGGAACAGATCCACCAGCTTCAGGATGATCGGCTCCACGGCCGTCGCATCGGTTGGACCGTATCGAGTGGCCTCCTTTGCGGCGAGCGTCAGAGTACCTCCTACCTGGCCGCGTACGAAGAACGGCAGGACGAAGGACGAGAGGAACCGATCTCTATAGAGGTGCTTGTGGTCGGCGAATCGTCCCTGGGTCGATGCCAGATCATGGTCCACTCGCGGCTTGCGATGGCGGACCGCCCATCCCGATGCCGAGGCTTCGAGCGCCAGGCGCAACCCCGCCTTGAGGTCCCGCTTTCCGTCGCTTCTTGATTCGCCGGCGACCGCAATGACTTCGACCGATCCTGCCAGCGGGTCATAATGGGCAACCCAAGCTCGGTCATAGGGGAGCACCTGCGCGCAGTCTGAGAGGATCGCCAGGGCTTGGTCCTGAATCTCGGGTGTGACGTAGGAGGGGGAACTACTCAGGGTGTCGAGCGCATCACGCTGAGCCGAAATCGGCTCGAGGGAGACCAGCGGGCGGGTCATGATCACGGAACCGTCGAAGAGTTGTTCCTTTTCGAGAGTTTTCGTGATGCCCTCGCAGGCGTTCTCGATCAGGGCCCGTTCTTTTCGTTGGAGCGGGGTCTGATCCCGTCGTCCCAAAACCAGCGCGCCATAGGTGCGTTGGCGATACCGCAGAGGAACCGCCAGCAAGTTGCGCGAGGACGGCGTGATCAGCTTGAGGCGCATGCCGGTCCCGCCTTCCTGTTCCTGAGGAGAGTTCGCGGCGAGCGTCCGCAGGGTGCTCGACAAGGTGCGAAGAATCGTATGAACTTCTCGCGGCGTCAGCCCCTTCGACCCATGCGCGGTCAAGGGGCCGCTCTCTCGGTGAAAGATGGCCGCCAGGGCTGCGTCCACGTTGAGATCGTTCAAAGCGGTGGTGAGCACCCGCTGTAGCTGAGTCTGTTTGGCGGTAAGGGTGGCTTCGACGGCGGGCGTCGTCATCAAGGGCTCACGGGACTGGGTGTCAGCATAGTTCATGCCAGCGATGCAAAGTTTGTAATCTTAGCAGCGCGGCCATGGGAATTCAATTGATGTGACGAGGCGGGCGACGCTCGTGCGGATCCTCCACCCGCATGGTCCGGATTTGCGTTGAGGTCATGGCGGTGAGGATCGTGGTGACAATGCTGATGACAAGCGCTCCGAGTATGGCGGGCCAGAGGCCGGTCACGATGAAGCCTTTCACCAGGTAGGCCACGAGTTCCAACAGCACAGCGTTAATAAGGACCATGAACAGACCGAAGGTTAAAAGAATGAGCGGGAGCGACACGACGTAGAGAAGCGGCCGCACGAGCGCGTTCAGGATCGTCAAGACCAAGACCGCCGCCAGGCCGGCCGACCAGGACTGCACCTCGATGCCGGGCACGATGCTGATCGCAAGAAAGACGGCGATGCCCGTCACGAGAATTCGGGTGAGCAATCCGGTCATGGGGCCTTCTGCAGTCTCACCGGTGGCACTACTTGGTCGGCTTGGCCGGATCCGGTTTGTTGGAGAAGAGCACCTCGGTGGCGACCAGACGGTCTCCTTGCTTCGTGGTTTCTACCACAACCCGATCTCCGATCTTTGGAAGCGGTCCGGTGGTGCCGGCTCCGCGCGGGCGGAATTGGGTCTTCTCGTTCAAGAGGATCGAGCGTTTCTCGCCCTTTTGCGTGGTCACATCGAGCTGTGTGCCGGTGATACCGGTGACAGTTCCGAGCACATGTTGACCGGACCCGTGGGCTGCGAGATCCGGGACATGAGCCACGAGCAGATACGTCACGAGCAGTACCGATGCATATTGACGAAAGAACATCACGGGCGTGCTCCTTGGTTGTATGGTTGTGCTAATGACGATGTGAGGGTTGGCTGGGAGCTTCATGGCCATGAAGGAACTGGTCGAACTCCGCCTCCTCCTCGATCTGGTGCTTGCTTTTGGGATTGAGCTGCTTCATCTCGTCGAGTTCCTCTGGCGTAATCTGAGGCAGGTGGCGGATGAAGTGCACAAGCTGCCAACTGTCGAGATCCTTTCGGGGATCGCCTTCGCCCCAGCCCGGCATCGCCGTGAACCGCACACCGTAATGGATGGTGTAGAAGAGGACGCCGTCCGACATGTCCTGCGTGTCGGGCAGGCGGAGATCCGGTGCGGGCGGGTAGACGTTCTTTCCGAGTTTGGTTTGGCCGCTGCCGTCGTTGGCGTGACAACTCGCGCAATGGTCGGCGAAATGCGCCCGCGCCTCGCCTAAGGCGGCGGGCGAAAGGGGAACGGGATTCTGGGCGTCACGCCATTCCTTGGGAATCGCCCAGTATCGAGCGGTACGAGCCGCCCAGATTTCAATCGCGCTGGGTTGCCCCTTGGCGCTGAAGCCGCTGGAAAAGTGGTCGTAGGCCATCCACCCTGCGCCGGCCAGCCCCACGGCTAGCACGATCAAGAGAAGATACCACAGCGTCTTGAGGGGATTCAGAATGAAACCTGGCATACGCATCGAGCGTGTCTTGAGAGCGGCACCGACCAGATGGATCTAGTATAACGAGACAGGACGGGGGCCCGCCACTCTCCGCCCGATCATACAGACGGCGTTTCCGCCGTCACGTCACCGGTTGATTGTGAGGGAACGCCACCACCGACCGGTCGAACAGGCGGAGCACCGCCACGGTTGTGATCGGAGTATAAAGCAACAGGCCTACCAATCCCAAGAGCGATTCGCCGATCCAGAACGTGACGCTCAGGTTAAACAAGAGTACGCCGTAGTACAAGCCGCAACCCAGCAACACTCTGACCGTCGTCGATCTCGATGGGGCCGCCTTACGATCATCCGGTAGATGCCGATCGATCACACGGTAGATGCCGAGCGCGACGGCGCCCACGACAAGCCATCCGAAAAAGTTAGCGAGCGGAACGCCAAAATAGACGCCGGCTTCCGGGTAGAAATAGATTTTGCCGAGAAACCACCGATCTCCTCGTAGCGCCACCGGGTCGATGACGACGTCGATGAGGGCGAACAGTATACAGGTGAATCCAAGCACCGGCCAGGAGCAGCGCGTGGCCGGGTCGAAACTCAGGGCCGGCAGGAGTGTGCGCGGTTGGTCCAGTGGCGCTTCATGCCGGAGAGACCGAGTCGGCAGGAGGAACCACAGGGCCAGGCAGTAGCTGCCGAACAGCAGAAACGGAAACGAGAGCGAGTCCATGAACGGCACATCCCATAGATACAGTTCGTGCCCAGCCGTCGAGCCGTTGTAGAAGTACCATCCGAACGGGATGCCGGTCCTGGTGGACGACAGTTCGCACAGCAGGGCCGTGAGCCAGGTATTGATGAAAAAAAACCAGGTGCGCGGCCAGCCGAGCAAGCGGGAGGCCGCGAACAGAAACGCCGCCAGGAACAGGAAGACGTAGGGGCGGAGAAGAACCGTCTTGCCGAGTAGGACCAACGTATCCACGATGTCGATGTGTGCGGTATTCGTCAGCCGTCATTCGTCATGCATGGATCGAAGCCGTTTCCGCGTCTGCACGGTTGGCGCTTGACGACTGACGCTTGGGCCTATGCATACCCATGATCTCGGAACCAGCGCACGGCCTTCTCCAGGGCGATCTCTACCGGAGGCTGCGACAGCCCAAGTTCGCGTACGGCCTTGGAACAATCATAATGCATCTTGTACTTGGCCATCTTCACCCCCTCCAGCGGAATGCGCGGCGGACGGCCGGTGACGTAGTCGGCCAACCAGCGATTCAGATGAGCCAAGGGAAGAATCAGTCCTCGCGGGAGCTTCATGCGCGGCACGGGCACGCCGGTGAGCCGGCTTAAGATCTCGAAGATCTCCTTCAGACTCAAATTCCGATTGCCCAGGATATACCGTTCGCCGATTCGGCCTCGGTCCATCGCGGCCAGGTGGCCGGTCGCCACATCGTCCACGTCGATCAAATTCATGCCGGTTTCGATGTAGGCGAACATCCGGCCTTTCATGAAATCGACGATCATCTGACCGGTCGGTGTGGGCTTCACGTCCCCGGCGCCGATGGGGGCGCTGGGGTTGACGATGACGACGGGAAATCCGGCTTGCGCAAGCTTGAGCACTTCCTGCTCGGCCAGATACTTTGAGCGCTTGTAGTCTCCGGCCATCTGAGAGAGTGAAACCGGGGTCTCTTCCGAGCCGACGCCCCCATCCGGCGGCAGGCCGATTGCGCCGATCGTGCTCGTGTAGACCATTCGTTCGATCCCGGCCTCTCGGGCCGCTTCCATGAGGTTGATCGTTCCCTGCACGTTGATGTCGTAGAACACCGAAGGGTCGCTCGCCCACAGGGCGTAGTGGGCAGCGACGTGGTAGACCCGCCGGCAACCCGTCAGGGCCTGGCGCAAAGAGGGACGATCGCGCAAATCGCCGATAGCGCGCGAAACGGAAAGACCCTGAAGGTTGCGAAGGTCGCTATCGGGCCTGGCAAGGACACGCACCTCGCAGCCGACGGCAGCCAAGGCTCGGACCACGGCCGCTCCGACGAAGCCGGTGGCTCCTGTGACCAAGGTCGTCATGGGTAGGGTCGAACGCTGAGCGCTGAGGGCAGGAAATCGAGGCCGTGCTCGGTACTGGGCGCTGAGCGCTGAGGCGGAGAATGAGGGATTCCGCCATGGACAGACGGGTAATAGCCGGAAATCAGGATGACGGTGGCAAGCAGCATCGTCTTCAACTCGACACCCAGCACTGAGCCCTCAGCGCTAATTCTTGCGGGCGACGATGTACCGGGCGAGTTCCCGCAGTGGATCGGCCGTCCTGCCGAACGAGGCCAGATGGTGGATGGCCCGCTCGACGCATTCGTCCGCGAGCTTTCGCGCGCCGTCGACTCCGTAGAAGGTCGGGTAGGTTTTCTTTCCTCGTTGCGCGTCGGCGTTCGGGCTTTTGCCGAGTTCCTCCTGCGTGCCGGTCACGTCCAACACGTCGTCCGCGATCTGAAAGGCCAGCCCGATCTGTTCGGCATAGGCGGTGAAATCCGCCAGTTGGTCGGGCGAGGCGCCGGCGGCGATCGCGCCCATTCGGACAGCGGCACGGATCAACATGCCGGTCTTGTGCCGGTGAATGGTTCGCAGGGTGGGTAGGTCGATATCCTGATTCTCGGCCTGAATATCGAACACCTGCCCGCCGACCATGCCGAGGTGACCGGCACCCACCGCAAGTTCATAGACCAACTGGACTCGGCGGGAGGCGTCCAGCTCACTCCCGTCAGCCGGCCCGCTACAGAGTTCGAATGCCAGAGTCAGGAGCGCATCGCCTGCCAGGATTGCCATGGCCTCGCCGAACACCTTGTGGTTCGTCGGCTTGCCTCTGCGGAAGTCGTCGTTGTCCATGGAAGGTAGGTCGTCATGAATCAAGGAATACGTATGAACGAGTTCCAGCGATGCGGCAACCGGCAGCAGAGCGGTGGCGTGGCATCCGAGCGCCTCCGCCGTCGCAAGGGTCAAGATCGGACGAATCCGTTTCCCTCCCGCGAACAGGCTATAACGCATGCTCTGGTGCAATGTGGTGGGTTGGGTCTGCGCGGAAGGGTGGACCGACTCCAGAAACCGATCGACGAGTTGGCGCTGCTCTTCAAGATATCGGCGCATGTCCATTGGTCGAATTGATCGATTCGTGCCGGCTGATCGTAGCCGTCCGTCTACGGTAGGGTGGTTCCAAAACGGTATCGATCGCTTGCAGCGGTCGTTACATGGTGATCCGCCGAGAACCAGCCGATCAGTTGTCAGGAAACTTGCTGCCGGTGCTCGTTCTGCCCATAAACGGGCGCGAGGGTAACAGGGAGCCGCGCACCTGTCAAACGGATCAACGGGTGGCGACGCCGACCAGGGCTCCATCGTGCGCTCGTTGATCCCTCGGCACTTGTCATTCCAAAGGGCGGTTGGCTATACTGCGCTCCATGAGCATTCGAATGGCCGGCGGTGAATGGGAGCCGCTTCTGTTGAATATCGAGCCGCGCCGGTGTCCCATCTGCCAACAGGGTTTGTATCGAGACCAAACCCTCTTCCGCGGCGGGTGGTCCCGCTGTACCGTCTGTGAAGAATTCGTCCACTACAGTTGTCTCGCCAGCGGTAGATTCAGATTTCTGAAGCGCCGACCGCGAATCTGTAAACAGTGCGCCTCATCGGCGTCTCCCTCCGCTCCCAAATCCGGCAACCAGGCCGCGTGAGCCTCTCCTTTCCGATGTCGCCTGATGTGCCGGGCGGAGCCTCTGCATCGCAAGGGCGATTCGCGACGGTCGTTCGAATCCTGCTGGCCCCGGTCATCTGTTGTTGGAGCGGCCTGTTTACCGCCGATTTTGTTCTGAGCGGGTATTACACGTGGCCGCGAACGAGCCGCGTGTTCGTTCTGACGATCACCTTGGTCATCCTGGCCTACGAATTTGTGTATAAAGAACAGCGGACCCGCGAGGTTCCCGGGTCCGAGGCCCGGGCGCGCAGGGCGGTGCTGTACTCCTGTGTCATTCCGTATGCCGTCGGCGTCGGGCTGTTGCTTCTGCTGATTTCAGGTCGGTTCTAGTTCTGTGTGCATCGGGCGGACAGGACCGTCGCCCAGAAACCCGCTGGCTCCTCTGTCGCGTGAGCCGATCTGTCCCCTATGGCACCTATCTATCGGAGCGGGGCGTTCATCCAGCAATGTTTCGCCGTGCACCCGCTCTGCCTCACGGTCAAACGGTTCGAAAGTGGCGAGCGCCTGTTGCTCGGCTGCACGTCCTGCCACCTCACGCATCGTGTCAGCCTGCGGACGGTTGTCGCGCGTCTGTCCGCCGTGCCCACAGAGTCGGGCGAAGCGCCGCCCGTGGGGAGCGAACGGACGGCTGCGACGGTGCTAGCGGATTGTGCGGCGCAACATGCCCCCGCGCTGTCGGTTCGCCGCTTGGAGACGGTAGAGGATCTGATGGGGCTACGGTGCAGCGAATGCCGCTGCGTCTACGAACTACACGTCCAAACATTCGAAACGCATCAACGGTGAACGAGAAGATGCCCCCTGGCGGAGGATGGCACCGGGCGGACACCGAATCGCATGGCCGCCGGCATCGGTGGGTATGATGGACCGTGTTGCCGAGTGACGGCCAGATGCAGGAGCCGCTCGGCTTCGAGCCGGCTGAAATCAGATTGCTGGCCGATCGCGCATTTTTCACGGCTAAAGCCAGGATCGGCCGAAGAATCCGCTCGACGTTGGAACGGCTCCGCGCGCTCCTGCAGGATGAGGTATCACGGACCGCCTTGCTCGTCCCGCCGGGGTTCGAGCCGACCAAATCTCAGTTGGTGAAGGGTGAGCATCTGGAAGCCTGCCCGTATCAGTACCTCGACTATCCCAAGCACTTTGCCGGAGATGAGACGTTCACCTTTCGGACGCTCGTGTGGTGGGGACACCATGTCGCCTGTGCCTGGCTTCTCGGCGGCCGGCTGGCGCCAATGTACAAACAGCGCCTCATCGACCGGTATCAGGACTTGGCGGGACAGAATCTTGAACTGTCGCTGGCGCCCACCTTATGGGAGTGGAAGCGAGGCGAGGGCTATACCCTGCCGCTCCTGTCCTCCAGCCGGGCTCAGGCCGCGGCGGTGCTGGAGCGGCGGACTTCGATCAAGATCGCCAAATTCGTGCCGCTGGACGATCCGTCGTTGCAGGACGGCCGCCTGGCGGAAGCGGGCTGCGAGGCGTTCCGGCGTCTCCTGCCGCTCGTCCTCGAATGAGCCGAGAGTCCGGACGCTGCGGCTCCGGATTTGTCTCGCTCCGCGAACTCCGCTAGACTACGCACCACTTTCTGCGCCGATCGTGCAAATCCATTCACGGCAATCAGGACGATCAACAGGTGGACGGTTCAACCGTGGTTAGTATGGCGAAGAAAGAGAATCATCACTGGCGGGGTTCTCCGGCGGCGTATCAAACACTGAAGAAGGGATGCGCCCGTAGGGTGCTTCTCCGTCGGCCCAGTTACGAAACTACGATGAATAGCCGACGGTTCAAGCGAAGCTTTGTAGAGAAGGGCTTCGCCCGATGAGCCGCCGGTTCAACCGAAGGTTGGTATGGTCTGGAGAGGAAAGGAAAGCGAAGCAGCACTGGTGGGATTCTCCGGCGGCAACAATGAAGAGGGGCTGCGCCCGATGAGCCGCCGGTTCAACCGAAGGTTGGTATGGAGGGTGGTATGACTGGAGGAGTGGGGCGCCGTGTGGGGCTGTGGGTGTTGACCGTGAGCATCGTTTGTCTTGGAGGATGCGCGGGCAAGGGTGAAGTGGTCAATCTGGACTTGACCATCAAGCCGATGGCGCAGGAAGTCGCGTCGGATGAGACGGTCAAGATCGTCGTGGAACCATTGCAGGACCAGCGTCCGGATCAGACTCGGTTGGGCATTCGCACGCACCTGACGGGAGGCGCCACCTATTTCAGCGTGCCGGGAAACAAGACCGGCGAGGCGGTGGCGCGAACCTTAGCGGACTATTTGCGACACAAGGGGTGGCAGGTCGGGTTTCAGACCGCCGGGCTGGCCCCGACGGAGGGGAAGACCGACATTCTGATGAGCGGGACGATCCGGAATTTGTGGGCGACGGCCAAGAGCCGTTTCTTCTCGACCAAGATGGAAGTGAAGAGCAGTATCGTCGTGCGCGCCCAGAACAACGTGGACGGGAGCGTGGAGAGCATCACACTCGATGGCGCCGCATCGGATACCGTGTGGTTCTTTACCCAAGCCAAACTGCAAGACCTGGTGAATGCCGTCCTCAAAGATAGCTATCACAAATTAATCATGGATACGCGCATCGAAAATCGCGCATGGCGACCCCGGGAATAGACAGGCCGCGCCGGTGGAAGGTTGGGAGCATGCGTGAACGACGATGGGAGTCGGCGGTCGGCCTTGCGTTCGACGAGATCCTTGGTCTCGGCGATCGGCTGGCGAAATTGGGCTTGAAGCCGGCGGTGCCCGCCAAAGACATCATCGGCTACATCGAAGACTGGACCGTTGCCGCGCCCGACGATTTCGACAAGCTCGATCCCTGGGCGACCGAGGATGTCACGCTTGTGCACGTCCGGGACAATTGGCAGGGAGATTTTTTTCTTCTGGCCGGCGGTTACCACACGGTCTATCAGCGGTACCAGGCCGTCGGGACGTACTGTTCGATCAGCCATCCTTGGCGGACGGCCGAGGTGCTGACCCGCCACGACCAACGAGGTATGCTGTGGTTGGGCTTCCGCCACGCCCACTCCTTTATCCGGGTGCGTCTGAAAACCGCTGAGGTGATCACGCCGGGTGAAAGGCGGGCCGATCATGAGCGGGCGCTGTGGCTCGACGAACGCCGTCGCGCCTTCCAGGCGGCCATCCAGATTCTCGATCTCTCGATCGAGGCGATAGAGGACAAGGATGTGGTTGCGTTGCAACCCGTCGAGGCGACCGTGCCCTTCTTCTGCTCCTGGCCGGATGCGTTCGGCCCTTGCCAATTCGAGTACAACTCTTCCGATCCGTTCGAATTCCTCGTACCGGCCAGCAAGCTGGCCGCGACCTGTGGCAGCGAACTCGTCACCGTCCGAAGCTACCTGACGGGATTTACCGAAGAGGTGCTGACGGAATTTGCGGATGCGGTGCCGGGTGCGCGGGCCTGTTATCGCTGTTCCGTCCATTGTCCGTTGGACGAGGTCCCGGAGATTCTGGACGTGATCCTCCCCGACGGACGGTTGTATGCGACCCTGTGCGAGTTCCAGACGCAGGAGCTGCTGCCGGCCGGTGACGACGCCTCGGCGATCGTGGGCTTGGTCGGCTGCCGCGGAACCTATCAGGTCGAAGTGCGGTTGAATCGGGCTCCGCTTCCAGAATCACAGATGTCGGCCTGGATTGAGCGGTTGATCGGTCTCCCGGTGACTTACTCGCCGCTCCCGCCTTTTCCGTAACCGAATGCCTCAAAAGAGTTTTCAGCTTTGTCGAGGCACCCGTCTACCGTATTTTGATGGGACAACAGGGGGACTCCCTGTCAACCTTCAACCCTGAGTCGGCGAACAAAGAGGATGACGAGAGCGCACATGGGATCGCGAGAGGACAAGACGGGATTTGGAAGAGGGGCGGGAGAATGGATCATTACGGCGGGACTGTATCTGATAGAGGTGTTCGCCGTGTTGCTGGTGTTGAGTTTGTACCGTGTGGAAGGCAAGCCGAGTCTGTCCGACTTTCTCGTGTCCCGTCCCGGCCTCGTCAGCCTGATGTTGGCGTTTATTATCTCAGCCTTGGTGATCTTGGTGATTCGACAATGTCGGCTCGCGACCCGAGCAGGATCGAGGAAATGGGTCTTCGCGATCGCGATGAATGTCGTGGTCGTCATCACGGTCTTACTCGTTATGGAGATTGGGCTTCGGGTCGTGGCTCTTCCGAATAAGCTTGGCGAAAAACTCGGCGAGAAACTCCTCTATCCGAAACAATGGGCAAAGGCCACGGAATCCTATCGTGTACTGCTGCGGAAAGCCGAGACCCAACCGACCTATCTGGTGTTCGATGAGACGCTGGGCTATACCGTCGGGATCAATCGTCGCAGCGAAGAGGGCCTCTACTTTAGCGGGCCGGAAGGGATTCGGAGTGCGCAGGTCGGCGAGTCGTTTGAACGGAGGTCGCCCGGATGCCGCATCGCCCTGGTGGGGGACTCCTACACCTTTGGTGAAGTGGTCCGGTACGAGGACACGTGGGCCTATCGGATGCAGCAACGGTTGGGACCCCGCTGTCAGGTCTTGAATTTCGGGGTCGGTGGGTACGGTGTGGATCAGATGTATCTAAGGTATCTGAAAGACGTCCGTCCTTGGCATCCGGATCTGGTGCTCCTCGGATTCATCGGTCACGACGTGATTCGGTCGATGGCGATCTATATTTTCCTGATGTTCCCCGACGGAGGCATGCCGTTCGCGAAACCGCGGTTCATCCTAAAGGATGGGGAACTGGAGGTGCTCAACAGGCCGTTGCCGAGCATTCCGCAGATGCTGGCCGAACCCTCGATCCGGAACCTTCCCTTCATCGAATACGACGTGAATTACAAAGAGACGGAGTGGGATCGTCCTGCCTGGAAACATTTCAACCTTTCCTACGCCTTCAGGTTTCTCATTTCGTTATACCCGCTGCACGAACGAGAGCGACCACAAATCGCCGACATAGAGACGGAGCGGGTCAATCGAAAGATCTTTGAGGAATTCGTGAATACGGTGCGACAGAATGGCGCAACTCCGCTGATCGCCTACCTCCCGACCGATACGGATTTTCCCATCCCCTCGTGGGAACATATTGGGCTCAAGATCCTGAGAGAAGCCGGTCTCCCCCATCATGACCTGCGCAGGTGCGTCGGGGCGACGGACGTGTCTAAGTTGTTCAACCCTCCAGAAATTGGAGGGCACTATTCGCCTCTGGGGAATCAGGTGGTCACCGACTGCCTTTTCCAAGACGTGCAGGAGTTGCGCGAGATGGAGTCTTCGAGACAATGACCTGCTCATCGACACAGTGCCATGCTCGTCCGCGCCGCGCCCGCATCATTCATGGCCGCCTGTGCCGGGCCGGCCCGGCCCATTGGCTTCTCCATGGCAGTGGGTTCAACGCTCAGTGGCTGCTGGGTAGCCATTGCTCTTCTAGTGCAACGGGCAGCGCGACGAATTATCATGAGTCATTCAGGAGGGATGCCGGAGGGTTAAAGAGAGTATTTCAAGAACGGGCTGGACTTCACTTCGGTTATCCGTACCATACAGACAGGTATGGTGGCCCGTCTCCGTTCCCTCCTCAACAGCCCCTTTCTGCCGCCGGTGTTCTTCTTCGCCGGGGTGGGCTATGACACGCTTACCCTGACCCGCATCGATCGCCTTCAGGACAATCTCATCCTGCTTCTCTATCTGGTGCTCCTCGGCTTCCTGATCATCCTGACGGGACGAGAGGAGTTCCAGACGGTTGAACGGGAGTTCTGGGAATCGCAGCCGGGGATGCTTCGCTGGCTCGGCCGCGCGCAGCCCTATTATCCGATGGCGATGCAGTTTCTCCTGGGCGGCCTCTTCAGTGCCTATGCCATTTTCTATTTCCGGAGCGCCTCGCTGACCTCGAGCGCCATCTTTCTCTTGCTTCTGGTTGGGGTGCTCGTCGCTAACGAGTTCCTGAAAGACCGGCTGACCAACCTGAGCCTGCTCATCACGCTCTATGCGCTGGTCTGCCTCAGCTTTTTCACGTTCTTTCTTCCCGTTGTGACGGGCTGGATGAACCGGCCGGTCTTTCTCGCCGGGGTCGGCCTGAGCGCCGCCACCGTCTATCGTGTGGTTCAATTGATCGCCCAGGACAATCCCGCCTGGACCAGGCGGCACAGCATCAAGACGCTGACCCCTGCGGCCGCTGTGATCGGCCTGCTCGTCGGATTCTATTTTTTCAATTGGATCCCGCCGGTTCCGCTGGCGATGAAGTTCGGAGGGATCTATCATGAAGTGCGGCGGGCCGGCGATCGGTTCGAACTGACCTTTGAAAAGCGATGGTTTGAGTTCCTTAAGCGGTCCGACTCCGATTTCCCCGCCGGGGAACCGGTGTATTGTTTCACCGCCGTCTTCGCCCCGGTGAATCTGGACACGACGGTCTATCACCACTGGTACTTTCGAGCCGTCCGCGGCAAACCCTATACCCATGCCGATCGGATTCCGATCAAGATTTCCGGAGGACGGGAGGACGGGTACCGCGCCTACAGTTTCAAACAGCGGCTGGACCAAGGAGATTGGCGCGTGGACGTGGAGACGGAGGACGGGCGGGTGTTGGGACGGGTGACCGTGCAGGTGAAGGGGCGACCGGCGGAACTCTCCAGGTTGACGACGATCGCCTATTGAAGGGCAAGAGCGGCTCGGCTCGTGCCCCATTCTTGACGAAGACCTCGCCGCTCTGTCACAAGAGGTGACGTATCTTCTGTCCTGCCAGGCTCATAGGAATAGGATTCTCCGATGCCCGAGGACGCCTCTCCCGCTTCTTCCGTGACCGGTGAGCCGACCGTCGATTTCAGTGCTTCGACTTTCTTTCTCAATCGAGAGTTGAGTTGGCTCGAATTCAACAGCCGCGTGCTGGAAGAGGCGGAACGGACCGACCATCCCCTGCTTGAGCGCGCGAAGTTTCTTGCCATCTATTTCAATAACCTCGACGAATTTTTCATGATCCGGGTTTCGGGCCTCCGGGAGCAGCTCTCCGGGGGCGTACTCGATACCCCTCCCGACGGGATGACTCCGGCTCATCAATTGGCGGCGATCGGCCGGGTGTTACAGGCCCAATTCGCCCGCGTGGCTCAGGTCTGGGAGTACGATCTCCGGACGACGCTCCGCCAGACCGGCATCCATCTGCTCGAGTTCGGCGATCTCATGCAGGACCAGCGATTGGCCCTGCGCGACTACTTCGCGAAGGAAATTTTTCCAGCCCTCACCCCGCTGGCCTTCGATCCGACCCATCCGTTTCCCCACATCTCGAACCTCAGCCTCAATTTGGCGGTGGTTGCGCGCGATCCTGAAAAGGGCACCTGCTTCGCCAGAATCAAGGTGCCGGATCCGTTTCCCCGCTTGGTCCCCGTTCCTGCCGCAGTGGGGGAGGCATCCGATCAGGAGGCGCATTTCGTGTGGCTGGAGGATCTGATCGCGGCCAACCTGGACCTGCTCTTTCCCGGACTTTCGATTCAGGCCTGGTATCCCTTTCGAGTTACCAGGGACGCAGATCTGGATCTGGAAGAAGACGAGGCGGCGGACCTGCTGGAGGCGATCGAGGAACAGGTGGATCTGCGGCATTTTGGCTCGGTCGTCAGGTTGGAGATTGCCGGACAGATTCCGGATTCGATTCGTGACCTGTTGGTCCGCAACCTGCAGTTGGCTCCCTATCAGGTCCAGACCTACGAGTTCCGGCTCGGTTTGGCCCAGCTCATGGAACTGACCAGGCTGGATCGCCCGGATCTGAAGTTTGCGCCGTTTCAGCCGGCCTTGTCGGACTTCTTCGGGAAACAGAACGGCTTTCAAGTCATTCGAGAGCGCGAGGTGGCGCTCTATCACCCCTATCAGAGTTTCCTGCCGATCGTGGAGTTTGTACGCCAGGCGGCGGCCGATCCGCAGGTGTTGGCGATCAAGCAAACCCTGTATCGAGTCGGCGCCAATTCGCCGATCGTCGAAGCCTTGGTGGAAGCCAGACAGAACGGGAAACAGGTGGCGGTGCTGCTGGAACTCAAGGCGCGTTTCGACGAAGAGAACAACATCGAATGGGCTCGACGGCTCGAAGATGAAGGGGTGCATGTCGTGTACGGGGTGCTCGGGCTGAAAACCCACGCGAAGCTCTGCATGGTCGTCCGGAGGGATGCCGACCGCATCCGACGGTACCTGCACTTGGGAACCGGCAACTACAACCCGGTGACCAGCCGGATCTACACGGACTTCAGCTTCCTCACCTGCGATAACGAGATGGGCGAGGATGCGACGGACCTCTTCAATTCGCTGACCGGCTACTCCCGCAAGGCTGCCTATCACAAACTACTCGTCGCGCCCCATGGTCTGCGAGAGCAACTACTGACTCGCATCGATCGGGAAATTCAGCGGCATCAGCGTCATGGCGACGGGTACCTGGCTTTCAAGATGAACGCGCTGGTCGATCCAGCCTGCATCCGCAAACTGTATGAGGCATCGCGCGCCGGCGTGTCGATCGACCTGCTGGTGCGCGGGATCTGCTGTCTCCGACCCGGCCTGCAAGGGATCAGCGAAACGATCAGGGTGCGCTCGATCGTCGGCCGGTTTCTGGAACATTCGCGGCTGTTCTATTTCCGTCATGGAGGCGACGACGAGCTGCTTCTCGGCAGTGCGGACCTCATGCCCAGAAATCTGGATCGCCGCGTCGAGATTCTCTTTCCGATCGGCGACCGGCGGATGCGGGAGGATATTCTGCGGCAGATCTTCGAGGTGAATTGGCGGGATACCGTCAATGCACGCGAGTTGATGCCGGACGGGGCTTATGTCCGGCTCGGTCCTGCTCCGGGCGAAGTCCCGTTCAATTCGCAGGAATCGTTGCTTCAGGCGGCGAAGGACGGCCTGTTGCTGGCCGCGTGCCGGTGAGGCGGCCGTGCGGACGTGGCTCCGACCCGCAACCGACCACAAACGCCTCGTCAGTCTGAGGGTGTAAGCCGTCAGATCGACGATTCCGGCCAGGCGCGCCGGATCAAGGCCAGGATCTGCGCCGCGTCGTCGTGCCGCAGGTATTCCTTTCTGGCGGCCCGTTCAATCAAGGCGGCCGCCTGCCGGACATGCCGGCCCGCCGCTTTATGGTTCGCTTGCCGCGCGGCTTTCCAGGCAAGATCCAACAAGTGATTGATATCGTGGACATGGGCCTGAACAACCCGGCGGTTGCTGTGCCACTTTGGACTGTTCGTCGCGGCCTTGTGGATGGAAACCTGCACGTCATAGAGCCAATCGCGGCCTGCTTGAAGGTGGGGAGCCTCGGCCGATGAAAAGGTCGCGTCGACGGTCCATGTGGCACTGATGCCGATCAGTGCCACCATACCGATGATCTGTCTGTACATCATAATGCGATCTCCAGGTATCGATCTCTGTCTTGCCAGACTACGGACCTCAAGAGTGCAAAATGTAAATGTAGCAGGTCGAACGAGGGTGTCGACGTGCTTGCGCCGAAGGCCGAGAAAAATGCTCACCTGTCCGGTCGGGCGTCTCGTCCGCCTGCCGGGTCCATTCGATTCCGACCGGTTGTCGCCATCGTCCGTTGAGATCTGGTCCGTGAGGCAGTGTCTGCCTCCGGAATGGGCTTGCAAGTCGGCAGTGAATGACGGGAAACTAAGTGCGGCCCCTACGCAACAGACAGGGGAGCCGCAAGTTACGGTTGCCGTCAAACCGAGGCTGGAATCATGTCCGGACCTGACAAACCCCGCGCCACTCTCCAACGGCTGGCTCCCTGTCCGAGCAGCCCCAACTGTGTCAGCACGCTCAGTACGTCCGATCAACACCAAATCGCACCCTATCGCTATCGTGGTACGCTCGCCGAGGCCAAACGCCGACTCAAAGAGGTCGTTGCCGCTCAACGAGGCTCGAAGATCGTCGAGGAAGACCAGACCTATCTGCACGCGGAATTCACGAGCCGGATCTTTCGTTTCGTGGACGACGTAGAGTTTGTGTTCGAGGACGAAACGAGGACGATCCATTTCCGTTCGGCCTCCAGGATCGGCTACAGCGATTTCGGCGCGAACCGGAATCGGATGGAAGAGATCCGGCGGCTGCTCGAAGGGAACCTCTGAATCAATCTATTAAGGAGGGATGATGCGAATCGCCAACGTTGCGCGGCTGGCACTGGTCCTTGTGTTCTTCGTAATCGGACTTTCTCCTCCGGTGCAGGCGCTCGATCGGGAGAAGCTCCTCTCGGACCCGGGGGTGTTCGCCACATTCGCGGTCTTTTCGGTCGATGATGTTTGGTGGCGGCTGGATCGCGAGGCGCGGGCGAAGGTCGGCGAGGAGATCAAAGGGGCGCTCGACAAGCATGGCGAGCAGGTGGTTACAGACCTGTATCTGTTGCGAGGCCTGTCCGACCGGGCGGATCTGATGCTTCGCCTACATTCGACTGAGCTCGCTCGGCATCAGCACGTGGTGCTCGATGTCTTGGCCACGTCGCTCGGGCGCTATCTCCGCCTCGTCTACACGTTTCACGGGATCACCAAGCCGGCGATCTATGTGTCGGGCTTTTCGGATGAGCTCAAGACGACGATGAAGATCCCTCCCGATCCGGGGCCGAAACCCTATGCGATTGTGGTGCCGATCAGAAAAGACGCGGAATGGTGGAACCTGCCGCAGGCGGCGCGATCGGAGATGATGCTGGAGCATGCGCAGGTCACCTCACCGTACTTAAGGACCGTGAAGCGCAAACTGTATCATGCGAGCGGGCTCGACGATCTGGACTTCATCACCTATTTCGAGACGGCGAGGCTGGACGAGTTTCACAACTTGATCATGGCCCTGGAACGGATCAAGGAGAACCGGCATAACCGGCGGTTCGGCCATCCGACCCTCTTGGGAACCGTGTGTACGGTCGAGGAGCTCGCGGAGGTCTTTGCACGATAAGCCTTGGCAGGCGGAGAGGAGACCGTTTCCATGTTGCCGGAGAAACCGGCCGTCACCATGTTTCCCGTTCATGAGCTGATTCACAGGCGTTGGAGCCCTCGCGCCTTTGCCGACCGTTCCGTAGACCCTGAGAAGCTCGGCAGTCTGTTGGAGGCGGCGCGTTGGGCCGCGTCCTCCAACAATGAGCAGCCGTGGCGATTCATCCTGGCGACCCGCGACTGCTCGAAGGACTTCGCTCGCCTGCTCGGCTGTCTGAAAGAGTCGAACCAGGTCTGGGCCAAACAGGCCCCCGTGCTCATGCTGTCGGTGGCCAGCCGGACCTTTGCCGATGATGGCGGACCCAACCCCCACGCGCTCTATGATGTCGGACAGGCGGTCGCCAGCATGGCGATCCAAGCTACGGCGCTGGGGCTTGTGATCCATCAAATGGCGGGATTCTCCCCGGACAAGGCGAGGATCGAGTTCGATATTCCCGATGGCTTCGAGGCGGTGACGGCCATTGCCGTTGGCTATCAGGGGGATCCAGCTACGTTACCGGAGCGGCAGCGTCAGCGCGAGCTGGCGCCTCGCGAGCGAGAGCCGCTGAGCGAGCTGGTCTTCGCCGGACGATGGGGCGAGCCGGCACAGGTGGCGTCCGGAGTCGCTCCGATGGTACGGTGAGGATATTCGGGAGTCGATGACATATGCAGACCTTTCTCGCAGAAGTCGATCGAATCACCGACCTCACGCATGACGTGCGCGAGATCGAGTTGCGGCTGCTGGAGCCCGAAGCCATCGATTTTCAACCGGGACAGTTCATCTCCTTTGACATCGTGGTGACGGGCAAGCCTAGGCCGGTGACGAGAGCCTATTCGATCGCGTCTCCGCCCAGCCGGCCGAGACAGATTACGCTGCTGTTCAACCGGGTAGATCATGGCCCTGGGTCGAGTTATCTGTTTTCACTCAATGGGGGAGATCGAGTGCACTTCAAGGGGGCGGCCGGGACTTTCCGTCTGAGGGACGACGGGACACGCGACCTCTTGTTTGTCGCCACGGGTACGGGCATTGCGCCGCTGCGGGCGATGATCTGGACGAAGTTGGAGCAAGGGAGTCCCTGCGCCATCACGCTCTTTTGGGGCTTGCGGAGCCAGCGGGACCTCTACTATCAGCAGGAACTGACCGATCTCTCCAAGAGCTTTAGCCGGTTCCGGTACGTGACGACCCTCTCCAAGCCCGAGCCGGGCTGGGCCGGCTCGACCGGACGAGTGACCGAACTCGTCAGGGAACAGATTCAGTCGGTGTCCAACCTGGCTGTCTATCTGTGCGGCAACGGCGGCATGATCAAGGAAGTGACGGCGGCGCTGAACGCCAAAGGCCTGTGTCCGATCTATCGCGAAAAGTGGTATGACGAAGAGCCGGATGCGGGTTGATTCGGGTTACTGTTCCGGTTTTTTCTGTGCAGGATGCCTTCCAGACTCCGTTTTCAACCACTCGACCAAAGTTGGGACCTGTGATTTCCCGTAGCGTGTCATGAGGAGGATCTGTGCGGCCACCCTCTGGATCGTGATGGACCGTAGGGTCGATGCGGTCACAAAAGGGGCGCCCTCTGTATGGCCTATCCCATGACCACATCGTGTTTCCGGATAAATACCGTCCGGTGCCGCTCTCATCAACCTCACAATTGCCGTGGAGAGAGCAACGGGTTCATGGTGTCGCTTGATCGCGCTGCCGTGGTGCATCGGGAGGATCAGACGCCGACGAGGTTATCGAATTGGGACGCGGAATGTCTCGTCGCTCGGAGAGAGTACGACCTCGAACGACCGGCTTGTGAGCAATGGCGATGTTCGAATCCAGCACGAGGTCCCCGCCTGTAAAGGCGGGGAAATCTATCAGGATGCGGAAAACCCCTCCGTTCATCCTTCGAGGGCCTCAGGACGAACGGACCAGTCATTGAATATACTGGTGTTTTCCGATCGTGCGAGCCTGGCGAAGCACACAAATCGAGTTTTTCCGCAGCCTGCTAAGCTTTCTCGTATTGGGTGGTAGAGCCTCCCGCCCGGTGTTCCGGTAGCACGGGAAACGTCCGCTCATTTCCCCCTGTCGCACGGGCGGTCCCGCGACGACATCAGTGTGCTGGAGCGGAGGAATGGCCAGACTGTTTCCACGGGATCGTATGTTGGAAGACGCACTTCGGGCAGGTGTAGTGCAGAAATTGTCCGCCGGCGACCAGTCGTTTGCGCATTGGCACCTTGCACCAGGTGCAGAGCCGATCGGGCAGCGCCGCCTCGGTGGAAGCCGAGGCTTGGGATTGTTGAGTCGGCGTTTGTGACATGGATGGTATTGTCCTTGAGCGGTAGGAAGTTTGTCAACGAAGCCGATTCAACATCCCGCTGGACAGAGCGGCAGGTCTCGCGTACAGTGCCGAGCCATTGTGTCGCAGACGATCCGAGACATCCTGGGCCAACTCCCTGGAAGGCTTGACCCCGAGGCGGCGGAAGGCGTCACGGCGGTCTATCAGTTTGAATTGAGCGATCCGGACGGAGGTCGCTATTATCTGGTAATCGACGACGGGAGCTGTTCCGTAACGGAGGGGAACCACCCTGATCCAGACGTGACGTTGGCGATGTCCGGCGCCGATGCCTTGGGAGTGCTGAGCGGCAATCTGTCCGGTCAGGCGATGGCGATGACCGGTCGCTTGAGTGTCAGCGGCGACATCGGTCTTGCCCTTCAATTGAAATCCCTGTTCCCCTCCGTGAAGACTTCCTGAGTCATCACGTCTTCTCCACCGCCTCCGTTACTCGATCTCTCCGGCCGGAGCGGGCTGCGCGTCGGGCCGCAGGTCAGGCGGTCGGGCCGTCCCGCCTGCATCCGTCCTCTCGCCGGTCTCTTCCCGCATCGTGCGCGGGAATCGTTCTTCCAAGATCAGATAAAGCGGCGGGATCAGAAATAGCGTCAGCACCGTCGAGACGCTGAGCCCCCCGATCACGGAACGGGCCAGCGGCGCGTTGGTCTCTCCGCCCGTGCCCCATCCGAGCGCCATCGGCAACAGGCCGAAGACCGTGGCGAGCGAGGTCATGAGAATCGGTCGGAGCCTGGTGCGGGCCGCGCGAACCACGGCGTCGCGGAGGGCCATCCCGCGCCGGCGAAGTACGTTGGTATAGTCCACCAGCAGGACGCCGTTCGAGACTACGATTCCGAGCATCATAATCACGCCCATGAACGAGGTGGTGGAGATCGTCGTTCTGGTCAGGAACAGCATGAGGATGACGCCGGGAAATCCCATCGGCACGGAAAACATGATGATGAAGGGATCGATCAAGGATTTGAACTGCGCCGCCATGACCATGTACACGAGTAGGAGCGCCAGGATCGTGGCGAACCACAACCCCGCGAACGTTTCACGCTGCTGCTGAATCTGTCCCGCCAATCGCACGGTGAAACCCGGCGGCAGTTGAAGCTCGGCGAATCTCTCCTCCAAGGCCTGCGCGATGGCCCCAAGGTCCTGGTGGATCGGGTTGGCGGTGATGTGGATGACCCGCTGGAAGTATTTGCGCTCGATCTTGACGGGGCCGGCATTAAACCGGATCGAGGCGAGATTCTTGAGCAGCACCGGCTCCCCCGCCTTGGTGGCCAACAGCACATTCTCCAGATCGGCGAGGTCTTTGCGATGCCGCTCGTCCAGCCAGGCGCTGATGTAATATTCGTTTCCGGTCTCCGGATCGGTGAAGATGATCGGATCCGTCTGGCCGTTGCCGTTGAGGGAATAGAGGACGGTGTTGGCCACGTCGGCTTCGCTGATGCCGAGCAGCGCCGCCTTCTCACGATCGACGTCGATGTCGAGCTCCGGATAATTCTCTTCGCGGCTGACTTCGATGTCCGCCAGCCACCGCCCGTCGCCGATCTCGTGCATCATCGACTCGACCTGCTTGATGACCTTTCGCGCTTTCTCGAATTCATAGCCGTAGATCTCGACATCCACCGCCTTCTGCGATCCGAAGCTCGTCACGCGCTTGACGATGCCGCCCGGGTCGAAGAACATCGCGACGCCCGGAAAGAGCTTGAGCACCTTCGGACGGATGTCGTTCATGATCTGGACCTGCGAGCGGGCTCGGCGGTCCGGTGAAACGAGATACACCTGAATCAAAGAGGTGTGGGGGCCGGTGTTGGGGTTGAAGAGGGAGGAGCGTCCCTGCTGGAGGATGCCGGTGCTGGATACGATCGTTTCCAGCTCGTCGGGCCGGATCTGTTCGCGGAGGACGCGTTCGATTTCTGCGACCTGTTGCTCCGTTTTTTCGACCCGTTGACCGACTGGGCCGCGGACGACGATGCGGAACTGGCTTTCATCCGTCACCGAGATGAATTCCGACCCGATCAACGGGACCAAGAACAGTGACGCGCAGAAGAGGACCAACACCGAGAGCAGGACCGGCGTCCGGTGGCGGAGGACCCATAGCAGGCTCGCCTGGTAGCCCGCGTCGAGAGATTCATACTTTCGCCGAGACCAATCTTTGAACCGCTCCCAGGCGCCGGATGGCTCCCCGGTTCGATAGACTTCCGGATTCAGGAATTTGTAGCAGAGGGCGGGCGTGATGGTCCGGGAGACGAAGAACGAAGTGAAGAGGGAGATCGCGATCGTGACGGTCAGAGGAACGAGCAGCAGCTTGCCGATGCCGACCACGAAGAAGATCGGCAGGAAGACGACGACGGTCGTCACGGTCGAGGCAAAGATCGGCATGGCCACTTCCCGGGCGGCTTCAAGGATCGCCATCCACCGATTCGGAGTCGTATTCAAATGCCGTTGGATGTTCTCCAACTCCACGATCGAATCGTCTACCAATCGGCCGATCCCCAAGGCGAGTCCGCCGAGCGTAAAAATGTTCAAGGTCTGTCCGGAAAAATACATGACGACGAATGTCACCATGATCGAGAGCGGAATGGCCACCGATACGATCAGGGTCGCCGTCAGGTTGCGCAGGAAGACGAGAATGACGGCTGCGGCCAACACCGATCCGTGTAACGCCTGCTCGGCCAGGTTCGCGATGGATTGGCGGATATAGACGGACTGGTCGAAGGAAATCCCCAGTTGTACCCCGGGCGGAATGCCGATCATCTTCGTCAACTGGGTCCGGAGGCTGTCCACAACCTCGACCGTGTTGGCGATCGGCTGCTTGTTGACGCGCAGATAGACCGCGCGGTTTCCGTCGGTTCGGACAATATTGGTTTGAATATCTGAAGAATCGGTGACGGTTCCCAGGTCGCGGACGCGCACGGGATTGCCGCGGGGGTCGAGCTTGACGATCACCTCGTTGATCGGCTCGGCCGACTTGAACTGGTTGTTCGTGAAGACGTTGTAGTCCAAGTTGCCGGCCTTAAGATCGCCGGACGGCAGTATCAGATTCGACGCCTTGACCGCGTTGACGACATCGAGGATCGAGAGGCCGCGCGCATGGAGCAAGCCGGGGTCGAGGTTGATGTTGAGCTGGCGGATCTTGCCTCCTTCGACGGTCGCCGCCGCGACGTTGTTGATTTGCTCGATCTGCGGGGCGATTGTGTTGAACGCCAGATCATAGAGCGCGCGCTCGTCGAGATTGTCGCTGGACACCGTCACGAACGCGACGGGAATGTTGGAGACGTCGAACTTGACGACGAAGGGTTGGAGCACACCCGGCGGCAACTGATTCAGGATCTGCGTGATCCGCTGCATCACCTCCATCTGGCCGACGTTGATATCGGCGCCCCAATTGAACCAGACCTGCACGGCCCCGATCCCGTACTTGGCGAAGGACTCGACATGCTCGACATTGGAGGCGGAGCTGACCGCCTTCTCGATCTGGTAGACGACGCTTTTTTCGATGTCGATCGGAGGCGCGCCCTTATAGACGACGCCCACGAACACGACCGGCACTTGAATGTTGGGGAACAGATCGACGGGCAGGCGCTGGAGCGACACGACGCCGAGCACGACCATGGCCAGCGAAAGCATCAGAAAACCGATGCGATTGCGAAGGGCGAGAAGAGTCAACCACATGGGTTAGCCGGAAAATAGTACTGAGTGCTGAGGACTGAGCGCTGAGTAACGCCAGAAAACAGTGACGGTGCTGAGTGCCGAGGACTCGGTGCTGAGGCCAAGGTCATCCGGAATGTCCCCGTCGGTTATGTGCTCATTCCTTTTGTCCACCGACTCGACTCAGCACCGAGCACTCAGGACTCAGAAAGCGGTTGCGCCTGCACCGGCGTGTCCTCGTGGACCAGATCTTTTCCCGAGACGATAACCTCTTCGTCGCCGGTGAGACCCTTGGTGACTTCGATCCGGTTGCCGTTCCGCGCGCCCAATTCCACCGCGATGCGGTGGGCCTTGCCTTCCTGAACAACGTAAACGTATTGCAACTCCTCCAGCCTGGTGACGGCATCGAGCGGGATTTGGATCGCGTCGGCATGCTGTCCCACGATCACCTCCACCCTGGCGAACATGCCGCCCTTGAGCGCGAGGTCGGGATTGGGGAGGTCCACCTCCGCCGTCATCGTGCGGGTATTGCGGTTCAGTGCCTGGACGATGCGGGTCACGGCGCCGTGGAACACCCGGTCCGGATAGGCTTCCGCTCTGATTTCCGCCGGCTGGCCGATTCGAATCAACGGCACGTCCTTCTCGACGACTTCGATCATCGTGCGGACGGTCGCGATCTCGTGCAAACTCAAGATGCCTCGCGACATGGTCGAGGTGCTGGCGGTCGAGCCGGTCACGTAGGCCCCAGGATCGAGGTTGCGTTCGGCGACATAGCCCGCGAAAGGAGCGCGGATGTAGGAATAGGCCAGGTTGGTGTCCGCCTGCTGCAAGGCCACCTCCATCTGTTTGACCTGCGCCTCCAGCGATTCCATCAGCGCGATGGCCGCGTCGTAATTGACCTGGGCCGTGTCCAGGTCCTGCTGGGACACGAATTGATCCGAGATGAGCGCGTTCATGCGGTCCAGGGTCAGCTTGGCATTGTGCACGGCGGCTCGCTGCTGGGTGACCTTGGCTCGTGCGGCGGCCAAATTGGCCTTAGCCTGGTTGACGGCATGGACATAGTCTGTGTGGTCGATCTCGATCAACAATTGGTTGGCTTTGACGAAGTCGCCTTTGTCCACGTGCAGCTTGGCGATGTAGCCATCGACGCGGGAAAAGACCTGTACGGTCTGGTTCGGGGTGATGTCTGCGGTGTAACTCATGCGAAGCTCGACGGCGCCTCTGATCGGAGTCGCCGTGCCCACCGTGATCGTGCGGCTTTTTCGGGCGTCCGGTTTGGCCCCGGTGCTGAGCCGGAACACGACCAGACCCAGGACGGTGACAAAGATGATCACGCCCAGCACGACGATGGGATGACGGGTGAGGCGGCTCACGGGGTAGGAGGCGCGCTCCTTTCAGACGGACTCTTCTGACGGGCAGGCCTGTTGCGCACGAGACCGCCCAAAAACAACCGCACATATTCCTGGACGACCTCCTCGTGCGTCAGATGCAGCGGAATGCCGAGGATGTCGTGCAGGATCCGGTGGTGCACGATGATGCCGAAGAAAGCCCGGGCGGTCAGTTGAGGATCGACGGCACGGAAGGCGCCGTCGGCGATCCGCCGGCTGATGTATCCAGCCAGGAGATCGTAGAACAGGCGGTACTGTTGCCGGAAGAACATCGACGATAATTCGTGCCCTTCCAGCGCACTGAACAGCAGCAGACGCAGCATCGTGGGGTCCGCCCCTTTGCGGATGCGAAATCCGGCCAACAGGGTGAAGAGGCCCTCGTCGTCTCGGTCGGCCGAGGCCTTTTCCAGCGCGATGCGCAACTCCGAGTATTGAGCCTTTTCGGCGAGGATGGCGCTGTAGAGGGCCTGCTTGGTCGGGAAGTGCTTGAAGAGCAGCGCTTCGCTCACGCCGGCCGCCTTGGCGATGTCCTTGGTCGTGGTCCCGCTGAAACCTTTGGCGGCAAAGAGGCACGCGGCGGCGCCGATCAAACCTGCCTGCCGGTCTCGTGCCGACGCGCGACCGGTGCCGTTGTCGCGAGCGGTCGACTTGCGGGGCCTTGTGGCGACCCTGCTCATGGTAAGTAAGTGCTCACTCACCCGCGAGCGTATCATGCGCTTCGTTCCAGCGACAAGATCTGAGGATATCCCGGATCGACGTCACGGTGAGACAAGGAACAAGGGCGGGCGCCTACCTCCGGCTGAGTTGATCGCAAGACCGGCATTGACAGGGACCGAGGCAATCTGTAGTTTTTGCGCCGGTCGCTGGTTGAGACGGCGCAACGTTGGTCCGTTGACGCTTCAGCCAAAAAGGTCAAACAAGGAGATGCCCATGTCGAGCAGGATGCTCATCGGTTTGATGGTCTGTCTAGTCGCATTGCCGGTTTCGGCGTTTGCCAAGGATAAGGGGAAAGCGAAGGAGAAAGAACAGAGCGGCTTTACGGTGACGAGTCTCGACATCGTGCCGAACACGAAGATCAGTGTCAAACACGTCTTCAGGGGATTCGGCTGCGAGGGGGGCAATCTCTCGCCGGCCTTGAGTTGGACCGGGGCTCCGGAGGGGACCAAGAGCTTCGCGATCACGGCCTATGATCCGGATGCGCCGACCGGCAGCGGCTGGTGGCATTGGGTGGTCTACAATATTCCCGCCGACGTCACCGAGCTCAAGACCGGCGCAGGCAGCGTCGAGTCGCCGCAATTGCCGCCCGGCGCGGTGCAGGGCAAGACGGATTTCGGGACTGCCGGATATGGAGGTCCTTGTCCCCCGGCCGGCCACGGCAAACATCGGTACATCTTCACGGTCCATGCGCTCAAGACCGAGAAGCTGGATGTCCCGGCCGATGCCACTGCGGCATTGATTGGGTTCATGATCAACGCCAACCGGTTGGGTAAGGCGACGTTGACCGGGATCTATTCTCGGTAAGACTCACCGCAGCGGGTGGGCATCCTGGACAGCGAGACGATGCGGTGCAGCGACCGACGGGCTCACGATCGATCTCGCCTGGCACTTGAGATAGTTCGGTCGCCTTCTTTCCATCTCAATTGCCGGCCTTCCTTGAAATTATCCAACTGGTCTAATAAACTGGTTGACGGCGTTGGGGGGAAGGGGCTCACTCGATGAAGAGATCATCCAACAAAGTGGGAGCGTTCGAGGCCAAAACGCATCTGGCGGAATTACTCAGGCAGACCGAGCATGGGAGGTCTTTTGTGATCCACCGCCGAGGCAAGCCGGTGGCGCGCTTGGTCCCTCCAATCCCAGAAGAAGATAAACCGCGGGATTTGACGAGTCTGAGCGAGGCCTTCCGGTCCATCCGGGCCGGCATTCGCGGATCATTGAAGATTCGCGAGCTGATCGAGACAGGTCGGCGCCGCTAGTGGAATGGGTCTTAGATAGTTCCTTTGCGCTATCCTGGGGATTGCCTGACGAAACTTCAGCGCACGCCCAACAATTTCTTAAGCATCTGTCTCAGGAAGATACACTTTGGATCCCGACCCTCTGGTGGTACGAGATCTCCAATGCGCTGGTCGTCGCACAGCGAAGACGCCGCCTCACTGAAGCGGATCGCTTTAGGCTGCTGGAGCTATTCGGAGAACTCCCGCTCCAGACGGATGGTCATCTCACGTCCGAGACGGTGGGGCGCTTACAGGCGCTGGCTCATGAACATGGTCTGTCAGCCTATGACGCGGCTTACCTGGAACTTGCCATACGCAAATCGGCTTCGTTAGCCACATTGGATCGGAAACTCTCCACCGCGGCTCGCCATGTGGGAATAGCTGGAAGGTTTCGTTAACCGCGCAGGTTGGCCCAGGCCTTCTGATATTCTTCGAAGGAATCGACCTCCATCCAGCCTTTGAAGATCGGCACGGCCTGGACGGTATGGCCTGCATCGATGAGGTCCTGAACCATGTCGGTGAAGGAGGCCTTGGCCAGACTCGGGGCTTCGTGGAACGGCCGGTCGGCCCCTGCAGCCAAGGCCTTGCGGTAGGCATCGGTCATCGCCTGGATGCCCTGTTCGGAGAACATCGCCATGCCGATGAATTCTGCATGGGCCTGGTCGTGCGGCACGTGCTGCCCGATCTTGACGATCCGGTGGTCTTCTTCCGGCATCACGAACCGTGACAGGTAGCCGCGGCCCGGCGCCTGCTCGAAGGTCACGAGGTCCGGATTGATGTGCGGCGCTCTGGCCCCCTGCTGTTGGTGATCGTACCAGGCCAAGTCCACCACCAGCGAAATGTCCGCGGGGCTCTTCAGCAATTTTTCCAGGATCGCCAAGTCGAAGATGATGTCTCCGTAGAGCACGATGGTCCGCCCGCGCATTTCGTGCTCGGCGCAGAAGAGCGAGAAGAGCTCGCCTGTCTCTTCGTATCGGTCGTTGTCGTAGTAGCGGATGTTCGGAAGCGTGATGGCCTCTTTCTTATAGCCTCGGATGAGGGCGATCTCTTTGATGTCGCAGTCGTTCAGGGCCGAGACCTGCCGCTCCAGGATCGTCTTGCCCTTGATGTCCAGCAAGCATTTAGGTCGGTCTTCGATCAGCGGCAGCAGTTGCTTCTCGAATCCGGCGGCGGCAATGATGGCGGTGATCTTCTCGCTGCCCACCGGGAGGAATTTCTTTTCGTCCTGCTCCATTTGCGGGACGCCGACGATCTCGTAGACTTCCTTCAGCTTGACGATCCGGTCGTTGACCGAACCGGGTCTGGTATCCTGCTTGATTACGTCGAGCGCGTCGCGCATGGCCCTGATGCTGGCCCGCACCATCTGATTCGCGTAAATCACGATTTTGAACCCCGCCTCTTCCAGTTCCGCCGCCGTGACGCCGTCGAAAATCGTCGGGACTACGACGAGCGGGACCTGCCCCGACCAGCGTGCGGCTACGGTTCGGAGTTCGTCGAATGTCGGGGACTTGGAGTGGATCAGCACGGCGTCGGCGCCGGCGTCGGCGTAGGCTTGCGCCCGCTTTAGGGCCTCGTCCTGCCCCCAGCCCGCGATGAGCGCTTCCGTTCTGGCGATGACCATGAATTCGGGAATGGTCTGCGCGGCCTTGGCGGCCTGAATCTTTCCGCAATGTTCCTCAACCGGGATGAGTTCTCGCCGGACCCCTGCATAGAAACTACAGCGCTTGGGATAGACGTTGTCTTCGATGCAGATGGCGGCCACACCCGCTCGTTCCCGGTCGTTCACCGTGCGCATGACGTTCAGCGCGTTGCCGTAGCCGGTATCGCAGTCGGCAATGATCGGAATCGACACGGCCTCGGCGATGTTGCGCTCCACCTCAAGCTGTTCGCTCGAGGTGATGAAGCTGGCGTCGGGAATGCATTTCAAGGAGGCGGAGATCGCAAAGCCGCTGGCCCAGATGGCGTCGAAGCCCGCGCGTTCGATCAGCTTGGCGCTTAACGCGTCCTGGGCGCCGACGGCCTTGATGATGCCCGGTTGTTTGAGCAGGGCACGGAGTTTGACTGCGGGATGCATGGGCCCGCACTATGGGCAAACGACGAAGCGTTGTCAATATCCGTGAGGCACCAGGGTGTATTCGACGACATCAATTGCGGGGCGTGGCGTCGCTTCTGGGGTAGAACCGCTGAGCCAAACTCTGGCTTTCGTAAAAGATGATACCCTGCTGGGTCTGCGGGTTGAAGGTCAGCATGATGTCGGTCTCGGGTCCCTTCCAGTTGAACGTCTGGATCGAGATGTTTGCGATCTGACCGGGTGTCCGGTCCAGGAGGCCGAACCTTGATTCAAGGTAGGCGACGATGCTCTTGTGGGCTTCCAGGCTCTGGTACCGTATGGTCACACGGGAAAATTTCCCGTCGATGGCGACGAATTTCATCGACTCGACCGGATGCCCGCCGAACGAAGGCGGACCGGATTCTCGCTCATAGGTGACGATCCGGGGCGAGCGATCAACGACATGAAGATCGTCGGATTCCTTCAACTCGGCCCCCCAAGGAATGCCCTCGAAATCGCGCGGATCGTTGGTCATGGTCACCGCCTGCGCGGCTGGGAACGACCAGAGCGAGGCGACCAGCGCCAGACCCAGGCCGGCGCACCACCGTCGCCTCGGACGCTGAGTAGGATGTGCGTGGTTCGGGAGTGCCACGGTGCTCCTTGGACGAGTGGCCTACTCGCCCGAATCGGTCAATGCATCGTTGAATCGAGGAGACAGCACGCGGCTTTCGATAAAGACGAACCCGCGTCCGCTCTGCGCTTGGAAGGTGACGTTGATCTCCGTTTCCGGCCCTCTCCAATTAAACTGTTGGTTGAGTCCGCGGATCATCTGCCCCGGAGTCTTGTCGAGGGCGCCGTACTGT
This sequence comes from Nitrospiraceae bacterium, assembly GCA_040981105.1. GTDB lineage: Bacteria > Nitrospirota > Nitrospiria > Nitrospirales > Nitrospiraceae > Nitrospira_G. Next base: position 41,767 of record JANRMO010000021.1, read on the forward strand.
TCCTCCAGGTACGCCATCACCTGCTGATGCGCGTCGTTCCCGCGGTAGCGGATCGTCACGCGCGCAAAACGATCTTGCCAAGTGGTCAAGGTGACGCTCTCTACAGGAATGGGTCCCAGCGATGGCGAGCCGTTCTTGCACTGATAGTCGGCCACGTCCTTGCTCGAATAGGTCTGCTGCACGTCCGGCCGGCCGGACAGCGCATCGCCCCAGCGGATGCCGAGAAAGCTACCGGGGTCGTTGGTCATCTCCGCAGCCACAGCCGGGACGACCAGGAGGACGAGCCAGCCGAGTCCCAGGAGAACCGCGATGCGCTGAGCCCTTGTGCGGGAGGCCTGTAGCATGGCGAACGCTAGCACGCTCGGCCCGATCCGCGCAATGGACCGACGGGTGGGGAAGACGACCGCGGAGGTTGACGATTGAGAATCGTCAAAGGGCTTGGCTATAATCCGATTTCTTTATCGTTGGCGGGGGGACATGAGCGACGGCAATCAAATGATCGAGAGCGATGTCTTCGTCCAGGCGCTCCAAGAGATCGGAATCGAATTTTTTACCGGTGTGCCGGACTCCATTCTCGGCGGAATCATCGAAACCCTGATGGAGCGGCGCTTGTATGTGCCGGCCACGCGTGAGGATGAAGCGCTGGCCATGGCGGCCGGGGCTTATATGGCGGGGAAGATCCCGGCCGTCTTGATGCAGAACTCAGGGCTGGGGACCTCGCTGAACACGCTGATCTCGTTGAATCTGATCTATCAGCAGCCCTGCGTGTTGATCGTGTCATGGCGCGGTTTTCAGGGGAAGGATGCGCCGGAGCATCTGGTGATGGGGCAAACCATGCCGCAGCTCCTGGATTTGATGAAGATTCCCCACCGGACGCTGTCCGCCGGCACATTTGCAGACGACCTCCGTTGGACGGCCGAAACCTTCATGAAGCAGCGGATCCCCCTGGCCTTGATCATCAAGAAGGGCGTCATCAAGAGTTTGCATCCGTGAGTGGGATCACAGAATGAGAGACCACCTATGACACTCAGACCGGAACAGGGGGCCATGCAGAGCCGCGCGCGAGCCATGGAAGCCTTGCTAGAACTGCTGACCGATCAACCGGTCATTATCTGCAACGGATTCCCCTCCCGCGAGGCCTTCACGATCGCAGACCGGCCCACACACTTCTACATGATCGGGTCCATGGGCGTTGCCGCCGCCATCGGGTTGGGTGTGGCCCTTGCGAAACCCCAGAAAAAGGTCATCGTGTTCGACGGCGACGGCAACGTTCTGATGGGAATGGGCACGCTCGCGACGGTCGGCGCGACCAAGCCGAAAAATCTTGTCCATGTGGTGTTCGACAACGAAGTCTACGGCAGTACGGGCAATCAGCCGACCTATTCTCGGCTGGTCCGGCTCGATCTCGTGGCCAAGGCCGCGGGCTATGTCAATGTCGAGCGGGTGATCGAACGCGAGGACTTGGTGTATGAGTTCAGGGAGATGCTCGGTAAAGACGGACCGAGCTTTCTGCTCGTGAAGGTCAACGAATGGGTGGAGGACGTCGGACGGGTTCTGCACGATCCTCCCGAGATCACGCAACGGTTCAAAAAGGCGATCGCATGACGTCAATCGTCAAGCGTCATTCGTCAACAGTAAGGCCAGATCATCATGGTGCTGATTCCAGCGGTCACCCTCGATTGACGAGTGACCAATGACGATTGACGGAGGTTTCCTGTGATCTTACTGAATCCCGGTCCCGTCAACGTGTCCGAACGAGTCCGGCAGGCCCTGCATCGGCCGGATCTGTGCCACCGCGAGCGGGAGTTCACCGACCTGTTGCATCGTATCCAGGACAAGCTGCTGAAGGCGTTTGTGCCGGGCGCGGAGCACGACTACACCGCAGCCATCATCACGGGGTCCGGAACCTCGGCGGTGGAGGCGGCGATCGGATCGGCTCTTCCGCAAGGAAAGCGTTCCATGGTGATCAACAACGGCGTGTACGGCGACCGCATGTCGCAGATGACGCTGACCCACCGGATGGGTATCCCGGACTTGAAGCTCGATTGGGGAAAGCGCCCCGATCCGGAAGTCGTGAGACTCGCCCTGCGGCAGCATCAGGAAGTCCACCTGGTGGCGATGGTACATCACGAGACGACGTTGGGACTGGTCAACCCGGCGAAGGAGATTGCCGATGTGGTCGACAGTCAGAACCGCGTGTTCATGGTCGATGCCGTCAGCAGCCTGGCCGGTGACCCATTGGATATCGCCGGCTCCCACATTTATCTGGTGGCCGGTACTTCGGGAAAATGCATCCAAGGTTTTCCGGGCGTCTCGTTCGTCCTCATCCGGCGCGGATTCTTGCAGCGTATGCGGAGCTACCCCCGGAAATCCTGGTACCTGCACCTGCCCCACTATCTGGACGATGACGGTCGTCCAACGGTGCCCTTCACCCCCGCGGTGCAAGTCTATTATGCGTTCGACGAAGCCCTGTCCGAGCTGTTGGAGGAAGGGGTGCCGAAGCGGATCGAGCGGTACAAGCGTGCCGCGAAGCTGATTCGAGACCGGATGAAGACGCTCGGTCTCAAACCGGTGGTGCCGCCGGAGTTTCAGTCAAACACGCTGACCGCTTACCATCTGCCGGAGGGCCTGAGCTACGAACTGTTACATGACCGCCTGAAAGAGCGAGGCTACGTGATCTATGCCGGTCAAGGCCAGCTCGAATCCAAGATTTTCCGCGTGGCCAACATGGGGGTCTTGTCGGCACAAGACCTGGAAGGGTTTCTGGCCGCCTTTCAGGAGGTGCTGGAACAGGCAGCGGTGTCTCGTTGAAGGCCGTCATCCTCGCCGCCGGTATCGGCAAGCGGCTCTGGGACATTACGCAGCACCGACCCAAATGTTTGATCGAGTTCGCCGGCAAGAGCCTTCTCGTTCGGCATCTGGAACACCTGGCCTCCCAGGGGGTAAAGCGGGCCACCGTGGTCGTCGGCTACAAGCAGGAGATGATTCGGAACGCCGTTGGAACGGTTCATGCGGGAGTGGATCTGACGTATCTCGTCAATGACCAATATCACCGCGGGAGCATCTCCTCGTTGTGGTTGGCGCGAGCGGAGTTCGACGACGATGCGATCGTGATGGATGCCGATGTGTTGTACCATCGAGATATCATGAAGCGGCTGATCCACTCGCCCTATTCGACCTGTTTGTTAATGGACGAGACGGTCGTCCAGCAAGGCGAAGAGTGCATGGTGGTCGTGCGGGGCGGGCGGGTGATTGCGCTCACGAAGCGGGTCCCTTCCCTGTACGATTATGCGGGTGAAGGCGTCGGCTTTCTCAAGGTCGGTCGCCAGGACGCCGAGCACCTGGTCGACTCGCTGCGGGCGCACATCGATCGTGGCGCCTGGGAGATGGAATATGAAGACGGGCTGCTCGAATTTTTCGACCGGGTCCGCGTGGGACACGAAAGAATCGGTGGGCTGCCTTGGACTGAGATCGACTTCCCGGAGGACGTGACCCGTGCCGAACGGGAAATCCTGCCGAAGCTGGACTAAGCCACGCGGTCGCGTTAGAGTGCCGGAAGACAGGCCGACCCTGGATACGGAACGATGAGTCAGAGTGCGCTGCAACGCTTTGCCCAGACTCGCGAACTGACCTCCGCGATTGTGGTGACGGCGCGCAACGTCTTCACCCCTACGCCCGTCTCAGTCCACACCGGCATCAGTCCGCTCACCCGAATCGCCGGCGTGACGATCTTTCAGCGCGGCATCTTGACCCTGCAGCGGGCCGGCGTGAGCCAGATTTTTGTGCTGGCGGGTGACGAAGCGGAAACGCTCAAGGCGGTCGTGCGCGACGGGCCCCCGATCACGGCGGGCATCCGGTGGATTCCGGTTCGGGAGTTCCCGCTCGACGACCCGCGTACTTGGGAAACACTGGCAGCCGACGCCAAAGGCGCCTGCCTCGTGATCGGGCCGCAGGCCGCCTTTTCGCGAAACCTCATTGAAGCGTTGCGTGGCAAGGGGCCGATCGAGGACCTCCTGCTCGTGTTGCAGCCGGACGAGCGTCATCGGATCGCGCCGAGTCGCTCTGATCGCGCCGATCGCGCGTTGCCGACGAAACGGGATCGTCTGGCTCGATTGGCTGCCATCGGGTTGGGCGGAGAACGAGAGATGCGCGAAGCCCGTTCCGGACGCGTTGCGGCCGAGGTGCTGGTTCTGCCTGCCGGTCTACTATCAAAAGGACATTCTTTTATCGATGCCCTGCTCGCTCAATCAGGAGAGGAACAGCGAGGGGATGGCGAGCCGCTCCTGTCCCGACTCGTCGGGTTGGCAGCGGCAGAACGACGCATTCAGGTTGTTGAAGCGGCGCGGGATGCCAACCGCTGGGCGAGAGACATTCACGACGAATGGGACGCGTCGGCGGTCGAGCGGGATCTCTATCGCTCCTTCAAGAACTATTCTGAAGGGTTCGTCGATCGGTACCTGAATCGGAAGCTTTCTCCGATCTTCACCAAACTCTTCTTACGGCTGAAACTGAGCCCCAACGCGATCACGATACTGGCCACCCTGATCGGGCTGGCCGGCGCGGCCTCCTTCGGGATGGGGACATACGAGGCCGGCCTGTTGGGAGCCCTCCTGTTTCAATTGGCTGCGGTGATCGACTGTTGCGACGGCGAGGTGGCGAGGCTGACGTTCACAGAGTCTCCGTTGGGAGCCAAGCTCGATCTCGCTCTCGACAACGTGGTGCACATGGCGGTGTTTGCCGGCATCGCCTACGGCGCCTATGAGACGCAGGCTGCGAACGGGGAGGGGTGGCTGTACCTGGCACTTGGCGCAGTGGCGGTCGTCTCCAATGCCCTGGCCTTCTGGCTGGTCACAAGGCTGACTGCGAAGCCGAGCGGGGCCATCCCGGAATCAACCGCGCGGGCCAGATGGAAGGAGTTTATTCTCAAGAACATCGCGACACGTGATTTTTCCATGATCGTGCTGCTTTTCGCCGTGGTCGGTCGTCTGGATTGGTTCCTGCTCTTGGCGGTCATCGGATCGGCCTTCTTCGGTCTGGTGCTGACCTGGCTGGTTTTCTCGACCCGCTCCGCTCGTGCTTCTTAAATTTGCCCTCCTCGCCGTCGGGACCCTCACCCTGACGGCCCTCGTGTGGCACATCGGGCCGACTCGCATCCTGGATGCCGCCGCGCAAGTCGGGCCGCTCGGTCTGCTACTGGTGTTGCTCCCATCGCTGGTCATGTACCTACTCGAAGCCTACGGTTGGAAATTGACCATGGGGCCCTATGCCAGGGCCGTCTCCTTTCCGCACCTGTTGGCCATCCGGACGGCCGGTGAAGTCGTCAATATGACCACGCCGACCGCCTATGTGGGCGGCGAGCCGCTCAAAGCCTATCTGCTCAAACGTGCAGAGGTCCCGTTCGTCGACGGATTGGCCTCGGTCGTGCTGGCGAAGACCCTGATGACGATCGCACAGGTGCTGTTCATCCTGGTAGGGCTGGTGATCGCGTTCTGGCTGCTCGGATCGGAAGGATCCTCCGGGCAGATGGTGATGGCCTCCATCGTCAGTGTCGGCATCTTGGCGTTCGGCGTCGCCGGCTTCATCGCAGTGCAGCGATGGGGCCTGTTCACCGGTGCGCTTGGGCTGTTGCGGAGAGTCAATCTCCGAGTCGCCTACCTCGAAGCTCGGGAAAGCAAGCTGCGCGAGCTGGACCGGACGATCCTGAATTTCTACGCCAAGGATCGGCGGAATTTTCTCTGCTCCACGGGATTGTATTTCGGCGGCTGGCTCGCTGAGGCCGTGGAAGTCTATGTGATGCTGGCCTGCCTCGGCCTTCCCGTGACGGCCCTCGCGGCGCTCGCCATCGGATCGCTGTCGGCCTTCATCAAGGGCGGGACCTTCTTCATTCCCGGGAGCTTGGGCGCACAGGATGGAGGCAATCTCCTCCTGGTCACGGCGTTCGGCTACAGCGACGTGGCCGGCATCACCTTCGCTCTGCTGCGACGCTTCCGCGAGATCGTCTGGATCGGCATCGGGCTGGTATGCCTGGCCCTGTTGGATGGCCGGACGGTGGCAAGTCAAGGCGATCAATCAGGCTGATGTCCTGGCTGCGAACTACGCCAGCCGGTGTGTCGAAAGGGCCGGCTAGTGACCGACTTTACTTGTCGGCACGGTGCTCGCGTTCCAAGACGGCGTGCGAGGCAGAAAGCGCATAGCGAATAAGACCGCAAAGATCGTGAAGAGGAAGGAATCACGGCCCTGGAAGGTCATGCAGCCAACGCCGGATGGAATGTCCGGATTAAGCACGGCGATCCGAACCGACAAGCAGGTATGGACCGAGAGGTAGTGCTTCTTGTTGGCCCGGGAGAAAAACCGCTCGCCGACATGATAGGTCGGCATCCTGTGGCCGAAATCGGAACGAGTCTTCGGAAAGAGTTTCATGATCAACTGATGCACCGGTTCGCATCTTGCCTGGCGCCCCTTCGGTAGTGACGTTAGGTGCTGCTGAATCGTGCCTTCGATCCTCGTCGTCTCGACCTTCCGAACATTTCCTGCGAATTGTCAAAACGAATCACCGCGCTGGAGGCTCGATCGTGCACCCTCGCGCGGGGGCCGTCGCGCAAGATCAGCGAATTTGGCGATGGGCGAAAGAGGAACGCTTCGCCAGCCCGCGGTGCCACCGGCGTAAGTGAGGCAAGGCAGGTAGCCTCGTCTTTCGGTTGAAGAGATAGTTCTCGATCACACCAAAGAGACTGTAATCCACGAAGAGGGGGCGATCGGCAATCAGGTAGGGTGACGATGCCAACAGGTTGTCGAGCGGTTTCAACAGTTCCTCGAATTGAGCACAAAGATATGTGCGGTGGCTCGTCCATTCCTGGAGACAGCCTCGTCCGAATTTCCGCTCCTTGTGCCGAACCAGCATGACGCGCTCGACAAGGGGACGGGACGGGATCACGTAGGTGTCGTTCACCTTGAATCCGACCATTTCAAGATCATTTTCAATGTAGCGGGATAGGATGAGCTGCATGCCTTCGAGTGCTTTTGGAAACAGTTTCAGGTTGAAGCGGCGATCGAGATACCGTGCCACCTCTTGCCCGAAATCCGTGACATCACACACTGCGTGCCTGCCATCGAGTACACAGGGCACCGTGTGGCCGCGACCGTTGGTGGCGCTGATTATCGAAGCCCGCTCGTGATAGGGAATGTTGCGAAGACGGAACGGGATCCCGTTCCGTTCAAGCATATGCCGCACCGCGATACAGAACGGCGACCAGGGAAATTGAATCAGCGTGAGCATGAGGGTGAGACGTTATATGGCGCAAGCGGGGACGGAATTCAAGTGCGGCGGCGCTGCAAGGGTGGAGATTGCGATCAGGCGTCGATGCTCATTTCGGAGACGCGCCCTGCGTGTGTCGGCCGGCGGTTTCGAGGACCGCTCGAACGGCCTCGATGACGAGCTCCGGCTGATCGAATTGAATGAAGTGGCTGCTCCGGTCGGCGAAGATTTGCCGGCTGTCAGTGGAGAGCTTCGTGAGGTCCGCCTGTAGTTGAAGCCACATCTGCCGGAACCGCGCCATGTCCACGGTGGGCGGCATGTCGGGCCACCAGCTTGGTCCGGTGGCAGTGAGAATGGTCAACGGCAGATCGCCGAGCGGGTCCGTGCGCTGGACTTGAATGCAAGTCTCCTCCAACGCCGAGCCTTCGTCGGCCATGGTCGCGAAATAGCGTGTTTGCGTCCACCCGGCTCGGAGCATGGGACGAATTTCGGGAGGCACCTTTTCTTCCTGCTCGGCGAAGAGCGGCGGCAGGAGATCGAACGCCGTCAACAGCCGCGTGGCGCCCAGTGATGTCACGGCGCCGATGATCGGGAACGCGATCTTGCCGGGCGCGACGAATTTGCGGAACTCTTCCTGCGCAAATTGACGCTCGTGTCCCGCATCGACCAGGACGATTCCCAGCACGGCCTTTGGATGAATCTGCCGATAGAGCCGGACAATGAAACCGCCGAGCGAATGGCCGACGAGGACATAGGGGCCGGAGATGCCGGAGCGAGTGAGCAGGGTGTGGAGCTCGTTGGCGATCCGGCGGCCGGTTCTCGGCGAAGGCCCCGATTCACTCCAGCCGAATCCCGCCCGATCATACGAACAGACCCGCGTGACCTTCGCGAGAGCCGGTTGGACGTTGCTCCAATAGACCGACCAACCGAGGCCCGATGCCTCCAAGATCACGGTGGGACTGCCCTCGCCCGTGCAGTAGAGATGGAGCTGATGCCCGCCGACGTCGATGAGATCGCCGGGAGGCGGATGGCGCGCTTGATCGATCGCCGTACCGACGGCCTGATATCCAGAGCCGATCAGCGCGAGCAAAAACAATCCGCCAAGCAGCCGAATCAGCCAGCGCATGGAGGGGTATTGTCCATATTTATAGAATCTGAATCAAACTGAGAAGGCTGGCGTGGAGACTTGTGCGGGATGTCGCCTCCGTCGTCAAATGACATGCCAAATGACGACTCTGTCGGCATGCTCATCTGTATGGAATTTAGGGAGCCAGGACGCCCGGATCGTTCTCGACTGCAGTATGAAGGAGCACATTCTTTGATGGTTCTTCGGAGCTTGCTTGTAGCTGTGTTTCTTCGGAAGGACACTCGTGCCGGTCCAATTGCGGCCGTCGAGTCAGGGTTCGCTGCTTGAATGCTCCTTCCATACCTGGTTTATTCTCTTCTCACCGGAAGGTGGCCTGATTGATCTCTAACTGCGCGCGTTCAACGAGCACCGCCCGTAATATAAAAAAACAAAGGGGCTTGCGTGCGCGTTGCGCGAGCACAGGAGATCAACAGGCCACCCTTCCACCCACTCATCCTGCGGCCTCTGCGAGCACAAGGGATACCCAGGTTGCTCGCCCTTCTCTCCTCTTGCTACACGATGCCGCACGAGGGGCTCATTGAGACGGTCGAGATGCTCAGCGACCGGAGAACGATGCGTTCGATTGGGCGATCCATGAAGCAGGTTGAGAGGGGGAGAGGGTGTGTGACGGAGAAGTGTTTGGCCTTGCTCATGATCGATGACGTGTCCCTTGAACACCTTTTATGGTGCAAACATTTCCTGTAAGACTCCAAGGATTGCGGTAAGGGTTCCAGGGGGCACGCGTCCGAGCCGCCTGACGAAGCGCTCAGGATCGACCGCGCGCAATTGATCTAGTCCGACGAATCCCGTACGGTCGCGGAAGCGACAGCGTACACGCCAGGGATAGGCGTGCCCTCTGGTGGTCATGGGTGCCACGATCACCGTTTGCAGGTGGTAATTGATCTCATCGGGAGAAATGACCAGGCAAGGCCTCGGTTTTCGGATTTCGCTGCCTCGGATGGGATCAAGCTCGATCAGGTAGACATCGCCACGTGTTGGTGGAGCGTGTTCTACCGCCACTTCCACTCTTCCTTATCGAATCGAGTCGGCGTTGGCTGGTCCAGGAGTTGGTCTTCGTCCCGTTCTCGCATGCGCCGGGCGGCTTCAGCCCAACCAGCCCGTGGTTTCGTCGTCTTGGAAATCAGAATTCGGCCAGGCTCCGCTTGGAGATCGACTTCACCCTCAAGCTGGGCTTCCTGAAGCAACGTTTTGGGGATGCGGATTCCTTTGGAGTTGCCGATCCGAACGATTTGCGCTTTCATCTGTAACTCCTATGAGCCTACGTTGTAATCACATTCCGGGTTCGAAGCAAACTCGTCTTGGTTGATTTACAAGCAACCGGCGGGTTGTTAGGATGCGTCGCGTGAAACACCTTGTCGTCCTGATCTGGGCCGTGCTGGCCGTTCTCGGTGCCGTCGCGCTCGCCTTCGTCACCGGTCTCGTCAACCCCCATGAAAAAGTGAACGGGCTCTGGCTCGTTGTGGCGGCGGCCTGCATCTACGTGCTGGCCTTCCGGTTTTATGGCCGGTGGATCGCCCGGCGCGTGGTCGAGCTTGACGATCGGCGGATCACCCCCGCGGTCCGACTGAACGACGGGGTCAATTACCACCCCACCAACAAGGCCGTGCTGTTCGGCCATCACTTCGCGGCCATCGCCGGTGCCGGTCCGTTACTCGGTCCGGTGCTGGCGGCGCAGTTCGGCTTCCTGCCGGGCTTTCTCTGGTTGGTGATCGGCGCGGTGCTGGCTGGCGCGGTGCAGGATTTCATCATCTTGGTTGCCTCGATGCGTCGCAATGGCCGGTCGCTTCCGGAGATCGCGCGTGACGAGTTGGGGCTGGTCACCGGGACAGCCACCGCCGTCGCGGTGTTATTCATTGTCGTGGTGGCGCTGGCCGGTTTAGGGTTCGCGGTTGTCAATGCACTGTATCGGAATGCTTGGGGTACCTTCACCATTGCGATGACGATTCCTATCGGCTTCGTCATGGGGTTCTATCTCCAGCGATTGCGCCCTGGCCGGATCGTCGAAGTGTCGCTGCTCGGTATCGTCCTGCTGGTTGCCGCGGTGCTGTCCGGCCGCCTCGTCGCGCAGTCGTCTCTTGCTTGGCTGTTTGAATTCGAGCGACCGACCTTGGTTTGGTTGCTGGCCGGCTATGGCTTTCTTGCCTCGGTACTGCCCGGCTGGATGTTGCTGGTGCCGCGTGGCTACCTCTCCACCTTTATGAAGCTGGGCGTGGTGTTCCTCCTGGGCGTCGGTGTGATCCTGATGGCTCCGACGATCGAAATGCCGCGTGTGACCATCTTTGCTCGCGGCGGCGGGCCAATTATTCCGGGCACGCTCTTCCCGTTCCTCTTTATCACGATCGCCTGCGGGGCCGTGTCCGGTTTTCATGCGTTGGTCTCCTCCGGCACCACGCCGAAGATGATCGAACAGGAATCCCAGGCGACGGTCGGCTACGGCGCAATGTTGCTGGAAAGTTTCGTGGGCGTGATGGCGCTGATTGCCGCGTCGGTGCTGATCCCGGGCGATTACCTGGCGATCAACACGATGTTGTCGTCCGAATCACTGGCCTCGATGGGTTTCCCTGTCTCGCGAGTTCGGGAACTGTCTCAGTTGGTGGAGGTGGATGTGGTCGGTCGGCCGGGCGGAGCGGTCTCGCTCGCGGTCGGCATGGCGTCCATCTTTGCGGCACTCCCCGGCATGGCCGGCTTGATGGCCTATTGGTATCAGTTTGCGCTGGTGTTCGAGGCGCTGTTCATCCTGACCACGATCGATACCGGCACGAGGGTGGCTCGCTATCTGATTCAAGAAATGGCTGGACGGCTCTATCCGCCCTTTCGCCGCATGAATTGGTGGCCCGGCGTTCTCTTGAGCAGCGGCTTGGTGGTAGGGGGGTGGGCTTACCTCATTGGGACCGGGAGCATTTCGACAATCTGGCCGATGTTCGGCGCGGCGAATCAATTGCTCGGCACTTTGGCTCTTTGCATTGGGACTACAGTCTTGATCAAAATGTGGAAGTCGCAGTATCTCTGGGTGACGGCGGTGCCGATGCTGTTCGTGGGGGCGATCACATTGACCGGCTCCTATGAGATGTTCGGCCTGTTCCTGTCAAAAGCGGCGACGCTGGGAGCAAGCGGCCAAGCCTTTGCTCTTTACCTGGATGCTGTGCTTGTGGCGGCGGTGGCGATCTTGGGCGTGATCGTCCTGGGGGACAGTCTGAGGCAGTGGTATGGCTACATCATCTTAAAGCGGCCCTTTACCAGCAGCGAAGTGGTTGCCATGGCCGGGGCGGGATCGGCCGGGCGCATGCAAACGACCATGCGGCAGGAGTCGGAGGGGTTCCATATTCCAGGCGGAGGCTGTTGCTAGGAGATCACCATGGCGGATCAATTCTCATTCGATGTCGTGTCGGAAGTGAATATGCAGGAGATGAAGAACGTCGTCGATCAGGCGACGAAGGAGATCAAGCAGCGATTCGACTTCAAGGACTCCAAGACGGAGATCACGCTGAAGGAGAAGGAAAAGGAACTGGTCGTGATCTCCGACGACGACTATAAGTTGAATGCGGTGAACGAGATTATCAAGGCGAAATGCGTCAAGCGCGGCGTCTCGCTCAAGGCCCTGAACTACGGCGCGATCGAGCCGGCGTTAGGGGGGACGGTCCGGCAGGTGGTCAAGATTCAGAGCGGCATCGCGGCGGACAAGGCTAAGGAGATCACCAAGTCCGTAAAGGACTCGAAGCTGAAAGTGCAGGCGCAGATCCAAGGCGAGCAAGTCCGCATCGTAAGCAAGAGCAAGGATGAACTCCAATCCGCCATCGCCTTCTTGAAACGGCAAGACTTCGGGATCGATCTCCAGTTCACGAACTACCGGTAATGCGCGACCCATCACGCGGCTTGCCTTGGGCAGCCGGCCCCTGCTTGGTGCTGTTCTTCCTGCTTCTGCTGACGGGGTGCGGCGGCAGTGACGCCATCGTCGTGATCGCCGCCCACCCGCAGAACCCCAACATCCTCTACGTGGCGACCAACGACTACATCTATAAGACACGCGACGCGGGGCAGACCTGGGAGAATATTTCGAGGGGAATGACGCATTCGCGCGTCATTGCGCTGGCCATTGATCCGGCCTACCCGGCCACGGTCTACGCCGGCACCAAGGGCGATGCGATCTTCAAGAGTCACAATGGCGGCCAGTCATGGGTATCGAAACGGGCCGGGTTGGACGACGTGACGATCAGCTCCGTCGTCAATCAATTCGTGTTCGATCCCCAGGACGCCAACCACGTCTATGTTGCGACGACCATGGGGGTCTCCGAATCGAAGGACGGTGGCGACACTTGGCGCAAACGGATGGAGGGAATGAAGGAAGTGTTGATGGTCGTCACGCTCTGTTTGGACCCTACCAGGCCGAACATCATGTATGCAGGCACGAGCGGCGGCGTGTACCGCAGTTTCTCCGGGGCCGAGATTTGGGAAAAGACCAACGAGGGACTCGTCCCGGCCGAATTGGTGAAATCGAGCCGTGCCCTCGGCGTGACGATGATCGAGGTTGACCGTTTCGAGCCTGACACGGTCTATGCGGCAACGCTCAACGGCCTCTACAAATCGGTGGACAAGGGCGCGATGTGGAAGCGGATCGGGGAGAAGCTGACGGACCCCATTATTCCCGTGATGGTGCTGGATCGAACCCGAAGGGGCGTGCTCTATATTGCCGGGCGGTTCGGTGTGCTGCGTAGCGAGGATGGAGGTGACACCTGGCAGCCAATTAATCAGGGGTTGGCCACATTGAATGTGCGCTCGCTTGTGCAGAGCCCGATCAATTCGAACCTATATTATCTCGGCACGAACGGCAGCGGCATGTATCGGAGCGAGGATGCGGGGGCGACGTGGCGGGCGATGCCTCCGGTGAAAGCCAAAACCTGAACAGGATGGTGGGAAAGCCCGCTAACGGTGTTCTTATGTTGCTCAGTGCTTCGAGGTGCGGGGTAGAGACGGCGTCAACGATTCAGGTCGGAGTCGCCGATGTCTCCGCCCACTCGTGCCGGCAATGAGGATGAAGGTCTGTTTCCTCCGCCTATGTGGTCGCCGTAGCGCGGGTCGAGGCTGGTGTCCTGAAGTTCTTGGCCCGGTCTGATGGGAAGCGTGCTGTCCTGCGTATTGAGACCGGCTTTGGGTCGCAGGGCGCGTGATGGATCGCTATAGGGCGAGACGACCTCGCCGATTTCGGACCCCGTGGCATTCGGCAGGTCGGAGGATTCAATCGTCGGCCCGATGCGATTGGGGAGAGAACTATCGGAGATGTCCTTTCCGGTGCGAGCCCGTTGCGACGCGTCAGGAGGCCGAAACTCTTGTTGAAGGCTCTCCCGGTCTTCATCGAGCGCTCTGGTTCTGACGCCGGCCTCCTCGTAGTCGAGCCGATCGACTTGGATCTGTGCATCCCCGATTTTGCCCAACCGTTGTCGGATCGTTTGAAGATTTCGTTGCGCGATCGCGACTTGGACGATTATCCCGTTGATCATCTGAGGCCTGGTGGAGGTGGCGACGTTCAGCGCTCCGGATCGTTGAATCTCGCTCAAGAGATGGGACGCCTGCTCCTCCAGATCGATGACCTCTCCGAGTTGGCCGACGTCTGCGGCACAGCAGACAAGAAAGGCGCGGTAATCGATTAGGAAACGCGCGGCCGTCGATTCGATGTCCTCGATTTTGATCGCCGGCCGGCCGGTCGCTGGAGGTGCGGTTCCGGCGGCCTTCCGATTCGGCGACACCAAGGGATTGCATCCGGCCTCCGGGTTAGCGATGATTTGCTGGCCATCCGGTCTATCGGGGCACCAGTAGATAACGGAGGTGCGGTTTGCGAGGGAGTCTTTCTGTCCTGCCGGTTGGGCCGGCTGGGCCGAGATGCTCATGAGCACCGCCGAGCCGATGAAGAGCCGAGTCGTCAATGGAAAACCGAAGCCTTTGAGTAAGGATCGGGCGAATCCTTGATGTGTCATGGAATGATTGTCTAGTCGAGGCCACGATCCGTCAAGATTGATCCTATTTTGAGCAGCCGAAATGTCTGAACAGGTGCGGCCATCATCCGCCGCACCTGCCCGTCAGGTGATGGTGTGATAGGGCGGTGTCGAGACCGATCACGATAGGAGTACCTGCGTTATGACGACTGTCTCTATCGAGAACATCGGCCGGTACGTTGGCCAAGAGATCACGGTTCAAGGGTGGTTACGGAGCCGACGCGACAGCGGCAAGCTCCACTTTCTCACCCTGCGGGATGGAACGGCCGATCTCCAGGCCGTGATCAGCAAGGCGGCAGTGGGAGATGAACAGTTCGCCCTGTCGGCCCGCCTGACGCAGGAATCTTCGCTTAAGGTTCGGGGCAAGGTTCGTGCGGAGAAGCGGGCACCCGGCGGATACGAATTGGAGGTGGCCGCCATCGAGTTGATGCAACTGGCCGAGCCGTTCCCGATTCAACCGAAAGAACACGGGGTCGGGTTTTTAATGGAACATCGGCATCTGTGGCTGCGCTCGCACCGGCAACATGCCATTCTGCGCATTCGGCATGAAATCATCCGCGCCTGTCGGAACTTCTTCGATGACCGTGGATTCGTCTTGGTGGATGCGCCGATTTTTACCCCGAACGCCTGTGAAGGCACGACCACCCTGTTCCAGACTCAATACTTCGACGAGACAGCCTATCTGACCCAAAGTGGACAACTCTATAGTGAGGCCACGGCTGCCGCCTTCGGTAAGGTCTACTGTTTTGGACCCACCTTTCGCGCAGAAAAATCAAAGACGCGCCGCCACCTGATGGAATTCTGGATGGTGGAGCCCGAGGTCGCCTGGGCGGAATTGGCTGATATGATGGATCTGGCCGAAGAGTTCATTTGCTCCATCGTCGAGCGGGTGTTGGAGAATCGGCGTGCGGATCTACAGGTGGTGGAGCGGGACGTTGCGAAGCTGGAGAGGATCCGGCGGCCATTTCCGCGCATGACCTATCATGAGGCGGTGGCGGCGCTGCAGCGGAAAGGCAATCCTATTCAACCGGGAGATGACTTCGGTGGCGACGAAGAAACGCTCTTGTCGAACGAGGTTGATCGGCCCCTGATCGTACATAGATACCCTTTGTCACTTAAGGCATTTTACATGCAGAACGATCCGGTTCATCCGGAACTGGCCCTCTGCATGGATGTGCTCGCACCGGAAGGCTATGGAGAGATCATCGGTGGGGGCCAGCGCATCCATGAGCACGATAAGCTGCTAGGACGGATCAAACAGCATCATCTGCCGGAGGAGGCCTTCCGGTGGTACCTGGACCTTCGCCGGTTTGGTTCGGTGCCGCACGCCGGATTTGGGATGGGCATCGAACGGGCTGTGGCCTGGATTTGCGGGCTCGAACATGTGCGCGAGACAATTCCGTTCCCCCGGATGCTCTATAAACTCTATCCGTGATGGACCGCGGGCAAATTGGACCGGGCGACAACCCGACGGGTTTAAACCAGGTCCTCTCCGAACAGCCTCCGTCTCTCTGCTCCTCGTTGTGAAGCTACCATCAGAATTGGTCCAATTCGGGGTCTTTTGGCCTCATGAATCCTCGCTCCGGCTTGTCGTCGTAAGAATTTGATGAAACATTGAAAAATCTGTTGACTGTCCAATCTGTGGGTGTATACTTCGCCACCAAGTGGGAAAAAGTGGTGGGAAATGGTAGAGAGGCAAGTGCTGAGGAATCGCATGCTCCGGTTCTTGCCGACGAAGTCATCACGTGGCTGCAACTCAGGAGCGGCGGTCGCTATCTCGATTGCACCGTGGGATATGGAGGATTGGCGGAGAGGCTTTTGTCTAGAGTGTCTGGTGATTCCATGTTGATCGGCCTCGACCAGGATTCCAGGGCACTTGAAGCCAGCCGGGTCCGTCTCCGTCCCTTCGGTGACCAGGTGCAATTGATTCATGGAAATTTTCGCGATGTGAAACGGCACTTGGTCCAAGTAGGGGTTGCGAATGTTGATGGGGCGGTACTGGACTTGGGTGTCTCGACTCCTCAGTTGGCGAGCCCGGAGCGAGGCTTCAGTTTCTCCGAGAGCGGACCGCTCGATATGAGGATGGATCTAACCGGTTCTCTGACAGCGGCGGATGTTGTAAATCGCTGGAACGAGAACGATCTGGCCTGGACGATCTTTCATTATGGAGAGGAACGTTATGCAAGGCGGATCGCACGGGCTATCGCGATCGCCAGGAAGGAAACCCCACTTCGTACCACCTTCGATCTGGTCGATGTGATCCGGCGTGCGATTCCGGCCCGCTCTCGGCACGGGAGAATCCACTTTGCGACGCGAACGTTTCAGGCGATCAGAATTGCGGTGAACCGTGAACTCGATGCGCTCGAAGCGGCGCTGCCTCAGGTGATCGACGCTCTGGCCGCCGGAGGGCGACTGTGTGTGATCTCGTTCCACTCCCTTGAGGATCGGATCGTCAAGCAGGCCTTTCGCTCACGGGCGGCGAGCGCGGGTTCGGATGTGAGGATTCTAACCAAGAAGCCGCAAGTCGCAACGACGCAGGAAGTGGAGCGGAATCCGCGAGCGAGGAGCGCCAAGCTGCGCGTTCTGGAGCGAGCGGCCTAGGAGAGGATGACATGAGACCTTTGCTGATTCTCGGCGTGCTCCTCTTCTTGCTCGGGTATGTCTGGGAACGGGTTGATGTCGTGCGGGTCGGCTATCGAGTCGAGCAGTTGAAAGCCCAGAAGGTGTTGCTGGAGCGGGAGCGGGACGAATTGAGTGTGAGGCTGGCCACGCTCAGCGCGCCGGACCGAGTGGCCCGGCTGGCGAAAGAAAAACTGGGGATGATGCCGGCGCAGCCCGGGCAGGTCGTTGTCGTGCATCGCGTGGAACCGAGGCAGCCACCCGATCGTCCTTCCGTTGAAGCGGTGCGCGTTGCGAAGCGCGAGGTGCGCTAGGTGAAGCAGGTGCGTCCTCAATATGCTAATCGGCGAACTGCTGCCCTGGTGGGGCTGTTGGCAGGTTTTGCCGTCGTCTTGATTCGCCTGCTACATCTTCAAGTCTTGCAGGCCGCGGAGCTGACCCAGCGTGCGGATCGGCAACATTGGAAATCCGTCTCGCTGGAAGGGCCGCGGGGCACCATTTACGATCGAAACGGGAAGGTCCTGGCGATCAACGTTGAGGTGCCGTCGGCGTTCGGTGTGCCCACGGCGCTGGAGGATCTCCGCGGGGCGGCAAGGCGGCTGGCCCCGGTATTGAACGTCCGGCAGGCGGAGCTGGAAAAGAGATTACGACAGGACCGGTCGTTTGTCTGGCTGGCCAGGAAATTGGATCCGGAGCAGGGACGGCGATTGAAGGCCCTCTCGCTTGATGGCATCGGGGTGGTGATGGAGGGGCGGCGCTTCTATCCAAAGGGTGCCCTGCTCTCCCATGTGCTGGGGTTCGCGGGTATGGACGGGGAGGGTTTGGAAGGCATCGAACGTCGGTATGACCGGTATCTGCGCGGCGATAAGCAGGTCATGATGCTGGAACGCGATGCTCTCGGGCGGACGGTGTTCCCGCGCGGTTTGCGGGAGCAGGGGCCCGATGGCGGCCGTCATGTCGTCCTGACGATCGACGAAGTCGTCCAGTATATCGCGGAAAAAGAGCTGGAGGAGGCGGTGGCCACCACGCGAGCCAAAGGTGGCATGGCCATCGTCATGGATCCTCGCACCGGTGCCGTTCTGGGGATGGCGGTGAATCCACGTTTCGATCCCAACATCCTCAAGTCGCTTGCCCCGGACCGGTGGCGCAACCGAGCCATTGCCGATGTGTTCGAGCCGGGCAGTACAATGAAACTGTTCATCGCGGCGGCGGCGTTGGAGGAGCAGGTCATGACGCCTACGACCATGCTGTACGGCGAGAATGGGCAGATGACGGTGGCGAACACCGTGATTCATGACCATGAGAAGATGGGATGGATGACCTTCTCCGAGGTGATTCAGAAATCGAGCAATATCGGGGCGGCGAAAGCGGCCGCTCGGCTCGGAGAGCGTCGCACGTACGACTATCTGAAACGATTTGGATTCGGCGAGCGCACCGACGTGGATCTACCGGGAGAGGTCGCCGGCCTGCTGAAATCGCCCCACGAGTGGGGGAGGAGGACCTTGGCTTCCATCGCCATGGGGCAGGAGATCGGAGTGACCGGGGTACAACTGGCGAGCGCGGTTTCGGCCATCGCGAACGGCGGGGTTCTGATGAAACCCTATGTCGTAGCCGAAGTGCGGGATGTGAAGGGACGCGTGTTGGCCGAGATGGGTCCGCAGCAACGTCGTCAAGTCGTTTCTCACGAAACGGCGAAGACCGTCAGCGAGATGCTCGAGAAAGTGGTGGCCAGCGGTACGGGGGCCAAGGCGGCCGTCTCCGGCATCCGGGTCGCGGGCAAAACCGGAACCGCGCAGAAGGTTGACCCACGAACCGGAGCCTATTCCTCCACACTCGTCGTGGGATCCTTCGTCGGGTTTCTCCCTGCCGATGACCCGAAAATCGTGATCGCCGTGATGGTAGACGAGCCGCAGATCGATGCGTGGGGCGGGGCGGTAGCGGCGCCGGCGTTCCGCCGGATCGCGGAGCAGGTATTGCCGTACCTCGGTGTGACACCGAATTCAGCAATCAATCTGGGTATGGTCGTGGAGTAACGCCTCGACACGATCCTAGCAGTATGGTGTGCAGGTGACCTTGGCCGACATGCTCGACTCCCCGGTCATTCGATCGGAAATCCTGGAACAGCAGGGCGATCTGGCGCTAAGTGTGACAGGGATTACCGACGATTCACGCCGGGTCACGCCGGGAACCGTGTTTGTCGCCGTCCGGGGCGAGCGAGCGGATGGCCATCGGTTCCTTCCTCAGGCCCTTCAGTCGGGAGCTGCGGCTTTGATCGTCCAACAACCGCAGCCGCCGGAGACTGTTCCCGTGATCCGGGTTAAAGACTCACGCAGAGCCTTGGGGCTCCTCGGCAGCCGCTTCTACGGCGCCCCCGCCTCTCGACTCCGAATGGTGGGGGTAACGGGCACCAACGGGAAAACGACCATTACGTACCTGACAAGAGCGGTCCTTGAATCGGCCGGACGGAAGGTTGGATTGATCGGAACCGTAGCCTATCAGATCGGTGAGGAAGTGGTATCCGCCTCGCACACGACGCCTGGGGCGCTGGAACTCCAAGCGTTGTTGAGTCGGATGGTTTCGGCCGGTATGGATGCGGCGGTCATGGAAGTCTCCTCACATGCGCTGGCGCTGGATCGGACCGTTGGGTGCGAATACGATGTGGCGGTCTTCACCAATCTGACCCAAGATCATCTCGACTTCCATCGGGATATGGAAGCCTACTTCTCCGCCAAGTTGCGGCTGTTCACTGGATTGGCCGACGGGAAGCTGAAGCCGTCCAAGCGCGCGATCGTGAACGCGGACGATCCGTGGAGCGAGCGCATCCGCCAGGCGACCGCCGTCCCGCTCTGGACCTATGCGATCAAGGAGAGGGCAGATCTCCGCGCGGAGGGTCTGCGGCTGTCGGCATCAGGCACCACGTTTGCTGTGACCACTCCTTATGGTCGGGCGAAGGTGGAGAGCCGTCTGGTAGGCGAACACAATGTTTATAACGCGCTGGCCGCGATCGGCGTGGGATTGCAGGAAGGGCTCGCACTCGACCGAGTCTGTGAGGGGATCGCGTCCGTGCACAACGTGCCCGGGCGGTTCGAACGGGTGGAGGCCGGGCAACCCTTTACCGTGGTCGTGGATTATGCTCACACCGAAGATGCGTTGGTGCGGCTGCTGTCCGCGGCGCGCGCGCTTCGGCCTGGTCGTATCATTACAGTCTTCGGATGCGGCGGCGATCGAGATCGGATAAAACGTCCCAAGATGGGGCGGGCGGCGGTAGAGTACAGCGATGTCGTGGTGTTGACCTCCGACAACCCCAGGACCGAAGACCCGCAGGCCATCCTGCGGGATGTGGAGGTCGGCGTGAAGGAAGCGCTTCGCAGGCGTCCTCAGGTGCGCTATCACCTGATCTCTGATCGTCGCGAAGCTATCACGTGCGCGGTGCAGGAGGCGCGGTCCGGCGAACTGATCCTGATCGCGGGTAAGGGGCACGAGGACTATCAGATCGTCGGCACGACCAAGCACCATTTTGACGACCGTGAGGTGGCCCGAGAGGCCATCCTCAACGCAAGAGCGCTTTGAAGGCAAGCTCGAAAGTCTGTTCCCGAAGCCGGTGCAAGCACCATACGTGGATCAGGTGATGGCAGGGTCCCTCTACACGGTGGAAGAAGTCCTCGAGGTCGTCGGCGCCAGGCTCTTGACTGGCGACACGTCGATAGCGTCGAAAACAGCGATCAAGCGCCTGTGGACCGACTCCCGGACCGTGCGCCCGGGCGACTGTTTTGTCGCGTTGCGGGGTGATCGGTTCGACGGTCACGCCTTCGTTCCGGAATCCTTCCGGAAGGGGGCAGTGGCGGCGTTGGTCGAAGATTCCTACCGAGTGCCGGCCGATCCCCTCTTGCGCGGCCCCGCGCGTCGGCCGGCCATTATATTAGCGGTGCGTGATTCACTCCTCGCCTTTCAACAATTGGCCACATACCATCGCAACCGCTTTGAAATTCCGGTGGTGGCGGTGACCGGGAGCAACGGGAAGACGACGACGAAAGACATGGTTGCCGGCATCTTGGCCGTGCGCTGGACGACGCTCAAGACCGAAGGTAATCTCAACAACCGAATCGGCGTGCCGCAGACGCTATTGCGATTGACCGCTCGGCACAAGGCTGCCGTGATCGAGATGGGCGTGGATGCGCGCGGACAGACGACGCGCCTCTGCGAGGTCGTCCGCCCTACGGTCGGGATCATCACCAATATCGGGGCCGATCATTTGGAATTTTTCGAGGACCTCGAAGGGTCCGCTCAAGCCAAGGCGGAGCTGTTGGACCAGATGCCGGCCGAGGGGGTGGTCGCGCTGAACGCCGACGATCCGTATTTCGATTACCTGGCGGCGCGTGCGACCTGCCGCGTGGTGTCGTTCGGACTTTCGGAGCGCGCGGATGTGCGGGCGACGGACATCAACCACCACGGCAAACTCGGGACGACGTTCAGATTGCATCTGCCGGGCCGCCACCGTGCCCCGGTGATCGCGATGCGGGTGCATGGCGACCACAATGTTCTGAATGCTCTGGCCGCCGCGGCGGTCGGATATGCGCTGGGATTCAGCGGCGTATTGATCGGTAAGGGGTTGGCGGCATTCCGTCCGGCTCACCTGCGGTCGCAGGTCGTGACGGTGCGAGGGGCGAGGGTGATCAACGACTGCTACAACGCGAACCCCTCGTCGATGAAGGCGGCCCTGCGGCTTCTGGCCCAAATGGGACGGGGAGGGCGGACGATCGCCGTGGTGGGCGATATGTTGGAGTTGGGGGCGAAGGCAGAAGCGTTTCACCGGGAGGTCGGCGCATCGGTTGCTGAACTTGGCATTCAGCGACTGATTACTTGCGGGCCGCTCGGGCAACGGATTGCGGCTGGCGCAAGACGGGCCGGGATGACCCAGGACTGTGTGCTGGCGGTCAACGACGCGGGGGGAGCGGCGACGGTTTTAAAGAATCTGCTCCAGGCGGGGGACACAGTGTTGGTCAAGGCCTCGCGCGGAATGAAACTGGAACGAGTGCTCGACGCCTTACAGGGGCGGGCCCGGATGGCGGCCGGAGCCTAGTCGGCATGATTTATGACGGTTCGTGACGGTTCACCTGTTGTAATCTGGGAGCCACGGGTTCCTCGCGACGTATCGGTGGTGCCAGTAGAAGTAATTATGAATCATGCGGGCTAGCTGAACGAACGATTCTCGCAGGGAATTGGGCGGGTTGAATCGGTATGCTCTACAACTGGTTGTATCCTCTCCACACCGAGTTTTCCATTCTCAATGTCTTCCGATACCTGAGCTTTCGGATTATCTACGCCTCTGTCACGGCCTTTCTGATCGCCTTCGTCCTGGCTCCGTGGTTGATCAAGAAACTTCAGGCGATCAAGTTGGGGCAACAGGTCAGGGACGACGGGCCGAAGCGGCATCTGGCCAAGAGCGGCACGCCGACGATGGGCGGAATGCTGATCATTTTTGCGGTGGTATCAACCACCCTCCTCTGGGCGGATCTCACGAACAAGTACGTCTGGCTGGTTATCCTCTCGACCTTGGGGTTCGGACTGATCGGATTTGTGGACGACTATCTGAAATTCGTCAAGGCTCAATCGAAGGGCCTTTCGGCGTCACAAAAATTTGCTGGACAGGTGGCGATTGCGCTGGCGATCGGTCTGATTCTGTATTTCTTCCTTCCGGCGTACTCCACCAAACTGAGCGTGCCGTTCTTCAAGAATTTCACTCCGGAGCTGGGATGGCTCTATATCCCATTCGTCATCCTCGTGATCGTCGGCAGCTCCAATGCGGTCAATCTGACGGACGGTCTGGACGGACTGGCCGTCGGGCCGGTCATGATCGCCTCGATGGCCTATACGATCGTGGCCTATGCGGCGGGACATCGTCTGTTCGCCGACTATCTGTTGATCCCTCATATCGAGGGCGCCGGGGAAGTGGGGGTCTTTACCGCGGCGATCTTCGGGGCGAGTCTCGGTTTCCTCTGGTTCAACACCTATCCGGCGACGGTCTTCATGGGCGATGTGGGCTCGCTCCCCTTGGGCGCCGCGCTTGGGACCGTCGCGGTCATCAGCAAGCATGAGTTGCTGCTCATGCTGGTCGGGGGCGTGTTCGTGATCGAGGCGGTGTCCGTGATTTTCCAGGTTTTGTCCTTCAAATCGCGAGGCAAACGGATCTTTCTGATGGCCCCGATCCATCACCATTTCGAGATGAAGGGCTGGGAGGAGCCCAAAGTGGTGGTCCGATTGTGGATCATCGCGATCCTGCTCGCGCTCTTGAGCCTGAGCACCTTGAAACTGCGATGATGGCGATACCGGTCCGTTCGCGCAGAGGAGCCGAATTGGCCGGGAAGGCCGTCGTGGTAGTCGGATTGGCCCGGAGCGGAGTGGCGGCGGCAAGGCTGCTCGCGCGGATCGGTGCCCGCGTGACCGTGGCCGATCGCAAGGACGAACGGGAGTTACACGAGGTCCTGGGCCAACTTGATCGGGAACAGGTTGCGCTTGCCTTGGGAGCGCAATACGAGCGGGCGTTTCAGCAGGCCGACCTCGTGGTCATCAGTCCCGGTGTGCCGACGCACGCGCCCGTACTGGAAGCCGTTCGCCGTCGCGGCATCCGAGTAATCGGAGAGCTGGAGCTGGCCTCCCGCTTGTTGTCCGTCCCCATCGTCGCCGTTACCGGGACCAACGGCAAGAGCACGACCGTGACGCTGATCGGAAAATTTCTCCAGGAAAGCGGAAAACAGGCGTTTGTGGGCGGCAACCTGGGCACAGCCGTCTCCGAAGCGGCCCTGGCCGGGCTTGACGCGGACGAGCGGAGGGGCGCCGGTCGATCACCCTATGAGGTCATCGTCGCGGAAGTATCAAGTTTTCAGTTGGAAACGATTGAGCGGTTCCAACCCTGGATCGCGGCGCTGCTCAACATTACGACCGATCACATGGATCGTTACGATTCGATCGACGACTACGTACGGGCAAAGTGTCGGATCTTCGAGAATCAGAATGCCACGGATTATGCCGTGATCAATCTGGACGATCCCAGAGTCGCGGCGATCGGCCGTACGGTTCGGGCTCACGGGGTGGGCTTTACCCGCCGCCAGACCATGCAGACCACTTCAACCGGAGGGGCCTTTCTCGACGGTGAGGAGGTGATCGTGTCGCTTGATGGGCGGCGACGGACGATCGCCTCTCGCTCGGAGATTCGGTTGCTGGGGACGCACAACGTGGAAAACGTCCTGGCGGCCGCTACCATCGGTTTATTGTGCGGCTGCGAGTTGGACGCCATGCGGCGCGTTCTCCGCTCGTTTTCCGGGCTCGAACATGCGCTGGAGCTCGTCCGGGAAATCAACGGCGTCCGATTTGTGAACGATTCCAAGGGCACGAACGTCGATGCCACGGTGAAGGCCTTGGAGAGTCTGGATCAGCCGATCTGGCTGATTGCCGGGGGGAAGGACAAGGGCGGGGATCTCGCTCGCCTCAGAGAGCCGATCGCACGCAAGGCCAAGGGCGTTGTCTTAATCGGAGAAGCTGCGCCGCTCATCGCGGCTGCCATTCGACCCTATGATCGCATCAGACGGGCAGCCTCGTTACAAGAGGCCGTGCGGCTCGCAGCAGAACAGGCGGAGGCGGGTGATATCGTGCTCCTGTCTCCGGCCTGCGCCAGTTTCGACATGTTCGCGGATTATCAGGATCGAGGACGCCAATTCAAGGCGGCAGTGGCGGCGCTGCCGTAATGGGCGTGCCTGGATCGATGGACGGGAGGATCATGGCCGACAAAACAGCCGGAACCCTGGCCATTCCGTGGCCGAGTGGGGACCGGCGCGCCCGCAAGCTCGTGGCCTTGGATCACACGCTCGTCGTGCTGACACTCGCCCTGTCATTGGCGGGGCTGGTGATGGTCTTCAGCGCCAGTGCGGTGGTGGCCGGCAATCGGTTCCAGGACCCCTGGTATTTCCTCAAGCGGCAGCTCGCGTGGCTGACCTTGGGCCTCGCCCTGATGCATCTCACATCGCGCATCGACTATGCGGTGTGGAAGAAGCTGGCCGTCCCGCTGTTGGCCGTGACCGGCGGCCTGTTGCTGTTGGTGCTGATTCCCTCTGTGGGCGTGTTGGCGAAGGGCGCGCGCCGCTGGTTGCGAGCCGGCCCCCTCCTGGTTCAGCCAACGGAAATCGCGAAGGTGGTGGCCGTGATCTACCTTGCGGCGTATCTCGCGGCCAAGGAAGCGCGTCTCCTGTCGTTCCAGAAGGGGGTCCTTCCACCGCTCATTTTAGTCGGCGCCATCTGCGCCCTGATTTTTCTCCAGCCTGACTTGGGGAGCGTGGTTGTCATCGGGTTGGTGACCTTCGGCCTGCTGTTCTTGGCGGGAGCTAAGCTGAGTCATCTCTTTGGGTTGGTGCTCTGTGCCGTACCGGCGGTCTTGGCGCTGGTCGTCAGCTCGCCCTATCGGTGGAAGCGAGTGATGACCTTTCTCTTCCCGGAAAAGGACGTGTCGGGGGCTGGGTTTCAGGTCACGCAATCGTTCCTCGCGTTCGGCAGCGGAGGGCCGTTCGGGGTCGGACTCGGGGAAGGCAAGCAGAAGCTGTTCTTCTTGCCGGAGGCGCACACGGATTTCGTGCTGGCATTGGTCGGAGAGGAGCTCGGCTTTCTAGGGACGGCCGCCCTGCTGATGCTGTTTCTGGCCTTTGTGGTCCGCGGGTTCTCGATCGCCGCCCGCGCACGCATGCCATTCGGTTACTTCTTGGGCATGGGCATCACCTTGTTGATTGCGACCCAGACGCTGATCAATGCCGGCGTGGTCACTGGGTTGCTGCCGACGAAAGGATTGACGCTGCCATTCGTCAGTTACGGGGGCTCGTCGCTGGTAATCAGTTTGATCGGTGTGGGTATCCTGTTGAGCATCTCGCGCGACCGGTACGGTGGTCAGGAACGCAAAGAATGATC
>JANRMO010000022.1:0-62777 GCA_040981105.1 Nitrospiraceae bacterium
GATCATGCTTCTTCGGCCATTCCTCGCCGTAGCGCATGAGCAATCGGATCGCGGTCGGCGTCGTATAAAACACCGTGACGCCGTAGCGCGCAATGATGTCCCACCAGCGGCCGGGGTTCGGATAATCCGGCTTGCCCTCGGCCGTCAGGATCGTGGCGCCGTTCAGGAGCGGTCCATAGACGATGTAACTGTGTCCCGTGACCCAGCCCGGGTCGGCCACGCAGAAATAGAGATCGTCCTCTTTCAAATTGAACACGTACTTGGTGGTCAAGTAGGTCCCAACCATGTAGCCGCCGTGCACATGGACCACACCCTTGGGTTTCCCCGTTGTGCCGGAGGTATAAAGAATGTACAGCGGCGTGTCCGAATCGAGCGGCTCGGCTTCGCAGGCCGCAGGCTGATCCTTGAGCCAGTCCTCCCAATCGATTTCCTTGGGCGCGGCGAGTGGCCCTCCGGGTTTCTCACGCCGGACCACCACCACGTGCTCGACGGTCCGACAGTGGGCCACCGCCTGATCGACGACCGGCTTCAGTTGAATCACCTTGGCTCGGTCGTATCCGACATCCGCCGTGATCACCAGTCGCGACTCGGCATCCTGGATGCGACTTTCGAGGGCCGGCGCGCTGAAGCCGGAATAGACCACGCTATGGATCAAACCGAGACGAGCGCAGGCCAGCATCGCGACCATTTGTTCGGGAATCTTGGGCAGATAAATCGTGACCCGATCGCCCTTGCGCAACCCAAGCGCTTTGAGCGCGTTCGCGCAGCGGCAGACCTGGCGGTACAGCTCGGCATAGGTAAAAATGCGCTCTTCGCCATTTTCGCCGACCCAAATGAGGGCGACCTTGTGGCGGCGCCAGGTCTTGACGTGACGATCGAGGCAGTTGTAGGCCATGTTGCAGGTCCCGCCGACGAACCATTGGGCCCAGGGATAGTTCCATTCCAGCACCTGCCTCCAGGGAGTGAACCAGTCGAGTTCCTTGGCAGCCTGCTCCCAGAAGGCCTCGGGGTTTTGGATCGATTGCCGATAGGCAGTCTCGTAATCCGGGATGTAGGTCGATGCAACAGTTTCGTGGTTCGGTCGATAGACGCGGGCTTCCTTCAACAGCGTATCCACTTTATCGTCGGCCATTCCTCGCTCCTTCACCTGGGTGAGGGATTCTGAAACCCCTGCCGCTGCCACACCAGAACGGCGACATTATGGGCAACGACTCGACACAGCGCAACCCCGTACGCATCGGATGATCTGCGTCTGCGTCCACGGCACTGGATGCCACGGAGCTTTCTTGACAGGCCATCGGGGCGAAGAGTAGGTTACCTCAAATGGTGCAAGCCCCCTGCCGTCCGCTTTCGCTGACCGCTTGGATTGTTCGCTCCGGTCTCCTTCTCCTCCCATGGGCCGCCCTCGTCGCTGTGCCCAACCTCGCACAGGCGCAGGCAGGAAAACCCGAAGGTCTCTACTATAAGTCTTGGGCGGTCGTGGTCGGGATCGAAGACTATCTGGTCGCGCCAAAGGTCCCCGGCGCCGCCGCCGACGCCAAGGCTATGGCTGAATCTCTGCGAGGACTCGGGTTTGAGGAAGTGATCGAACTCTACGACAAGAAGGTCACGTCCAAACAATTCCATTTCATCTTGAACGACGTGTTGCCCCGCAAGGTTGGACGGGGCGACCGTTTGGTATTGTACTTCGCGGGACACGCCGGCCAGACCACCGATGCGGGCGGGGCTCCCTTGGGCTACCTGGTGCCGTGGGATGCGCAACTAGGGAGCGTGGCGAAGTCCGTAACGCTGGATCAATTGAAGGAATTCAGCCGGCGGGTGATGGCCAAACATATTTTCCTGATTCTTGATACGCCGGTCACCGGTTGGGACGTGACCGCACCTCAGCAACTCTCGTTGGAAGGGCGCATGGCGCCGGAACAGGATACGGACAAGCGGGCCGTTCAGGTCCTGACTGCGGCGAAGAGCGGAGAAGAGATCGCGCGGTCGGAGACCACCAGCCTGTTTATGCAGGTCCTGAAGGAAGGCCTGTCGGGACAGGCCGATCGCAACAAGAACGGTTGGTTGATGGCCACGGAATTGGCCTCGTACGTGCAGGAACAGGTCGAGGCCCGCTCCAAGGGAACCCAACACCCGCAATTCGCCAGGTTGGACGGGGATGGGGACACGATCCTGATCGAAGGGCGGAAGGTCGATTTCACTGTCGGAGCCGGTCCCGAGACCGAGCAGGAGCGGATGGCAGCAGCCAAGGCCCATTATGATGTGGCGTTCAGCCTCTTGCAGGCCCGCAAGGACTCGGAAGAAGCCTTGACCCGGTTGAACAAGGCCATTGCCTTGGCCCCCTCCTTCGGCGACGCCTATGTCTTGAAGAGTTACATGCAGTTGGAAGTCCTCCCGAACCTGGACGAAGCGTTACAAACCGCGAACTTAGCCGTTGCTCATGCCCCGGAAAATCCGGATTCGCACTACACGCTCGGGATGATTCAGGAGAAGAAGGGACGGTATCAGGAAGCGGAACAGGCCTACCTCAAGGCGTTGGAAATCAATCCCGACTATGCCGACGTGCTTCTCTCTCTGGGCCTATTGTATGAGGACCACCTGAAGCAGGACCAAAAGGCGGCGGAGGCCTATCGCCGCTACAGTGAATTGGGCGGAACCGACAGCCGAGCCACCAAGTTCCTCGATGGCCATGCCCACCCTTCGAACCCGCAGTAACGGACGTCTGCTCACGCACCGGTGAGGCCGGTCAATCCTTTGCTCCTCCCTTCATGTAGCCCAATCCGATCTTCAAGGCTCGTCTGGTAATTTCCGCCCATCGGGCGGTCGGGTACTCGGCCAGTACCGCCGCTGCTTTCGGATCCTGCACATCGAGTTCCACCACGCGAATGATGCCGTCTTCGATTCTGACCTCAGCCACAGGGACGCCTCCTCCTCAAATGAATGACACCTGCAATCTGAACTTCGCCTGTCAGTTTCGCTGCGTTGCGTTGACACCCCCCCCATCGCATGCTAGCATCCGCTTGTGCTCATACTTGGAAATACGGATGCGTCGACCGCTCCCGGACCCGGCTTCTAGAGCAAGGAGGAAGGCAATGGTAACACATCAGATCCCGCCAACGCGACGAATGGGGGCCCTCTTCGTACTCCTGCTGGCCCTCGGATTGACTGCCTGCGGCGGCCCTCCCAAATGGGTCAAACAGGGATCCGGCGCGTATAATGAAAAGGACGCGAAAAACTTCTACGGGGTCGGAGCCGTAACCGGCGTGCGCAATGAGCCGTTGGCCTGGGATACGGCCGAGAATCGCGCCAGGGCCGAGATTGCGAAGACGTTCGATACCTACACCGGCTATCTGATGCGCGACTATGCCGCCTCAACGACCGCCGGAGACTTTACCCGCAACACGGAAGAGCAGAACGTCGAGCGAGCGATCAAGACCATCACGACCACCACCCTGTCCGGTGTGCGCCCCATCGACCGCTACAAGGACGACAAGACCAATCCTCCCACCTATTACGTCCTAACGAAACTCAGCCTTGACGACATGAAAGAAAATATGATGAAGGCTAAGGAATTGAACGCCGAGGTCCGTGACTATGTGCGAAAGAATGCTGATCGATTATTCGAGCGACTGGAACAGGAAGAGGAAAAGCGCGGCATCAGATGAACCGGTCCTTGCGGAGTTTGATCCGTCTCAGCATGCGGCTTCGTTCAGGACGGCCGGTTTGATACGGCGGTGGGGACATCGGCTCTGGACCGGCCTGATTCTCTTGACGCTGCTGACCGGGTGCGGGCATGAGACAAGGGTCACGCGGGTTGATACCGGCGTCGTCACCGACCTGAGCGGACGGTGGAACGACACGGACTCCCGTATGGTCGCCGAAGAGATGGTTAAGGCCTCGCTCGGCAGTCCTTGGCTGGCTGGTTACCAACAGGAGAAGCATCGGCAACCGGTCGTCATCGTCGGCACCGTCGTCAACCGCACCCACGAGCACATCAACGTGCAAACGTTCATCAACGACCTCTCACGCGAGCTCATCAACTCGGGCAAAGTGAAGTTCGTCTCGTCTAAGGGAGAACGGGAGGAGATTCGCGAGGAACGGCGGGACCAGGCGATCTATGCCAAAGAAGAGACGCAGAAGGCACCTGGAAAGGAAACGGGCGCCGACTATATGATGAAGGGCAGCATCTCCACGATTCTCGACGAAGCCGACGGGACGAAGGCGGTCTATTACCAGGTCGACCTGGAATTGGTGAATCTGGAGAGCAACGAAAAGTCCTGGATCGGCCAGCGAAAGATCAAAAAGGTCGTCGAACGAAAACGGACCATCTTCTAGCCATCGTCTTTTCCTCCAGTCCTTTGGCTGGTTTTTTCTCTGCTGTGCCTGCCGGCTCCTCTCTCGAGAAGAGGCACGTCTTACATCGTGTCTCTTCGACGTTTCCCATCGTCCTCTTGCTGAGCCTCTGCCTGCTGTCCCCGGCCTGTGCCTCCGGACCGAGTCGCTATCAACTTGTCGAGCAAAACCTCCTGGCCGGGAAGCCGCTCCAGGCCGATGCGGTTCTGCAGCGGGCCGAGGAGGACTATGGGTCGAAAAACCTTGTGTTGTACGGGATGGATCGTGGGGTGGTGCTTCAGTTAGCCGGCCGCTACGAGGACAGCAACGCTCTGCTCACTCAAGCCGAGGATGAACTCGAGCGGCTGTACACGAAAAAGCTCCGCAACGAAGCCCTGTCCTTTCTCCTCAACGACAACGAACTCCCGTTCGAAGGAGATCCTCACGAGCAAGTCATGATCAACGTCGTGAAGGCGGTGAACTACGCACTGATGCAAGATTGGTCCGGCGCCTTAGTCGAGGCCCGGCGCATCGACCATCGCTTGAACGTGATCTCGGATCGCGAGACAGGCAAGAATGCGTACCGTGACGACGGGTTCGCTCGATATTTGACCGGCATTCTCTATGAGATCGGCGGTGACCTGAACAACGCCTTCGTCGCCTACCGCCGTGCCTACGACGGGTATCAGTCCAACCGCGACTGGTCGCGTACGCCTGTCCCTCCCAGCTTGAAATCCGATCTCCTGCGGGCAGCCGACCGTCTCCATCTGACCGAGGAGGTGGAAGATTATCGGCGACAATTTCCTGAGACCACCTGGGAACCCGTAAGCAGCCAAGCGCACCTCGCCCAGATCATTCTGATTAGTTATAATGGCCGCGCGCCGATCCGGGTGGATCAGTTTTTAGACATTCCACTCGGCCTCGACGCCGCCCGGCTGGTATTGCTGGCCAGAGGGTTCGGAGGCGGCTCTCAGCGGACACGCACCGCCGACAGTCTTCTATATGGACTCAACGGTCGGGTCGTGCGCGTGGCGATTCCTCGACTCATCCCTCAGCGCAGTCAGGTGGCGGCCGGGCACCTGTCGCTCACTGGCGATTCGGGTGTGTTTACGGCTGGCACCGAGATGGTGCACGACCTGACAGCCATGGCGGAGAAGAGCCTGTCGGATCAGCTCCCCGGCATCATGGTTCGTGCCGCCGCGCGCGCCGCTGTCAAGTACGGACTGGCCGAAGGCATGGAGCAGGGTGTGCGCTCAGCCACGCAACGACGCAATCGGAACGGGGATCGGGCGGACTTGGAATGGGTGGCGTTCGTGGTCGGTTCCCTCCTGAAAACCATGGCGGTCGCGACGGAGGAGGCGGACAAACGCTGTTGGCAAACCCTGCCTGCCCAGATTCACGTGGCACGGCTGTGGGTGCCGGCAGGCGAGTACGACCTGCGCATTCGATCGCTGGCTCACCAGGGGAGCCTCGTCAAGCCGGAGACGGCAATGCGGGTCACTCTGCGTGCCGGAGACACTCGCTTCGTCGTCGAGCGAGTACTGCAATGAAGCGGTATCGAAGGAGGATGCACCAAGCACAGGCCACGGGTACACTCGCGCTGTTAATCGCGTCGGGTTGTACATGGTGGGCCGGCTCATCCGACTCCGACTGGATGAAACGGACGAACAAGACCTTCCCCCCCGCGCAGTATCTGGTCGGCCACGGCGAGGGGGAGTCCGGGACGGTGGCCGCCGAGCGAGCCTATGCGGCCGTCGCCAAGATCTTTCGAGCCGAGATCAATTCCCAGGCGAAGGAATGGGAGTCCTATCTCCTGATCGAGAACAAGGGAAGAAGTCGAGACGAACGGCAGCTCACCCTGGACCATGTCACCAGCGTGTCCACGGACAAGGTGCTGGAGAACGTCCGAGTGCTCGACGAGTGGTACGACGACGACCGGCGATTGCACCATGCGTTAGCCGGCATGAACCGGAGCCAGACCGAAGCCGCCACGCTCGAACGGATCAACCAGTTCGATGGGATTGTCGCCCATCACGTCGCAGAGTCTCGGAACGCCACCGAGCCGCTTGCACATGCTCGTCACCTGAAACGGGCCGTTACCACACTCGTATTGCGGGAGGCATACAACGCCGACCTGCGCGTGATCCGGCTGAACGGTCAGGGATTGGCGCCACCCTACCAAGTCGCAGCCTTGAGCAGTGAATTGGAACGGTTTCTGTCCACCGGCCTTCCGCTCGAACTGGATCTCTCCGGGGACTATGCGGAGCCGATCGGACGCGCCCTAATCGAGGGGCTGGCCCGCGAGGGGCTCTCCGTGACCGTGTTCTCGACAGGAGGTACCACGGTGCGGCCAGTGCCGTCCGATCTGCATCCGGTCCTGCTTATCAAAGGACTCGTTCGCCTCTGGCCCATTGAAGTCCAGGACCCGGCGTTCCGCTACGTCCGCTGGTGCAGCGATTTTCTTATCGTGGAAGCGGGGACCGGCAGGGCCCTCGGCGCCCTCTCCAAGGGCGATCGTGTCGGCCATGTCTCCACGAAGGAAGCGACGGTCAAAGCGCTGAGACAGATCCAGCAGGATCTGTCGGTACATTTGACGAGGCGACTCACAGATTATATTTATGGAGACCCGGAACCGTCCGAGGTTC
This sequence comes from Nitrospiraceae bacterium, assembly GCA_040981105.1. Classification (GTDB taxonomy): domain Bacteria; phylum Nitrospirota; class Nitrospiria; order Nitrospirales; family Nitrospiraceae; genus Nitrospira_G. The sequence goes on from JANRMO010000022.1 coordinate 6,978, forward strand.
CACCTTCTGGAGGCGCCTGTCCCCGATCCACCGCGGCAGGCGGCCCCAGACCGGCAACCTGACCACCACACCAAGGAGGAAAAATGGGAAAACAGACCGAGAAGCTCGATTCCGGCTCCAGAGCCACCGGGCGGGGTAGTGTGCGCGACCCCAGGCCGGGCGTGATTTCGGTGACCAAGCGCCGCGGCCCCAGCCGGCTCGCCAAGGCCAATCTGCGTGACCGCATCCGTCGCGACACTGCGTCTATGTTGGACGGCTCGTTTCTCGACATGCTGAAGAAGCAGGGGTATGAGGAGGTCCCGCTGGAGGAGCTGCAGGATCGGCTGTCGAAACTTCGCGATGAACTGGCACCGTTGATCGTAGCCGGGAGAGGATAACCGATGCCGTATTTCTATTTCGATTCAACCGCACTCATCAAGCGCTACAGCCGAGAACGTGGGACCCGGATCGTCAACAAGCTCCTGGTCAAACGCGGGAAAGTCATCCTAGTGCCCAGTCAGAGCCTAGTGGAGCTCTATTCGATCCTGGCCAATCAGACCAAGAAAGAGCTGCTGACCCGGGACGACTGGTATTCGGTGGTGTTTCGCTTCGAACAGGAAATGTTACAGGGGCTCTATCATTTCGTCTCGCCCACGCATGAGACCTACTTGTCCGTCAAAGAGCTCTCGTTGCACCATCCGCAACTTCGAGCGAGCCAACTCTTGCATTTGGCTCTGGCCATCGAGCTCAAACCGCTTCGACTGACGATGGTGAGTACGGACACGGCCCTGCTTGAATGTTGCCGTCCCTACGGCATCAAACAGATCAATCCGGAGGATGATCAGTAGACGGGCTCGCCTCGGGACACTGAAAGTCCGCCGTCATCGACGCAAGGACGGTGGTCCAGTCGTCAGCGGAGGTGCGCAACTGCTTGATCCGCGTCCTATCCGAAGAGGAGAGGTCCTGCAACGCCTGCTCGTCCACGTTAAGGATCGACAACGCCCTGCGTAATCCGAGGTGTGCGGATCTGAGGGTGTGACAGACGCCGCTTGAGGCCGGAGCTTGCCCCCCGGCCCGATGAAATAACGCAAGAGCCCGGTACCCCTGCTCTTGTGCGCGAAAGAACGTTTCAGCTCCTCGGTAGACGAGACCCTTCGGTTGATTACCGTATCGTTTGTTCAACTGCTGGGCCATCAGCGCCGCCCGTCCCATGCTCATCGCCGCGCCTTCCGCGTCGCCATTGGCCATGGACTCCTCGGCTCGCGCCTGCAACCGGTCCAGCTCTGCCTCATCCCCGATCGTTTGTGCCGGCAGTCCCGTCGCCATCCCCGCCCAGAGCATCAGGACGGACAGAACGATCCGGCCGCCACCTACGCGATGATCCTGTAGCGCCCCGGACGAACCACGGGTCTTAGTGTTCGATCCCATCAATCTGTTTGAGCGTGTAGTGAAGCGCGTCGTACAACTTGCCCTCCGGCGATTCACGATCCGCCACCCGCTTATCCCCCATCGAGGCCTGCAATTTCAGCAAGGGTTCGTAGGCCCGCCGGTCGGGAAGTTGCCCAAGCGCCCAGACGGCCGCCGTTTGCAGTTTGATATCGCCGGTTTCCATGGCATGGATCAGCGGAGGAACAACCGAGGCATCGCCATGGAGCGCCCCGACCTTGCCAAGCCCGCGGCAGGCCTCGATCTGCAACTCCGGCGGCCCGGTTTGGAGTACGTCCACCAGCATCGCGATGCCTTCCCTGTGTCCGATGTTTCCCACTGCAATGATCGCGGCTTTGGCCACCTCCATATCCGGATCCTTGAGCAATGGCTTCAGATACGGGACGGCGGAGCCGGCAAACAGTTCTCCGAAGGCCTGAATAAGCGCAATCTTCCTGGCAGATGTCAGATCCGGCTTCTGGAACATCTTGAGGAGGCGAGCCTCCTGACCCCATTCCGTGGTGAGGAACACCGGGAATTCATACTTCGCCAGCCGCTCTTGTAACCGGGTGATGGCAAACATCCCCGGATCGCGTTCTCCAGCCTCGTTGGCCGCCTTGAGGGCATCTTCAAAATCCGTCCGCACTTCCTTAGCCCATGCCATCGGCTTGCCGTCCATCAGGTACCGTAATTGACAGGCCGGTCCTCTCCAGACTCGAGACGGGGAGTCGGGGAGGTCCGCATCGCCGCCGGTGGAGACGGTTCCCTCCCATGTCTTGCGCTGCTCGCATTTGACGCGGAGCACCGCATCGCTCGGCTCGGTCGGATCCTTGACGATCTCGTACTCGAACTCTTCCATCTTCTTGGCGACGAGGTCGTGGATCGCGGTCGCATCCTCCTGTCCCTGGTCGGTCAGGACCAACGCTTGGACTTGGATCCGCTGAATCTTTTCAAGCGCCTGCCGTTCCGTTTCCGTCAAACTGGGCCGTCGAGCCTGCGCCTCGACCGCCAGGACACCCACGACACAGATTCCCGCAAGCACCACCCTCACAGCATGAAAATGAGTCGGCATCACGCCCCTGTTGATCATGGATGACTCCTTTCGACCGGCGGGCCTTCGTGCGACACCTCGCTGACTGCCACAGTACTGTACTGCTCCGGCCAGAACGGTGCAAGTTGAAGGCCCGCCGAGGCCACAGTATAATCGCGCCCCATGTTTGCCGGACAGCAGATCGCGTTCATCGGCGGCGGTAATATGACCGAGGCGTTGGTGTCGGGCCTCCTCAAAACGGGACAGGTCACCCCCGCTCAGCTCATCGCGACCGATGTCCGCCCGGAACGGCTGGAGTACCTGGCGCGCGCCTTTTCGATTCGCGTGTCTTCCGACAATGTGCGCGCGATTACGGGGGCGCAGATGACGGTCCTCTCCGTCGAACCGCAAATCCTCGACGACGTGCTCGCGGCGTTGGCTCCTGCTCTTGATCCCGAGACACTGATTCTGTCGGTGGCGGCCGGTTACCCCCTGTCCCGCCTCGGTCGGATTCTGGCACGAACGGCGCGATTGATACGTGCCATGCCCAATACGCCTGCGATTGTGGGCCGCGGCGCCACAGCGCTTGCCCTGTCACCGGACCTGTCGCCGCAGGACCTCGCACGCGCCACCGCGCTCTTCAAATCGGTCGGCTCGGTCACCGTGGTTGAGGAGCGTCTGATGGACGCCGTCACGGGGCTCAGCGGAAGCGGACCGGCCTATATGTTCCTGATCATCGAAGCGCTGGCCGACGGCGGCGTCAATGTCGGGTTGCCGCGTCCCGTGGCCGTCACGCTCGCCGCGCAAACCGTGCTGGGGGCCGCGACTATGGTCCTCGAAACCGGTCTGCACCCGGCGGAACTGAAGGACCGGGTGGCGTCGCCGGGCGGCACCACGATCGCCGGTCTGCATGCGCTGGAACGAGGCGGCTTGAGGGCCGCCCTCATCTCGGCCGTGGAAGCCGCAACCAAACGATCGGCCGATCTCGGCAACGAACCACTCTTACACTAGGAGCCTACCGTGCAGTATTGGGTCAAGGTCGTCTTCACGGACAATCAGGAACTGATGGTCAAGGATGCCGTCCGCCACACGATCAGCGAGGACATGGAGGTGTTGGAGATTGACACGCCGCAGGAGGTGACGATCATTCCTGTCAAGCAGATCAAGTACGTCGCCTGCGACGCAACCGTCTTCAACAAGAAACCGAAGGCGTAGGAGACCGCGCCCATCGTTGTGGGGAGACTCGCCATCACCGCCCGGGTCGAACCGTCCGAGGCCTTGTGAATGGTATCCCGCACACCGCATGGCCGTGACTGACCCCCGCCCTCCAGGAATCGGTGGCTCGTTTGACCCCCCGTCGATGGATTGTTACAATACCGCCGCCTTCAGATCGCCACACAAGGATACTCGTCGCTTAGCCCGTTAGCCCCGGCTATACAACGATGGCAGTGGAGTGTGCATGCTTCGAGTGCTGGTCTTGCACGGGCCGAATCTGAATCTGTTAGGTACCCGTGAACCGTCTCTCTACGGGATGGCGGATTTGGCAACCATCAACCACTCCCTTCGCCGGCTCGCGACGCGGGAGGGGATCGGGATCGAGTGCCGGCAGTCCAACCTGGAAGGAGAGCTGGTCACCTGGATCCAGGAGGCCAGGCGGTGCTTCGACGGTCTGCTGATTAATCCAGCGGCCTACACCCATACCAGCGTCGCGATCCGTGACGCGATCGCGGCCGTGCAGATTCCGACCGTCGAGGTGCACCTGTCCAACATTCATCAGCGAGAAGAGTTCCGGCGTCATTCGTATATCGCCGGGGTGGCCGTGGGCCAGATTGCCGGATTCGGGCCAGAGAGCTACCTCTTGGGACTGCACGGCCTCATCCATCACCTCAATGGAATCCATGGGCCCAATGGAACGCAGCCGACCGGCTCTGCAACCCGTCACATCAAACGCAAACCTGCAACCAAGCGGACCCGTATCACATCGACGTGAGCATCGAGCGCCCCGCTGAGGAGAATAAGGAGTACCCATCGTGATTTCGACCGCAGATTTTCGCAACGGGGTCCGACTGGAAATCGACGGAGAGCCCTTTTATATCGTGGAATTCCAACACGTGAAGCCCGGCAAGGGCGGCGCGTTCGTCCGGACCAAGCTCAAGAGTTACAAGACCGGGAACGTGCTCGACCGGACCTTTCGGTCAGGGGAGAAATTCGATGAGCCCGAATTGGAAGAGCGCGAAATGCAATTTCTTTACGCGTCCGGCGAACAGTATACCTTCATGGATACGGACACCTATGAGCAGTTCTCGTACGACAAGGCTCACCTCGGTGAAAACGCGGACTTGCTGAAGGAAGACATGCGGGTCAAGATCCTCGTCTATCACCATGCACCCTTGGCCGTCGAGTTACCGATCTTCATTGAATTGAAGGTGGTCGATGCCGACCCCGGTATCAGAGGCGATACGGCCTCCGGCGGCAGCAAACCGGCCAAGGTCGAGACCGGCGCCACGATCAAAGTGCCGCTGTACCTGGAAGTCGGCGAAACCATCAAGATCGACACGCGCACCCGCGCCTACGTGGAGCGTGTGCGGTGAGCAAGAAGAAACCTTCTCCGACAGGCTCGGCGTCCGGCCGCAAGGCACCGATTCTGGTCCCTAGCCGATTGCTGGAATCGGATCGGCACCAGCCGGTCGAAGATCGAGCGAAGCTGATCCAGGATCTGGCCGATCTGCTTCGGAAGAACAACCTCAGCGAGTTGGAGTTCGAGCGCGAGGGGCTGCGGGTGCGCCTTCGCCAGGAGTACACCACGAAACCGGCCGGCACGGTTCCTTCGGAGCCGGTGGTAGGTCAGACACCCTCGCTTCCTTCATATATCGCGACGCCTCCGGCCGACACGAGAGGCTTGGTCACGATCACATCGCCGATCGTGGGAACGTTTTATCGTTCGCCCGCTCCCGACGCCGATCCCTATGTCGAAGAGGGGGACACGGTCAAAAAGGGGCAAGTGCTCTGCATCGTCGAAGCCATGAAGCTGATGAACGAAATCGAGTCGGAAGTCGACGGCCGTGTCGTCAAGATTCTGGTGGAAAGCGCCAAGCCGGTCGAATACGGGCAACCGTTGTTCCTCATCGAACCCACGCCTGCTGCCTGACGCGCCCATCCACGAATTTCGGAGGCAGCCGTGTTCAAGAAAATACTGATCGCCAACCGAGGAGAAATTGCCGTGCGGATCGTCCGCGCGTGCAAAGAACTCGGGATCAAGACGGTCGCCATCCATTCAGAGGCCGATACCGGCGCGCTCCATACGCGTCTGGCCGACGAGCATGTCTGCGTCGGTCCGCCGGAGGACTCGCTTAGTTACCGCAACATTCCCAACGTCCTGAGCGCGGCTGAAGTCACCGGCGTGGACGCCATCCATCCGGGATACGGATTCCTCTCCGAGAACGCCCACTTCGCCGAGGTCTGCGAATCGATCGGCATCAAGTTCATCGGACCGACCTCGGAGAACATCGCGTTGATGGGCGACAAGGCCAAGGCGCGCGAAATCGTGGCGAAGCGCGGGCTCCCTGTCACGCCCGGCAGCCCGGGGGTGTTGAACAACGAGCAGGACGCCCTGGAAGCCGCGAAGAAGATCGGGTTCCCCGTCATCATCAAGGCCGCAGCGGGAGGCGGCGGGCGAGGTATGCGCGTCGTCAACAAAACCGACGAGCTCGAACGAGCCTTTCAGGCCGCGCAGGCGGAAGCGAAGGCAACGTTCGGCAACGACGGCGTCTACCTCGAGCGGTACTTCATCGAGCCCCGGCACATCGAAGTCCAGATTCTGGCCGATCAGAAGGGCCGGATCGTCCATCTGGGTGAACGGGACTGTTCCATCCAGCGGCGCCACCAAAAGCTGGTGGAGGAGACACCCTCGCCCGGGGTGGACGACCGGTTGCGTCGAGAGATCGGGCGGGTTGCGGTCGAGGCAATGAGGGCGATCCAGTACCGGAACGCCGGAACCGTCGAGTTTCTGCTGGACAAGGACCAGAACTTCTTTTTCATGGAAGTGAACACCCGCATCCAGGTCGAACATCCGATCACGGAGATGGTCACGGGCATCGATCTGATCAAGGAACAGATCCGGATCGCAGCCGGGCTTCCCCTGACGCTCAAGCAGCAGGACATCCAACTTGCCGGCCACAGCATCGAATGCCGCATCAACGCGGAAGACCCGGAGCGGTTCACCCCATCGCCCGGACTGATCACACGATACCGGCCCCCAGGAGGATTCGGCGTCCGAGTCGATTCGGCCATGGAGTCCAATACGCTGGTGGTCCCGCATTATGATTCGATGATCGCCAAACTCATCGTCCACGGCCGCGACCGCCAGGAAGCGCTGGCCCGCATGCGCCGGGCTTTGGCCGAATTCGTCATCGAGGGCATCAAGACGACGATCCCGCTGCACCTGCGGATTCTGACCAATCCCGATTTCGAGAAGGGCTACGTCTCCACGAATTTTTTGGAGCGCTTCCTGGCGCAGCAATCACCGTGACCCCACGGTCGGCTCGGCCGGTTGAATCCCCACCAGACGACGTTCCGTGATAGACCCTCGCCCATCGCTCTCCGGCCTTTATCTGATTCTGGACCCCTCGATCAACCCGGGTCGAGACCTGCTCACGGTGCTCCAGGGAGCAGCAGCCGGCGGCGTCAAACTGTTCCAGTATCGAAACAAACAGGGCTCGATGGGCCAGGCCTACGAGGAGGGCCTCAGGCTGCGGGAAGCCGCTCGGCGCGCACAGGCCTGCTTTATTGTGAACGATCGGTGCGATCTTGCCCTGGCCTTGGACGCGGACGGAGTCCATCTCGGCCAGGATGATTTGTCGCTTCCGGACGCGCGGACCGTGATGGGGCCGAACAAATTGATCGGCATCTCCACGCATACTCCCGATCAGGTGAGGGCGGCGACCCTGGAAGGGGCTGACTATCTGGGATTCGGTCCGATCTTTGCCACCTCAAGCAAGCCGGACCATGAACCGGTGGTGGGAGTGGAGGGATTGGCGGCGATCCGACCGCTGACCTCGTTGCCCATCTTCGCCATTGGAGGCATTCAGCCGAGTACCTATCGCTCGGTCCTCTCGTCAGGAGCCAACGGAGCCGCCGTTATGTCGGCCCTGCTGACCGCCCCCGACATCGGCCTGGCCATCGACGCCTTTACGCGTGCGGCGACCTCACCAAACAGGCCAATTTCTCGATGACCGGATGGGTCGAGAGCTGCTCGATTCCGGACTTCCAATTCGAGGCAAGTCGTGGCTCGGCGGGAAGGGGCCCCAGTATTGGAACCTGGCTTCGCTCGCGCAGAAGCGCCGTTGTCGAACGGGCTTGCAGCACTTCCTCTTCGGAACCGGCGTCCCGAAGTTGATTGAGGACACAGGCAAGCACCGGTAGTTTTCGATGCGCGAGCGCCTCCAAGGTCAACCGGGCATGGTTGATCCCGCCCAACGACGCACGCCCGACAACCAGGACGGGACAGGCCAACTCACCGATGAGATCGCTCAGGTCGCCACCTTCCGAGATCGGCACAAGCAGCCCGCCGGCGCCTTCCACCAGCAGAATCTGGTGCCTAGCTTTCAGACGCTGAAAGGCCTCGCAGATCGGCTGGAAGCTGACCGCTCGGCCTTCCCCCCGCGCCGCATCCAATGGGGCCAACGGGGCCTCAAACCGATAAGGGCTGATGAGCGCCCAATCGTCGGAGTTGCCGGCGGCTTCCCTCAAACAGACCGCATCGTTCCGAATCGATTGGTCCGGCTGGTCCGTGCGGACACCAGTCTCGATGGGCTTCATCACACCGACCCGATAGCCTCGATGCCTGAGGAACAGAGCCAGAGCGGCGGTCACGACGGTCTTGCCGACTCCCGTATCGGTTCCCGTGACAAAACAAACGGCGGCGCCATTCGACATCGCATGCAGATAAGGAGTAGACATTGCGGTCGGTACCATAGTCAGAGGCTGCGGCTGTCGAAGTTCCACACTTGTCCGGAGGTATCCTTTACGGTCGCCAGGTGATAAATCGACCGGGTCACCTCTTCGAGATCGGCTGTCCGACCCAACATATGGTCAGCCAGCCATGAACCACCCGGTAGTGCGTCTGCCGCCAAATCGGTCTTCTGCCAGCCGGGCAGCGCGACATTCACCCTGATGTTGTTCGGTCCCCACTCCCACGCGGCGGAACGGATCAGAGCTAACAGACCGGCCTTGGAGGCGGCATAGGCCGCCTGTCCGGCGGCTCCGTGGAATCCGACGAAAGAGCCCAGGACCACGATATTGCCGCCATGGCTCTCCATGAGACGCGCCGCTTCCCTCAGACAGTGGAATACACCGGTGAGGTTCGTCTCGATCACATGGTTCCAGCGATCGAGCGAGGTCCGGACGATGAGGCCGTCATCGGCCACGCCGGCGCCGCAGACCAGAGCGTCCAATCGATGCCACCGATCCTCGATGGTCCTGGCCGCCTTGCCCACTTGCCCGGCATCTCGCACATCCGCTTGGACGATGATCGCCTCGCCTCCCGCGGCCTCAACCAGCTTGGCCGTGCCTAGCGCCTCCTGCTCGCGGCGAACATACTGCACCGCCACTCGCCACCCCGCTGCACCGAATCGTTGAGCGACGGCCCGGCCGATGCCTCTCGAACCGCCTGTCACCCAGAGACAGGGAGATTCGGAGGACGCAGATCTCGGCACTTGGAATACCCGTTGTTTCACAGCCGACTGTCTCCTTTTGTCGTGCCGGAGATTATGGGTAGCCTGCGGCGGAAAGGCAACGTCCAGACTCTGGGCATCCGACATGATCGCGCCATCTACTCAGGGCGCCCTCGCCTGGCGGCCGATTGCCTTGCCCGCTCGTCGGCCCCTGTGATACGGTCCCACGATTGTCGAAAGGAATCCCTATGCCTGACTCAGTTCCTCGCACCTGGTTGTCGTGCGGTTTTGCCATTCTGATTTGGTATATCGGCCCGGCGTGGGCCGACCAACTGCTGACTGTTGAGGACTCGCCGGCCTATTTTCCGGACGACGTCGGCAACCATTGGTCCTATCGAGGTGAGGTCACGGAAGGCCCCGTGCAATCGATCGAACACAAGATCTTCGTCAACGAGTCGAAGGTCCTTCGCACCGAGAAACGGAAGGGCGTCGAGTTGACGGTGTTTCATGATTCGAATGCGGGGAACCACGGCCCGTCCGACAGTTATTACCGGCGGGACGCCGTGGGCATCGTCTACCATGGTTCCGAGCCCGGCACACCGCTCGAACGGCAACTGGTTCCCTATCAGATCGTGCAGTTTCCGCTTCGATATCCGTCGAGCTTTCAGCAGTTCGATCGGAACCAATTGGACTTCGGAAACGATCTGGACGGCGACGGCGTCAACGAGCGGGTAGACGTCCAGGGCGTAGCATCGGTCGTGGGACGCGACAGCGTCACCGTGCCGGCCGGAAAGTTTCCCGATACGGTCCATCTTGAAGCCCGCATGATGCTGCGTATCACACTGTCCGCCAACAAGCATACGGTGACCGGAACGGATGTGATGAATGCCTGGTTCGCGAAGGGCGTCGGGATGATCAAATATGTCGAGCGCCAAGAGTTGCCGCCGCTGCGGCGCGACCGAGGGTTGGTCAGCGAGATCCAGGAGGAATTGGTGGACTATCAGGTGAAGCGTCCGATTCAGTCATTCGACCGGCGCGAATCCCCGCCGCAGGGTATTTTCGCTCACGACACGCGCGGTCATGAATTGCAGTAAGTAGTCGTCGCCTCCTGCCTTGGTCCCGACGCCGGACAGCCTGTGTCCTCCGAACGGCTGCCGACCGACCAGCGCTCCGGTAATCGGCCGGTTAATGTAGAGATTTCCCACGTCGAACCGCTCCCTTGCGATCTGAAGATTCTTAGGGCTCCTCGAATAGACCCCCCCGGTCAGCGCATAGTCGGTGGCGTTGGCCATGTCCAGCGCTCGGGAAAAGTCCGGCGCCCGCATCACAGCCAACACCGGGCCGAAGATCTCCTCTTGGGCCAACCGATGCTCGGGACGAATCTCGGCGATCAGGACCGGCCCCTGAAAATAGCCGGGCCCGGGCACGGTACGGTCGATGATCAGACGCCCCTCGCGCCGGCCGATCTCCACATAGTCTCGGACGGTCTTCAGCGCACGCTCGTCGATCATCGGCCCCATCCGTGATCCCGGATCTTCAGGCGGGCTGATCGTGATGGCCTGGACGGCTTCGGTTAGACGTTGCACAAACAGGTCATGCACGGTCTCATGCACGATGACACGCGAGCAGGCCGAACACTTTTGTCCCTGATAGCCGGTGAACGAGGCGACGACCCCCGATACCGCTTCGTCGAGGTCCGCCGTCTCATCCACGATGATCGCGTTCTTCCCGCCCATTTCGGCAATCACGCGCTTGATGTGCCGCTGCCCCTTTCTCACCTGAGCCGCTTGACCGAGAATCCACAGCCCCGCGTCCTTTGAACCGGTGAAAGCGATCACCCCGACGTCGGGATGTTCCACCAAGCCCCTGCCAAGATCCGGACCGCCGGGCAACACCTGCAAGACACCGGCCGGTAGACCGGCCTCGGCAAGGATACGCCCGAGCAGACATCCGACCAGCGGGGCCCGCTCGGAGGGTTTAAACAGCACGACGTTGCCCGTGACCAACGCCGCAGAGACCATCCCGGTCGGGATCGCCAGCGGGAAATTCCAGGGCGCGATCACCGCTGCAATCCCCCGGGATTGATAACTCTGATGGTTGACCTCACCCGGCTCATGTCCCAACCGCCGAGGGACGCCCAACTGTTCCATCCGGTGCGCATAAAACAACAGGAAGTCGATGGCTTCCGCCACATCCGCATCCGCTTCACGCCAGGGCTTTCCTTCCTCCAACACTTCCCAGGCCGCCAGCTCGTACCGCCTCTGCTTCATCAGCGACGCGGCCCGCCTCATGATACCCGCTCGCTCGGAAACGGGAGCGCCGCTCCATGACGAAAGCCGCCGCTTCGCCTCATCCATCACCGCGGACAGATTCGAGGGCAAGACTGTCGGAACGGTTCCCAGAATTTCATCGGGCCGACTGGGATTCCTCACCACGAGGGGGGGACCGAAAGACGGCCCCTCCGAGACCCATGGGATGGAGACCGGTCCTCCAAGGCTATTCCGCACTGATTGAATCGCCTCCGCCATCGAGGCCCGGACCGGCGCCAACGAGAAATCGGAATGGGGTTCATTCCGGAAGGCGACCGCCTCCGCTGCCGGCTCATGTGCCTCCTTTGAAAGGTGAGCGGGCGGGTCCGGTTTGGCCAACAGCACCTCGAGCGGTTGAGATTCGACGTATTCCTTCCTCAAGAACGATTCGTTTGAGGTATTTTCGAGCAGCCGTCTGACCAGGTATGCCATCCCCGGCAACAACTCGCCAACCGGCGTATAGAGCCTGAGCCGCCGCCCCCGTTGAGCGACGGCAGCTTGAAGCGGCTCGGCCATGCCGTAAATCATTTGATACTCCCACGCATGGGCAGGTAGGTTCAGCCGGGTCGCGTAGGCCTCCGCATGGGCCAATGTACGCAGGTTGTGGGTACCGAAAGCCGGCCGAATGACCTGGTGGTGATCCAACAACATCCTGGTCAAAGATTCGTAGGCGACATCGGTTTCGGATTTCTGGGTGAACAGCGGAATCGGCCACCCTCGCTGGCTGTAGCGAATCCAATCGGAATCCCAGTAGGCGCCCTTGACGAGCCGGACCGTAATCGGCGTCTCTCGCTTCCGACACCACGCAATCAGATCAGCCACATCCTGGACCGTATCCTTGTGATAGGCCTGAAGCGCAAGCCCGGCATGGGGGAACGCGCGATAAGCCGGCTCGGACAGGAGCCGCATAAAGATGAACAGGGTGAGGTCCTTGAGTTCAGCCTGTTCCATGTCGAAGATGACGCCGGCCGAACTGGATTGGGCGAGGTCCAGCAGCGGCCGTAATCGATCGGCCACCGTTCGATAGCTGCCTTCCTGATCGATGGGATCAAGTTGCGAATAGAGCGCAGAAATCTTAATGGACAACTGGACGCGGGGAATGACCCCGACATGATCCCGCTCAAGCAGGGGAGAGGCAGGCCAGCCCATGGCGGTCTGAGCCAACTCGCGCAACGCCGATAGGCACCGGTCCCGATAACGATCGGCTTCCACTTCCGAGACCGTCGCTTCTCCAAGCAAATCGACCGAACAGGCGCGGCCCTCCTTCCAGAGTTGCCCCAGGATCGGAACGGCCTTCGACACTGTCGCACCGGCAATAAACGTTCCGGCCATCTGCTCGACCTGCTTTCGGAGCGACCGGGCGCCGACTGTGGCCGCCACGGTCGAGCCCGCCATAAATTTCATGCCCCATTGGAACAGCCGGCCCAGGCGCTCCTGGTCGCTGAAGTATTCGTCCACCAGACGAACAACCTGTTCGTCATGACGCAACACCGGCAGGACATCGACAAATCGGAACAACTGGACCTTGAATTCCGGATCGTGCATGGCCCAATCCAGCAGGCCTTGCGACCAGCGCTTGCGGTCGAACACTGTGGGAGCCGCTCCGGCCATGCCTTGAGCCATGGCGGTTCCGATCTGACGAATCAACGGTTCGAGTGAAAGGGGATCGATCGACATCACGGCCCCCAGGCAGAATGAGGTGCTTGAAGCCCGTCCGACATTGTCGTTCCTGACAAGACGAAGCAGGCGTTGGCAGATGCCGGGCCGCCGGCCGCGAAAAACCGGAGGCGCCCTCGCGGGAATCGGGACCCATTGCTCCGCAGCATGCAATGGGGACTTCGGAGTTTTCGGGGCCGAGAACGAATCAGATGGCGGTGCATCCTTCGCCGCAGGAAAATGGACAATGACCAACAAGCTCCTGCCTTCAGTATACACCGACCTAAACAACGGGCCGAGTTCAGCCCTCGTATATTCTCGGGAAGGGAGCGTGAACTGCACGTCGGTCCGTCGAATGTGATCGAGGAGGCACCTGTGCCATTTCAATTCAACCGGAAGATCGCTTATGATGGGACTCGTCGCCAGCGGATGCTTGATGAACCCGACCGTGTCGGTCCACCGCCGTTGCAAACGGTTGACCCACGCCGGACTATGGAGGTGGAGGAGCTTTCATGTCGCAGGAACACACAGAACAGCCGTCCGGAACAGGAGACGGGCCGGCCCGCTCCAGCCTGATCCCTGGGGTAAAGTATGCCCTTGCCGTCAGCAGCGGGAAGGGGGGAGTCGGCAAATCCACGGTGGCCGTCAATCTGGCGGTCGCGCTCCGTCGGTCCGGCGCGACGGTGGGTTTGCTTGACGCCGACATCTACGGACCCAACGTCCCAATGATGATGGGCGTGACCAAACCGCCGGAACAACGGGACGGGAAAATCATACCGGCCGAAAACCATGGGGTTAAGCTCATCTCCATGGGCTTTTTCGTCCCGGAGGAAACGGCGGTCGTGTGGCGAGGTCCGATGGTGCACACCGCCATCCAGCAATTTTTCCGTGATGTGCTCTGGGGAGACCTGGATTACCTGCTCATCGATCTCCCGCCTGGGACGGGCGACGCCCAACTGACGCTGACTCAACTGGTTCCGCTCCGTGGCGCCATCACGGTGACCACCCCGCAGAACGTCGCACTGTACGACGTCCGTAAAGGCATCATGATGTTCCAGAAAGTCAACGTGCCGCTACTCGGGTTGATCGAGAATATGAGCCACTTCGTCTGCGGTCACTGCGGAGAGAAGACCGAGATCTTCTCGTATGGCGGAGGAGAGCGCGCCGCCCAGGCCATGGGCATCCCGTTTCTCGGCCGCATCCCGATCGATCCTGCCATCCGCACCGGAGGCGACAGTGGGTTACCGATCGTCATGAGCCAGCCGGACTCTCCCCAGACCCAGGCATTTCTGGATATCGCCGCGAAGATCCGGGAGGAAGTGGAGCAAGCGCAAGCGACGGCGCCCCCTCCGTTGGAAAGTTTGCTGAAAAAGATCAAGGCGCCGTTTGGCAAAGGTTGACCGACATCGAGTTCACCCGGCCGATCAAGGAGAGGACAACATGGCAGAGTTCGTCAGGGTAGCGAGCACAGACGACGTGAAACCGGGCATGGGCATCGTCGTAGAAATGAACGACAAGGCCCTGGCTCTCTTTAGTATCGACGGCACCATCTATGCCATCGACAACACCTGTGTCCATCGGGGCGGCCCGCTGGGGGAGGGCGAGCTAGAAGGAGACGTGGTGTCCTGTCCCTGGCATGGTTGGCAGTATCATGTGAAGACCGGGGCCTGCGTGAACAATCCCTCGGCCAAGGTTGACACCTATCAAGTAAAGATAGAAGGAACGGACATCAAAGTCCTAATGTAGGCTTGCAAGCTTGACACCGTGATCAGCTATTTTCCTATCTTAACGAGAGGATCAACAACATCATGAGTCACAATTCCCAGTCGCCCACACACATCGACCTGACCGAAACCTTCGTTCGGCTGTATGTCTTCTTGAGCCAGTACCTCGATCGCTGCCTGGACGAAGGGCTCAGGCGGAGCTACCCCGAGGAGGAACTTCAGAAGCATCTCGCT
Organism: Nitrospiraceae bacterium; assembly: GCA_040981105.1. Classification (GTDB taxonomy): domain Bacteria; phylum Nitrospirota; class Nitrospiria; order Nitrospirales; family Nitrospiraceae; genus Nitrospira_G. The sequence goes on from JANRMO010000022.1 coordinate 22,006, forward strand.
GATACGAGGGCGCACCTCCTCGATATCATCTCGATCAATCCGGTGGTTCGTCAAAAGGTCGAGGCCGAATGCGAAGAGATCCTCCGCCTTGGCGGGGTCTGCCTCCGGGAAGGCAAGACCAAACCGAATGCCGGCGAGCAGGTTCAGGTCTCCCGGACCATGCTGAAAAACAAGGTGATCGCGCTGAGCGATTTACTGGCGGTGTTCCGCGCCGTGTGATTCATGCCCGAGGCGGTCGTGGCCCGGTATCAGGTGGCCGGGCTGGACGAACGAGAACGAGGCTTCAATCGGACGGTCGAAGTCCGTCGGGATGGTGACCGGCACCGCGCGCTGCTTCGCTACGAACAGCTTCACCTCTCCACCTCCTGGCATCCGACGTATGACGAGACGCTCGGCGAATTGCTACAATTATTACAGGACCGCGGCTATCGCCAGCTCAAGTGTCGCGCAATCTTTCGCGGCGACACCTATTTGGGCAACCAGGAGACCTGGAGCGAGCACCCGGATCCGCCGCAGCCTGCCGAACCTTCGAGCTGGTTTTCGAGGCTGATCAAACGGCTGGGTTTTCCTGGTTCTCAAGAGGATCGATGAGGCTGATTCCCGCAGCAGAGTTGACGCAATCGAGCCGGCGCCTGCCGGACTGGTTCAAGGTGCGGCTGACGACCGGCCCCGATTATCAGGAGGTCCGGCAGATCGTGGACCGACTGGGGCTGCACACGATCTGCGAAGAGGCGCGCTGTCCGAATCGTTGGGAATGTTGGAATCACCGCACCGCCACCTTTCTTATTTTGGGCGATATCTGCACCAGGCGATGTCATTACTGTTCAGTCGGCACCGGCAGACCCCTCCCGATCGATCGAGACGAGCCGGGCCGTGTGGCGGAGGCGGTGCAGGCCATGGGACTTCGCCATGCCGTGATTACTTCGGTCAATCGTGATGAACTTCCCGACGGCGGCGCATCGATCTTCGCCGAGACGATCCGCTCAGTTCGGCGACTCACCCCGACCTGCGCGATCGAAGTCCTGATCCCGGACTTCGAAGGCGACGAGGCGGCGCTCCAAACCGTACTCGACGAGCGCCCGGACATTCTCAACCACAATATCGAAACGGTCCGTCGGCTGTTTCCGTCCATCAGGCCGCAGGGCAAATATGACCGATCCATCCAACTACTCGACCGCGCCAAGCGGCTCGGTGCCAGAACCAAATCGGGCGTCATTGCGGGGATGGGCGAGACCGCCGACGAAATCCGCGAGGTGATGCGTGATCTGCGCTCGGTCCGCTGCGAGATCCTGACGATCGGACAGTATCTCCAGCCGAGCACGCAGCATCTGCCTGTCGCTCACTTCTACCGCCCTGACGAATTTGCCACCTTCCGAGACGACGCCTATGCGATGGGCTTCGCACATGTGGAATCGGGGCCACTGGTACGTAGCTCCTACCATGCGGCGGAACAGGCAAGCTCCTCCCGCCTCGATGCCCGCAAGGCCACCTGAACAACGCGACGCTCCTCCGGCTTCCATCCCGTTCAACCTCGGCGATAGCGATTCCCGCCTGCGCGCAAAATTGACTCTCCACGACACCGTCACTATAATCAGCCCATCATCGTTCCTGTCGTTGTCCGATTTCGCTCCAGCGTTACGCTCCAATCGTTGCGATTGACGCCGATGATCCCGCGTTCCAAAACTCCCTTCCCTGAACGCCTCCGGAAACTCCGTCCTCAGTTGGCGCATGCCTTTGCGGTCCCTCACGAGGGGCGCCCGCTATCGCGGGAGGACGAGGTGCTGCTCGAACGATTGGCCTCGACCATCATCGATCGCCGCATGGCAATGCCGGCGCTGTTGTTTCTTGAGTCGATGGGGCCGATGAATTTTCTCGGCAGTCAGGTCCTCCATTTCCTCGCGCCTCTGCTCAACCTTGCCTGTCGTGCGGCGGAATTCGACCGCGCCGCCCGCCTGCTGGAACGCCGCGACACGATCCCCCGCTTGATTGCGCTCATCGAGGCCAAGTCTTCGGTCGCCGCGACCCGATGACGGAGCGGTCGTCCACTCACCTCTCCGCGGACCTGCCGCTGTCCGTCATCATCGCCACGGATTGCGGCAGCACCACTACCAAAGCCATCCTCATCGAAAAAATCGGACAGGAATACCGCCAGACGTTCCGGGGCGAAGCTCCGACCACGGTAGAGGCCCCCTTCGAAGATGTCACCCGTGGAGTTCTGAACGCGTTTGCCGAGCTCGAGGAGCTATCCGGGAGAAGGATTCTGAACGGCGACCGCCTTATTATTCCGAGCCGAGTGGAATCCGGCGGCAATCGAGTCGGCGTGGACATCTATGTCTCGACCAGCAGCGCGGGCGGTGGATTGCAAATGGTGGTCACTGGCGTGGTCCGCAATATGACCGGGGAAAGCGCACAGCGTTGCGCCCTCGGGGCAGGCGCCATCGTGATCGACGTGCTGACCTCCAACGACGGCCGGTTGCCGCACGAAAAGATCGAGCGCATCCGCTCGCTACGGCCCGACATGATTCTGATGGCCGGCGGAACCGACGGCGGCACGGTTAAGCACGTGGTCGAGATGGCCCAGTACGTCTCCGCGGCCGAGCCACGCCCCCGATTCGGCAGCGGCTTCACGCTGCCCGTCGTCTATGCGGGGAACCAAGACGTCCGCCCACAGGTTCAGGACCTACTCGGACCCAAGACCGCCCTCGTGCTCGCGCCGAACATCAGACCGCGACTCGAGGAAGAACATCTCGCGCCGGCGCGGGACAAGATCCACGAACTGTTCCTCGAACATGTCATGAAGGAAGCGCCGGGCTACCGCAAGTTGATCGAGATGGCCGGCGCACCCATCATGCCGACACCGGCGGCCGTCGGTCTCATCATGGAGAAAATCGCCAAGCGCCAGCAGATCAACCTGCTCGGCGTCGATATCGGAGGGGCCACAACGGACGTGTTTTCCGTCTTCGATGGCGTATTCAACCGCACGGTGAGCGCCAATTTGGGTATGTCCTACAGCGTCTCCAATGTGCTGGTCGAGGCCGGCATCCCGAACATTATGCGCTGGGTGCCCTTCACGATCGACGAGCAGACACTCCGGAACCGGATCAAGAACAAGATGATCCGGCCGACGACCATTCCTCAGACGCTGGATGAGCTCATGATTGAGCATGCGATCGCCAGAGAGGCGTTGCGGCTCGCTCTGGTCCATCACAAGTCACTCGCAACCGGACTCAAGGGCATTCGCCAGCAACGCACGATTTCGGATATCTTCGAGCAGCGACAGACCGGCCGTTCACTGATCGACATGCTGCGGCTCGACCTGATCGTCGGGAGCGGCGGCATTCTGTCCCATGCCCCGCGTCGCGTGCAGTCCATGCTCATGATGGTGGATGCCTACGAACCGCTGGGGTTCACGATGCTGTCCGTGGACAGTATCTTTATGATGCCGCATCTGGGCGTGCTCTCCACGGTCAACGAACAGGCAGCGACCGACGTGTTCCTGCGCGACTGCCTCATCTATCTCGGCACGTGTGTGGCACCCATCGGACAGGGGAGAACCGGAGAGACATGTGCCGACTATCGCGTTACGTTCTCAGACGGTCGATCGCCCGAATCCGGACGTCTGGCATTCGGCGAGCTGATCCTGATCCCCTTAGCGCACGAGCACCCGGCGACCATCGCGCTGATGCCGGATCCCTCGTTCGATGTCGGGGAGGGGAAGGGACAGCCGGTCACCCGAGAGGTTCGAGGAGGAATCGTGGGGCTCTTACTCGACGGCCGGGGGCGGCCGTTGCAATTGCCCTCGGACCCATCGATCAGGCAAGCTCAGTTGGAACGATGGTCTCGCACGTTGGATCTCTATCCCGCCGCATCATGGCACACGCTTACACTCCAGGCCTAACCGTCACCGAGCAGGCGAGGGTGCGGCGGCGGCGCCTGCTGCCGCTCGCCGGGACGGTGATCGTGCAGGCAGGACAACGGGTAGCCGCCAAGCAGGTCGTCGCGCAGACCAGCCTCCCCGGTAAGGTGTATCCGGTCAACGTTGCCAACCAACTCGGCATCGCTCCGGATGAGATTCTGCACTATCTCACCAAGCAGGTCGGCGCCCCGGTGCAAAAAGACGAGATCATCGCCGAGAACAAGCCGCTCTTGAAATGGCTCAAAATGGAGATTCCGTCGCCGATCGGCGGAACGGTCGATTCGGCCTCGCCAATCACCGGACAGATCCTGCTGCGGGAACCTCCGCTCGTGCTCGATTTGCTGGCCTATTTGGATGGCGTCGTTGCCGAAGTCCACGGTCGTGAAGGCGTCACCATCGAAGCCGTCTGCACGCTGGTTCAGGGCATCTTCGGAGTCGGCGGAGAAACCTGGGGGCCGATCGTCATGGGTGTGTCCACTCCCGATGAATCGCTGTCCGCCGAACGGTTGACCCCTTCGATGAAAGGCTGCGTCGTCGTCGGCGGCTCGTTTTTGTCCTACGAGACGATGAGACGCGCGAAGGAGTTGGGAATCATCGGATTGGTGGTCGGGGGAGTGCACGACCAGGACATTCGGAGTCTCCTCGGGTACGACCTTGGCGTGGCGATCACGGGCACCGAACGGATCGGCTTCACGCTGATCCTCACCGAAGGATTCGGAACCATTCCAATGGCCGCCCGCACCTTCGCCCTCCTGTCCAAGTATGAGGGTCGGCAAGCCTCCGTATCGGGCGCCACACAAATCCGCGCCGGCGTCATCCGGCCGGAGATCATCATCTCCCAAGGGTCGGACGACGGGTTCCGCAATGGAACGGACGATCTCGGATCGAAGGAGGGAATTCAGATCGGCGATCACGTCCGGATCATTCGAGATCCGCTGTTCGGCCGAATCGGCGAGGTCTCGGCCTTACCCTCCGAGCCCTCTAGGATTGCGACGGAAAGCCTGGTCCGGGTTCTCGGCGTCAGGTTTCCCAATGGCGAGGAAGCTTTCATTCCACGCGCCAACATCGAAGTTATTGAAGGATAACATGAGGTTTCTCGCCGGTACGATACCGGTCCTGATCATAGCCCAGATCGCGCCGGGGCTTGCCGCAATGGACTCAAGCCCGCCGATACCTCGGCAGGTCCAGGCCTTCGACACGCCCAGCGACGGTGGTGGTCGTATCACGGTACTGTGGGCTCCCTCGCCTGGAGAAGGTCCGGATCTGCACTACCAGGTGTTGCTCCAGGAGGGACCGCCTCCCGCGGACCCAGCCAAGATGAGGGTCATTGCGGAATTTCCATCGGATACGCACCATGTCTATGATGCCAACCAACCCTGGTGGACCAGACACGACGGAGCCGGCTCTCATCTCTACCAGATCAGCGGCGGCAAAGGGGTCGAGATCAAGAACGGGATGCCCTATTCGATTGCGGTCGCATCGGTGCAGGGCGGGCAGCGAGCGTTTGCGCCGCCCGTACGGGCGATCGCATCGCCCAATTGGTTCAACTGGAATGCGTTGAACAATCTCATCATCGCGCTCTCGTTCGGTCTGCTCGTCCTCTTTGCAATCCGGAGGGCGCACCGGAAACCGATCTTTCTCCGCTATATCCCGGGCCTGGACGCCGTGGACGAGGCGATCGGGCGGGCCACCGAACTGGGAAAGCCGGTCATGTACCTGACCGGCGCGCATGACATGAGCGATCCATCTACGGTTGCGGCGGCTGTCATTCTTGGACGCGTGGCGACCCGCACCGCGGCCTACGAGACCGATCTCATGGTCCCCCATCGCAACCCGATCACGATGGCCGTCTGCCAAGAAATCACTCGACAGGCCTATTTCGAAGCCGGCAAGCCGGATCTGTTCCGCGAAGACGCCAACTTCTTCATCACAGCCGATCAGTTCAGCTACACCGCCTCGGTGGACGGCATCATGCTTCGGACCAAGCCCGCCGCCAACTTCTTCATGGGCGCGTACTTCGCCGAGGCTCTTCTGCTGACAGAAACCGGCGCGAGCACCGGTGCCATCCAGATTGCCGGCACCGATTCCGACCACCAGTTGCCGTTCTTTGTGACCACCTGCGACTACACTTTGATCGGCGAGGAACTCTACGCCGCCAGCGCGTATCTCTCTCGGGAACCGGTACAAGTCGGTACGTTGCTGGGGCAGGATATCGGGAAACTCACGGTGTTGAGCTTGATTGCGATCGGCAGCATCGCCGCCACCCTCAAGCTGGGATTCGGCGTCGAATGGGCGTATCTCTTGCTCGACGCTCTACGGGACGTGAAATGAATCTGCTTCGTCGCCAACTGCCGCTCATGGTCGCGATGGTCACCGGCCTCCTCTTCGCCGGACAATATTACGTTCCCCATCCGGCCTCCGAGGAGATGCTCACCGCCGTCACGAAGTGGATGCAGATCATCGGCGGCTTTGCCTTGATCCTCGGCATCACCAGCCTGTTCACCGTCCATGCGACCAAGATCCGTCGCAAAGAGGCCGGCTGGGGGTACAGCGTCATTCTCTACGCCGGGATACTGGGCACAGTGGCGATGGGGCTCTGGTCGGAAGGCAAGGAAGCGGTCGAAGGAGCGACGACGGCGTTCGGCTGGGTCTACAGCTACATGATGGTGCCGCTGCAGGGGACGATGTTCTCGTTACTGGCCTTTTTCATCGCCTCGGCCGCCTACCGCTCCTTCCGAGCCCGCAGCCGCGAGGCGGCCGTCCTCCTGACCGCAGCCGTGATCGTCATGATGGGGCGGGTGCCCTTGGGCGAGTACCTGATTCCGATCAGCGGCGATCTCTCGCAATGGATCTTGAACGTGCTGAACGCCTCGGTGCGCCGAGCCATTCTCATCGGTGTGAGCCTCGGGGCCGTTGCTCTGTCCTTCAAAATCATCTTCGGCATCGAGCGCTCTTACCTCGGAGGTGGGAAGGAATGACGTTCGCGGTTCACCGTTCGTTGGTCCACGTAGAAGCAGACCCTTTCACGTTTCAGGATTCACGAATCACGGTCTCCCGATGACGTTCGCGGAACGAATGTTGGCAATCGACCGCCGGATCATTTTTGTCGTGATCGGCTTGTGCACCCTGCTGCCTCTCCTTTACCCGGTGGGACTCCCGATCAGAATTTCCCCGGAGGTCAAGGGCATCTACGACTATATCGAAGGGATGCCGGAAGGCTCCGTGCTCCTCCTGTCCCTCGATTTCGATCCCGCCTCCAAGCCGGAACTGTACCCGCAGGCGGTCTCCATTTTGCGTCATGCGTTCAAGAAGAACCTTCGTGTGGTGGCCATGACCCTCTGGGTGACCGGCACCGGCATGGCGGACCAGGTGGTCACGCAGATCGCCAATGAGGCAGGCAAGACGAGCGGCAGGGATTACGTCTTCCTTGGCTGGAGCCCGGGCGGCAGCGCGGTCATCATCAATTTGGGACAAGATTTGTACACGACGTTCCCCACCGACTACGGCGGACGCCCTACCGACGGCCTACCGGTGCTCGCCGGAGTCCGAAATCTCCGCGACATGGACTATGCCATCTGTCTCGGCGCAGGCAATCCCGGAGTCGGCGAATGGTACGTGTTCGGCAAAGATAAGTATAAATTCGAACTTGGAGGTGGATCAACCGGCGTGATCGCGCCGGGCCTGTATCCCTTGCTGCGGAGCGGTCAGATTAATGGGCTCATCGGTGGCCTCAGGGGAGCGGCGGAATACGAGAGCCTGATCGGGCAGAAGGGGCGGGCCGTGGCCGGGATGGACGCACAGTCGGCCACGCATCTCGCCATCATCGTGCTCGTGATCATCTGCAATCTGTTCTATTTTTCCCTACAGCACAAGCGCAGGCAGAGCGATCTGCGCTGATCCGTCGAAAGGAGCCTGACGCGTGTCCTTCGAGATGCTGTTCGGAGCCTGGGTCGCGACGGGGTTGACCCTGTTCATCATGACCTTTCTCTATCAGGATAACCCGTTGTTCAAGGCGGCTGAACATCTCTACGTCGGCGTCTCGGTGGGGTACGAGATCGTCAAGGCCACGGATATTGTGCTGTTGCGCTTGATCGTCAAGCCGATCGCGGAAAACGGCGAATGGTCGCTGTTGATCCCGGTCGGCATCGGCCTGCTGATGTTGACCCGTTACGTACCGAAGGTCTCCTGGCTATCTCGCTATGCCTTCGCTTTCATCGTCGGGGTGGGAGCGGGATTGGCGATTCCGCGCACGATCTCCTCCTTTATCCTCAAGCAGATCGAGGATACCGTTCGTCCGCTGTTGACTCTCGACGCCGTGGACGGGATCAACTTCTCCGTGAGCCTGCTGAATCCGGCCAGCAATCTGAACGCCGTGATCATTTTGGTAGGCGTCGCCAGCGTCCTGTACTATTTTCTGTTCACCGTCGAACATGCGGGCCTGGGGCGCGCCGTAGCCCGCATAGGGATCCTATTTCTCATGATCTCCTTCGGCGCGGCCTTCGGCTACACGGTCATGGCTCGCATGTCGCTCTTGATCGGCCGGCTGACCGATCTGATCGAATTCGCTTCTCCCGCTTATCACTATGCGAGCCTCTGGCTTGCGGCCGCGACGATCGCCACACTCGCCCTGCGTGCGACCAGACGGAAGGATGTTCCGCCTTCCCATTGAGGTTCCGACTTGGTTGCGGGCTCGCGCACCCCTCGGGTAGAATGCGGCCTTGGATACGTCAACGACGACGCGGTACGCGATGGATACGTCCTCACCGACCAAACCGGACAAGGTTCAGAGCCATCCGGTGCTCCGGAACCTGCAATACTCGCCGATCAAGGAACAGGACGAACAGTACATCGTCCTCTGGGATCCGTCCGGGGTCAGCACCGAGAAGCTCGTGCTCCCGCTGAACTACTTCTTCGTCGTCCAGCACTTTGACGGACAGCATTCGCTTGACCAGATTGGAGCGTTGTACCTGAATCGCTTCGGCGAGTTCCTGTTGCCGGAAAGGTTGAACCGGCTGGTGAGGGAGCTCGAAGTTAAGCTGTTTTTGGAGGGACCTGCATCGGAAGCGGCCAAGGAAGCCCGACGCAGAGCGTTCCGACAAGATCCCGTCCGCCGCGCCGTTCATGCTGGAAAGAGCTATGAGGCGGAGGGATTTAAACTGCGTCGGCAGATCGAAAGTTGGTACCAATCGAAGGAAGGCCCCGAGCCGAAACCTTCTCCCAACAAGGGAAAACGTATCAAGGGACTGGTGGCTCCGGCCTATGATCTGAAACAAGCCGGTCCGATTTACGCGTGGGCCTACAAGCAGCTCAACGAGGCGGAAAGCCCGGATGTCTTTGTGTTGTTGGCCCCCTGCCACGCCGGGATGGACTCCCTGTTCGCTTTCACGGACAAGGACTTCGAGACGCCGCTCGGGACGGTGCCCGCCAACAAACCGATGCTCGAACACTTACGGCGGCATGGCGAGGAATTCTTCGCCGACGACGCGGCCCATGAGCAGGAGCATGCGCTGGAATTTCAGCTTCCTCTCCTGCTGGACGCGGTCGGCAAACAAAGGCCTTGCACGATCGTGCCGATCCTCTGCGGCTTTTCGGCCCAGGATCTGAGAGAGCCCACGGTCAGAACCGGCATCGACCGCATCGTGGACCTTCTCCGTCATGCCTCATCAGAGGCCGGGGTCGAGCCCTGCGTGATCGCCAGTGCCGACCTCGCCCATATCGGTATGCGGTACGGCGATGCGGCCCCGCCGACGGACTTTTCATTCCATCGCTGCATGCAACAGGATCTGGCCATGCTGAAGTTCGTGGAGGATCTCAAACCGGAGGAGTTCGCGTCATTCATTCAGCAGGAAGGGGACAGTCGCCGCATCACCGGGTTCGCACCCATCTATAGCCTGCTTCGACTGATCACGGCGGAGTCGGGACAGATCCACCGCTACGACCGAGGGATTACCGATCAATACAACAGCACGGTGACGTACGCCAGCATGGCCTTCTTCTGAATTGCCGATCGTCATTCGTCATCCGTCAACCGGCCGGAGCGGCATTCTCATCCCGCTCGATTGACCTATGACAAGTGACGAATGACGATTGCTCGCTACTCCTTTACCGTGATCGTCATCGAAATCGGGTCAAGCGGATTGTCGGCCTGATCTCGCGCCAGCGCCGCGATCTTGTCCACGACCTCCATCCCGCGGAACACCTCGCCGAAGACGGTATAGGTCCGGTCCAACCCGCTGTTCTCGCCGACCGAAATGTAAAACTGCGATCCACTGTCGTTGAAATCGCGCGTGCGGTTGTTTTCCCGAGGCATCTTGGCCATGGCAACGGCGCCCCGCTTGTGGGGACGATCGTTCGGCTCGGGAGGCAGAAAATAGCCTGGCCCTCCCGTTCCATGCTTCGTACGATCCTGGCTCTTGCTCAACGGATCGCCGCCTTGAATGATAAAACCCGGCACCACACGATGGAAAGTCGTTCCATTGTAGAAACCCATCTTAGCCAAATTGATGAAGTTCTCCACGTGTCGCGGCGCTTCATCCGGATAGAATCGGATCTTGATCTCGCCGAGCTTGGTTGTGATCGTCACGCGCGGATCTTTCTTCTCGAATCCAAGTGTCGTCATGGTCAGACTCTAGCGAAGTCGCAAGCCAATCTGCAACCGGTCCTCCACAGGATCATCCGGACAGCCCATCTCCCGGCCTGATCCACCACCACAGCAGTCCTCCGAGGCAGGCGGCGCCGGCGGCGGCGCCGAGCGCCACAGCCCAGCCGAACTGGTCCGCCAGCCAAGGGGTCAGGGTCGGGGAGAGGCTTCCACCGAGGTTGGCCCCCGTATTCATCAGGCCGGAGAGGGTTCCGGCGTAGGGCGGAGCCAGATGGACAGTGGAAGACCAGTAGGCTCCCACGGTGAAGTACAGGCAACCGGCCCCAAAGGAGAGCCAGAGCACGGCCGGAAGCGGATGGTCCACCCACGCGCCCAGTGCGATCGACGCACCGGATAATCCCATTCCGCCCATGCCGGTCAAGCACCGAGCCTTTGTGACGCCGAGAGGGAGGGTAAGCCGATCCGTGAGCCACCCACCGATCGGACAACCGACCAGCATCGCCAGGAACGGAGCCGTCGCAAACGCCGCCCCGCGTAACTCGCCGAATCCACGAACGTTCACCAAATACAAATAAAACCAGCTCATGTAGACATACGCTACATAGCCGAGACACGCATAACTGCCGACGAGCCACCAGACCGTCGGAGTTCGCAGGATCCGGCGCCAGGGTGTCGTGCCATGTGACGCGCTCGCCGGTCGGCCTTCGAGAATGTCCCGGAGTTCCGCGCTGTTGATCCTCGGATGATCACGCGGATGGTCTCGCGCGTACCAGTACCAGAGGAGCGCGACCACGAGGCCAAGTCCGGCGGAGAGATAGAAGACAGTTTGCCACCGCCAATTCACCATGATCCAAGCGCTGAGAGGCGGCGTGAGGGCGGCTCCGACCCCGATACCGCCGATCGCGACGCCAATCCCCAGCGCCTGCTCTTTCTGAGGTAACCAGTCGGCCACGGCACGGGTGAAATTCGGCAAGGCGGCGGATTCTCCGATGCCGAGAAAAAACCGGACCGCAATCAAGGCGCTCAAGACCCCGACCCCGGAGGCAACGCCGATAGCTGGAGCCGTCGCCGTGAGTGCCGTCCAGACCGACCACCAGATGACCGCACCAGCCAGCACACGCCTCGCGCCCCAACGGTCTCCCAACCATCCGCCGGGAACCTGACAGAGCGCATAACCCACAACGAATGCCGAGAACACGTACCCCATTTGCTGATCCGTCAACCCGAGCGCTGGCATCATTTGCCTGGCAGTCACAGAGATGTTCACCCGATCCACATAGGTGACCACGCTGATCGCGAAGAGCAAGGCGAGAAGGCGCCAACGCACGTTCGTAGGGGCCTCGGTAGACGCTGACGGAGAAACCTCTGGGTTGACGGGACTCTTCATCGGGAATCAGATTGAGGAGGCATTATAGTGTCCACGGCGGCGATGCTCCAGCGGAAGCTATGAGCTTCGAACAGCTCCCGCGAATACGTGCCGCGATGACAACGAGAGAATTGGATTTCCCTTCACCCTTTCAGTACTATGACAAAAAGGGGCCAGCCGCCCCACCTGAACATTTGTCGATGCGCCGTATTCTTCGATTCGTCGTTCTGTCGGTGATGGCGGGTATGCTGCTCGCCATCGCGGGCCTCTTCCTGATTCGTTCCACGACCGGACGCGACTACGTCAAAGAGTTCTTCGTCCACCAGATCGAGCAGAATATCGGTCGAAGGTTGGAGGTGGGAATGGTCCGCATCGTGCTATTCCCGGGCATTCATCTCGACCTGCGCGATGTGACCATCTATGAACCGGACGGCCGTCAGGTGTTCGTCACAGCCCAACGAATCGACACGGTGCTTCGCCTGCTCCCGTTGCTCCGACGCCAGGTCATCGGCAAACGTCTCGTCATTGAAAAACCGGAGATTACGTTACGTCGGACAGCCCCGAGCTTATGGAACATCGCGACGATCGCTTCGGCTTCCGGCACTGCCTCGACCGGTCATAAGCCCGGGGATTGGCTGATGTTCGTCAACGAAACCACGGTTCAACAGGGCACGCTGAGGCTGATCGATGAAGGCCGTCCGGATGGAACTCGAACGATGCAGTTACAGGATGTAACCGCGTCGTTCATGGTCCGTCCGGATTTGCAACGGGCCGAGGTTGGGCTGACTGCCCGGCTTCAGAACGACCATGGGGTCGCATCCCTGTCATTGACCGGCACCATCGGCCAAACCTCACCCTCCGCCGGATTCGGGTTGGACAGCCCACCTCAAACCGGCCCACTGTATCAATTCGATGGGCTCATGCAAGCCGACAACCTTCAGATTCGACAGGTAGCCGACCTCTTGGGACCCAGGCCGATTCCACAGGAACTGGCCGGAGCACTCAACATCCAAGGTCGCCTCCGAGTTGTCCCTGGCGTGAGCGGTTATGACATGCTGTTCCATGAGGTCACGGCACGCTTGGACAAGCTCGCCTTGACCGGACGAGCCAGCCTCGCCGGAGTCCTGTCCTCCCAGCCGACGGTATCCATTACATTCAGCGCCTCTCCCGTCAAGCTTCAGGATCTCGTAACCTATGTGCCGCTGCGATGGATTCATCCGGAGATCCAGGCCGTCCTGGCGGAACGCGAGGTCGACGGCACCGTGGAGGTCGCGAATGCCACAGTGACCGGCTCACCCGATCCTAACCCGCAATTCGGCATCACGGGAGAGTTTCGCGTCCGCGAAGGGAGAGCGCTCCTCGGAACAGACCGCGTGCTCACGCAACATCTCATGGGCACCGTGTTCGTCGACGCCGGACGCATCCGCATTCCGGCCTTTTCCGGAGACTACGGGGCCCTGCATATCAGCCAGGGCAAGGCATTGGTCTCGTTTCTTGACGCGGGTCCTTGGCTGGAGTTGGATCTCACCGGAGACATGACCGCAGCCGATCTCGTCGGGTATCTGGCCACCTCGCTTCGCGCTCCCGGCGTCTCCCGGTTCCTGGCCTCGATTCGAAATATCCAAGGTTCGGCTGTCCCGACTTTCCGTTTGGTCGGCGCTCTCAACCAGCCAGGCGGGATCACCTTCGTCGGAGGGGAGGTGAGAGCCGACGACCTCAGCTTTGACACGCCGACATTGCCGCAGCGGGTGCAACATGTGACCGGCATCGTCCGATATTCGCAAAGCGGAACGGAATTCGATGCAGTCGCGGGACAAGTGGGCTCAACCACCTTCCGTGTCCATGGGACCGTGACAGCCGGAGCGACCGGCGCCTTTCAGGATCTCTCAATCCAGGCCAAAGGCGAGGTCGCGGAGTTGACACCGCTCATACCCGGTCAGATCGCGCAGATGACGACCAGACTCATGCAGGGGCCGGTGTCGCTGTCGATCATCCTGTCCGGTCCGGCTGAGAAGCCGCGCCTGCACGCACAGGCGCACCTGGCAGATGCGCTCCTCCGCCTCCCCTGGATCGGTGAAAAACCGGTAGGCATTCCTGCATCGGTGGAACTCGAAGGCGAACTCGCCCCCCGCGGTTTCACGGTCACACAGCTCGAGGCGGTGCTCCCCCCGACGCGGATCGGCGTCAAAGGAAAGCTGGTGTTCGGCCGTCGATTCAGCATCGATGCGTCGCTGGCGACCGGTACGGTTGCCCTCTCCAGGCTGCCGGAATGGTTGAACCGAGGAGGCCTCGAAGCGGGACAGGTGGAGGTCTCTCTCGATGTCAAAGGATCTCAGCCTGACTGGTCCACATGGCGGACAACCGGCTGGATCGCGTTGACGAACGGCTTGATGCATCTGAAGAGTGTGGACGGTCCGATTCAAGATCTCTACGCCCGTATCAGACTGGTGCGGGATGGGGCGGAACTCAAGCAGTTAAGTTTTAAACTCCTGGACAGCGACCTATCACTCTCCGGCATCGTGCGAAACTGGAACACCAAGCCGACCATGACGGCCAAGATCGAATCGTCGCACTTGGATATCGATCTCATCATTCCCAAGGAAGGTCGTTCGCCGATTCGAGACCTGTTGGAATACCTGGCAGCCACAAGCCAGGTCACAGCCACCGTGTCAATTGAACGAGGTGTGTACAAACAATTTCGCGTCGGCGGGCTGTCGGGTCGCATCAACATCGACAACGGCATCCTCGACATCGATCGCGTCAACGCACGCTCGGAGGGCGGACACCTCACCGGACGCTTGGTCGTCCACCTTCCCAAGGACGATCCGGCCGAGGCCGAGGCCTCGTTCCGGGTGGCCGGCGTCCCCTTTGAAGAAATTTCGCATCTGCTCGGGGTACGCGACCATTTCATCACCGGGGGGATGCGGCTCACCGGGACGCTTCGCGGCCATGGACGCAATCCACATGGCATGCTTCCGACCTTATCCGGAGACGCTGAGGTGCTCGTCACCGACGGACGGATCTTCAAATCACAAAAACGCGCCCTGTGGAAAATCCTGAGCATTCTCAATCTTCCCGCCGTGCTCCAGAATCAGATCGACCTTGAAAAGGACGGATTGCCGTTCGACAGGCTCACTACCTCCCTGGTCATACAGAACGGCCGAGTCGACAGCGATCGATTGGTCTTGGACAGCCCCGTGGTCAAGATCAGTGGCGCCGGCCATTACGACCTTCCGACGGATCAACTCGAGATGGTGTACGCCGTCAGTCCGTTCGGCTCCTATTCCAAGCTCGTTCGAACCATTCCGCTGTTCGGGCGTCTCTTTGCCGGCGACCGGACAGGGATTGCCACTGCCTTCTTTCAAGCCAGAGGCTCCATGGACGATCCTGAGGTCACTTATCTCCCCATGAAATCACTCGGGGAGGGTCTCTCTAGCCTGGCGTCACTGGCCTACGATGTTCTGCGGAATACCTTCAAGATGCCGAAAGACTTCATCATCGGATCCGGAGAGGCGGTTCCCGCCCCCTCGTCCGAGCTCGACGCACCGAGCAGCGTTCCCGACGGCAACTTGTATTGACCCCCCCTGCGTGCTAGCATCCAACTTGTTCTGATCTTCAACGATACGTACACATGTCTCACGAACGGACATCTTCGATAAACGCCGGTGCAACGCTGTTCTACGCCGCCAGCGAAACCGATTCGAACCTCTACTATGCGACCCGATTCATCGCCCCGGATCCGTTCCTCTATGTCGACGTCAAGGGTGAACGCCTGCTCGTCATGAGCGATCTGGAAATGGATCGAGCGCGACACCAAGCCAAAGTGGACCAAGTTCTCTCGTACTCAGAGCTCGAGCGACGCGCCCTCACGGAGCCGGCCCAGCAGCCAGGACCGATGGACGTTGCTCATGTGCTGCTCCGTGAGCGGGGAGTGGACCAGCTTCTTGTACCGTCGAACTTTCCATTCGGTCACGCGCTCCGGCTACAGGAATTGGGGTACCGTGTTCAGACCAAGAAGGATCCCTTTTTCGAGCAACGGGTGATCAAGACAGCTGAGGAAGTCGCGCATATCGAAGCCTCCCAGCGCGCTACGGAAAGGGCGGTGACCGCCGCTCACGATCTGCTCCGCCGGTCAACCGTGCTGGAGGGGATGCTCTGGTTCGAAGGTGAGCCGCTCACCTCCGAACGGGTGAAAAAACTGATCAACGTGAGGCTCATGGAGGACGACTGCGTCGCGCAACATACCATCGTGGCGGGCGGCGAGCAGGCCTGCGATCCACACAACGAGGGCAGCGGCCCGCTGCCGGCCGACCGGAGCATCATCTTCGACGTGTTCCCGCGATCCGCAGTCTCCCGCTATTTCGCCGATATGTCGCGAACCGTGGTGCGGGGAACGGCGTCCCCGGCGCTGCAGCGGTTGTACCAAACCGTCCTCGATGCACAAGAAGAAGCGATCGACTCTATTCGCGATGGGGCCGACGGGACGAAGATCCACCAGCGAATTTGCGAACGCTTCGACACGGCGGGATACCGCACCGGCCTCGCTCACGGGCGGATGCAGGGATACTTTCATGGCACGGGCCATGGGGTCGGATTGGATATCCATGAAGCGCCAAGGATCAGCCGCAATGGATCGACGCTCCAGGAAGGCCATGTAGTCACGGTGGAGCCGGGGCTCTACTATCCCGGGCTCGGTGCCGTACGGATCGAAGACATGGTCCTCGTGACCTCCGACGGCTGCCGCAACCTCACGCACTATCCCAAGAGGTTGCAGCTCGACTAGCAGGATGCTGAAAAAGTCCATCAAATTTGTTGGGCACCCCTCGGAATCCTTTCTTGAAGTGAGGGGTCCCACAAAGCGGATCAACCCTGAAGGTATCTCTCTAAGCGAAGCTTTTTATGAATGGCTCTCTCCCGATGAGCCGCAGGCTTGTGGAGGGGTTGGAGGGGGCAGAATATACCTCTTCCTTCCTCGCTCGCGTCGGTCGCGCCCGTGAAAATGTGAGTTTCGGCGTATACCAAGGTTGGGCGGGTGAGAATGTCGGACATATTGACCATCCTGTACGGAGGCTTGAGATCGTCCGTGATCTCTCGTGTATCGGCCCTCGCGGCTCCTCAAAAGCTTTTTCAATAGACTGCTAGATTCGCCTATGCGCCTGACCTTCCGTCTGCTCCGGTTTAATCCCGAAACCGGCGACCCCGCCTCCAGCCAGGACTTTCGTCTCGACATCCACCGCGGCATGACCGTGTTGGAAGCCTTGATCCGCATCAAGAACGAGCTCGACGGCACGTTGGGTCTTCGCTATTCCTGCCGGTCGGCCATCTGCGGATCCTGCGCCATGGATATCAACGGCTCAGAGAAGCTCGCCTGCCGCACGTCCGTGCGTCACGAATTCGAGCGCCATGGGCAGGTGGCGGTCGGACCGCTCCGCAACATGCCCGTCATCAAGGACCTGGTCGTGGACATGGAGCCGTTCTGGAACAAGATTCGATCCGTCGCACCGTGGCTATCTTCAAAGAGCGCCATACCGGCTCAGCCGGCCGAGCAGATGATCATTTTCCCCAGCCAGGCTCAGTTTCACAATGTCGAGGCCTGTATCATGTGCGGGGCCTGTGTGGCCGCCTGTTCGACCCACGAGGTCTCTCGTGGCTTTCTGGGTCCGGCTGCCCTGGCGAAGGCGGATCGGTTCCTTGCGGACCCTCGCGAGCCGCCACACGTCAAACGGTTCCGCCTCGAACAGCTTCAAGACAACGACGGCATCTGGGATTGCACCCGGTGCAATTTCTGCGTACAGGTCTGTCCGAAGGACGTAAAACCGATGGAGGCGATCATCCGGCTTCGCCGCGCCTCGTTACAGCAGGGTGCCACGCAGACCGGCGGCGCGAGACATATCATCGGGTTCCGACAGCTGATCGAACGGGCCGGTCGGCTTAATGAAGCCCTGATGCCGTTGAAGGTCGTTGGCTTCGACATCGATCGAATGGTTCAAGTCGGACCGTTGGGCTTGCGGATGCTCGTGCGAGGGAAGGTACCCAACCCGTTCGGACATACGATTCCAGGCATCGAACAGGTGCGGGCCATTTTCCGAGCGGTTGGACAGCGGCGACGGGTTGTGCAGCCGACGCGGCTCTAGCTCTCGCGCGACCGCGACAATCGCAACCAGCGTTAGCCCTTGATGCAGACCATCGGTTCGAGGCGCGCCACCACGCCTGCCAGATTCGCCTCATCGGTGGCCTGTACGACTGCGCTCACATCCTTATATGCGCCGGGCGCTTCCTCAGCGACTCCCCGGAGTGATGGACTCCGGATCACGATTCCGCGCCGCCTTAATTCGGTGACAACGTCGCGTCCCTGCCATTGGCGAACGGCCTGATGCCGGCTCATGCTGCGGCCTGCCCCGTGACAGGCGGAGCCGAAAGCCAGGTCCATACCACTCCGCGTCCCTACGAGAATATATGAGGCGGTTCCCATGGTTCCCCCGATCAGTACCGGCTGTCCGACATCCCTGAACCCTGATGGCAAGTCTGGATGGCCCGGACCAAATGCTCTCGTGGCGCCCTTCCGATGCACGAACAACCGCTTGAGCTCTCCATCAACGACATGCTGCTCGATCTTACAGGTATTGTGCGAGACGTCATACAAAACGCCCAGATCGGCTTGCGGCAGGACTTCGGCGAATGCCTGTCTGACCAGATGGGTGATGATTTGCCGATTGGCCATGGCACAATTCATGGCCGCGCGCATCGCCCCCAGGTAATCCTGCCCGACATCCGAATGGATCGGCGCGCAGGCCAGTTCCCGGTCTGGCAGGTGAATCTTGTATCGGACGGCATTGACCGCCATGGTCTTGAGAAATTCCGTTCCGATTTGATGGCCGAGTCCACGGGAGCCGCAATGAATGCTGATCACAACATCGCCCTCATGGAGACCGAACGCCCTGGCGATTGCAGGGGTAAACACCCGTGCGACGCGCTGAACTTCTAAGTAGTGGTTGCCGGATCCTAGGGTACCCATTTCTTCGCGTTGTCGTGTCTTGGCGCGATCGGATACGATGGCCGGCACAGCTCCCGCAATACATCCTTGCTCTTCCGTCTGTGTCAGGTCGGCAGTCAGCCCATAGCCCTGTCCGACCGCCCATCGCGCGCCGCCCGCCAACATAGCATCCATGGGCTCCGCCTTCAGATGCAGGCGGCCGGTGCTGCCGACACCAGCCGGCACGTGTTGAAATAGTCTGTCCGCCAATCGCTCCTTGAGCGGCTCGACCTCCTCGGTCGTGAGCCCCGTCGTGAGTGTACGAACCCCGCACGAGATATCGAACCCAACCCCGCCGGCTGAAATGATCCCTCCCTGATCCGGATCAAATGCGGCGACACCCCCGATGGGAAATCCGTATCCCCAATGGGCATCCGGCATGGCATGGGAAGCCTTGACGATGCCCGGAAGCATCGCAACATTCGTCACCTGTTCATAGACCTTGTCGTCCATCTCCCGCACCAGCGCCTCCGTTCCGTAAATGATGCCCGGCACCCGCATCGCTCCGAAAGGACGGATGTGCCACTCGCACGTTGATCGGCGTGTCAGCAACTCGAGATTCATCTTCCACTCACAGAGTTCCAGCAGTCAGACATCCACCACACATTGCGCTGTCCACAACCCCTGGCAATCGTGGGTGACGGCAAGACTCGTATAGGTCGCGCCCTTCACCTCGACGGCCGGGCTGTGTCTTTCCGGGTCGACCGGCTCTCCCCACATGGTCGCCTCCAACCGATGATCCGACAGATGGACCTCGAATCGACTGAAGAGCATCTTGCGCGTCGCCATTTCGTACACCAGCGCATTCAGCCAATCCACCAGCAGCAACTCGTCGTCGGGTGCCTCACACCGAACTGTACAGGGCTCTGCGGGGCTGACACCCCGAGGATCCGTCGTGACGGCGGTGAGGGCCATCGCCGCGCCCGCAAATGCCAATTCCTTGGTCGGACCGAATCCGCGCACACCCATATCGGCTTGATGTGGGAAATGTTCCCACGACAGCTTCGCAGGGATGGTTTCCGCCGCTGCGGAAGCCATGGACTTTGGAGCAGTCATACTCGTGACGCTGTTTGATCGAACCGGCGGACAGGTCTATCGGACAGGCTACGCCAGTCGGCCACCGATATCGAGGCTGGCGCTTCACAGACAGGCCTCATTCGACGGGACAGCGCGAATCACAAAAAAGATTGGAGAATCGGCGCTGTCTCTGCAGAATGAACAGTGAAAATCTGTGCTCGCCGATCCCCCATGCACGAGGCCAGAACAGTTCCCCGCTTTCCCGTTCAATTCAGAAGTTCGTTTACTTCGACCAATGTCACGGGAGGAGAAGGCAGTGTGGTCGATCTTTCAGTGCGCGGATGCCGGATCGAATCCTCCACTCATATCCTCGCGGGAACGGTGCTAGAACTCCGTATCTTCGCCTCCGATGAGGAAGCACCTCTTGGCATTGACCAGGTGATTGTCCGTTGGACCAGAGGAAGGGTCTTCGGGGTAGAGTTTGTCTCCGTCCAACCGGAGGAATGGGTTCGACTCCAACAGGCTGTGAAACGTTTAGACCAGCGCACGTCCGCCAAGGTCCATCGCTCCGGCGGGTGACAGTAGATCAACCGTCAATAGGGAAGTGAGGTAGGAAGGATCGCAGTCCTCAACCTGCTTTCTTCACGGCGCCCGATCGCAAGCACCGGGTGCAGACACGGAGGTGCGTGGGAGATCCCTCTACCACCGCATGAACCCGCTGCAAATTGGGGTTAAACACCCGTCTTGTCTTGTTGTTGGCATGACTGACATTATTGCCGGTCCGATGTCCCTTCCCACAGATGTCACAACGATAGGCCACGGTAGACTCCTTGGTTTCACCAATTCTGAAAAAAAGGATTTATATCATAGGACTCTGCTGTGGAACAAGATCCACCTATCTTCACCAATTGTGTCTGGGATCCGGTAGGAAGCTTTCGCTTTCGACGAGGCAACGCAGACTCAGCCATGTCGTACACGATGAGAACGATCGCGTTCCGTGGCGACGCCAGGTCGTCCTGGCTCGGGAAGCGTAGGCGTCACGATATCAAAGGTGGCGTCTCCGTCATCGTCGAGTCCGTCTTTTCCGACGCTGTAGAGCCGGCGATGAGATTGACTCCACAGCATCGGGAGTCCCGAGAAGGGATCAAAGTACTCCGGTCCGGCCTGGCTGATCCGTTCGGTGATCTTCTCCGTGTCACCTGCGCCTCGTAGGATGACTTGGAGCGCGATCAGCCTCACCTTCGCATCTGTCGCCAACAGGCGTTGGGTGAACGACTCCCAAGAGGGCTCAAACTCAATCGGGTTGAGCAGTTGCTCGGTTAACGTACGATGCGACTCCTCGGTCACTTTATGCAAATGGGGGAGGGGACTGTGTAGAACCGCTGAGGCCGTGATGAGTGCGTCATAGTAGGTCGCATAGGCGTCCCAGGTACGTTGTGTCTCCAATGCCATGCCGAACACCGTTTGGGCGGCAGGGTGCTGGACTTTCATGAACGCGTCGGAATGTAGCCCGGCTGCGTGCGCCAGCCACTGTAGATTCAGATCGGTCTCGTCGGCGCCAGTAAGATGCTCGACCGTCAGCAGTTCATCCCGACGAGCCAGTCCCAGCGCGAATTCGTTTTGGATCGGCCATTGCATCGCGCTTTCCTCATGGGTCAGCGCATGACCAAGCTCTCGGGCCGTGGTCACGACCACGGGATCGAGGTCCGGTGTGGCGAGCATCTTGGAGAGCACGCTCAGGTTGTCGTCCAGCATGGTCACCGCCATTATTTTCATGGGAATGGTCTTCGCGTCAGCCAACACTCGCCGCCATGCGATTGAGTCCTGTTGCAGGCGGGAGGCTCCGATCGTCACGCTCTGCGCAAGCCCCTCACCGATGAAAAGCCGGTGGACCGCCATGAGTTCCGCAAACCGTGGGCTGGCCGGAAGGCCGAATCCCCGATCTTCAAATGGCATGATCAGCCATCGCCGGTATCGGTCGAGCAACACCGCATACCGTGTCATCGACGTGCGCATTGTCACGCCCTGTACCTGAAACGAACGAACCGGATCGGTTGCAGCCCATTCTGGCACGACCGCATCCGGACTGATTGTGATGCGAAGAGAGGACCGCTCCCCTCTCACAAGATCGAAATGCCGATTGCCCCGATGAGCCTCGGCCTCCAACCAGATCTCATAGCCGACCTGAACCGGATCTGCGGCAGAATCTGTTGTAAATCCGAGCAACAGAAAATATCCGTTCTGGTGGGGGTTATCTAAACGTACTGCCGGTGTTTGGGAAAGCCGGCGAAAGACCTCACTCGGTCCCTCGCGTTTCGCTGAAAAGATCAGACCGGACACCTCCAAGAACACGGCCAGGAGACACATCGTAATGAGCAGGCTTCTCATCGACCTGGAATCCGTTTTCCGACACCTTGGCGGCTGTCTGATGTCATATTGGACAATCTCTGATCTGATTGATCGCGCCGGCGCACACAATGCCAGTCGGAGGAGAGGAGCAAACGATGTGCCATTCATCACGAGGTCGACCAACATGTCCTGCAACGGGAAACACATTAGCGGATGCCGACTTGACCAGAATCGGCTCGGGATACCGCTTTGCGCCGTTGACACAATTGGCCGACATGGAAGCAAGCAGAACAAAAATGACCTTGACATCATTTCGAACGGTCCCCTAGAGTGCGAGTCAGAACGACGACTGCCTGGGTGAAGAACCAAGGTGAGAATTCTCGTGGTCTCACCGCTGTAACGAAAACGGACTCCGAACCGACCACTGCCTCTCGGTCGGAGAGCCAGTCCAGCGGCCAAAAGCCCTACCGAGGAAATCGAGCATTGTTCGCTCACGGGGTGGAGGACCGTGAGAACAAGAACGCAGGTGCGATCCTCAGGGTCGGAACTGGCCTTGGGGATTTTTTATTTGTACGCCGGCCCCAAAGACAGACTTTCCTCACGATGGCAATCGTCCAACGACTTGTCGCCGCGCATCTGTTCGTCCTCCTGCGTGCGCACAATCTCTTGGAGCATCCAATATGAAACGCCGCCAACCGGGCATTCTGACAGGCATGCCTTTCATGGCCAACATCAGCACAAGGACCTTCGTGGATGACACGGGGAGGAAGGTCTTTCTCGCCAACCCGCCGCAGCGTATCGTTTCGCTTGCGCCCCACATCACCGAAATGTTGTTTGCCTTGGATGGCGGCGGTCGCGTGGTCGGGGTAACCTCGTCTTGCGATTTTCCGACCGAGGCGATGGCTCTACCAAAAGTCGGCGGGGCAACCCCGAGCATCGAATGCATAGTTCGGCTCAATCCGGACCTCTTGCTGACTCCACGAGGATATCTGAGCGACGATGCCGCTCGACGGATGTCTCAACTGAAGATTCCTTTCTTTTCCTTCGAAACTCAGACACTCGATGATGTACTCCGACACCTTTCAACACTAGGCCGACTGCTCGATCGCGGCAAGGCGGCAGATGCGCTAGTGGGGGGATTGCGCCAACGGATCAAACAGATCGTTACGCCCTCGGCTGACCGCCCCCGCCCAAAGGTGCTCTATGTATTCAGCTGCGATCCTTCGACCACCGTCGGACCGGGTAACTTTGTTCATCACCTCATCGAGATAGCAGGCGGCGCCAATATCGCCGCGGACACAACGACAGCGTTTCCACGGCTTTCCATAGAAACCGCACTCAAGAGCAATCCGGACATTATTCTCCTTCCGGCAGGTGGTGCGGTCTCTGGTTTCGAGTCCTGGTTGTCCGAATGGCGAAAGCGGTCAGCCCTATCGGCCATCAGACATCCCCGGGTCGTATTGGTGGACAGCGACCTCTTGGATCGCCCCGGTCCACGTATTGTCGAAGGACTGGAATACCTGGCTCAGGTATTCCGCTCCGATCCTTCGACCACCGATTCCATTCAGCCTGATCCATCAGATTCCGGGCTATGATCGCGGTTATCAGACCGACCTGTCACGCGGCAGATAGGCGGATTGAGTCGCCAGTCAGGAAGCCCGGTGTCCTGGTGTCTCCATCCGGTTGCACGCCGCGGTTGCCATCGCGGGAGGACAGCTACCCCATGGCGGGGTTCCAGTCCGGTCTTCTGAAACATCATGATGACCTATGGATCTCTGAACCCGCTGATACACAATCGTGAGCAAAGCACCATGAATCTCGCACAACCCCGTGCCCGCGCTCTCGCAGTGTTGGGAACAGCATCTGATGTTGGGAAGACCGCGGTAACGGCAGGATTATGCCGTCTCCTGTCCCGCCAAGGCATCAGCGTGGCTCCCTTTAAGGCACAAAATATGGCGCTGAATTCGTTCGTGACGCCGGAGGGTGGAGAGATCGGACGGGCACAGGCGCTCCAGGCGCGAGCCTGTGGACTGGAACCGCATGTCGATATGAATCCGATTTTATTGAAACCGGAATCCGACCGGCGCTCCCAAGTCATCATTCGAGGTCAGGCGCTCCATTCAATGGAGGCACAGGCCTACTTCGACCGTCGAGACGACCTATGGACGATCGTGCATGAAAGCTACGATCGGCTCGCCGAGCGCTACGAGGTGATCGTCATCGAGGGAGCCGGGAGCGCCGCGGAGGTGAACCTTCGCGAGCATGATTTGGTTAACTGGCGGATGGCTCACTGGGCCGACGCCCAAGTTCTCCTTGTGGCAGACATCGATCGCGGAGGCATATTCGCACAAGTGCTTGGAACGCTCGACCTGCTGACGCCGGACGAACGCCGTCGCGTGGTCGGTCTCCTCATCAACAAGTTTCGTGGAGACCCTCACCTGTTTTCCGATGGCGTAGGATACCTTGAATCCCGGACCGGGCTGCCCGTTTGGCTTATTCCGTTTCTCCGTGATGCCTATCTCGATCAGGAAGACAGTCTGGACTTGATATCGACTCCCCAACAGATCTTTTCGGATTCCGCCGTCAATGTCGCCGTGGTCTTAGTCCCTCGCTTGAGTAACTTCACCGATTTCAATGCCCTCGCACGCGAGGAAGATGTGCGGCTGCAATATGTCAGAACTCCCGAGGAGTTGGCCGCCGCCGACGTGGCCATCCTTCCAGGCACCAAAAATACCATTGCCGACCTCCAGTATCTGACTGAGCGCGGATTCGGACCCGTCTTGAAGACCTTCGTAGATCGCGGAGGGGAGTTGATCGGTATCTGTGGCGGATACCAGATGATGAGTCGTGACATTCGTGACCCGGAGGGCCTCGAGGGCGGCGGCTCCTCCCCGGGCTTGAATTTCTTGAATATCCGAGTCGAGTTGAGATCGCCGAAGATCTGCAGACGCATCCGTGGACAGGTCTCAGCGCTCGAAGGGCTGCGCGGCTGTGTGATCGAAGGATACGAAATCCACATGGGCCGGATCATCGGAGAGGCAAGGCGGCCATGTTTTGCACTCCACCGACCTGAGACTCAGGATGGATCAGATGCCCTCGCTCTAGACTCGGATGAGGACGAGGGAACATGGGCCTTCGGAGGCCGGGTATGGGGCACGAGTATCCATGGTCTGTTCGACCATCCATTGTTTCGTCGGGAATGGGTTAACCGAGCGAGGACCAGAAAGGGACTCCCAGCAGTGTCGTATCCGCCATCACCATCTCCATCCGCTGTTCTCGACAGCGCATTAGATCGATGGGCCGACCACCTTGAGCGCCACATGAACCTCATGGCCATCATTAAAGGCCTCGGACGATCCGTCCATAGCCGCTCAGACCAGCTCAGGAAGGGGCACCGATGAAGATGAAGACGAAGAAGCGGGGTATGCGAATCACCAAAGTCTACACGCGTACCGGCGATCGCGGACTAACCAGACTGGCAGGAGGCCAACGGGTGTGGAAGGACAGCGAGCGAGTGGAAGCCTACGGCACAGTTGATGAGCTCAATTCGATCATCGGGGTCGTCCGCGCCTGTACCCCTGTCTGTCAGGGGACTGATCCTAAATCGACAGTGGTGGACAGGGAGCTGGGATGGATCCAGAATAAACTGTTCGACCTCGGCGCGGTACTGGCAACGGTACCGGGACAGACCTTCCCGAACATGCCCCGGATCTCTCAAGAGGATGTTGTCCGCCTGGAGCGGCTCATCGACACCTGCCAGAGGGATTTGCCGCCGCTGAAAGAATTCATACTTCCGGGCGGCAGTCTCGTACCGAGTCTACTCCACCTGGCTCGTACAATCTGCCGACGCGCCGAACGTCACAGTGTTCGTCTCTCCCGCCAAGAATTGGCAGAGAAAGTGGCAATCACCTTTCTCAATCGTCTGAGCGATGCCCTATTTGTCCTGGCCCGGTGGATCACCCACTCTCGAGACGAATGCGAAGTCCTCTGGGATCGACATTCGTCCTCCGGGGCGCCGTAGTTTCCCAGCGGATCGTGGCCTGCCCTTGCGTGGCCCTCTCGGACTTCTGTCACCAGCACGAGGGGGGTGCCAATCGCTGAGTCCTTTCTTCCAGTCTCGCCCCTCATAACCTCTCGCGGAACACCGTGAAGAGGATGAGTTTCCATTGACGCGAGTGGTTCGGCCGGATCTCTCCTGCACGTCCCTACAGCTCGGTCCTTGATCGCCTCTGCGCCATTTAGTCCGCTTCCGCCAGGTCTCATCTGATCGATGATCGGTTCATCAAACAACCTTCTGGACCATGATCGAATACGCGCATGTATTTGACAGATACGGATTATCTGATAATCAAGTCTAGTGACGTCGCTGTGCGTTGAGCCCCATTACCGCCGCTCCTTACCGCTTTGGCGCATGTCGTTGCCACCGTCGCTCTGTGAAGGAGGATTCCATGATCACCCCCCGCTCAATGTTGTGTGCCTGTCTCATGGTCTGGGCCGCCGTCTTTGGGGTAGGTTCACAGTCGTGGGCAACTGACGAAGCTGAAACGAGCGAGTTGCTCATTAGGCTGGTCAAGGCTGGACGAGCGACCGTCTCCGAACACCAGGAATTGATCAACGATGCCTCCAAGGGCAACAAAGGCTTTACCGGAGATTTCCTGGCGGAACAGGTCATCATCCGATTCCGGAATCAAACCAAGATCGACCTAACACGCCCCACCAATCTACCGCAGGCCAATATCCTGTTGAGCCTCCTTGAGGCCGAACGGGAGGTTGTTGACGAGGCACAGATCGTCATTAACAAGCAGGGTGTCGGATTCAAGGGCTTTCTTCCCGCCGTCTTTGCCCGTAAGACCGGGGAACGGTTCTATCGAAAAACCGGTATCCGCATCAAATTGACCGGTTTCGACTACCGCAACCCGAACAATCGTCCGGATGAATTCGAATCGGAGGTGCTTAAATTATTCTCCGACACCCGACATCCGAAAGGACAGCCCTATGCCAAAGCGACGATGATGAACGGCAAGCCGGTTTACCGTCTGATGGACCCGGAATACGCCGGCCCATCGTGTCTGTCCTGCCACGGGAATCCAAAAGGCGAGCGGGACATCACCGGCATGCGCAAGGAAGGATGGAAGGAAGGAGAACTTGCAGGCGCGCTCAGCATCGTCTATCCCATGAGATAGGCAAGCCTCTGGCTGACATCCGCCGAGCCCATCATGTTTAACCCCATAGATTCACGAAGGAGGCATTTATGAGCAAGATCGTAGTCTGTGACGACTCGTATTCCGAATTACAAATCATTGAGGGATACTTGAAGGCAGCCAATCACACCGTGGTTACGTATCCCAATTCGGATAAGCTGGAGGATAAGCTCGTAATGGAGAAACCGGACCTGGTGATCCTCGATGTGGTCATGCCTGGCAGGAACGGCTTCCAAGCTTGCCGCGACTTGAAGAGCGACGACCGGTTCAAACACATTCCCGTCGTGCTCTGCACTTCCAAGGGGCAGGACAGCGATAAGTTTTGGGGAGAACAACAGGGCGCCAACGGGTATGTCGTGAAGCCTTTCAAAGCGGAAGAACTACTGGCCGCCGTGAAACGGGCAATACATTGACCGTCGACGATAGAGCCCGCCAACCCGTGACAAGACATGATCGGCCTTGATCAGCCATGAAACAGGTAGCCGTGCCCGTTCTGTCTCCGACGACCTCCGCCGCATCCACGCACACTTTCCGCGCCTGTCTCTTCGCAATCGCGGGTGAGTTGTTCGCTATCGATTTGCGATATGTAAGGGAGGTGTTTCCGATCGAGTCAGTAACTCCCGTCCCGAAGATGCCGTCTGTTCTTGTCGGCGTGGCGAACCTGCGGGGCACCGTCATGCCGTTGGTCGACATGCGACCGGCGCTGGGATTGCTACATCCTTCCATCCTCCAAAAACTGGCAGTGGTGATCAAACATGGCTCTCAACAAGCCGGGCTCATGATCGACGATGTGCCGGAGATTCGCACCGTGTCGGCAGACGCGCTGCTCACGCCGCCGACACAGCCCGACCGAATCGCACAACCGTTCATTGCCGCGCTGCTCCCGATTGACGGTAAGATGGGCGGACTCATTGAAGTCCCGACGCTGTTCTCGATCATCGAGCGAGGTTAGGTCGTTGCCTATGCCCATCGTCATTACATTCATCCTCTCCGTTGAACTCCGGAACCCAGTTTTCCAACACAAGCCGTGTCATCGCTAGAGGAGGCAGTCATGAAAAAGAGGAAGGGCGTCGGTCTGGAATCCATGAGCTGGTTTCGCGACCTACGCACGGAGGCGAAACTGATCGTGGGATTCGGCCTGGTGAGTTTCATCATCTTGTTCGTCGCGGGGTTGGGATTTTTCAAGCTCCGCCAACTGGCCGGTCAATCACAGGTAACCTATGTCGATTACGTCGTACCGCTCGCGGATTTCTCGGAAATGGGAACCTCGCTGACCGACCACCATCAGATTCTGCTTCAGATGGCTTCAGCAGCACGCAAAAGCGATGTGGAAGCGGACGCGACCAGACTCTCGAAACATGAAAACACCGTGATGAGGGTGCTGCACGAATACGAATCGACGACCTTGCGCGTGTCGCGGTCGGGACGGGATGAGGCGGCTGATCTCGCGCAGCTCAAGCCAGCTCTCACACGCTACTTCACGGAGGCCAAGAACTCTGCACAGGCATATGTGGATAGTTTCGATCGGACCCTCTCGCCCGAACAGGCTCAACAGCTGCGTGACCTCGGTATCTTAGCGTTGACCGTGAACCTGACGCCCATCTTCGATCAGGCAGTCCTTCGCCACAGCGAGCAGGTCACGACCATGAAGGACATCGCCAAGGACCTCAACGAGGAGGCCACCGCCATCGCCGCAAATGGGGTAAAGTTGCTCCTTATCGGTGGTGTGCTGGCCGTCGCCCTCGGCCTGTGGTTTGGTTACCGCTTGGCTCGTTTCTTTTCCCGGAACGTCATTCACATCGCGGAGGTCGCCACTCAGGCGGCCAGCGGAAACTTCCAGGCGCGGGCTAAGGTCGAGAGTCACGACGAGTTCGGTCAGATGGCCAAGGCCTTTAACGCCATGTTGGATCGGTTGACTACCCTCCTGCAAACGGAGGAAGAGCGGGACACCATGCAAAAACGGCTCATGGCCTTCCTCGTGATGGTTTCCGAAATCGGGAAAGGCGACCTGACCAAACGCGGCGAAGTCACGGCCGACATGTTTGGGAACCTCGCCGACGGGTTGAATTTGATGCTGGCGCGGTTCGGCAAATTGCTCGGTCAGGTGCGCGAAGCAGCCGAACGAGTCAATCGCTCCGCCGGGTCCTTGCGCGATACAGCATCCCAAATGTCCGGAACCGCCAAGCATCAAGCCGAGGAGTCCGTGCGCACCCTGGGCGCGGTAGAGATGCTGACATCCTCGATGCGCCAGGTGGCGGATACGGCGTCTGCCTCCTCGGAAAGCGCCAAACAGGTGTTGTCCGCCACCGAGAAGGGTCGGCAAGCCGTGCAGGACACAGTACAAGATATGCAAAACATTCGCGCTGCCGTACAGCGAATGTCTAAGCAAGTTAAGGCGCTAGGCGACCGTTCATTGGAGATTTCGCAGATCGTGTCTACTATTCGAGACATCGCGTCACAGACGAACCTACTCGCCTTGAATGCCGCGATCGAGGCGGCCGGTGCGGGCGAAGCAGGCGCCCGGTTTGCGGTCGTCGCCGACCAAGTCCGTAAGCTGGCGGAAAGCTCCACGCAAGCCACACGTGAAATCACGGAGTTAGTCAAGGGCATCCAGTCTGAAACGCAGGACGCCGTGGTGTCCATGGAACACGAAACCCAGGCCGTGGAAGCCGGATCGCAATCAGCGTTGAAAACAGGTGAGGTATTCTCGGAAATTTCAGACATCGCCAAGCGGTCGGCCGAGCTGGCCGTTGCGATCGCGACATCCGCCACCGAGCAAACCAGTTCCACCGAGCGCGTAGGGCGCTCGCTTAAAGACTTCACCGGCGGCGCCGTGGCGACGCAAAAAGCGACGGAGACGACCCGGCAAACCATCGAAGAAATGGCCAAACTCGCTGAAGGACTGACCGCGCAAGTCAGCCAGTTCAAGCTCGCGTAACAGAACTGGGGTGAGCCGGTAGTTGACCACGAATCAGGAGACTGCGCTCGATGAGCAGCGAGTTCGATAAGAATCAACTCGTCGACATCTTTGTCGCTGAATCCAGCGATGCCGTGTCCAGCATGCAGGCAGCGCTGAATCCAGCCGATCAGTCCCTGCCAAGTCCTCAGGTGGCCCATGAACAGAAGACCCTGGCTCACCGGACAAAAGGAGCGGCTCTGCTCTATGAGTTTCCCATACTCGGCAAGCTCTGCGACATGCTGGAGCACATCCTCGAACGGACCACCGACTTCTCAAGTTCGGACTGGCCGCGTGTTGTGGGAACGCTCCGTGCGCTGGTGGACGCGGCACAACTGCAGATCAACAGTATCGCCCATAGTCACCAGGAATTGGCTGATTCGTTGACGGCAGTCGAGTCCGAGTATGCCGAGGTCTTGATGCTGCTGAAGGCGACGGAGGAGCCCTCTCAGGCCCACCCCCTTGATACATCATACCTCATACCGACCATTGACAACGAAGTCATGTCCTACTTCATCCCGGAGATGGAAGAGCACTTGGCTCGAATTCAGAGTCATTTGGAGCATCTCTCCGCCAACCCTGACGACCCGGATCGTGTCCATCAGTTGTTCCGCTCCGTCCACACAGTCAAAGGATCTTCTCATACCGTCGGGTTTACGGTCATCGGCGATGTCGTCCTTCCTCTCGAGGAGCGGTTGTGCGAAACGCGGGATGATCGCAGCGCCATTTCTGCACCCTTGCTCGAGTTGACAGCGGAGACCGTGCGCATCGTTCGGCAACTACTGGCCAGAGAACCTGTCCAGCTTGATTCGCTCCAGCGCTCCGTGCCGGCCCTCATGTCGAGGCTCAAGGCCACGAGACCGGCCAGCATGCTAGGGTCCGACCTCGGGCAGCAGACCGGATCTCCAACAGCCATGCCGTCAGGGGGTGCTGTCGTCACCGCTCAAGAAGACGCCTCTGTTGCCGAATCGACTCATCACCCTGAGGAACTGACCCTCGGGTATTTATTTCCCGGACTCGACCCAGAGGTGCTCTCCTATTTTGTCCCTGAGGCTCAGGAACATCTCGATACACTTGAGGCCCTGCTGCTGAAATTGGAGAAGACACCGGACAGCATGGAATTGATCCATCAGTTGTTCCGAAGCGCCCACACGCTCAAAGGCTCCGCCCTGACAGTGGGCTTCACCTCCATCGGCGACCTTGTCCATTATGTGGAAGACCTTATGGGCTCGTTACGGGAGGGGCGACGGGAGCTCCTTGTCGGGATGACGGACCTCATTTTTCGATCCATCGACGTCGTCCGGCTTCTCATGCGTCGAGACCCTTCAACCTTGGCACAGGTCCGCGAACGGTTCCGTGCCGTCGCCAAGGAGCTCCAGGGCTTCGCTAAGTCCGACTCTGCCTCAAGAACAGTGGCGTCGGCGCAGGCGACATCGCCGGCGGAACAAACCGCACTACCTGCGTCAGACGGTCGGGAAGCGCCGCCGTCCGAGGAGGCCGCCGGACCACAGGGACACGACGTCATTCGCGTCAATAGGGAACGGTTGGAGCGCTTACTGAATCTGGTGGGTGAGCTGGTGATTGGAAGAGGGCGCCTCGAACAGCGATTGCTCGTGTTAGAGCACCTGTCAAATCAGGTCCAATCCTACAAAGGCAAGATGGTGGACACGGTCAGGAGTTTTGAAGAAAAGCATTCGTTCACCCTTCCAGCCACAACTCCCTCCGCCGACGCTCTGTCAAGCGCGGCTCACATTCCAGGTTTGCAGGACTTTGGCGCATTGGAATTCGATAAGTACGACGACTTCAATATCCTTGCGCGGCGCATTTCGGAAGTGACTGCCGATGTCACGGAAGCAATGGCGCAACTATCGGGTTCCATCCGTCACGCGCGCGAAGACATGAGCCAACTCCAACACCTCACGCTCGGCATGAGGGACGAAATCGCCCGAGCCCGAATGGTGGCGATCGGAACCCCGTTCACACGCTTCCGTCGAGCCGTCCGCGAGATGGCTCGTGCCACCGGCAAGGAAGTGACCTTGGTTACGTCCGGTGAACATACCGAGGTGGACACCGGAATCGTTGAACGTTTGGTCGAACCACTTGTCCACCTGGTTCGCAACGCGGTGTATCATGGCATCGAGCCGACCGGCGTCCGCGTCACGCAATGTAAGCCGGCTGTCGGGACCGTCTACTTGCATGCTGCCCATCGAGGGAACGCCGTGATCATCGAAGTTGAGGACGACGGAGCGGGGATTGATACGGAGAAGGTCAAAGCGAAAGCCGTCGCCAAAGGCCTCGTCTCCGCGTCGCTGGCGAAAACCATGCCCGAATCGGAGGCCATGAAGCTGATTTTTGCGCCCGGTTTCTCGACGGCCGACGAGGTCGGAGACCAAGCCGGACGTGGCGTCGGACTGGATGCCGTCAAGAAGGTGATCGAAAGCATGAACGGATTCGTCGATATCGAAACGGCAAGGGGAGTCGGCACGAAGTTCACATTGAGTCTTCCGCTGACACTCCTGATCGCCACCGCATTGATCGTGCGCGCTGGCGCTCAACGTTATGCCATCCCGTTGCCGAGTGTCCGCGAGGTCACAATTCCCACACGAGACTCGTTGCAACGAGTTGCATCGGACTTGGTTCTGCAGGTCGGGAGAGAGGCCATTCCCGTGCAATCGCTCACGCATGCCCTGAGCGGAGTTTTCACCGAGGTTCCGGAGCTGTCGCCCATTGTCATCGTCCGGGCGCCCAACGGCTCGTTGGGCCTCGCCGTTGATGAATTATTGGGCCGCCAGGAAATCGTCGTCAAGTCGCTCGGCTCCCTCAAAGTGCTCGAACGATCCGCCTTCGGTGGTGCCTCGATCGATCCAGAAGGACGTGTGATCTTGGTCGTGGACGTCACCAGAATTGGGCAAACGGACCGAGCCACCGCCCTTGCAGCAATACACCCAGCCGAACCGCTTCAACTGAGCGACCGGTCCTCGTCATCCGATGCAACCGTCCAGACTGAACCCTCTTCCGGCCCATCCATTCTCTTGATCGACGATTCGCTCAGCATCAGAAAGTTCGTCGCGCGGATGCTGGAAAGCGCCGGCTATGCGGTCGAGACCGCGGTGGACGGCGAGGACGGCCTTCGCAAAGCCGCCGCCAATCGCTATCGCCTCGTCATCACCGATCTGGAGATGCCCAAACTCAACGGATACGAAGTGATTCAAGCGCTGAGGGGCCGAGCTCAAACCCAAACGCTCCCCATCGTGGTGATGACCACGAGAGCCGGAGACAAACATCGTCAACTGGCATTGAACATCGGGGCCAGCGGGTACATCGCCAAGCCAGTCGAAGAGCGGGCGCTGATTGCTGAGGTCGAACGCTGGGTGCAACTACCTAGCTCGACACGGACGTAAGGGAGACGGGCGCCCGGCGCGCTCGCAAACGACATGGCTTTTCGTCAACGTGTAGCCGCGGACACGGTCGCTTCCCAAACCGCACGCTTCCTGCTCGTTCGCCTCCACCGCACGTACCTGGCCATTTGGGCGGAAAGTGTGCGCGGGGTCTTCACCGAGCGGGAGTTCGACGCGAGACAAGAGATTGTACTGCTCGGAGAGCGATACGCACCGATGAATCTGGCCGCACGCTTCCGGCTGCCGGACCCTGGTCGAACCTCGGATACTCGCACCGTGCTGTACAGTCGGGATCGATGGGGTTGCGCCAGCTCCGTGGATCAGGTCCTCGGATTGATCGATATTCGCCGCGAACACATTCTGCCGCTACCTCGGCTGTTCAGCGGCGAAGAACGAACCTGGTTCCGGGGACTGATTCTGTTCCAGGATTCGGTTGCTCTCCTGATTAACCCGGACTGGCTCGTTCAAGAGGATCAATCCGACCGGCGATTGGGCAATGCGATCGGCTCCTAAGACACCACGCGTTGAACCCATTGCATGGCGAAAGGCAACGAATCGTATGACGACGGCAGTAGGAGCAGACGTGAATAATGTGTGCTAGAGGCACGATCTCCTTTGCCAACATGAACCGGGCGGTGAATTCCCGGGCGCTCCTCCGCCGACTCTCTTCACGATCTATGAGATGGACCCGAAATGCTCAGACACGTCAATCAGGCGAGTAGACCAGGCTCGGTGGTCACCGCCTTCCAACTCCTGGTATTCCGGATCGGAGGACATACCTTTGCCGCGCGAGCGGAGGAAGTCAACGGGGTTCAGGCCTGGCCGGCAACCATGCCGATCCCCAGCTCCACGCGATTCATTACCGCCGTGGCCCGCCAACACGATGATGTCTTGCCCGTGTACGACCTGGCCGCGCAACTTTCCCTCCCAATTCGGGATTCGGCTCCACTGGCCTTACTGGTGAAGCATGTGCAGGGACCGCTGATTGTCCGGATTGATTCTGAAATTCCTTCGCTGGAAACGGTCGGGACTGATATGATTCGACCTGCGTCCGGCCTCTATCCCGGGGTATGGCAGGTCTGTCAGGTAGCCCATCTTGAGGTGCCGATGCTGTCACTCCGGACACTTGGGACAACACAGGAGAGTGTAACCGCATGAGCGTCTGCTCCAGACCAGGGAGAGCCCTATGCCGCGTGTTCTAGTTGCCGATGACAGCATCGCGGTACGAAAGGTGGCGGAGCGCCTGCTGAAGGAAGCGGGGCTGAATGTCACGCTGGCCGCCAACGCCGAGGAGGCGATCACATTGCTGGAACACGACCCGCCGGACATTGTGGTTTCTGATGTCATCATGCCGGACAAGAGCGGCTATGAAGTCTGCGGGTATGTCCGTTCGCACACAAAGTTTGCGGCCATTCCAGTCCTGCTGATTTCCGGCATTGTCAATGACGATGTCACAAAGCAGGCGGAATCCTGTCGCGCGGACGGCGTGCTCAAGAAGCCGTTTCAAGGAACGTCGCTGCAGGACCGCGTCTCCGCTCTCCTACGGAAGCGACAGCCGATCGAATCCTCACCGGCTCAGGCTCCGACCCTCGCCCCACCTGCTGCGCTTAAGTTGGCTGATTCGGCACGAGTCGCTCCTCCGGTATCGGCCCAACAGACAGCGGACCATGAACTGGATTCGTATCGCCTAGCGGCTAGCCGCCTGAAGGAAATCGAACAAGACCTCGCCCAGGAACGCGACCGTAGCGCCCAATTACTTCATGAATTGGAGGAGGCCAACCGTCGACAGGCGCACGCCGAATCTCTGGAAGATCAGTTGCGTACCGAGCGAGAGCACGTCGCACAATTGACACGACGCGCCTCTGATCTGGAATTGGAAGCGAAGCGAGGACAGGAAGCCGAGGTGGCACTATCGGCCGAACGGGAGCAACTCGCCCACCTGACCGCCGCATTGTCGGAGGCGCAAACTGCGGCTGAATCGGAAGCGCAGCACGCGCGGGAGATCGCACACACACTGGAAGAAGAGCGGGCCCGTATAACGGAGTTGGTCCAGGAGTTGGCCGGAGCTCAAGAGACCGTGGAAAAGGTCCAGGAACTCCAAGCAACGTTGGTGGCGGAACGAGCAGCACAAGCGGAGCTGGTCAAACAAATGACCGATCTCGAACAGAAATCCGCGCGGTTGCTTGAAGCAGAGTCCGATTTGAAGGAAGTCCATGCCGAGCGTGAGGCTTTGCTCCAACAGCGCGCGGCGATCGAAGCCGATCTCGATACGCGGACGAGCGAAGCGACAGTGCTTGGAGATCAACTGCGCGCGGCGCACGCCGCCCTGAGTGACGCGCATCAACAGATCGAGCAGATGAATGCAGATCTCGCTCACGCAAGATCCTTGGCCACACGGGTGCCTGAATTAGAGCAGGCGGTTGCATCCGCCCGGGAACGCGCGGAGCAATTAGCAGAGGAACTCGCCGAACTCAAGCCCAAGGCGGATCGGCTCCCCGATCTCGAGCACACACTCACATTGGAGCGGGAACGCAACGACGCCCTCACCCGCCGGCTGGGCGAGGCGGAGCATGCCGCTGAGCAATCCAACAAACGCCTGGAAGACATGGCTCGGAAGCTTGGAGAAATCGCGGGGCTCGCGTCAAAACTGGGGAGCCACTCCGGTCGGTAACACGACCAGCCCAACGCCCGACAACCTTTTAGCCTCTCTTCACAAAACCATGACAGAACCGGCGGCCGCAGGCGATGAGTTTCAGCGTGAACTACTTGAACTCTTCGCCGCCGAAGCCTACGAGTGGCTTGCCCAGATTCAGCAGGCGCTCGTCCGGTTCCACACTTCATTGGATCCCTCGGAGAGGTTCGATGCACTGGACGTCATCGCCCGCGGCATCACCAGTCTAGGTGGGTCTGCGGCAACAATCGATCTGCCGGCTATTCAGGAACAGGTGTTTGGTCTCCTTCCCGTGTTGGATCACCTCCGCGCCGTAGACTCGGTGGCCGCTGTCGATGCACTTGCCAACCTTCGCGGCGCGCTTGGAAACATCACCCTGCTGGTCGCTTCCAGCACCGGCATCCCCGCAACCGTCACCTTCGAAGCCCACAAGCCAGGCTTTCGTCATGCCAAGGAACTGTTGCACGCACTCCACACACTACGCCGGGCGCAGATGCGCACGACGCCGGTCGTCCGATCCGTCATCGACAGCGTGATTCGACGCGTCCAGCAAGATCTGGAGGGAGGAGTCTCCCAAGTGGACACGTCGACGATCCTCGCGCAGATGGACGAGGTCTGTCGGGATCACGAAGAGTTTGTGAGCCGAGTGCAGGCCACCCTACCAGCCCTGAGCACGGTGATCACGGCCTTGAAATCCATATCACGCGAGCCAACTGTGAACCATTTTCCTGATCAAACTCGGGAATGGCTCCAAGGAATCGACCAGCTTGTCGATCAAGCACGGCAACGCGAGGCCGTGGCGCTGCTGCATTTCTTTCAGGGGTTGTCCTCCTTCATAAAGATTGTGACCGAGCGCCGGTTGACGATATCCGCTCATCGGTTCGGAGCGGTGGAAATTCGGCTGAGCGGAATGGCGTCGGTCGCCCAGAGCTGGCTCGAAGCCGAGCGGGCGGAACGAGCGGCCATCGTTCAACTGCTTGCGGCCTAGACCACGGACGTTCGACACGAGGAACCCCACAATCTCTCGTCCTACCGGGCCGCCTGGTGCCGCACGGGTAAGACCAGCGGCAATCGTCAGGCATTGAGGCAACCCGATGGCATATGAAGAATTCTGGGGCTTACAGGCTCGACCGTTCGACAATGTTCCCGATCCACGCTTTTACTTTCCGTCGGCGAAGCACGAGACTGTCCGCCAGCGAATGCAATACGGCATCGAGGCTCGAAAGGGAGCACTTTTGCTGACTGGAGCGATCGGTTGCGGCAAGACATTGCTCAGCCGGGCGCTCGTGCTTTCCCTTCATCAATCCCATTATGACATCGCACTCGTGACCAATCCGGCGCTGTCTCTGGTGGAGTTTCTTGCCGAAATTGTGTATCAGTTTGGCCTGAGTCCGGAGGGGAGTAAGCTGGAGCTGATGCACCGCCTGCACGACCGGTGTCTCCAGAATCATCGCCAAGGTTTGGCCACGGTGTTGATCATCGACGAAGCCCAGAGTATCGGGGAAGATCGGATTTTCGAAGAACTGCGGCTTCTGCTGAATTTTCAATTGAACCATCAGTTTCTGCTGACCCTCCTGCTGATGGGACAGCCGGAACTTGCGGACCGGGTACGCAGCATCCTCCAACTCAACCAACGCATCGCACTGCACTGCCACCTGCCGCCGTTCGACGAGGAGGAGACACGGGCCTATATCACCACGAGACTCCGATCCGCGGGGGCGGCCCGAGATATATTCTCGAAGGAGGCCCAGTCCGAAATTCACCGGCAGTCCGGCGGTGTGTGTCGTGTTATCAACTCCATCTGCGACCTCTGTTTGCTGATCGGGTCGCTGGACGCGGTTGATTGCATTGGACCGTCTCTCGTTGCACAGGCTCTGAAGGTATTGTAACGGGAGGACCGTGATGGATCAGGCGGTAATGACCGACCCACAGGACGATGCAACAGACTGGTACCAGGCGGCGACGAGGGAATTGTCCCGTCTCAGTCGGACGATCCAGTCAGAGGACCCGCTCGATCTCACCGAGCTGACGAACATTGCCAAAGGCATGACTTTATCGCTCCAACGCTCGGAGACCCTCGTGGTCCAGGCCCTGTCGGCTCCGCTGGGAGACAGGCTGATTGCCAATCTCGTGCACGTGGGAATCCTGTCTGCCAAGATCGGCCTGGGGCTTGCCTACCGCCACGACCGATTGGAGCACCTCGCCCTTGCAGGGCTTCTGCACGATATCGGCATCTTCTCGGTGCCGCCGTCGTTGATTCAAAAACCCGGCAAACTGACCCCACAGGAGCGAGCCGTTCTGGAACAACACCCCGAGGCGGGTTTCAGGGCGATCAAACAACTTGGACCGAACTATGAATGGTTGGCAACGGTGGTGCGCCAAGCGCACGAGCGATGGTCGGGCCAGGGGTATCCGCTACGACTCAAGGGAAGTCAGATCCATCCATTCGCACAGGTGATCGGATTGGCAGACGTATTTGAAGCATTGGTTAGCCCACGGCCATATCGCCGCCGCATGCTGCCGCATGAGGCCATGCGGGAACTGCTGCGGCATGAGCAAGGCGCCTTTTCTCGGACGGTGATCAAGGCCCTCGTCGAACAACTCTCCGTCTTTCCCTTAGGAACAAAGGTCCGTCTGAGTTCAGGGGATGAAGGGGTGGTCGTGCGTCTCCACCCACGATTTCCAATGAGACCCGTCGTCCGAGTAGGGGACGAAGATTCCGGAAGCGAGATCACAGCCGTCATCGACCTCAGCTCCACTCCGGATCTGTGCATCCTGGATGCCGTCGCTCCGCCGGAATCTCGCCATCTATCACAGACGCCGGACAAATCTGTCCCGATACCAGACACTGAAGGGTCCCAATCGTTTTCCGACCGATTCTCAGCCCTGCTGGAGGGGCTGGATGAGATCGCCAGCACCATCCAACAGGTGGTGGAGTCTCACGGGGAATCCATGGAATCTGGCCCGCCCTCGGTCTCGTAGGGGTTGCGCGATTCCGACGCGACACCTCCCGCCTCACCTCTGCCATTGACCCCGGAGTCCGGTGTTGAGTCACCATGATATGGAGTAGGTGGCCAAATTCTCCCGTGCTGACAGGAGGATTGGCATACGAGATCATCTGCCATCAAGTTCACCACTCATTCTTTGATCGTCTGGCTCAGCGAGCGGCGGCAGATGCTCTGGGTAACGCTGAGGGCCTGGCACGCGGGCACCGCCATTGAGATGCGCGGCTTTCTGACACAACTGCTGACGATGCTGCTCGCCGGGCCTGGCATGACGTTTGTCCGAGCGGACGCGGGGTTCTTTGAGACCGCCTTCCTCGATGCCCTGGAGGCCAGAGCGCTCACCTACAGCTTCGTGGCGTGCCTGACGCAACTCCTGGCCGGATGATAATCCAGCCGATGGCCGAGATCGAACGGCGGAGAGTTGCTCCGGGTATTGAGGTCGCGGCGCGTCGGTCCAGACTTCCCAAATGGCGTGGGCGAACTCGTCGCTTTGTGTGTCTGCGCCAAGAACTGACCAAACGGATCGAAGCGCAGGGCGGCGGTTCATCGAAGGTCCAGGCTCCATCTACCGCCTGTTCGTTACCTCGGTGCCCTATCCGGCCGAACTGGTCCTTCGGAAGTAGACTGACTAGGCGGACACCGAGAACCGGAACAAGGAACTGAAAGAGGACGTGAGCTAGGACACCTTCTGCCTGCATTTCTTTCACACCACCGATGCGACCTCGCGAACTGGGTGTGGGCGCACAATCTGCTCGCCGACTTTCGAGAGACCGTGTTGCCGCGCTGCTGATTTGAACGCCGACTGCAGCCCTTGCGAGCGCGGGTGTTTATGGCTGGAGCGGATCTAATCCCCCGCGCCGGGGCGGTCCAGATCCGTCTGGCCATACCACACGGAGAACGGCGTGCGTTTCTGCAACATCTGCGGACAATATCGGAGAGACTGCCCATTGCGGTGCAATTGGAATTGGACTTCGTCGAAGAAGAACCCACCCCGGATTCGATAAAAACGCGCCGTTACGTTGAAACAACTCCTCCTTCTTTGGCACCTGTAATCCCAAAATGATAATGTCCGCTTTCACCAAGATAGAAATGTCCTCTTCATTGATAGACTCCCGGCCCTCAGAAGGAGGGTGGGATGGTCGGAGAGGACAGGGTGACGATGAGCGGCAAAGAGTTGCGACGGGTGCATGTGATCCGTCAGGTGATGGACAAGCAGCTCACGCAGGTGAAGGCCGGGGCGTTGTTGGGACTGACGACGC
>JANRMO010000023.1:0-59586 GCA_040981105.1 Nitrospiraceae bacterium
ACGATATTCGTGGTGTGCACCCGTTGCAGCAACGGAGAAACAGTCAACCGGAAGATGCCTCGCGAGTAGGGTCCTTCTAGCACATACATGAGCCCGCTGGGAAGAAGATCCGAACCGCCCCGGCTTCCTACACAGCTCGCTCGGGCACCTGGCGTATCTAATGCCGCTACGTCTGTGCCCGAGCCGGCGGTGACACCTACCCCTCTCGGTTGTAGCAGGCATGGCCAGATGTGCGCATCCTCAACGCCTCGGTCACCGGTTATAACCTCGCCGATTACGCCAATGTCCTGGAAACAATCCTGCCGACACAGCCGGTGGAAGGGATCATCCTCGGCCTCTGCTTGAACGACGTGATCGGCGCCAGCCAAGCCAATATCCTGACCGTGCTGTCGAAACAGACAGACCACCGCCCGACCCAGGACCAGGCATCACAAACCGGGCAACAGGCGAAGCAACAACAAGAACAAGATAAGGTTCAGCTACTTGCTCAGCCGGGACCGATCGAAGTCAGCAAGGACCGATATCCCAATCCCATCGTCCGGACGATCCGCTACATAAATGACAACTATTTCAACTTTAATGAAGCGCTCAAGCGATATTCCCGGACCTACCTGTGGCTGAAGAGCCTCGCGACCGACACGTCACGGGATTATTTCCAGGCCGATGCACTGGCCTACCGAGATGACGCAACCATGGCGACAGCCGCGAAGATCTGATCTGAAAGAAGGCGCTGGAATGGGGTTTGATTTCAGACGAGGGTTGATCCTACCAAGCATGCCGAGCCCCAGAAAGGAATATAATGCTCCTCGTCACAACTGACACCGATGATGCCGGCGGCAATGGTTGAAAACATCTGCCGGTGGGAGTTAAGGGACTGATTACGGGTCGTTCCAGAATTTCGGAGGATCTCTGACAGACCTGTTCTCCTTCATGGCTGGTTGGGTCAGTATCGGGGGAGGGACTGTTGCGGTCATAGCTGAAGCGATTCAGATCTTGCGGCCGCCGCGGATCGGACACGATCGTGCCGGGCGAGAGGAAGCGGCCCAAGGCCGGGTCGTCGTAGCGCGTGCCGTAATAGTGCAGCCGAGACCCTCCTCGCGGAGGTCCGCCACATTCAAAGACTGTGTCGGATCCTCACCAGCAAGCTGACGGATGAGGACGAGGAAAACGAAGAGAGCGAAGTCGCCCACCGCTTAGCGCTGATTGGCGACAAGAGCGACGACCTGATCAACGGCATCACACACATGGCCGGCTTGGCGCAGCGGCGAATCCGCGATTGCAGCAGAAGCGCTCATGAACAATGCGCGCTAGCATTCGCCGAGCCAGAGCCAACATCATGTCCTCTGACAATCAGGAGTGGGCTATCCCAGAATAGTGGTGAAGGCCTGTCGGAGGGCGGCTTGATCGGTTGACATGAGTCGTCCAAGTTTCTTGAGCACGAGAGCTGGATCGATGGTGGTGAGCACCGGTTTGATGACGGATGGCTTGAGCAACCCCGCGCCCCGCCAGTCCTGGACCTGAACCTCGCCTACTGACAGTGTCGAGGGCTGTTGGCTCGTGACGGCCATGATGAGGAGATCCGGGCGTGCCCGATGATAGGCGGAGCTGCTGACGACCACGGCAGGGCGGCGTTTGGTGGCTGACTGATCCGTAAAGGGAAAGGGAACTAAAACGAGATCCCCGAACTCATAGCCGGTCATAAGCGGCGTCGGCGGGGTTATCCCAGACACGTGTGAAGGCCGCTGTGGCAAGTTGTCCGGCGGCCTGTGTTAAACCTCGCTCTTCCGCCTGACGATGCGCCAGAAAGTCGACGAAATCTTCGACTTCGGCCAGTCGTTCCGGGGGCAAGTTCCTGAGCTTGTCTAAAAGCGCCTGTTCATGCGTTTTCGTCATGGCCGCCTCTCGCTATAAATGTGGAGGTTACACGCCTCCGCGCTAAAGATCAATTGAATCTCTGCGCTCACTGACAACACCGCTGGCAAAGTGGCGACCTATGATGATGCGCGGACAAAGAAAGAATGGCTCTTCCGGAAATCGTGTGAGTGCAATCGATGACCCCGGCTGACGAAGGACAGACTCTCCAGGTTGCGTCATGATGCGATGGCATCAGGATGCCGTTCCTGGGCGTACGCTGAGCCACCGCGACTGTGAGGCGACGCCGGAGCGTCACGCCGTCGCGGCGGCACCGATCTCAGCCGTCCTTCGCCCTGGGCCCGCCATGACGCGACCCCTTCGTGTCTGCCCTTCCAGCCGGGCAGGCCCGAGTGCGCCCCGTCCGATTGAGCTTCCCCCCATTGTTTGGACAGGTTTTCATCTGAATTAAGCTAATGGATCTTTCCCTCCTTCCCTCCTTTCTTTTAGAGTTCTTCTGACTCCTGTTTCCCCAGAGGCGCGGGCCACAAACCGTCAATGCGTGGTTTGGGTGCAGGGGCATTTCAACACTTCGCTCCAGGATCGGTTATACGGGGCGATCGCCTGTCGGTCCATACCGGAGTAGCCCCCTCGACTCAGCCAAAATGCACCTCGGCCGGGGTCCGTCGGCCCAAGCTCTGGTGCCGTCGTTCGGTGTTGTAGAACAGAAAATACCGCTGCAACCCGGCCCAGGCCTCGGCTCCGTCGGCGTCGTCCCGCAGGTAGATCTCCTCGTACTTCACGCTCCGCCACAGCCGTTCCACAAAGATATTGTCCAAGGCCCGGCCGCGCCCGTCCATGCTGATGCGGACGCCCGCGCCCTCCAGCCGCCCCGTGAACTCGTCGCTTGTAAACTGCGCCCCTTGATCCGTGTTGAAGATCTCCGGCTGCCCGCTCCCCAACGCGTTCTCCAACGCTTCCAGGCAGAACAGCGCGTCCAGCGTGTTGGAGAGCGCCCACGCCAGCACGTAGCGGCTGTACCAGTCCAGCACCGCGACCAGGTACAGGAACCCGCGCCGCATCGGCACATACGTGATGTCCGCACACCACACGTGGTTCGGCCGCTCCACCGCCAGCTCCCGCAGCAGATAGGGATACGTCGGATGCGCGGGCTGCCGGCGGCTCGTGTGCGGGCCCGGCAGCACCGCTTGCAACCCCATCACCCGCATCAGCCGCGCCACCCGCTTGTGGTTGACCACGTGGCCCAATCGCTGCAGCCAATCGGTCATCCGGGGCACTCCGTAAAACGGCCGTTGCAAGTACAGTTCATCGATCAGCCGCATCAACGTCAGATTCTCGGCCCG
Source organism: Nitrospiraceae bacterium (assembly GCA_040981105.1). GTDB lineage: Bacteria > Nitrospirota > Nitrospiria > Nitrospirales > Nitrospiraceae > Nitrospira_G. The sequence continues at coordinate 3,216 of JANRMO010000023.1, forward strand.
TTCGGGCACTGGCTCGTAGTAGTAGGTCGAGCGCGCCAGGCCCGCCACCACACACTGCTGCACGATCGACACGGCACCCGGGTCGGCGTGGATCCATCCGCGGCGGGTCTCCCGCGGCACGCTCAGAGCTTTTTTCGCAGCCACTCCAGCTCCATCTTCAGGCGGCCGATCTCCTGGTACAGCGGGGCCGTCACCACCTCCTCGCTACGCCCCGTGCCCGCCAGACCTCGCCGGAACACCTCCGGCGCCCCGTCTAGCAACTGTCGCTTCCAATGGGCAATCACCGTCGGGTGCACACCATGGACGGCACTCAATTCACTCAGGGTCCGCACCCCCTTGATCGCCTCCACTGCCACCCGCGCGTTGAACTCCTCCGAATGGGTCTTCCGTTTTGGGGCCATAGGTGTCTCCCGGTTTTTGCGACGGTCGTTCTACCATAATTTCTTGGCTTCACGACCTGTCCAAAAAACGGGGGTAACTTCAGACTGCCATGCTGTGATCCATCCCGCCGGGACGGCTGCGCAGGATACATCGGCAAGAAGACATTTGGAAGCGGCGGCGATCATGCAGGAATCAAGTCGCCATGCAGCGGTGGGAAGAGGCTCAGCAGAAGAGGCTCGTTGATCGAGTTCAGCCAGATATGCGGCAATGGCAGCGCTTGTCAGAAAAAGACTCCTGCTGTCATGAAAAAGACTCCCGGTACCTCCTCTGTTCCTTCAGTAATACTTAATCGACATCAATTTTGATTGCTTGCACAAGATTGAGGTCTTGTAGGACTTGTCTCAGCTCTGTTAGGAAAATGGCGACTTGCTGGGCATCAAGGTCTACGCTAAAGTCCAAGCCGAGTCGTAAATCTGATCCACTCCGCAACTTGGGCAGGAGTCTCGTGCCCAGTCGGTTCCAGATCTCTGGAGGTATTGCACCCGTAATGTGCACTGTTTTCTTAGCTCCTGTGACCGTTGGGCTCGGTATCGCAGGCGTTGGAGTGATCGGCTCTGGTTCGGCAATCGGAGGCTGATCACCGGTCTGTGGGGATTCGGGCTTTGTCTTCAGAGCCTTGGCCTTTGCCTTCAGAACCAAATAGACATCCGCATCGAAGGCGATCTCATCCGCCGGCATCAGCTCTTCAAACCACAATCTCGTATAGCCACCGCCCGACTGTTGCCCTGAAGCAAGGCCAAAATCTCCACGTGCCACAAATTCAGGGATCTTCGCTTTCAGATAGCTATCAGGATCGATCACCCGTTCCATTGAACCGTTCAAGAACGCCTGGCGAAGACTGACGAGAGGCCACGCACCAGATTCCTTGAAGGCCTGGGGCCATTTTCTCTCAAGGTAACTGGCTCCTGGTGATTCATTCAGGAGAGCTTGAGACTTCAAAGCCGTCAGCACCCTCCCACAGAGCGTTTCGGAGCTACTCGCATGCCCCGCCCCAAGGTCAATAACTTTGAGCCCGTCCGGCTCCTTGTTATCTGCGAGCACGACATAGCGATAACTTGCCCACACTTCATCCCTGGCGATGTCTTCTGCCTCACGAACCTTGGTGCCTACTTCCGAGCGATCGGCACGGTCAAACTCCCCTGTGAGGGTGCCATCTGCGAGACCCTTATCTACGCTTTTCCAGGCCAGCCACGTCTCAATCTTGTCTTTGAGGTCACGGCCTGGCTTCCGTACACACCAAATCAAAGAGCCATGATAGAGGCGAGGTGATTTACCGCGCTGCTTCGTCCATTCGGCAATGGTGTTCCGAAGTGGACCATTGCCACGCCATTCAGATTCAGGGTCGAGAATCACCAGAGTGAGGCGTGGCGTATCTTGGATAGCGGTCCCATCTTCTGGAAACGTGACAAACGGTAAGGACGCACCACGCTCGAATTCTTTTCGGACCACCATCAAGCCAGCCTTCCGCACCTCATCATCGTCCAGCGAAGCTCGCTTATCGCTGACGACCTTCTTGAGAGTCGGCTTGAAGCCAAAGCGGAATCCGTCATGGCCGACCTTCCTGATGAAATAGCCTCTCGATTCGAACGCCACTGCGGCGTTATCAATTGACGTGGTCTCAATTTCAGGTTCGCCAAGAGCAAAGCGAAGCTCCGGCAAATGGGCCGTTTTGTCTCCTTGCCCTCCGGATGATTCGAACAGGATCGTGGTGCCAACTCGCCGGTGTATATCACGAAGCGGTCCTTTCGTATCCACATCAAGTGCCCGAGCATGGCTATGCTCGTCTGTCAGATCGGTTTGAATAGCACTCAGCAGGCGAGACTCACCCAACTGGCCCAAAATCACCGCTCGGAACTCGGGGACTTCTAGAGGCGCAGAGCCTAGAGTGATAAGAGGTTCCCGTCTGGCCCGCTGGTAGGCATCGCGGTAGGCCCAGGAGATCCACTGGGCCAACATCGCAAGAGTGCCCCGTGTCTGTTGATACTGAGGGAGCGCCTGCCATTTTCTTTGGAACACAGAGAGCGTCGCCGGATGGAATGGATAGCAGGCTTCAAACCTACTGCGCAGGAAGTCTCGTGATTTGGCATCAGTGGTCGCGGTATCGACTGCCGTCCACTCAGGAGGCAATTGCGCACGGCGTTCAAAACACCAGTCGGCATACGTCTTTGCCACGGCCTTTCGGACTTTCTCGGGTCCAAGATCTTCAAAGAGCCGGCGCCGGACAACCTCACTAATCTCGGTTTCATCGTTCGCGATCAAATCTTTCGCCACTCGTTTGACAACTTTTGTAATCTTGTCCTGCCAATCTTTATCCCAATCCGTCATCTCCACCTGGCTGCGGGGTAAGCTGATCATCGCCGCGCCGCGGGTGGTGCCGGTCATGGCAACCGTCAGGTTTTGGATGAAGGCATGAAATCCCTCCGCCATCCCACGATGGCGGTTCAGGAAGTTCAACACCTCGTCACAAAGAATGAGGGCGCTGCCTCCAGCGGCTTCGATCACACGGCCGATGGTCTCTGTCCCAGGAGGCGTCGTCTTGGAAGCAGGTCCAAGTGCAGCCACACCAGCATCGCCGGCCAGTTGGCGAGCGAGATCAATCCAAGGCGTCTCGCGTCCTTCACGTGGATCCCAGGCATTCCCGACAAAGACCGCCACTTTGGCTTTAGGGATTTCGGAAAGACCAGCGCTCTTAACCAGTTCGTTCACACCGTTATGACCAGCTAGTGTCTTGGCATGTTCCACGAGGTGATACAGCGCTGTCAGGGTGTGGGTCTTTCCGCCACCAAACTGGGTAACCAACGTAAGGACTGGCGCCGAGTTCTCGGTCTTTCCCGACAGACGGCGCAGAACCATGCCCGCGTGTTCTCGCAAGGCGCGAGTGAAGCAGGTGCGATTGAAGAACTGGATGGGGTCTTTGTAATCCTTGGGAGCAGTGCCGGCCAGGACTTGTTCAAGGGCGATGGCGAACTCGTCAGGATTGAACGACCGGCCCTCCCGCACTTCAGGACGGGGCGTCGCGACTCTGTACCAAGGTTCCATAGGCTCCTCTCAAGCTTTTCCGATCACTATGGGGACCGTGAGACTCGAATCCGTCCGCCTCTAATCGTAATGATCGAGGATTCTGCAAGATCCCGACTGTGCCGATCGAGGACTTTTTCCATCAACGCGATACGCGCCGTGGCTGGAACGTCCGGCAACCGCACGAGTCCACTGTGAGAAGCCTCTTCCCTAAAGATGACTTCTCCGAAGTCTTTGTCCATTGTGATGAGGATTCGTTGTTCCGACGCGGCCCAGTGCAAGAGCGTGCGATCCCCGGGATCGGGCCCTCGTTCGCGCGACTCAACGACGTCGTGTCCTTGCTGCCGTAGCCATTCAGCCAAGCGATGCCCCGCACACCGATCAATGAGAAACCTCACTTTCCACCGACTTGAACAGCGTCAAGTGAATCATGCGCGATAACGGCATGCGCATAGGCCAGGCAGGCGCGAATGTCTTCCGGCTCCAAGTCCGGATAGTCCGCGAGAATCGCCTCCACGGTTTCTCCCTGGGCCAGCAGGCTCAGAATGAGTTCGACCGAGATCCGCATGCCACGGATGATCGGCTTGCCACTAAAGATCTCAGAGTTGGCGGTTATGCGTCGAAGAAGATTTTGTTCGCTCATAGGTATACTCTCCTTTGAGTAACGCTCGATTCACCGCGGAACAGCTAAGAGCATCGCGTCGAGCAATCGTTTTTCTTCGCTATCTTTTGGGTAGAGCGCAGAGAGCGCGTTGGCAAGGCGTAGGAAATCCGGCCCTCGCTCCTGCTCGGCTTTGAGCAGTGCCCGCAAGGCATTGGCCCGGCCGCTGGACTGTAACAGCATCGCAGCATGGACGCGGTCGAGAGTCGTAGCTTCTCTTCTGGTAGTGAGCGCCTCATCACTCACGTCTTTGATCGCTTTCACCTTACCCTTCTTGCCTGGCCCGCGGCCTCTAATCGCTGGCGCCTCCGGCTCTGGTAGCATGAAGTCCAAGGTCATCTGCGGATTGCGGCGGGCCTCCTGCTCGATGCGTGTGGCAACCGCGGAAGCGTCGTCTTCGCCAAAGAGCTGCTCGGCCCGCTCGCTCACGGGCAAGAGCCGGACGATCCCCTTCTCTGTTTCGATGATGCGGCCTTCCCATTGATCGAGGTGGATGCCCAGCGGCTGGGCGAAGCGGCGAACGACATCAAAGATCAGCGTGTAGCCTTTGGCTTTCTTCTTCCCGCTCGTTTCGTCTTGCTCATCCTCGTCTTGCGTGTCTTCTTCATCCTCAACCTCAGCCTTAACCTCAACCTCTCCGTTTGTGCTCTGCAGAGTCCAGAGAAAGAGAGCCGTGAGTCGAGCATCTTCTTCGAGCGCCCCTGCCGCACCATTGCGGGCTTTCGCCTCTGCCGTCCCGAGCACTTGCTGCAGCGCCAACCGACCGACGGTTTCCCACACATAGGCGAGGAAGCCCCGCAAGTAAGGCTCGCTGGCTTCTGGATTACCACCCAATGGTATTTCTCGTCCTTCAGCATCCTCCACCTTGGAATACCGGCTATAGATTTCCATCGCCGGACCGATGCAGGCGAAGACCAGATCTGCACCACGCACACCCTCGGATTGCAACCGTTCAACCCACTCCCCAACGCGGTTAGGTAATTCTCGATACACCTCTCCCCAGTCCCCGACGGAGGCGTCCTCACCTCGTCGCCGACAAACCAAATGGACACTGGTAGCGAGCGCAGCCGATTCACGGGAGCGGAGACGACCTGGTCGCTCTGTAGCTATAGGCCATGAGCCAGTTATCGTCCATCCGCCCTTTATCATGCCTGAGAGTAGTGCCTCCCATCCTTCGGTTGTTTTATGAGCAAATACTACTGAACCAATACCATCTTCCCGAAGGATTCGATGCCCTTCAACAAAGGCTTTATGCATTGCATGCTCGTACCATTCGACAGGCTTTTTCGCTCGATTGTCTAAATGCTCTTGTTCGTCTCGGACAGCCTCCCGTGTTTTTGGCGTAAGCTGGTTGGATGCATCGAACGGATCTCGCATGAGCGGATGCTTAGGCAGTGCACGCTTCAGCCAGACGAAAAAGAAATCCGAAAGGTCAGCGTATGGAACTGCGTCGTAGTACGGAGGGTCTGTAAAGAAAATGTTTGCTGCATGATCCGGCAGCGGTAAGTTTGTGGCATCAGCCAGTTGGACTTGTCCCGGACTAGGATGAGCTCGGCTCCACCACCCAACAACGGCGGCGATAGCGTGAAGCAACTCAGGATATTCCTCGTCTTCAACAACAGGGACCAACTCCAAAAAATCCCATACGATCGGTAAGGCCTGTCTAGCGAAGGTGCCCCGTGGTGCTTCAGTACTTGCTATCCATGAAACGAGAGAGGAAAGCCGCTCGGCCTGCTTCGATATTGAAAGTGCAAGAAGCTCATTTACCAACAGCCCAGGCTTTTGCTTGTGCATCAGAGCTAGGAGGGCCAGCTTCTGGCGGCACGTAAAAAAATCACCGAAGTTGTACACGCCATATTTCCGTGTGCGATAACCACCCCCTAGACTTCCTGTCCCATCTTGAGGCGTAGGCTCATTTGGAATCGGTTCAGCCCCAGCAAAATTCTTGGCAAGTTTTTGGAGCGCTGTTGACGATTTTGAAACTGCTTGGTAGTCACGGTCTGTTGCAACCCGGAAACGCCGACCTTGTTCCAAAGGATTCATCGTCATAACTGCGAGAAGAAATGCACCTCCGATACGGTGGCCATTCTTGTCAAAAATGACATCGGCCCCACCCCGCTGTTCTCGGAGTTGTGCTCTCACCCTGTCCGGCTGAAGCACCATCCGGCATGCTGGACAGATCGCCTTGGCAAGAGTGACAGTTCCATGAGAAACGTCCGAATCCTTCGTGGGCGTGAAGACCTCGAACTCTACTCGCGGGGACTTACCTTTTGACCGAAGCACTTTACAGCATAACGCTCGCTTCTTCTTTGGCTTCTGTGAAAGCCAGAACGAACGAACCAAGGGAATCTCGGCTCCGCAGCCGGAGGATTCGCATCGAACCGTTCTGGCCCAAAGATAGGCGATAGGCCTCGCCCCGTCCGGATCGGGCGGATAAAACTCAGCAAGTTCCTTTTCAGCCGCCGCCTTGATCTCGCCGCATACGCGCCGCAACTCGTCGGCCAGTTCCAGACCATGTCTCGGGATGTCTTCGAGCAAGACCTTTAAGATGAGGCAGGCCACTGGATTCAGATCACTCGCGAAAGCTTCGCATCCCAGTCGCAACGCCTCCAACGGAATCGAGCCGCCACCGGCGAACGGGTCCACGACCAGCGGTGCCTCTTCCCCGTGCGCTGCCTTTACGAGCCCACGCGACACTTCTAGGTAGGTGCGATCGGCTGAGAGGTCCCAGTTGGCGAAATCGCCGATGAACTTGAGCAGGGCTTGCCGCAGATCGATGTCTTTCGGCCCAACGCCTCGCACAAGCTGTTTCAGAAGTTGTCGCGCTTCTTGGTTAAACTCGTGTGGGCAATGCTCATCACAAGGATCGGGAAGGAGTAGGGCCAGCAGCATCGCCCGACAGGCCGCGAGTGGCCGTCTCGCCCACCACAAGTGCAAGGTGGACGGATGTCCATGCCGAATGGACTTCTCCCGCGCCGCATGCTTCGACACCACGGCAATCGGGAAATCGACCTCAGCGAGACGTTTACATTCTTTGGGGATCACTTTTTCTTCTTTGGTTGTTGGGCCTTGAGAAACTGTCGGTAACTCGAAACCGCTGAATCTACTTCCGATGCAGTCAAACGATTGATATAGGGAATAACATCATTCGAGTATTTAGTGAGTACACCTTCGCTGGCCTTCCAACAGTACTGCGGCTTCGATTTGAGATCATGCTTCCAAGCTATGGCTTGGAAAACATGACCAGTGAATTCCCTTCCATGAAGATTACCGATATGGTCGATAATGTCCTTTTGGCGAAGGGGATGACTCACATTTGGATCCTGAGTTTTCACAATGGCCAGCGGTCCAGTCGTTGCGTCTGCTTTCCCCACACCGACTGTCACATCGGCATCGCCGATTTTCTTGACCGATTCCAGCTTCACGCTGAAAATCGTCATGAGCCTTCCGCTATCCTCCCCGGCCTTTTTAATTTCTTCCGCTGCTTCGGCGAGCCCAGCAAGAAATTGGTGAACTGCGGACGTTTTCTTTTGGGAGGCACTCCCTTTCCCGGAGATATATGAAATGATATCTATAGGTGGGGTAATGCCTAGCGGGAGGAGTTGCCAATTTATGTCTTTTTCTAGTTGTTGATGAAAGGCTGCTTCAAGGACATCACGAAAATTTTTTATGCAGGTCTGAGTCAACGAGTACATTACAGCACCGAATCCATCTGCATTGTAAAAGTGCACCGCATTGTCTCGGTAGGTTCCTAGCAACTCCAAATTTCTTTGAACGGGCAGAACATTGATGCCTCTGGGAAATATCTTTGCAGCACTTGTCAATGCGTCTTGCCATGACAGAGTACGGTAGGGTTGGCCCCGCTTTTTCTTGTAAAAGATCGATGCGCCACTTTTCGAAAGCATAGCTTTTAAGATTAATTCCCACGCATTCAACAGCAAAATAACTACACACTCATCGCGATAGCGGAAAGAAGGCTTGTTGTAAATTTCAATCGCGGCAACGATCGCAGCCTTTGCATTGTCCAGGAGTCTTCTATGCGAACCACGGTAGTTCATGACTTACTCCTGTACTCGTTCTGCCCGCTGTATGGCGGTGAATCTTCACGGACTTTCATCGGTTGAGTCATTGCATCCACGGACAAATAGTAGTGATCGACTTTCTTGACCTCGTGCCAATCAAGCCGTGCCGGATCTTTAATCGGGTCTTGAAACCGCGGCTGCGTCTTACAGTGCGTGACCACATAGAGCCAGTAACAGTCGCGACGATCCTCAGCCACCCGCTTCTCGTTCGGCGTGAGGCAAACCGTTCCAGCGTCACCACCGATGCCTTTGATCTCAATCAGGCGCAGCTCGCCGGATTGCGTGTCCAAACTCGTGATGTCGTACCCCAAATCCTTTTCATGAACGTCGGTGACCGTGCGGCCTTGCGCCTGCTCATGCTCGATGACCACGCGCATGGCGATGGCTTCCGTTTCCGGATCAGGTCGAAGATTCTTCACTTCCGGCTTGTTCCGTTCCGGATGGGGGAAGACGAGAATGCTCGTCATTCGCTCGACAGATTGGAGGGTCAGCGATCGTTGGCGCTCCAGTTCTTGCCGCCGCTTTTCTCGCCGGGCGAGCATTACGGCATGCCGGTCTTCCGCGAGCTTGAGACTGCCCGCGGCCCCTTCCACTCCCCTTTCCGCTTCTTCGGCAAATCGCCCGATAAGCCGATCTTCCTTTTCCAATAACTCCTGCAGCGATAGTTCGACGTGCGCCCTGATTCGGTCCACCTCATCCAGGCGCTCCTTTCGGACTTCTTCCAGAAATGGTGTGAGCGCTTCTTGCTGCAGCCAATTCTGGGCGTCATGTGACGTGGCGACGGATGGAAGCGTCTTTGGAAGAGGTGCTGCCTGTAAATTACCCAGAACACTGGGCTCATGCAGGCGACAGGTTCCATCCTCCGCGACCTGCACGGCAAACAGGCGTTCATGGACCACATAGCCCAATCCGTCCACAATGCGAGCTCGATAGAAATCGATTCTCGCCGGCGCGGATTGTTCCAGCGAGTAGAAGCATGCTCCCACAGCGAGACTGTCCTGAGCCTGGGCCAGTGCATGGCGCCTCAGTGCCTCAAACAGCGGATGGCCCGGCGTGACCCATTCCAGATTGTGCGACTCGGCCGTCTCGCGGTCAGTTGAAAGCCGGGGATACCGGTTCGCCAGAGATTGGCACTTCCAATCCGGCTCTGTTTCGAATCGCCGAAGCGCTTGCGGTGTGCTGCCAGGTTCGAAGGTGTGGGGTAACGCAGGGACCGGCTTCAGCGTCAATGGGACGAGCGGCGCCACTTCACGGATGAAGCGCGCGATAGTTTCCGGCACGACTCGCCGCTCCTGAGCCCTCGCCCGCCGTTCGAGCAACATTTCGAGGTTCAGCTTCTTGGAGGCCAATCCCTCCAACGCGTGCTGACAGATCTCGCGGAAGCGCTTTTCCTTCACGTCACGCAGCAACCGCTCCTCTAGATCCGCGTCTCCCATGCGCCCGGCGTAGTAATCGCGCAGCACGCTTTCGAGCCTCGCTGCCGGAAGAATTTCGCCCACCACGTTGAACACCGCATCGTCATCCAGGGCGTCTCTGATCTCTTGAAGCTTCTCCAACAGTTTCTGCAAGACTCGGCCCTCGACCGTATTTGTCGCCACGAAATTGAAGATGAGGCAGTCCTTGACCTGGCCGTAGCGATGGATGCGGCCCATGCGCTGTTCGAGCCGATTGGGATTCCACGGAATGTCGTAATTAAAGAGGATGTGGCAACATTGCAGATTGATCCCCTCACCTGCGGCCTCCGTGGCGAGGAGCACTTGGATGGCCCCATCTTTGAACTGCTGTTCCGCATACAACCGGCTGCCCGGTTCATCCCGTGAGCCGGGCTTCATGCCACCGTGGATGAACCCGACGCGGAACCCCCAGCTCTTGAGGCACTTCACGAGATAGTCCAGTGTGTCTTTGAATTCGGTGAAGAGGAGGAGGCGCTGTTCTGGGTGATCGAAGAAGCCTTGCTCCTGCAGCACATCTTTGAGACGGGACAGCTTCGCCTCCACGCCGGCCTCTTCAACTTGCTGAGCTTGAATCGCGAGCACCTTGAGATCCTCGATTTTCTCGCGGACCTGTTCGGGATTCTGCGCCAGCGTAATGGCCTCCAGAATTTCTTCCAGCCGTTCCCGCTGGGATTCTTCCATCTCCTCCAATTCGTCCGGGTCAGGCAGTTGCGGCGGCGCCAGCCGGGCCAGTTCCTGCGCGGGATTCAGTCCCTCTTCCAAACGCCGCGCACGATTCTGGAGGGAATGGCGGAGCGCATAGGTGCTGGAAGCAAGCCGACGCTGATAGAGCGCCATCAGGAAGCCCACGGCACGGGCTCGCGGATCGTCCCCTTGCGCTGCCGCTTTGTGCGATTGAGCTTTCACGTACGCCGTCACGTCACGATAGAGACGGTCCTCCGGCCCGTCGATTTTGAAGTCCACCGTATGTGGAATACGCTTGGTGAAGATTTTTCGCGCAATCCATTGGCCGTCGGGTTGCCGCTCCGGGAAATAGACCATGGCCTCTTTGGTGCGACGCAGATAGAACGGTGCATGACGGCGGCTCATGGCCTCTCGAATCGACCGGACATCGGCATAGGCGTCCTCATCCAAGAGCTGCAGGAACAGGCTGAAGTTTTCCGGGATACCTTTGTGCGGTGTCGCGGTGAGCAGCAAGATATGGTCGCTGGAGTCGCGCAAGAACTCACCGAGGCGGTATCGTTGGCTTTTGTGCTCCGCATCCGAGGCCGACATGCGATGCGCTTCATCGACAATGACGAGGTCCCAGCGAACCTGCCGGAGTCCCGGCAAGATGTTGGTTCGTTTGGCTAAATCAAGCGATGTAAGGACCGTTTTTTGTTCCATCCACTGATTCACACCAAACTGGTCACGAATATCATCTCCCTTAAGGACCAGGAACTTCTCGTCGAACTTTTCCTTCAGCTCACGCTGCCATTGGAAGGTGAGATTGGCTGGGCAGACGATGAGGATGCGTTCAGCCAGGCCACGCAGCTTGAGCTCGCGGATGAGCAGGCCGGCCATGATCGTTTTCCCTGCGCCGGCATCATCGGCGAGGAGAAATCGGACGCGTGCCAACTTAAGGAGGTGATCGTAAACCGCTTCGAGCTGATGAGGGAGCGGATCGACGCGAGAAATTGAAAGACCAAAGTAGGGATCAAATTCGTATGCGATGCCAAGGACGTAGGCCTGGAGACCTAAGCGGAGGAGATTGCCGTCACCGGTATAGGTGTATATGGGATCTTGAATCCGAAGTGCTTTAATGTCGGAGGGTGTGAGGGTGACATTTCTGAACCGTTCGCTCTGCGTCCCGACGAGGCCAACAATCCACGAATCCGCACCGCCCGGTCGAAGGGTCTCGACCCGCATTGGTTCGCTGAACAAAGAGCCAGTAAGAATCTGACCTTCCTTGATCGGGGCAATGGCGGTCACAGGCTCCCTCCCGCAAGACTTCAGCGCCGAAGAATACCTTTTTCCTTCTCAGAAATCATCCGCCGGACTATAGACAAATGGACGTATTTCTCATGCCGCCGATCGGCACTGGGCGAATAAGGAATGCGAAATGTGGAATGCGAAATGTGGAATGCGGAATGTGGAATGCTGTCGCCTTGATTCCTGCCAGTTCATGGGCATGCAGGATACCTGGTGGCTGTGACACCCGGGGTCACGCCAAGAAGTGCTGAGTGCTGGCTAATAGAGCCCGAATGAGGACGAATGAGGAATGTGGAATGAGAAATTTGCGAAGAAAGGGCTACCGGAGGGAGAACAAACGTCAATTGTCACCCGTCCGTCGTACAGCGGCTGCTCGGCAGTTCTGAGGGCTGGCTGCTGAGGAAAGGGTTCAGAATGGGGAATGAGGAATGTGAAGTTAAAAATGAGGAGTTAACACGTAAATGGCTGAACATACATATGGAAGTGCTCTTAGAAGGTGGTGAGGATTGAGGGCTGGATGCTCAGTGCTGAGGGGCTGAATGGGAAATGAGGAATGGGAAATGAGGAATGGGAATTGAGAAATGAGGAATGACTGCAGATGATCCTATCAGGTTCGTGGATGGGTGAGGATGGGAGATGCCGGAATGGCCATTTCGATCATTGCACGGAGAGGAGGCTTTCGACAGAAATGTCTTCGTCAATGGATTCCCAGTGGATACCGATTCCTCCGCCGATCAAGCGCCAGTTACGACGCTGTTCGTCCGTGGCATTCAACAAACGCGGGAACCACGCCAATGGGGAGGATACTTCGCGCCCATCGGCTAGAACCACGCGCAGCATCGTGTCCGTGAACACGACATCAACGGCAAGCGGCTCAAATTTTATGGCCAAAGTACTCATGCCACTGCTCCCGGAATAGCTGTTGGTTATTTTGAACGATGTGGAGGATGTCCGTCAATTCGCTGCTCCGAAACCCCTTCGCGCGAGCGATAGAGACGGGGTCCAACCACAATTTCGCATACCGTTCAGCTTGTTCCACATGAATGTGTGGGGGCTCCTTGCCTTCCAGACTGAAAAAGAAGAAGCGATAGCCCTTTACCCGAAGTACGGTCGGCACCGGTTGCCTCCGTCGTGTCTTTCAGAAGAAGCGGTCATGCAGCATATGGTCGATTTCCCAACTACCTTGCCGGCGCAGGATACCCGTTTCCATCTGGGAAATCATCCACCAGACGTTAGACAGATGAACGTATTTCTCATGCCGCCGATCGGCACTGGGAGAATGAAAATGCGAAATGAGGAATGGGAAATAGGAAATGCGAAATGAGGAATGTGGAATCAGCAATTGGCGAAGACAAGGATTAAAGGGGATAAAAAGCGTCATTCGCGACTGGTCATTGGCCATGCGGCCTTTTCCTTACTATCCCTGGTGTGACGCTTTGATGCCATAATGCTATAATGCAACAACGTCACAAGGGAGGAGTCGGATGCCTGCTGACACTCGCACCACTGTCTATTTGAAGCCCCAGGTGTATCGTGCCCTGAAGGTCAAGGCTGCCACGACCGACCGCTCCATCTCGGATCTGGTGAACGCCGCCGTGCTGGAATCGTTGCGCGAAGATGCGGTCGATCTGGAAGCGTTTGATCGCCGAGCGAAGGAACCGTCACGTTCGTTCGAGAAAGTGCTTGAGGATCTCAAGCGTGACGGACTCCTATAGCCCACATTATTCATGACGGTTCGTGACGAAACCGCCGAGACGCCATGCGAGACGGGCACGCGGAGCCGCGAGGGAGGAAGGCATACTTGAAACAGTATGTCGACCGACCGAGCGGCGAGCCTGCCCGCTTGGCCGCGGGAACCTGGCAGCCAAGCTTGTCGCAGCGGCGTCTCGGCGGGTGCAGTAGAAGCGGTCATGAATAATGTGGGCTAGTCTCGTCATCAAGCGGTCGGCTGAGAAGGAACTCAGGAAACTGCCCGTGGACGACCTTCGCCGAGTGGTCGACCGCATCCGCGGGCTGACTCAGCGGCCGCGCCCTCCAGGCTGTGAAAAGCTTTCAGGCGAAGCCGAGCGATATCGCATCCGGCAGGGGGACTATCGCATAGTCTACGGCGTTGATGATTCTGCTCACGTCGTTGAAATCGTCAAGATCGGTCACCGGCGAGAGGTCTATCGTTAGCCGGATCGGCCGCATCGTCCAACCATTCACCTGCCCATCCGATCCCTTATGCCCCACACCCTGCTGATCTGCCCCAGTTCATCGGCGGTCGGATGCCGGCTGGTTGTGGACGAGGGTTCAGAGGAGACAAGCGTCGGCCGTCACCGGTCACGCGGTGCAATTTGCGAATGAGGAATGCTGATGGCAGATTGCTGGGCCGCGCCGGTCCGAATCAGCCTGCTTTCGCTGTCACGCGGAGCTTCACATGGGCCTTCTTTTGGAGTGCGTTGACGATGCCGAAGAAGTTCTCGGTACTCGGATTCCCGTGTGGAGCCAACATCCGATGCAGACTCTTGCTCGGCTTCTTGAGCGTGGTCGCGAGCGCCTCGAAGCCCACCGTGGCATTAACGAGGTCCCGGAGCATCGCTTTGCCGACGGCGGTCTCGCCGGCCAAATAGGCATTGATGGCCTCGATAAAGAGTGCTTCCCGGAAACGATCATCGCGTTGCACACGCGCCGCCACTGTTTCCTTAAATTCGCGTGTCAGTGCCATGGTACCCTCCGTCTCATCTATCCCTTCTTGCTAGCCTTGCGACGCCGCTAGCCCGCATTATTCATGAAGGTTCGTCGCGAAATCGCGCAGTCGCCAGGCGAGACGGGCAAGCACAGCCGCGAAGGACCAAGGCGTACTTGAAACAGTACGTCGAGAGACTGAGCGGCGAGCACGCCCGCCGTCAGGCTCTGTCGCAGCGGCGAATCCGCGATTGCAGCAGAAACGTTTATGAATAATGCGGGCTAGTCCGTCCATCGCGCTTGCGCCGCCTCGATCGCTTGTTGCTGACGTTGCTTGCTGCTTCCCCCAAGCAGAATCACAAGCTTGTCACCATCCTTGCCGAAATAAACCCGGTAGCCAGGTCCAAAGTCGATTTTCCGCTCGAAAACGCCTTCCCCCCGACACCTTTCACACTCGATCAGTTGCCCATCGACAATTGGGTGAGGGCTGCAGTTACCTTGGCGGCCGCAGGTGGATTGAGTCCTTCAAACCATGCCGCAAAGGGTGACCGACTTTGCGGATCGACATACTCAAGCAGCCGAATTTCGAATTCCATGTAAGGTAACACATACGTTACCATTATCCCTGGGTGAAAGGCAACTGAGCATGGGCTAAGGCCGGATTACGTGTTCAGAAAAGGGCTGAGGAATGCCAAGAAGTGCTGAGGACTGAGTGCTGAGTTGTAGAGCCCGAATGAGGAATCAGGAATGGATTTCCAATGGATGCCGGTCCTCCGCTGAATGACTTGACAATCTAGCTGGCAGGATTGCAAAGCGGCCGAGCTTGGCCGGCCGATAGACTGCAAAGTCTCGGCGGTCGATCGTGAAGATTCGCCGGATCTTTTCTCGTTCGGCCACCGTCACCAGGGCGGCATCGGCCAAATCCATGGGCAAGTTCCGGTACTTCTTCACGAGATCGCGCATCCGAGCGAGATCGGGGTTCTCGACGGGAAGAAGCGTCACAAACCCTCGTTCGAGCATTTCCCATAGGGCTTCCTGCGCCTTCCACGAGAAATTGAAGAGATACATGGCTTCAGTCAGAACCGGCCAGACCGTGCCCAGTGATTCATCCAAGGTCTGCAGCGTCGCCACACAACGTTCGTGGTGGCGGTCATCGGCGTGGATCAACGCAATGAGCGGCCCTGCATCGACGAGCACCACGTTCAGGCTCCCTGTCGCTTGACAGCGACGAGGCGACGAAAGGCCTTGCCCGTTTGAATGGAGAGGTCGGGCGGCCCGCCTCGCACGATCCCAATCAGATCGCGGATGGTCTCGTACGGCCGGTCCGCTTTGTCGCGGCCTTCCGTCTGCTTGGCCAGCACCCCAATGGCCTCGCGCACGACTTCCGATTTGGTGCGCCCGCGTGTTCGGGCGAGGCGCTCGATCACCCGTTCGGTTGAAGTTACCCCCGTTTTTTGGACAGGTCGTGAAGCCAAGATTGTGGTAGAACGACCGTCGCAAAAACCGGGAGGTAGACATGGCCCCAAAGCGGAAGACCCATTCGGAGGAATTCAAAGCGAGGGTGGCGGTGGAGGCGATCAAGGGGGTGCGGACCCTCAGTGAATTGAGTGCGGTCCACGGGGTGCACCCGACGGTGATTGCCCATTGGAAGCGACAGTTGCTGGACGGGGCGCCGGAGGTGTTCCGGCGGGGTCCCGCCAGCGGGGGCCGCAGCGAGGAAGTGGTGACGGCCCCGCTGTACCAGGAGATCGGCCGCCTCAAAATGGAGCTGGAGTGGCTCAGAAAAAAGCTCTGAGCGTGCCGCGGGAGACCCGACGCGGGTGGATCCACGCCGACCCGGGTGCCGTGTCGATCGTGCAGCAGTGTGCGGTGGCGGGCTTGGCGCGCTCGACCTACTACTACGAGCCGGTGCCGGAGCGCGAGGAGAATCTGGCGCTGATGCGGTTGATCGATGAACTGTACTTGCAACGGCCATTTTACGGGGTGCCCCGGATGACTGACTGGCTGCAGACCTTGGGGCATGTGATCAATCACAAGCGGGTGGCCCGCCTGATGCGCATCATGGGCTTGCAGGCCGTGCTGCCGGGGCCGCACACGAGCCGCCGGCAGGCCGCGCATCCGACGTATCCCTATCTGCTGCGGGATCTGGCGGTGGCGCGACCGAACCACGTGTGGTGTGCGGACATCACGTACGTCCCGATGCGGCGCGGGTTCCTGTACCTGGTCGTGGTGCTGGACTGGTACAGCCGCTACGTGCTGGCCTGGGCCTTGTCCAACACGCTGGACGCGCTGTTCTGCCTGGAGGCCTTGGAGGACGCGTTGGGGAGCGGCCAGCCGGAGATCTTCAACACGGATCAAGGGGCGCAGTTTACAAGCGACGAGTTCACGGGACGGCTGGAGGGCGCGGGGATCCGCATCAGCATGGATGGGCGCGGCCGGGCGCTGGACAACATTTTCGTGGAGCGGCTGTGGCGGAGCGTGAAGTACGAGGAGGTCTACCTGCGGGACTACGCCGATGGCGCCGAGGCCTGGAGGGGGTTGCAGCGGTATTTTGTGTTCTACAACACCGAACGCCGACACCAGAGCCTTGGCCGCCGGACCCCGGCCGAGGTGCATTTTGGCTGAGTCGAGGGGGCTATTCCGGGACCGACAGGCGATCGCCTCGTATAACCGATCCTGGAGCGAAGTTTTGAAGTGCCCCCGCGCCCCTGGGGAAACAGGAGCCAGAAGAACGCTGAAGGAAAGGAGGGAAGGAGGGAAAGATCCATTAGCTTAATTCGGATGAAAACCTGTCCAAACAATGGGGGGAAGCTGGGGGGAAGCTCAGGTTTTCGTGTCGATTCGAACCGTCAATGGCATGTCGTTCCTCCTGTATGACGCCAGCGTACTACACATTCGCGTTCTCCTCAAGCCGCCGCCTAGATGGCGCACGTCATTCGTCGAACGGCTGCCAGGAAGTGCTGAGTGCTGGGTGCTGAGTCCTGAATGCTGAGTGCCGATCCGACTTCAACGTCCTTTTTCGATCTTGCGGCCTTGCCCGTTAAACCAAATCCGAATATGCTTCAGGCCCTATGGCCGATCTTTCAGCCGCTGCTGGATCATGTCCCAGATGGGCCGTAACCCCAGGCGATCAGCCCATTCGGCGATATAGGTGTCGTCAATTTCGGCACCGCTGATTCTCAGCATGCCGGTAATGTCGCGAAGGTGCTTTTCCGACCCTCCCTCCCGGTAGTACTCCATTTTTTTGATGATGACATCCTCGGCCGAGGCAAAGGCGGCCTGGTAGGATTCCGCTGGACGGAGCTTCCGAGCTCGCGCGAAGCGGCTGCGATCGAAGGGTGTCTCTTTCCGAACCATCACACCCACTTTCAATCCAGATGTAGGGCGGATAATGTTGAACTGTGTTTGTTGTTCGATCGCCATTCGAACGGCTTCTTCGCTCAGATAGAACGTCTCGGCCGGGAAGACGATCAACAGATCGGCGACCTGTTCGGCGCGAATTCCGGCGACCAGATCGATGTCGTTGGTCAATCTTGGCTCGCCGTACGCCATCGACGCGACCGAACCGGTGACGAGATAGGGAATCCCAAGCCGCTCGAACGTTCGCACGACCTGTTCGAGCAATTCATACAGCTCCATGCGAGAGCCTCCGTACCACTTCCCGGTCAAGCTGCTCGGCATCCCACTCCGGGTGCAAGGAGGCTAACTGACCCCGCAACAGCTTGCGTGCGGAACGCCATAATCCAAATCCGATCGCGAGGCGCTCGGCCGGCGTTTTTCGCCTTAAGACCTCCGCCATCGCCTCGTCGACCACTTCGATCCGTCGGATCTCTTTGATCATTCAGGAGCCTCCCTTGCAGTTGACGGACGGGCCTTAACACTGACTGACGGGCCCCGCCACAGAAAATTCGGGCGCCAGTGTATCAAGGACAGGTCAGGAGGTCACCGTCCTTTGATGCTCCAGCCCTCGCCATAGGGATTGTTTGATGAGTCATACCGATACGGACTGCCGGCTCCGAAGGGGTTATTGATCGAGTCCGGTGAAAGGGGCGAGCCGTAGCGGCCAAATTGATTGCTCCACCCCGCATTATCCATGAACGCTTCTGCTGCATTCGTGGATTCGCTGCTGCAACTACCCTGCATGCCTTGTC
The DNA here is from genome assembly GCA_040981105.1 of Nitrospiraceae bacterium. Classification (GTDB taxonomy): domain Bacteria; phylum Nitrospirota; class Nitrospiria; order Nitrospirales; family Nitrospiraceae; genus Nitrospira_G. Next base: position 21,661 of record JANRMO010000023.1, read on the forward strand.
TTTGCATACAGGGGCGGGCTCGTCGTTCAGTCGATCAACGTACTGCAAAGAGTAGGCGTCGCTCCCTCGCGGCTCCGCGTGCCCGTTTCGCGACGCGACCGGGCGGTTTCGTCACGAACCGTCATGAATCATGTGGGCTAACGATACGTTTCCCAGGTCCTGTGGCCCATCCCCTCACCGTCTCCTCTCCCCACGGGCGAGAGGGCACGGGAGAGGGGGAACGACCCGCAGATCAGTACAATGAACTTCCATGACGCAACACCAGGGTTACGAGACTGCCATTGTAGCGGCGCACTGCGACATCTGGGGTCACAGCAGAGGGACCGGATTGGAAATGCAAGAAGGCCTTGCTTGTCGGGGACTTGCAATTCGCCGACGGGCTTTCGGCTTCCGCCATTGTGACATCCTGGGTCACGCCAAGAGGTGCTCAGTGCTGGGTGCTGAGGGGTGAATGAAGAATGAGAAATGAGGAATGTGAAATGAGGAATGTTGTCAGCCCTCAGTCGTCAAGCGGCTGCTCTGCAGCGTTGAGGGACGGGTGCTGAGGCGTGGATGAGCAGCGGTCGATTGGCGCGCGTCAAACCGCTTGGTCAGAGTCTGCGGGAGAACTTGATCCATTTGAAGGTGCGGCGGGTGCGTTTGCGCAGAAGCGCGAGGAGGACGGTGATCCAGATGATGCCGACGATCACGGCCCGCTCGCCAAAAGAAGGTGAGCTGTCAATGCCATGCGACATGATCACGCGGGCAAGTGCGAGCATCGTGGCAATGGCGGCCATGATGGTCACCGGCAGGATGTCGTCCTCGGCCGACCAGAGGGCGATCCACACCACCGGGATGACGAACAACGCATGCCAGGGCACGTCGCCGAAACCTGCCCGATAATCGAGCGCGGCCACCCCAAGGGCCACGCCCAGAGCCAGGAGCATGGTGCCAAGACTGGTTTTTGGTTCTATCACGGCCTGGTCTCTTCCGGACTTCTTTCATGCGCGCACGTCCCACCTTACCCCGTCGGGTCGATGTCACACAATCAGCGGTGAGGACTCGCGGACGAGCTGCCGAGGGGAACTTGGATGTATTGAGGACGACGAAGCGGTACCGCTGCATGTCGTGCAAGTTGCACAGGTTCATCGCCAACCTGTCATTCGCCGGCGGTGGGGAAAGCCAATGGCCAAACGCGACAGCAACAGACCTCAAGGAGGCGTGGAAAATACGTGTATTTCGCCTGTTGCGTCCTTTCAAGAAGAAGAGTAGCTTCTTCTCCGGCCCGCTTTTAGCAAAGGAGGTTCCTATGAGATCGCTGAAACCGCTCCGGCTTTTCGCCCTGACCGTTGCGTTGCTGCTCTCGTTCACGACCCCGGCCTTGGCCGATCTGCTGGCCCTCTTGAACTATGAGAGTAAGCCGAATCAGTCGGTGAGGCGGGAAGGGATCGCGATCATGGAGATCGATCCCGAGTCGTCGGACTTCGGGAAGATCTTGATGGAGATTCCGCTCCCGCCCGATCTCGTCGCGCATCACATCTTCTTCAACCGCGATCGGACCAAGGCTTATATCACGGCCCTGGGGAAGAGCATCTTGCACGTCGTGGACCTGACTAAATTTCCGTACCGGCTCCACGCGATTGACGTGCCGGATTGCCAGGTCGGCGAGGATCTCGTCGTGTCGGAAGATAACCAGACCTGGTATCTCACCTGCATGGGATCGAGCACGGTCATCATGGGTGATGCGGTGAAGGACCAGCCGATCAAGACGATCAGCGCGTCTGGGTCGGCCGACGCCTTCATCCTGTATCCGCACGGCATTGCGATTCATAACGGCATCGACCGGGTGCTCATCACCAGCACGGTGAAGCCGGATATGTCGGAACAGGGCGACACGGTGACGGTGCTGGAGGCCAAGACTGGCAAGGTGCTGTCGACGCACAAGCTGGCCTCGAAACCGGCTCCCGCCAAATCCGCCCCCGTCGAGATCATGTTCGCTCCGAATGCCGACCCGCCGGTGGTCCACATTACCAATATGCTCGAGGCCACGCTGTGGGCCGGAATCTGGGATCCCAAGACCCAGACATTTTCTTTCCACCAGATCGATGACTTTGGTCCACGGCAACAGGGCATGCCGTTGGAAATGCTTTACAACGCGAAGGGAGACCGGTTGTACGTCACCACGGCCAAGCCGGGGTTCGTGAATCTCTATGACAACAGCGATCCGCGGCAGCCGAAGTTTCTGAAAGCCATTCCCGCCGCTCCCGGCGCCCACCATAGCGTGCTGTCTCCGGATGAGCGGTATCTATTTGTCCAGAACAGTCTGCTGAACCTGGAAGGCATGAGCGACGGGTCGATCACGGTGATCGATCTCAAGGATGACAAAGTCCTGGGCAGCATCGATACGTTGAAAGCGCAGGGGTTCAACCCCAACTGCATCATGCTGCTGCCGAATCACTTCAAACAAGGCGGGTTGCGGGCCAACGCACGGTAGAGAATGCGAAATGTGAAATGAGAAATGATGAATGAGGAATGGCGAGGAATGATGAGGAAATGGGGGGCAGATGACGCTCAAGATGTTTTGCGGCCTGCGTCAGGCTGAGCCGGAGCCCTATTCGGAGGTGGAGAGGACGGACCCTCGATCGGCAGCGTGATGTGGAATGTCGTCCCCACTCCTTCCTGGCTTTCAACCGTAATGGCGCCGCCATGGGCATCCACCACGTCCTTCACGATCTTCGTTCCGAGTCCCGTCCCTCCCACCTTACGGCTGATCGCCTGGTAGGTGAAGAGGCTGTCCCGGACTTCGGGTGACATCCCCTTCCCCGTGTCGATGACCGAAAGCAGGATGTGCTTTCCCGATTCATCGGTGCGGCCCTGCACGGTGACCGATCCACCCGAGGGCACTTCGGGGATCGCGTTGTTCACCAGATTATAGATGGCGTTGAAGAGCCGGCTCTCATCGGCCCGAATCACCGGCAGGGCTTCGAGAGCCTCGGTGCGAAGCGTCACCCCTCGTTCGTCGGCCAGGATGCGGAGCGTTGCATAGACGCTACTGACGACATCGGCCAGGCGGCAGGGTGCAAACGTGGGGGCGCGCGTCAGGCCCTTGACGGAATCGGCGATCTCTTTGACCCGGTCGTGGATGCGACGGGATCCGTGTCGGATCATTTCAATGAGTTCATGCGTCAGATCCCGACTGGGTTTGGCGGCGCTCGCCGCGGGCTGCGGCAGTTTCGAGAAGCATTCGCTGAGCTCCTCTTCCAGAAGTCCCGCTCCGGTCACGATCGGCATCAGCATGTTTTTGAGGTCATGCCCGATGTCTCCCAACACCCTCGCCACTTCGGCGAGCCGGTGTTCTTCCACCAGTTGGGCTTCGGTCCTGCGGAAGGCCTCTTCTTTCCTCTTGCGATCGACAAACAGTCCGATCTTGATCCCGATATCCGCCACCATGTCGAGGATATCCTGGTCCGGTTGACGACTGTCCCGGGAGAAAAATTCGATGACGCCGTACAGTTCCTCGCCCTTGCGCACGGGAAAGGCAAAGCCTCCGTGCAGGCCGACCCTCGCCGCCATCGGCGCGCGGCGAAACGTGGGGTCCGCGACCACGTCCGGAATCCAGATCGGCTTTCCGGTGGCCCAGGCACGACCGATCAATCCCTCCCCGCGTTGAAACGTCCCTTCCCTGCTGTCCCGGACGAACTCGGTGGCCTCGACCTGCGGCGCATGCCAGAGGTCGACGAAACAGAGAACTTGCCTCTCTTCATCCAGACTCCAGAACATCCCCAATTCCCAATCCAGGCTCTCGCCGATGGCTTGAAGCACGGCCTGCCCCGCGTCCTTCAGCGTTGCGGCGTCGGCCAGGACCCTGGTCACGGCATATTCTGCGGCCAGACGCCGTTCCGAGCGTCTCGTTCGAGACAGGGCTTCCCTGAGGTCGGCGACCATGAGTTCGTATCCACGGCCCGCATAGGCCAGGACCCACGCATAGGCGGCCAACCGCAGCAGATGCCAGAGCCACCATCCACTGTCCCACGGGGAAGAGAAGAGGAACATGATCTCGGCCAGTCCGAACAGGAAAGCCAGGCTGGCCAGTAGAGAGGTCTCCGGCCTCCCCGACTGTCGGAACTCCACCCAACATCCGGCTGAGCCGGCGAAGAACAGCAGGACGGCCAGGCTGTTCATCGCGATGGCGCTCAAGGTGAATTGGTCCTGATGGGTCATCGCGGGGATCAGTTCGGGGAACGAAAGTGTCCAGAGGCCGAGGACGATCCCACCCGCCGCTGCGCTGTTGGGGATCAGCCTGGACCAACGCCTGTCGGAATTCTTCGGAGGAAGCCAGACGAGCGCGTACCCGAATCCACCGCACAGGCTCGCCGCACTGCGCAAGAGGACAAACCCGTCGCCGGGAGGCGAGAGGGCATGGAAGATTTCGAGCAGGCCCATGCCGAGAAACCCCGCCGCGATGCCTTGTAGCTTCCCGCCGTCCCATTCGGCTCTCCGTGAAAATAGCAGCAGGGCCATCAGCACGGCCGCGAGGCCGCCCAACGCTTCCGCCGTGGAATGAAGCGGCAGGTTCACCCAGATTCGATGTGGCCACAGGGATCGGACGATCAGGCCGGAGAGGAGCGCTGCCGCTGCCATCGCGACCAGGACGAGCATCGGCGCCGACTGTCGGGTTTTCATCATCACACGCCCCTGGTTCAAGAACGACTCCGATGGTGGTTACGGATGGCGCCGGAGGAAGGCGAATCATCAGGCGGGGCGATGTGGACCGGATCGCGCCACAACGACAGGATCGTTCCCATCTCGGCTCCCATGCGGGCCTCCTCCGTGGGCGTGATCGGCGAGGAGAATCATAGCACGGGCGGATGACGGGTAACAGAAGCGGGATAAGCGAGACCGATGTATGAGGCTCAGCGCCGAGGGCGGATCTGGAGAAAGTCCTGGTGGACAGAGAGGCGATAGGCTCCGTCGCCTGCAGCACAATGCTTTGTCAGATAGTCTTCCACGTCGCGCCTGGTGGGCGGCCGGCTGATCGGCAAAAGATTCAGCATGAATTCGGCGACGGCGTAGGCGACGGCGGGGTCCTGGGTCTCCACATGGGCGGGATCCATGGTGGTGACGATCTGGTAGCGGCCGTCTTGTTTGGCGCGAAAGGCCGTGACGAGGCCATCGAGGGCGCCGGCGTCGATGAACACCCTGCGCTCGGGCAAGCCGTTGACCAGCGTCTGCAGGAACCGCTTGGCGTTTCGCTTCTGGTCCGTGTGGTCGAGAAAGATCTGGAAGGCGCGCTTGTAGTCCTCGCCCTGCGAGTCGAACACCTTCATGGATTCCGGGTCTGTCACGGGAAGCGTCCTGCCAAGGTTCACCCGGCCGGTTGTCTCACGGCGCCGAACGATACACGTTTTTCAGGGGGAAGGCCAGCGGCGGAGGGCGGCGGAACCCTCCACATTGACCCATCCCTTCCATTTCTATACTCTCCCCCGGACACGAGGTGGCGATGATGAAAATCCTGTTGGGCGTCGTGCTGGTGTTGGTCCTGTTGGTCGTGCTGGTGCTGGCCCTTCCGTTTCTCATCGATCTCAACAAGTATCAGGATCACTATCGGCCGCTGATTGAAGAGGCGCTCAACCGCAAAATCGCGCTCAAGGATATCCGGTTGACCATCTGGCCTCGCCTGGGGGCCCGCGTGGCCGGCTTCATGGTGATGGACGATCCCGCCTTCTCCTCCGATCCCTTCGCGTCGCTTGCCGCGTTGGAAGTCGGGATCAAGCTGATGCCCCTGCTCTCCGGCAAAGTCGTGGTGGAGGAGATCACGCTCCGTGACCCGGTCATCACGGTGCTGAAGAACAAGCAGGGATTGCTGAACGTCTCGACCATCGGACCGAAGGGGCCGGCCAAGCCGGAAGCGCCGAAACCGGAAGTTCCTGCCGCGCCGGCCGGCGGACCGCTGCAAGCGCTGGCCTTGCTGGCCGTGGACCGCGTGGCGATTGTCGGCGGGAAGCTGACCTATCAAGACCAGTCCACGTCCAAACCGACGGACTATGTGATCGACCATTTGGAATTTCTGCTGCAATCGGTCCATCTGGGCGAGTCCCCCACCCTCCACCTTGCCGCCACCCTGCAACCCTTCAAGCTGCCGGTGACGCTGGACGGATCGTTCGGTCCCCTCGTGGAGACGATGGACTTGCAGCAGTTCCGCTTCGACCTGGGAATCGGAAAGATCATGCTGAACCTTGCTGGCCGGGCCGTCGGCGGGCTGCTCGATGCCAGGCTGGCCTCTCCCTTCATTTCGTCCGCGGACCTGCCGATGGCTCTGCCCTTGACCAAACCGGTGCAGGTGAAGGATCTTCGGGCAACGGTGAAGGCGACGTATCCGCCCAAGGAAGGCCTGCCTCCCCTCGAGCTGGCCGAAGTCCCGAACCTCAGTCTGGCTGTCGTGATGGGTGACTCGGTGGTCGATGTGAAAGGCTCGGTCCTGGGAGGCCGCGCGACTATGACCGCCTCTTCACCACGAATCAGCACGGCCGATGTGCCGGTGGCCCTGCCGCTCAAGAAACCGCTTGAGATCCAGGATCTGCTGTTGGAGGCCGGCCTGAAAGGAGAAGACGCGCGCCTGTCCAACCTCTCGTTTCACCTGTTCAACGGTCAAGCCAAGGCCGAGGCCGGTATGACGCTCGGATCATCGGCCCCGCCGCCGTTCAACGGCAAGGCGACGATCCAAGGATTGCAGCTTGGTCCCGCGCTCCAGGCCCTGGGGACGGATAAGGTGTCCATGAGCGGGACGGCTACCGCCCAGCTTAATGTGGGGGGCCAGGGGTTTTCGATGCCGGACCTGACCAAAACGTTGGCCGGGACGGCTCGCTTGGCCGTGCGGGACGGGAAGATCGAGGGCATCAATCTCATGCAAGAGATCGGGACGGTGCTCAAGGTGGCCGGGGTGTCTTCGGAACGGGTGAATGCGACCCTGTTCTCGACCATCGAGACGGACTTGGCGGTCAAGGGCGGTATGGTGGCCGTCCAGCGGCTCCTCATGGACAGCCATGATTTTCGGGCGACCGGCAACGGCACGGTCGGGTTCGACCAGGCGCTCAACCTCGCCCTCAACCTGAATCTATCGGAGGCGATCAGCCAGAAGATTGCCCGCTCCACCCCGGTCGTCAAGCTCGCCCTCAAGGACGGACGCCTCGCGTTGCCGTTGAAGATCACCGGGACGGTCCAGGCCCCGAGCTACCAGGTGGATATGAAGGCGCTGGGCGGCAGAGTGCAGGAACAGGTGAAGGAGAAGGTCGAGAAGAAGGTGGAAGAGGCGGTCGAAGGGCTGATGCAGGGCACCACCAAGCCGGAGGATCTGAAGAAACAGGGGAAGGAATTGCTCAAGGATCTGTTTGGGCGCTGAGGAGGAGGCCGCATGCACACGATGGAACTGATCCAAGATTACCTGGTGCGCTACGGCTTCCGTCTCCTGGGCGCGTTGGCGATCCTCGTCGTCGGGGCCATGGTGGCGAAGCGGGTCGGCAACTTCACGCTCAAGGCTCTCGAGCGGCAGGAGATGGAACCGCCCGTCCGCCGGCTGCTCTCCCAAGTCGTGCAGGGGCTGGTGTTCATGCTGGCCATTCTGGCCGTCCTGGACCAGATCGGCGTCCAGATCGCGCCGCTGCTCGCCGGCTTGGGCGTGGCCGGCTTGGGGATCGGCATTGCGCTCCAGGGCGTGCTCAGCAACGTCATCGCCGGCCTTTCGATCATCTTCACCAAACCCTATCGAGTCGGCGAACATATCTCGCTGCTCGGGGTCCATGGGGATGTCGTGACGATCAGCATCTTCTCAACGATCCTGGTCCATCCCGACCGCTCCCGCGTGGTCATCCCCAACCGCAAGATCGTGGGGGAGATCCTCCATAACTTCGGGACGATCCGTCAACTGGACCTCTCGGTCGGCGTCTCCTACAAGACGGACATGGCCAAGGCGCTCGAGGTCGTCCGGGAACTGTTGGCCCGGCACCCGCACGTGTTGAAGGACCCGGCGCCGATTGTCGGGATTGCCGGGTTCGGCGACTCTTCCGTCACGATCGCGATCAAGCCCTGGGTGCCGGTCCCGCAGTTCGCCGCCGCGCAAGCGGAACTCAACCGGGCGATCATCGAACGGTTCCGCGCCGCCGAGATCGACATCCCGTTCCCGCAACGGGAGGTCCGGCTGTTGTCCGAAGCGCCGGCCCTGTCCTAACCCCTTCCGCCTTGCGTTTCACGTCTACATCTTTCGTCTTGCGTCCTCTCGTCTGACCGTCTGACGTCTCCCGTTGTCCCGCCTTCCGTTTCACTTTTCACGTTTCGCGCATGGAAGGACTTGTCCGCATCCGCCGGGTTCTCTTAGAATGCCGTCACCAGGAGAGACTGCATGACGCCGGACGATGCGCGCGCCCATTACAACTATCTGATGACCCTCTGTATCAGGCGGGAGGAGGCGTTTGGCCCGCTGGCACTGGCCTTCCTGCGGGAGCAGGACCTCGGCCGGTTGGGCCTCTTGCCGGAGGAGCAGTTCAACCTCTATATGGCGACAGCCGATGCCTTTGCGGCGGAGCCGAAGCGGTATGCGCATAAGCTCGAATGTCTGCAAAAGGCCAGCGACCTGCTCCCCAAGACACGGTTCTGGGAGCCGGGATTAGCCCGGCAGTTGACGCAGGACATCCAGCGGACGGCCGCCGAAATCGACATCTATACCCAGGCGATGCGTGTGCCCCGCGCGCATGACCTGAAACAGCAGTTGTTCATCGTCGAGACCGACGCGCCGCAGTATTACCTCGACCTGGCCCAGAAGCGCGCCGCCGCCTACTATCAGGCCAAGTACCGGCTGCCGCCTGAGGCCAAGACCGCGCAGCACTTCGGCGGCGCCCCGAAGAAGTTCGATCCGGACAATCCGGCCATCCAGAAGGAATTTCCCGGCGCCTGCGCCCCCTTCATGAGCGCGCGCACCAACGCCTTTCACCTGCTGCTGCCGTTCGATCTGAAGATCAGCCGGACGCCGGACGATCCGCTGGAAGGCGGCGTGCGGATTTTTTACGCCAAGCTGGGCTATTCCTATCCGCTCCGCTACGAAATGGGGAAGCTCTGTAGCTATCACGACGGGCAAATGTTGGACGTCGCCTTGGACGACCCGAACCTCAGGTTCGTCTCCGTCTCGGCCATCAAGGAACCGGAGTTCCGCTTTGTGCCGGACAACCAGCCTCCCGATGTGCCGGCCGATCTCGCCTACCCCATCAGCGTACTCGACCATGTCGGCTCGCTGGGACCGTTCATTCAAGTAAGCTGCAAGTTCAAGGTCTGGTTCGACGCCTCGGTGGTGTCCTTGTTGATTCAAGGGGCGCCGGATTTGACCGAATATGGTGTCCAGGGCGCCGCCGGGCTCATGACGCGCACCTACGCCTCGGACAAGGTGGAATCCTACGCCCAGTCGTTTCGGGAGCCATGGCAGGAGGGGTTGAGCTACAACTTCGTGAACCTCCATCTGGGGCTCCTGCCCGGCATGGAATCCGCCGTGATTCCCTACAACACGCCGATCTTCACCATCTTTCCCGTGCTGAATCGCCAGGCCTACCGGTTTCAGGACCGGTCGCAGCTTGGCCAGGACAGACCCTCGTGACTCCTATCGACCTCCGCAGCGATACGGTGACGAAACCGACGCCCGCCATGCGGGAGGCGATGGCGCAGGCCCCGGTGGGCGACGACGTGTATGGGGAAGATCCCACCGTCAACGCGCTTCAAGAAAAGGCCGCGGCGCTGCTGGGCAAGTCCTTTGCGCTCTTCGTCCCTTCAGGGACGATGGCGAACCAACTGAGCGTTCGCGTCCTGACCAAGCCGGGCGACGAAGTCATCCTGGACAGCAGATCCCACATCGTCCGATACGAACAAGGGGCCGCTGCGGCCCTCTCCGGCGTGCAGTTGTTCACGATTCCGACCGAGCGCGGCTTGCTGGCGCCCGAGCAGGTGCAGGCCGCCATCCGTCCGAAAGACCCCCATACCTTGCCGACCGGGTTGATCTGCCTGGAGAACACGCATAACGCGGGCGGCGGTTCGATCTATTCCCTCACGGCCATCGAGCGGATACACACGTTGGCCCGCTCGCAGGGCATTCCGATGCATCTCGATGGGGCGCGGCTCTTCAACGCGGTGGTGGCGACTGGAATTTCCGCCGCCGCCTATGCCCAGTACTTCGACACCGTGTCGTTCTGTCTCTCGAAAGGTCTGGGGGCCCCGGCCGGATCGCTGATCGTCACCAACCATGAAGAGCTGTCTCTGCGGCTGAGGCGATACCGGCGCATGTATGGCGGGGCCATGCGGCAGGCCGGTATCCTTGCGGCCGCCGGCTTGTATGCGCTCGACCACCATATCGTCCGGCTGAAGGAAGATCACGACAATGCCATCCGGCTGGCCCGCGCGCTCCGGTCGCTGCCGGCCGTGAAGGTGGATCTGGGACGGACCGAAACCAACATCGTGCTGTTCGACGTGCCGCAGCAGTCCCGCCCGGCGAGCGAGATCCTGGGGGCCTTACGAGAAAAGGGAGTCCTGATCAACGCCGTCGGGCCGACCACCTACCGTGCCGTGACCCATCTCGATGTGTCCGCCGACGACATCGACCGGGCAGCCGAGGTCTTTTCGGCGGTGCTGGCGACGTGAGAGACCTCGGACGTTCATCGTCAAGCGTTAAGCGTCAAACGTCAATCGCGGAGAAACGGCTAAACTCCGCGCGATTGTTCTTCTCGCTCCTCGTTTGACGGTTGACGAATGACGCATGACGAACACCACGGCGCTTGGCCGCGGTGGGTTCGTTGACACACTTTCGATCCCATCTTTAGAATGCCAGAGAACTACGGAGGCCGGATGCCGCTCGAGACCGTGTCGTTTCAGCAGATCAGCCGGATTCTCGAACTGACGGATCAACTGGGGTTGGACCGCGAGTGGATCGAAATCCCCCTCTCCACCGAGAGCCCCGGCCTGGTGAGAAAACTGAAGTCGGGAAAATTGGAGATCATCGTGGATGCCGACCGGCCGTTCGACCAATGGCTGGCGGATCTCCCGTCCCAGATTCAAGGAGCGACCGGAGGCTAACCCGCATTATTCACGATGACTTCTACTGCAACCGCCGATATGCCGCTGCGACAAGACTGGCCGCGCCTGAAGGGCAGCCAGCCAGGCGGGCTCGCCGCTCGCTCCCTCGACATACTGTCGCAAGTATGCCTCGGGCTTTCGCGGCTCCGCACGGGGCACCCATTGCTCTTCTCCATGCAATGGGTCCAACGCATGGCATCTCCGCGGTTTCGTCACGAATTCTCGTGAATAATGCGGGCTAACCGGCGTTCTCACGAAGCACCATGCATGAAGATGTGAAACCGGCAGCGTCCGAGGGCGAGACGGTCGACGGGCCGACCCGTCAAGAATTGAATGCTGAGTTGCTGGCGGTGCCGGACCTTCCCGAACCGCCCGAGGCTCTCGAACCGCCGGGATTCGACGAGATCCTGTCGCATGCCCTGAGGCACGTAAAGGGCAAGCGGGGCGGCGATCTGGTGGCGGTGCTGCTGACCGGATCGGCGGCGCGCCGCATGTTGACACCCCACAGCGATCTGGATTTGATCGCCGTCGTCAAGGGAGAGGCGGATCGGGACGAATTGATCCGGGTTGCGGATCGCATCGTCGATATCCGGTATCGGGGCCAGCGCCTGATGGAGGAGGAACTCGCCTATTCTCCAAGGCTAGCGTCGTTGCTGCGCAAGGCCCGCGTCCTGTTCGATCACGAGGGGGTCGGCGCCCAACTGGTCGAGCGCGCCGCCGAGCGGTTTCGGCAAGGACCGGAGCGCGTGGCCCTGTTCGAGCAGATCCGCTTGAAAACCGAGTGCCTGCATCTCCTGGGAAAAGCCGAGGACTTGCAGCGCAAGCCGGCGACCGCGCAGTATCTGCTGGCCCTGTTTGTCGACCGGTACCTGGAGGCCTTTTTCCGCTTGCGCGGATTTTGGCCGACGGCGCCAGCCGACGTGATTCGTTTTTTATCCTCCCGCGATCCCGCGATCGGCGGGCTTGTCGAGCGGTTTCACCTGGAGCCGACGGTAGCGGGCAAGCTCAATCTTGGGCGGCAACTGGCCGATCTGTTGTTTAAGGATATCCCGCTGCCGGCCCGGATCGACTAGCCTGCAGTGTCGTCATACGTCATCCGTCAATCGTCAAATGGTGACTGAAAGGGCATCTGCACGAAGCTTCGTTGCTTCCTTACGATTGACGTGTGACGATTGACGATTGACGTTCCTGCTCATGGTTTGAGTTGAGGAGAGGAGAGTTTCTTATGGAGATCGGATTCATCGGGCTTGGCAAGATGGGCATGAACATGGTCACGCGGCTCCGGCGGGGCCAGCACCGGGTGGTGGTCTATGACCGAGCGACGGAGCTGATCAAACAGGCCGAGCAACAGGGCTGCGTCGGCGCGACGTCCCTGGCCGATCTGGCTTCGAAACTGGCGGCTCCGCGGACGGTCTGGATCATGGTGCCCTCCGGCGCTCCGACCGAAGACACGATCCGGCAGATGGCCGCCCTGTTGGCTGCGGGCGATGCGATCGTGGACGGAGGCAATACGCGGTTTCACGACGACTTGCGGCGCCATGCCGAGCTGAAGGCCAAAGGCCTGCACTATGTGGATGCGGGGACCAGCGGCGGCGTGTGGGGGCTCGCCAACGGCTATTGCCTGATGGTCGGCGGCGACCGGGCGGTCGTGGAGCGGCTGTCGCCGGTGCTGACCACGTTGGCGCCGCCGAACGGTTGGGCCTATGTGGGCGGGCCCGGCGCGGGACATTATGTGAAGATGGTCCATAACGGCATCGAGTACAGCATGATGCAGGGTTATGCCGAAGGGTTTGAGCTGATGGCCAAGAGCGGATACGATCTGGACCTGGCCCGCATCGCCGATCTCTGGATGCAGGGCAGCGTGGTGCGGTCCTGGCTGCTGGAACTGGCGGCGGCAGCGCTCAAGGAAGACCCCAAGCTCGAAAAGCTGAAGGGGTTCGTCCAGGATTCGGGAGAAGGCCGATGGATGATTCAGGAGGCGATCGACAAGGACGTGCCGGTGCCGACCTTGACCATGGCCCTGTTCACCCGGTTCCGCTCCCGGCAGGAACAGTCCTTTGCCGAGAAGATGCTGGCGGCCTTGCGGAACGCCTTCGGCGGACATGCCGTTCGCCGGTAACCCTTATGTCCCCGGGAGCCCTGCCCTATGACTGCTGACGCCGAACGCATCCATGTCGAGACCGCGACCAACGGATTGTCCCCGGTCGAGCCCTGCACGGTGGTGATTTTCGGCGGCTCGGGCGACCTCGCCAGGCGGCGGTTGATCCCGGCCCTCTACAATCTGTTGCTCGACGGGTTGCTCCCCGAGAAGTATGTCGTGTTGGGGTTGGGACGGAAGCCGATGACCGACGAGGAGTTCCGCGGGGTGGCGCGGGAAGGGATCACGCGCTTCTCCCGCCAGGCCCTGAGCGACGAGAAGTGGCGGGATTTCTCGAATCATCTCTTCTATCAGCCCGGCGACACGGACGATCCCGCCACCTTCCAACAGATCAAACAGCGGGCGGAGGAGATCGAACGGCAGTTCGGCCTCCCCGGCCACAGGATTTTTTATTTGAGCATTCCTCCGAGTTCCTTTACCACGGTGTGTCAGGGGCTTGAACAATCCGGGCTTGCCGTGCGTCCGGCTCAAAATGTCCCCTATGCGCGCATCATCGTGGAGAAGCCGGTGGGCCGGGACCTTCAATCGGCCAAGCACATCAACGCGGTGACCGGCCGGGTGTTCGACGAGTCGCAGATCTTCCGCATCGACCATTATCTCGGGAAAGAAACCGTTCAGAATCTCATGGTGGTCCGGTTTGCGAATAGCTTGTTCGAGCCGGTTTGGAACCACAAGTACATCGACCATGTGCAGATTACGGTCAGCGAGGCGGAGGGCGTGGGCACGAGGGCGACCTATTACGAGGAAGCGGGCGCGCTGCGCGACATGATCCAGAACCACCTGCTGCAACTGCTCTGTTTGGTGGCGATGGAACCGCCCTATTCGCTGGACCCGGACGTGGTGCGCAACGCCAAGATGGAGGTGCTGCGCTGCCTCCGGCCGATTCGCGGGAAGGACGTCGAATCCTTTACCGTGCGGGCTCAGTATGCGGAGGGCCGGGTGCAGAAGGAACAGGTGCCCGGCTATCGTCGCGAATCCGGCGTGAACCCCAATTCGACGACCGAGACCTATGTGGCCGTGAAGTGTTTCGTCGAGAACTGGCGCTGGTCCGGCGTGCCCTTTTATCTGCGCACCGGCAAGGCGCTGCCGAAACGGGCCAGCGAAGTGGCCGTGCAGTTCAAAGAGATTCCGCAGATCCTGTTCAATACGAATCCGCAGCAGCCCCAGCCACCGAATGTGCTGGCCCTGCGGATTCAGCCGGAAGAGGGGCTCTCGCTGCGAATCGTTTCGCGAGTGCCTGGCACAAGGGCCGAAACCCATCCGGTCGAAATGAGCTTCAAATACTGCGACGTGTTCGGCAAACCCTCACCGGAAGCCTACGAGCGGCTGCTGCTGGACGTAATGGCGGGCGACGCCTCGCGCTTCATGCGGCGGGATGCGGTCGAAGCTTCCTGGGCCTGGATCACCGACATTCTGGAAGGTTGGAGCCAACAGGGGCTTCGGTGGCTGCCGGAATATCCGGCCGGGACCTGGGGGCCGGTCGAAGCCGATCGGATGATTCAGAAGGATGGCCGGAGTTGGCGGATCTTGTAACTTGAGGACAGCAGGGAGAGGGATATTCGTCTGTTGTCATTCATCAAACGTATAGGGAGCGGCAAGTCTTCCACCCTGCCTCCTTCACCCTTCCTCGATGGACGGATGACGCTTGACGCATGACAATACGCCCACGAGTCGAGGAGAAGGCCGCCGGACCTTGTCAAAACCCTCCCAACGGTAGCTGCTTTTTGATTTCGTCCTTCTTCCCCAGGCCGCCGATGAAACGGCGAAATTCCCCCTGCTCATAGAGCGCGAGCGCGGGCAATCCGGTGATCTCCAGTTCGGCTGGAATCTGATGGTTCTCGCGCACGTTCATCTTCAGGATCGTGATTCGCCCGTCTACTTCCGGCTGAAGCCGTTCCAACTCTCCAAGCAGGGCCCAACAATGGCCACAGCCTGGTTGCCAGAATTCCACCAGCACCGGAATCGGCGATCCGCCGACAATCCGGTCAAACTCCCAGTCGGTCACATCCGGAATCATGAGATCAGTGCCGGCCTTGAGGTTCCGGATGGCGAAGCGGAAGCAAAGACCTGCTCATAGATCAAGTCGGCCAGCAGCCGGTAGCCGGCGGTGGTCAGGTGCAGTCCGTCATTGGAATAGACTGCCGCCAGTTGTTGGGTTGCGGGATCGGCAGTGGCGGCGAAGAGATCGATCAGGGGCAGGCCTTTGCGTGAGGCATAGTCCGCGATCAAGCCGTTGAGTTGGTGGCGCCGGGCCAGGTGGCCGGCGATCCAATCCCTGGCGTCGGGTGAATCGCCTGTGTCTTCCACTCGAATCGAGGGCACCGTCACAAGGATCGGTGTGGCGCTGGCGGCCAGGGCCTGTTCATACAATTTGACCAGGTTGCGCATGACTTCCTGCGGGTGCGCATTCCATCCCAGATCGTTGGTGCCGCCGAGAATGATGACATAGGCCGGGTTGTGCGCCAGCACGTCCTGCCGGAACCGCAGGACCATCTCGCCCGTCAATTCTCCGCAGATCCCGCTGACCCGGACCATAGCCCAACCTCCCAGGCGTTCTTGAAGAAAGTCGCCGTAGGGCGTTTCGCGCCCTGTAGGGTTCTGGGGCGTGGCGGTTTGAAAACCCGCCGTCAGGCTATCGCCGAAGCAGATGATCAAGGGCGGTGACGGCGGCATCGGGGTTGGTTGCAATCCGTGGCAGGCGTCGGACGAGCGATCGGCGGAATCTTGCGCATTGTACGCGGCCCTGTTGTAAGGGACAAGCAGCGAGCAGGACGTCCGGTCGTCATTCATCAAGCGAAGCTTGGTCAAGGGACATCATGCGTCGGGTCGCGCAGAGGGTGGAATTTCTTGACGAACCGGAGGGTCCACGGTACCACTAGCCTATGGACCAGCCCAAAACGGAAGGCCGCAGCCGAGCCTCTTCTCTCCTCGAAGGGAAGGAGCCGGAAGCGGTCGATCCTGAAGTGGCGGCGGTCAAACAGCTCCTCCGCCTGCTCGATAAGACCTCCAAATCCTATCGCACCTACGGTCCGCATAATCCCGTCGCGCAGAAATTCTTCGACCAGTTGTACCGGGGTCTCGAATCCCATTTGGCGATCTACCACCTGTTGGGATTTGTGATCCAACGGTCCGAACTCTACTTCAAAGACCAGTCGGTCTATCAGCCGGAAGCCGAGGGGACCAGCGAGAACTTCGCCTTCAAACTCTATGCTGACGGTATCAGGGAGTTGGTGATCTATGCCGGGGTCTCGCGGGAGGATCTGGCATTTTTTCTCGGCGCGCTCTGGGGCGGGACCGGACGGGATGGAGAGGAAGATGACGATGACATCGTGACCAGGCTCTGGGCCAAAAACTTGGCCACGATCACGATCGTCACGGCGGAGGAAATCGCCAAGGTGGCGGGGTCGCTCGATATCCTGAGCCCGCAGAATGCGGGCGCCATGAGCGCCCCTCCGGGACGGCTTCGCGAGATCATCGATCAGGAAACGTCCCGGCTGTCCAAAGGCCAGGGGGGAGCGGGCGGAGCCGGCGCCTCGCAGCGGGCGCGATTTCAATCTGGTCTGGCCGGATTCGAGACCACGGAAGCGGAAATGACGGCGCTCCAGGCCGAAATTACCGCGGAAAGCCGGCGGGACAGCGTGGTCTATCTCATCGAGGTCCTCTCGGCGATCTTCGTCTCGGAGCCATCCGAGCCGGTGTTGTCTCGTTGCCTGGATGTGTTCGGACAGGTCGTCCGGTCTCTCCTTGAACAGGGGAATTGGACGGTCGTCAATACCGTCCTGGGGTTTCTGTACGAATCGGAAGGGATGCGCTCCGGCCTGACAGAGGCTCAACAAGCGCGCATCGCGCAGATCTTTTCGGACTTGGGCTCACCCGAGCAATTGAAACTGATTGAAACCTGCCTGAACCGTTCGGCGGAGGTCGGGACGGTGGACCTCCTGCCGGTCCTGCTCCAATTGAAACCCGCCGCCGTGCCCGGCCTCTGCGGACTGCTGGCCAATCTTCAGTTCGCCGCCCACCAGGCCGTTGTGAGCGACGCGTTGATCACCCTCGCCAAGGAGACGCCGGAGCCGATCCTGCGCGGCCTGACGGATCGGCGGCCGGCCTATGTGCGGCATCTGCTCTCGATTCTTCACCGGTGGAACGACCCGCGTCACGTCGAGCCGGTCGAAAAGATTGTCCGCTATCCCGATCCGCAGGTCCGCAAGGAGGTCATTCGGCTCTTGGGGCACCTCCGTCCGAACGGCTCCGGGGTCAAGTTTGTCGGATTGGTTGGCGACCAGGATGAAACGGTCCGCATGGCCGCGCTCAAGCTGCTGAACGACGGCCACTACACGGTTCCGTTTTCCGCCTGGGCCCCGCTCCTATCCGCCGAGCCGTTTGCCGACCGCAGTCCGGCGGAGAAGCGCGCGGTCTTTCAAGCCGTCCGTCAGACGAGCGGCGACGAGGCGGTCCCCTACTGGCAGGGATTGCTCACCGACTGGTCCTGGACGAATCGAAAGAAGAAAGAGGATCTGGCGCTCCTCGCCGCCGAGGCGTTGGGGAAGCTTGCGACGCCGGCCGCCCTGCAAGCGCTTGAGCTGGGCCAGGCGAAAGGCGGCGGCAGCGTGCGCCAAGCATGCAGCAACGCGTTGATCCTGGCGGCGAAGCAGCAGAAGGCAAAATCCGCGTCCATGGGATGATCCGCCGTCGGAATGGTCTGACACATGAATGAGCCCACGACATCGCCGCCCGAGACCGGTGACGCCGAGACCGGCGGGCAGCCGTTCCTCACTCATGAAAAGTCGCTGACGCAAAAAATCGCCAAGGGGTCGGAGGCCGGCGATATTCTGGATCAGCAAATCCTGATGCTGGGGATCCAGTTGGTCACCCAGTTGAACGCCCTCATCAAGACCGCCCGCATCCATGGCCGTACCAATGCCGCGCTCGACAAGCCGGTCGAAGGCATGCTCACGCTGATCAAGACACTGGCTCACAGCGCCGCGGTGGTGCTGCGTCTCCAGAATGATTTTCTGTTCATCGGCGACCAGCATCTGAAGGTCAACGCCCAGCAGATGGCGGTCTTTTCGAGCGTGATCGACAGCTTGAACGCCTGGAAGGTCGGCGGGATTTCGTTCTCGAACGAGGTGGAGTCCAAGGACATCCGCGGGTTCGCGCATGTCTTCGTCACCGGGGACCCCGCGTCGAGGACGCTTCAGGATCTGCGGAAGGAGCTGGAGGGGCACGGCGTCAAGGGCATCGAGCTGGAGGATCCCAAATTTCTCAATCCGGCCGGAGTGAAACAGCAGAAGGCCGTGGCCAAGAACTCCTACATGTCGGCCGCCGGGGCCGTGGGCCACTTGACGCAGCAGGCCCGCGAAGGCGGGGCGGTCGGATTCAAACAGGCCAAGCGCGCCATTCAAAATATCGTGGATCTCTTGACGCAGGACCCGGCGACTCTGTTGGGCCTCACCACGCTCCGATGCCACGACGAGTACACGCACAACCATTCCGTGAACGTCGCGCTCCTGTCCATGGCGCTGGGAAACCGGGCGGGGTACTCCAAAGTCGAGCTGGCGGATCTCGGATTGGCCGCCTTGTTTCACGACGTGGGGAAATGCGCCATTTCGCTCGACGTGCTGAACAAGCCGGGAGAATTTACGAAAGAGGAATGGCAGACCATGCGCACGCATCCGACGGAGGGCGTCCTGACCTTGATCACATTGAGGGGGATCCACCATGTTCCCGATCGAATGGCCGCCGCCTCCTTCGAGCACCACATGAATTACGACTTTTCCGGGTACCCCAAGCTGGCGGTTGAGTGGAAACAGTCGGTGGCGAGCCGGATTGTGACGATTGCCGACTGTTACGACGCGATGACCTCCTCGCGCGTGTATCGGCGGGAACCGATGACGCCGTCCAAGGTGCTCCAGTTCATGTTCTCGAAGAGCGGGCAGTCCTTCGATCCGGTGTTGCTGAAACTTTTCGTCAATTGCGTGGGGATCGTGCCGATCGGTAGTTTGGTCCTGTTGGACACCAACGAATTGGCCGTGGTCGTGCGGCCGGCCCAGGACAAGGACAATGCCGAGCGGCCGGTCGTGCGGATGGTCGCGGACAGCGACGGCAATCCGGTCGAGGACGGACCCGAGATGGATTTGGCCCAGAAGACGGACGACGGCGAGTACCGGGTCAGCATCGTCCAGCTCGTCGATAACGCCGCCTATCAGTTCGACACCAGCCGGTATTTCGTGTGAGGTCTTCTTCCGTGCGTCCCGCTCGGACCCCTCCTTGACAGTGGCGGAAATCGAACGCTATCCTGCCGGGCGGTTGCTTGTGCGAGAGCCCCACTCTTCAACTCGCGGACAAAGGAGCGTGTGCGAATGAACTGGCTGGATCGGACTGCGATGTGGGCGTCAATCGTCATGTTATCTGGCGTGGTGGGAGCGATGGCGGGCTTGGTCGAGGCCGCCGACTTCAAGATGGGCGTGGTCGATCCTCAAACGGTTTTGGAAAAGACCAAGGCCGGGCGACGGGCGCTCGATACCCTGAAGGAATATGCCCAGGCCCGCCAGAAACTCCTGGCGCAGGACGAGGAGGATCTCAAAAGCATGGAAAAGCAGCTCAAGGAGCAGGAAAGCACCTTGAGCGACGCCGCCAAGAAGGAAAAGCAGGAAAAGTTTCGCACGAAAATCGGCGAGTACCAGAAGCGGCTGCAGGAGTTCAATCAGGAATTGGCCGCCAAGCAAAAAGGGTTGGTGGACGAGTACATGAAGAAGATCAGCTCGGCGACCCAGACTGTGGCGGAGAAGAGCGGGTTCGCCCTGGTGGTGGACAAGGGCAGCGAACAGACGATCAAGATCGTGATCTACAATAAGGACGCGATCGACCTCACGGACCAGGTGATCAAAGAGTTTGATCGGGTGAACAAGTAGGCGGCCTCCCCTCCTAGACTTGCCCCGCCCCGACCTCCTTCCGCAATCGATCGACAAGCCGGGCGAAGGCAGCGCACTCCCCTTCCGTCGAGACCGGGACCAATTCGATGTGGTCCGGTCCGCTGGCGCCCAGGCCCAACTCGATAGCTCGTTTGATCTGCCGCTGATCCCAGGGGCTCCCCTCCAGAATTTTCGGCCATTGCCCGTATGACCGGAGCAGGGCCAGCGCCGTCACGTCGAGCGCCACGCGATCCCCGCTGATCAACAAGAGGTCCGCCTGCGCGGGTGTGCCGCTCGTCGGCCCGCCTTCAATCATAATCGTGGTCCCGTCTGCGACCGTGAGCTGCGGATGCACGGCCAGGTTCAGCTCCGCGATGCGCTCATGCCAGTGCCCGGAGAGGAAGGCGACCGATGGTCGGTTGCGCGGATGCACGATCCCCACCCAATTCTTCAGGCTGCACGAGTAATGGGCAAACCGGTGGGTCTTGACGACGGGGACATTGATGACGAGATCGGCGTCATAGAGCGGTTTCGAGACATAGTATCGGCGGAGCACGGTCGCGCCAGGCGGCTCCACTCCGACCCAGCCCTCATCTTCGAGCGCAAGGATCTTGGCTCCCTGCCGTGCCGCCGCGGCCCGCATGCCTGTGGCTTCGAGATTGGCCCTGGTCGGAAACCGAATGAGCCCGGAGCTGTCCGCCACAGCCACCTCCCCCGCCCCGGCCGACCGAACCGATCGGATCACCGCCTCGACGACCAGCGGGTTGGTCGTGGAGGGCGGCGGCCGATCGTTCACGACATTGGGCTTGATCAGCACATGCTTGCCCTGTATCGGCAGTCGGATCAATCCGCCCAACCGCTCCAATCCGGCGGCCAGCATGGCATGCGGATCGCGGCCTTGGACGACAGCCACCAGCGAGCGGGCACCGTTGACGAAGGGATTGGGAGGAATCGGTTTGGGTTCGACCAGCGGCGCCTTGGGCTCGAACAGCAGGTCTCCGAGCAGCGAGCGGGGCGCCATCGCGATGGCGGCGTAGAGGCCGGCGCCGAAGCCGATCCGGCCGAGCAGGTCTCGGCGGGATAAATCGATCACTTCGTCCCGGTCCCTGATTCCAGAGGGTATCCGGCCTCCCGCCAGGCGCGGATGCCGCCGTCCATCGAGGTGACGTTCGTATAGCCCATGCGCTGGAGCGCATCCGCCGCCAGGACCGACCGATAGCCGCCGCCGCAATACAGCACGATCTCGGCCTGCCGATCGGGAATGAGGGTTTCGATGTCGCGTTCGAGGATGCCCTTGCCCAGATGGTGGGCGCCCTTGATGTGGTCCTTGCTGAACTCGTGGTCCTCGCGCACGTCGATCAAGTGAAGCCGCTGATGCCGATCGAGCTTGGCCTTGACGTCGTCGATCATGCACTCGCGAACCCGCGCGCGGGTTTCGTTGACCAGTTTGAGGAATCCGGGATTATGTGTCATCGAATCACCTGTGCGCCATCGTGGATTTCTTGAGCACCATGAGCTAGAACAACGCCATTTGTCCGACCACCGGACGGCGAAAGGTCTGTGGAATCGACCGGTCGCAGGGTTCCGGAAACCCCGCTTTGCGTGCGCTCACGGTAAAGAGCGTCTCGATCATGTTCCAATAGGCGCCGCTGCCTTCCTGGCGGCGGTAGAAGCGGCTGTCCGACAGTCTGCCGCCCCTGACTTCCATGAGCCGATGGCGGATCTTGTCGATGCGATCGGGAAACGCCGCCGCCATGCGATCTAGAAACACCGGTTCCACACTGCCAGAGAGCCGCAACAATGTGTAGAAGGCCTCGTCCGCGCCGGCCGCCCGCGCCTGTGTGAGCAGCGTGGGGATATCCTGATCGTTCAAGCCCGGGATGATCGGAGCCAGCGACACGCCGGTGGGAATCCCGGCTTTGACGAGCGCCTCGACCGTCGCGAATCGCTTGGCCGGAGACGGGACGTGCGGCTCGACCTTGCGCGCCACCTCCGCATCGGCGAACGGGATGCTGATATATACGCGCAGCCAGGCCCGGTCGTGCAGGCGGCGGAGCAGATCGATGTCGCGCTGGATCAGGGCGCTTTTCGTGATCACGCCCACCGGATTCTGAAACTCCGCACAAACCTCCAGACAAGCCCGCGTGAGACCATAAGTCGCTTCCAGCGGCTGGTAACAGTCGGTGTTGCCCGAGAAGACGATCAACTCGCCCCGCCAGGATGGCCGCAAGAAGGCCTGTCGGAGCAGATCCGGCGCGTCCGGCTTGATGATCAGTTTCGATTCGAAATCGGTGCCGGCGCCGAAGCCCCAATATTCATGGCTGGGGCGCGCGTAACAATAGGCGCAGGCGTGGAAGCAGCCGCGATAGGGATTCACGCTCCACCGGAACGGCAGGTCCGGGCTCTCGTTTCGGCTCAGGATCTCTCGGGAGTCGTCCTCGAAGACCTGAACCTGAACCGGCGGCGGCGGTTCAAGCCATTCGCGATGCTGCGATTCATAGGGGTTGGGTGGATTCGCAACCGTCAGCACGGCCTATGGTGTCTCTCGGCCCGTTGCCCTGTCAAGATTGTGGCAGATGCAAGGTGTCCGAAAGACGCAGGAGCAGGATCACGAAACGCCGCGCCTCATCGGACCTTGGTTTGACTCCGCGGAACCTCGATGTTATTGTCCGATCCCGATTCGAAAGGCATGTGATCATGTACGATCTCCGCTACTTGCGAGACCATTTGGAAACATTGCGGGCCGCACTGGGTCCGCGCGGCGCGGACGTGGCTTGGGACGGGCTGGCCAAGCTTCTGGAAGAACGGCGCGGCCTCACCGTGCAGGTCGAGACGCTTCGGCATCAACTGAGGAAAGGGTCGGAAGAAATCGCGCGGCTGAAGCGAGAGAAACAGTCGGCGGATGCGGCGATGGCGGAGATGAAGCTCGTGGGCGACCGGATCAAGGAGGGTGAGGAGGGGTTGCGGGCGATCGAAGAGCAGGTGGCCGAACTCGCCTTGCGGATTCCCAACCTTCCCCATGAGTCCGTTCCTGTCGGCAAGGGGGCGGATGACAATGTCGAGGTCCGCCGATGGGGAACGGCGTCGGTCATGGAGTGGCCCGCACGTGCCCATTGGGAGATCGGCGAAACGCTCGGCATCCTGGATTTCGAACGGGCCTCGAAGATCGCCGGGGCGCGGTTTGCCGTGCTGACCGGTTTGGGGGCGCGATTGGAGCGAGCGCTAATCAACTTCATGCTGGACGTGCATACGACGGAGCATGGCTATCGCGAGGTGCTGCCGCCGTTTCTGGTGAACCGGGCTTCGATGACCGGGACCGGGCAGTTGCCAAAATTCGAAGAGGATCTGTTCCGGTTGCGCGACGATCCCTACTACCTGATCCCGACGGCTGAGGTGCCGGTCACGAATCTGCACCGTGATGAAATATTGGATGAGGGATCTCTCCCGATCCGCTATGTCGCCTATACGCCCTGCTTCAGGCGAGAGGCCGGGTCCTACGGCAAGGACACCAGGGGTCTGATCCGGCAGCATCAGTTCAACAAGGTGGAGCTGGTCAGTCTGGTTAAAGCGGAAGACTCCTATGGCGAGATGGACCGGCTCACGGGCCATGCGGAAGCGATCCTTCAACGGTTGGGCCTTCCCTACCGAGTGGTCACGCTCTGCACGGGGGACATGGGGTTTTCGGCCGCAAAAACCTACGACCTTGAGGTCTGGCTGCCATCACAGCAGACCTATCGGGAGATTTCCTCCTGCAGCAATTTCGAGGCGTTTCAGGCGCGCCGGGCCAACATGCGATGGCGCGACGATAAGGGCAAGAAGGACGCCAAGACGGAGTTCGTCCATACCTTGAACGGCTCAGGATTGGCGGTTGGACGGACACTCGTGGCGATTCTGGAAAATTACCAGCAGGCCGATGGGTCTGTGATTGTCCCTGAGCCGTTACGTCCGTATATGGGAGGAGTCGAGCGGATTGAGCGATAGCGGATGTAACTGGATAAGGGATAATAAGGCCTGCGGTTTAAGTGGCGCTAAGCGAAGGCACCAACGGTGTCTCTCCGGCGGCAACAGGTGCGATACAACGTAAAACAGCCACCGGTTCAAGCGAGGCTTGCGATAGAGGGCTTCGTCCGCGGAGCCGCCGGATCTACCGAGGGGTGGTTATAGGAAGAACGGATGAATTACTGGAGGAGTATCTCCGCTCGCCGTAATTACGATAGACCGATAAATAAGCGAGCGGCTCAACCGAAGGTTGGTTATAGGAAAGCTGAATAAACAACAGCGGTGTTTCTCCGGCGGCGTCAATGAAGAGGGCTTCGCCCGATGAGCCGCCGGGTCAAGCGAAGCTTGGTATGGAGGGGTGACGGAGTGGCCGAACGTGCCGGTCTTGAAAACCGGAGACGGGGCAACCTGTCCGCGAGTTCAAATCTCGCCCCCTCCGCCATATTTTCCCGCGAAAACTGAAGATTTTGGTCTGAAATTGTGGCGGTTCTGTGGCGGTTCTCGATTTTTTGAAGGTCTTGAAGGTTGGCCAGCCGCTTGAGTCCCTCCGATAAGTCCGCCTCGCTCACAATCGCATAGCGCCGATACACGGCTTCAGTCTTGTGCCCGGTCAGCTTCATCGCCACAGACCGCGGGACCCCTGCCCGCTCGAAGTTCCTGACGGCGGTCCGGCGGAAATCGTGGGGGATGCGTTCCGGTACCCCTGCCCGCTTGCAGGCTTCTTTCCATCGCCGATACAGGGCCTTCACGTGAATAGGCTTCACCGTCCCCCGATCATTCCAGAAGAACACCCACGGCACCGCCTGCCCGGTTTGCATCTCCAAGGCAAGGGCCTTCTCCCACTGATTCCGCAGGACATAGGCGAGTTCCGGGAGCACGGCAAACGGCAGGGTTCGGCCTTCATCGTTTTTGGTCGTGCCCGGTTCCAGTCTCACGGTTCCTGCCTGGAAATCAACCTGCTTCCATCTCAGCGGGAGGACTTCGCTCGGCGTTCGCCAGCCGGTCAGATAGGCGAACGTCACAGCCCCTCGGTATGCCTCTGGGAGATGCGCCCGCACGGCTTCAAAGTCCCGCCGCTCGAAAAAGCCCTTCCGGGCGTTCTGGATACTGATAACTGGAAACGGCGGGACAATCGCCTTCCCCGCTCGTTCCGCCAGCTTGAAGGCCCGATGCAGATAGGTCAGCTCAAGTTTCACCGTGGCGGGCGCAATCTTCGCGGCCAGCCGGTCGGCCACATAGCGGTTGAGGGCGTCAAGCGTGATGTCACAGGCGCGCCGATGACCAAGGGCGGGCGTCAGGGCCTTCACGCACGTTTCCAGCCGTCGGGTGGACCGACGTTGATTGACGGCATACTCATCGCGCAACATCTGCATCAGATCATCGAAGGTCGTTTTCTCCAACTGAGGTCCGCGGAGCTGCCCCCTGCCCATCTCGCCAAGGCGCTTGCGCAGCAGCCGCACGGCATCCTGCTCATTGGTTGAGCCGGATGTCTCCCGATAGCGTTGTCCCCGCCAGTGGTATTGAATCCACCAAGTCGAGCCCCGCTGAAACAGGGTGCCAAGACCGCGCCGCTTCATCGGCTCCTCCTCTTGGTTGTGCGTCTAGTCGGGACGAGTTGCCCCGTGTGAACCTGGACCAGCATCTTGACGAGACGGGCCAGGGGCTCGCTAATACCCCGTTCTCCCCTCTCCGCTAAGGCAATGGCGTTCGTCGTCACTCCCACAGCCTCAGCGAGTTTCGCTTGGGTCAGCCCTAACACCGTTCGCAGTCTCCGTAGTTCCTCGCCGTCCATGTGGACTATATAACTAAGTTATATAACATCTGTCAAGCCCGTCGCGATGCAAACCATCTCTCAATCGCCTTCTCGGGAAACAACAGGACCTTCCTCGATGGCTGGCTGTGCGGCATCTGCTTTTTGTGTCGATAGAGCCATCTAGGCACGATGCCGTACCGCTCGCACACTTCCACCACGGTGAGATACCGCCCGGTCTCAACCGGTGCCGGGGTCGGCGTTGTGCTGGTCATGAGCTTGTACAGGGCTATGGTCTTGACTCGCTCAAGGTCCCCGATCACGTCCGACAGGGATGCCGGCGAAAGTGAGATCACGAGGCGCTCCAGTGTGCTGATGAGGTCAGTCAACTGGGGAGAAGGATTCCCATTCATCGGCGTTCCTGCCTCTGACGGTGTTTGTAGGACTGGCTCCCGACTGGGCCCCAACGGAGCCCAGTCGGGCGGGTGAGAGTTAGCCAGCGAAAGATCGCCTCCGGCCCGTTCCAAAGGCGTTTATGGGTGCGGCCTTTGATTGCACCCATAATTCCTGCCATATGGTCATCGTAACTGGGCGAAATCACACCGCATTCCTCAAGGACTGGGTGGTAGAGGTATCGGTACAGGTAGAAGAGAGGAAGAGTAGCCGTAAGAGTATTAATGATTCTGTTAATCATGAGGCCCCGCAACAAGCTCAACGAGATGGTCGATCACGGAATACTGCTGGGCGAGTGTCCGTGTGCCGCCATTGGCGTCTTTCTCTACCACTCGAACGGCAGCAAGAAAGATTTTGTTGCGAAACACCTTGGTTGTCATTCGACCCTGGCGCTCTGGTTTTCTGCCCGCAGCTAAGATCCAGTGGCGCAAAAATTTGTGTCCTGGCCCCCATGGATGCTTGCCCTTTGTCACATCGCAGACCATGTAGAGGTGAGTTCCATAGAATGCACCAGGCGTGACGGTGACAAACCAGAGAAACAATTTGGTCTGCCGCCACATATCCTTTCGTGAAGCTCTGACGAACGACACTTCATATTCGCCGGATGGCACCAGGGGAGGAACCTCCGTCGAACTATCAAACGTGAGGTCCTCTAGCGTCTCTGACATTGTTGCCCTACCTCCGCCGCAGCGGTCCGGCATTGCGTATCGGCAGCGCGATCTATGAAATCCCGCAGGTCCTCTTGCCTTATGAGAACCCGGCGACCTAACCGGACGACAGGCAGAATCCCCTCCCGCACCCACCGCCGAACAGTGCTCTCCCCTACGTTCAACTCAGCTTTGATTGTTTGAATGTCCTTGAGCATCAGTACCTCCTCTGAGTAGTCGTGATTGCTCACATCCCAAGGCTACTACGGTTCGAGGAGATATTTACTTATCACCGAACAGAAAGAAGGATGATATGGACGGGACGAGAGAATGCGGCCGGAGAGGATTACCTTGCCCTTGCCTGCCGTGGGGCAAGTGGATGGACCTTCATCATTGCCTTGGCATATCTGCGGACACCCTTATCGTGACTTTTGGCAAGTAAGGCGTACCAATCATAAAGCACAGCCTTCTTTTCTGCGTTAACCCTAGCGAGCCTCTTCCTGGCTCGATTGAGCTGTAGCGGCGTGGTCTTCAAGATTGCCTGACATACGGAGGAGAGGGATCGACTGAGTGGAAGGTCAGCGGGAGGAATCTCACGCCCTAGTGCTTCTGAGACAATTCTGGCTAGTTTTTCATTGCGCACCACGAGATTTTTGGTCGAACGGGTAAGGGCCATGAATTCGGCACGAATTTGACCCATGAGAGACGCATAGTCATGCAATAGCGTTTCATCTCTGCTTGCTGTCTTTGTCTCCTTTCTCCTATCCGAAAGCTCTGGCGTCGCACATTGCGCCGAAAGCCATTTGAGCGCTTTGACTGTGCCTAAATGATCCCGTCTGACAATGTAGTCCATGAGCTTTTCCATGAACCACTTCTCGTAACGTTGGTACAAATCATTGCGAAATTTCTCCATGAGATAACCCAGTCCACTCCCTCGTACGATTTGGATACTGGCAAGTTCGATCGGATGCAGTGTTTTAGTCATAGAAGTCTCCTTGCAGGGATAGCCGAGAATGTTGAAACAAAAAGCCCATGCAGGGGATTCTCCCCCCACATGGGCCTCAGTTGTGCCGGTGGTCCCGTGAAACTACGTTAGACAAGACTTCAAATCTGCTCAGGTTGTATTGAGGTTCAATCCCTATCCTCTCTGGGCGGCTCTGTCAACGAAGCCCATACCGCCCTGTTTATAACGCAACGCGAGGGCTCCCTCTCCCCTGTCCTCCCGCCCCCTATTAGCAATCTTGCCCTATTGGCGGCCTTGGTGCTGGCTTACTACCCCTGCACAACCGCATGCTTGCATGAAAACTCGTTTAGCTTCGCGGTGTTGGCTCCAGTGACGCCCGAAGCCTGGAGATCTCCTGATCAAGTTCTAACACGTATCGTTTGCCGTGGCGGCCGAAGCGCTTGGAGATTCGCCGTTGACGCTCGGCAAAAAGAAGGATCGCCGTTTCCTTTGGGAACCCCCAAACTTGTCTCCGATAGATCCGACCATCATGGTTCCAGTATCGCGTATAGAGCTTCTTCGGCAAGCCTGAGCGAACCAGTACGCGCCTGGCTCCCCAGCGCGAAAGTCCGAGCAGCCGCGCTAGATCCTGTACGGACCATGCCCCATGAGGTATGGTTCTGCTTGTCCAAGCGTCATCTCGTGTCATTTTTAGCCAAGGAGTAACCTCATGGCATCAACATCATTCGGCGAGCGTTTTCCAGTTGGGATTAGACAGAAATTGATAGAGCCCTGCACCGGCGCCGAGAAATGCTGGCTGACCCGCCATTAGGCCTTGGGTGACATCGGGGCCGAGCATTTGTCGCAAGTGCGAGAGAAGCAGGTTGCGTTGCGTCGTTGTCAGATTAAGGGTTGTGGCTCTGGCGTTAGGATCACCAGGCGGCTTCACCAGTGTATGGGAGACCATCGCAGCTACAGAGACTAATTGTTTCCAAGTATTATTCTTCGCAGCCCCGACCTTCGAAAAATGGTCAACCATCTCACCCATGTTTATGGTTCCTGGTGGACTATCCATCACCTTCACTTGCAACCTAAGAAGCTCCTCGTCCAGCATAAGGAGAGTCGAATAGATAAGTACGGCCGTCTCTGCTGAATCGCCGATCTTACTGTTCGTGCTGGTTTTGTAAGGGCTGAGAACATCTCTGGCACATTCATAATCGATAGCGGCTTTCCTGATATCGAGCATCTCTTGAATCTGCTTTTGAACGCCGTCTCCGTCGTGCGTTTTGCTGAGCTGCTCAACCGCACTCTTTGCATATCCGAGAGAGTCAACGAAGGCCATGGCAAAACTGAACCTATTTTCTCTATCTGCAGGTATTGATGAAATGCACACGGCCTCTGCGGGTGTCGCCACAAACTGTAAAACCACGACTATGAAAAGGACAAAAAGGCGGCTACCCAAAATCCTTCTCCTGATAGAGAGAGATAAGCGGGAATGTGAGACCAATTCTGCACCTATCTCCAGAGGTTTCATGGTTGTTTAAATCCTGAATAGATAAAGCCATTGGTTCGAGTGCTGTTAAGAGCAGCCGCGTACAGACGGCTGCTGCCCGCATCAAAATACCCGATCCCTGTCACGGTGTTGGTTCCATTCGAGCAAACACCCCCGCCAAATGTGATCGAAATGTCGTACACATTGCCCTTTGCATGTGGGCTGACGGTTCCGGCAAAGGTGCACCCGCTGGAGCCGATGCCGGTCACGGCTCCGTTCTGCGTGATAAACACCGTTGCCGTGTCGGTCCCTCCAAGAACTGCAGCATTGCCTGAGTAGGTGCCGGCGATAGTACTGAGCGAGGGGGTCTGTTCATAGGCCGGGTTATAAACGCTGTTGAACGCAATCGCCTGGTTGAGGCTCGGATATGTAACCGTGCCGTTCAGCAATTGCTTCGCGGAGTAAGTGCCCGCCACCTGCGCGTTGTTGATCCCTTGCCCTTCAAGATTGAAGTCTCGTGCATCGAACGAAGAAAAGCTGCCGTTAACTGACGTACTCGTGCCTTGGACTCCTCCGGCGATAATTCCACTGTTATTTGGGGCGGAATAGAGTACCCAGAACGTCCCGTTGTCCAGAACAATGCCGGTCGCAGTCCGTGCTGTATTCGTGTTCCCGATCCATAATCCTTCTGCGGTCGGTGCGGGGGCAGGGGTTTCGCCACCATCTCCCCCACCGCACCCAGAGACCAAGCAAACCATGACAACCCATCTCGGCAACGCCCTCATCACCTTGCACATAAGTCCCCCTCATAATTGGAAATAAACACCATTGAGACAATCTACATAGGAGGGGGATACTAGAGCGATGAACCGTCGGCAGGCTATTACCCTTTCTGGGGGGCGCTCCTCGCATAATACTTCCATTTCGTGCTCTAGGTATTGACACGGCAGGGTATGAATAGGCAGAACCCACCCATGAATGATGACGAGGAGGCCCTACTCTGGTGGATCGTGTTCGCGATTGTCGCCGCCGTGCTCTGGTGGCCACGTTATGATCTGGAGATTGCTAGGAACCCCGGGCCTGCTGGTTATGAAATTGTGGAGTATGATTTTATGCTCCTCGGAAACTGTATAGAGGCTGCCGCGCGATGGCATGCTTATGATTGGAGTTGCCTGGAAAAAACCGTCTGGAGGGAGATCTTCAACGAATACTCACGCTACAACCAGAGAACACGGTGATACTCTCCACCCCCTCCATATCCCCTACCCTGAAATTTTTAAAATGTAACGCGAGGGGTCCGGCGGTTGCGGCTCTAACAGCGATTTGTGAAGGGGGGTGGGGTCCGCGCAACTTTTCGCCGCACTAGTTCGATGGCCTGCTCCGCGCCCATGGTCGAGCGCCTACCCTAATTGGTCCGGCGGTCAATTGCCCGGCTACCTAACCCCTTCCCGGCGCGTTTCATGAGGGTATGTGCGTGTGCTCTGGCTTTCAGAGAGGGCGTTTCGCTTGATACGGTCGGGTTCATGTCAGCCACACTTTCGCCACGGGCGGGCAGATTCGTCCGTGAAAACCAATGGTTATACGGAGTCTGCGAATGTTTACTTCATGGACGCTTCCGCCGGGGTGGCCAAGATGGTAAGCTCTTGGCCCCATGGAAAAACAGTCACGTAACAAAACTCCTGAGCGCACACCGTCGCCGCTAGACCTGCTTCCGCCAGAGCCGTTATTAGAACAGTATGAGAAAGCCATTGGCTCCTTGGTCATGCGTCTTTCCCTTTCCCATTTCATCCTAGAAGCACATCTTTGCTTTCTGATTGGTATTGACTTAGAGTGCGGGAGGGTCCTTACGGAAGACCTCCCTCTGAAGAGTCTCATAAACCGGGTCGGTCGAGCCGCGTCAGCAAAACTTCGACAACCTGAAGATATTAGAACTCTTAAGGCGATCCTGAAGGGCTTGGATGCTGTAAATGACAAGCGAAACCGTCTTGTACATGCGCTATGGTATTTCACGGACAGGGACCAACCCTTCTTTATTCCCAAGAAAGGGAAGCCAGTTGACCAAGAAGCCCCCTCAGTGGAAGAGGTAAAGAAGTTGGTCGATGCCGTTGAAACGTTGCTGAACGACTTGTTGAATTTTGTAGAGAAACAAAAATCACGCAATTCTGCTTCTGGTCTTAATTCGTGAGCGCTCTAAGCTCATCGCTGTGGCTGAACTGTGGCGGAACTATCCTTCCCGATCGGTTTTTATCGGTTCCCTACCCTCTTCAGTTTCGTCTGTAAGTGCTGGTGAATCTGAGGATTCGGTTAGTTCGTGGCCTATAGTCTCTGGGGTCTCAGGGGCTTCAAATCTCGCCCCCTCCGCCATCCTGCTCACCAGTTGAAGGAAGGGGGTGTTCGGTTCCACGTTTCCCTGCCCTGCCGCCATTCCCAGCCTCGATAGGCCCTCCCCCTCGGAAGTACAAGCCTGTGACCGAATGATGCATAGCACTGTGCCGAGGGAAGTTTGTACTATGCGTGTATCCGTTCAGACATAGAATTCTTGGCTCGATTCGGTATACGCATCATCCGACAGGGAGGTCGCCCATGAGCACCATTTTTGCTCCGAGGCACTACAGTCGTTTTCAGACCAAATATACGGTCCACTTCCTTGGGGACGCCTTTTTAGGGCGGGGCACCATCTTTGACATGTCGCTGGGAGGATGCCGGATTGATGGAGACTTGACCGTGCGGGCCGGCATCCCGCTTGCCATCCGGTTGGTGGTGCCGAACCGGCCGATTCCGATCAACATCGACCGCGTAAAAATTCGGTGGGTGAAAGGGCAGGCCTTCGGGGTCGAGTTTCTCGCCATGCAGCCCGCCGAGCGCACCAGGCTCAGTCAGCTCATCCAGGGCCTCGCCACCAGGCACTACGCTGCGTCGGTCGCAGACTAAACAGGGCCGCGCCGCAGGTTGTCTTCCGCGGTCTGGTGTTGCCCCCGTCCTGTTCCACTCTCCCTTCCCGCATCCTCTTCCATCGACGTCGAAGAAAAATCCTGCCTCGGTATAACAGCACCTACCTCTTCGGTATTTCACTCTAGCGGCTGCCTCACTATCCTACCCACGTGTTTGCGCTTCGCGATACGCGGGTGAGCCTTCGATTCCATTCCGGGCAACGGCGACAAAGGAGGCTGCGATGGAAAAACCCGTTGGTCGGCGGTCACACAGCACGCAGAAACAGCCGGGACGCATCGGGGCGATCCGTCGCGAACTGGAAGGCGCCCCCTGTCCGCATTGCGGCTGGCACCGGTACCAGTTGGTCATTCGGAGCGGGTCGAACAGCGCAGCGAGCGCGGTCTATGCCCGGTGCAGCCACTGCCAACGGCCCCGGGATCTGACGGAGGACCTCCAACGCATTCTCTGGATTTGAGGCAGGATGGAACTCCCCCGTTTCAGTAGACCCACTCGATGAGATCCGCCATGTCCATCAGTCGGAAACGCGAACAGGCAAAAGTAAAGCTCAGGGCTCTGCATATGATGGCGGCGAGCGGCGTCGTGCGCCCGGCTCATGTCGAGATCCGATATGCACCGCGTCCCCGTATGATCACGCCGTCCGTGGAGAAAAAGGAGCGTCCCGCGAAATCCGCTACAACGAGGCCTTCGTCACCTATCTCCCCGTCTCTGCTCTCGTTGGCCTTCACCCTGCCAGTGACGGATTTCATTCGCCATCTCCGACGTCGACGAGATGGGACAAGAGAGAACGTCAAAAAATCAGCTTAGCGTCACCGGTATAGGAAATCATTCATCATCTTGTTCTGCTGGTCTGTGCTTGCCGTCGATCGACTCTTGTAGGGATCCGGACCTCTGGGGTAATATAAGCGGCTTCCGATTCGCTCTCTGAAAAAGATTTACAGTAGTTGAGGCGAAAGGCCGACGTGGAGAGGTGGCCGAGTGGCCGAAGGCAACGGTTTGCTAAACCGTCACAGGGCCAAAAGCCTTGTCGCGGGTTCAAATCCCGCCCTCTCCGCCATACCGTGCTTGGCGTGTGTCGCGGGCTCTTCAGGCGCAGCCTTTCTTCATGGATGCTAGCGGAGAAACACCTCCAGTGTCTCATAAAACCGCGACTTGATTTTGATCGGGTAATCCTGTTACATCACCCCAGCTTCAGGTACGCACTCGCAAAAAAACCTGCCGGAATGCCGAGGTAGCTCAGTTGGCAGAGCACAGCCCTGAAAAGGCTGGTGTCGACAGTTCGATTCTGTCCCTCGGCACCATCTCCCATTAAAATTTCACAAATTAGCCTCATCTCGTGATATCTCCCCTCCGGTTTCCACATTTTGTGGCCCATTTTTCCTGCTTGGCTGTCCGGATGGTCTTCCGAGATCACTCAGCTCGTCTGCTGCCAGTCCGATAAAGGCTGTCCAAGCTGGCAACAGGATCGCGCCTGTAATGGCTTGTGAAGCAATGGCTTCGGAATGCAGGGATAGCGCAGTTGGTGATGATGGTCTGGCTACGAGATAAAAGCCGCCGATCTCTCCGGTCTCAAGCCTTCTACTTTCGGAGCCAGTAGCGCTCCACCTGGATGCTAAAATGACGGTTGTCTGGAGGACGGAACGGTCGAGGATGGCCCTGGCCAGCACGTGGTCATTGAACACCTGGGCCCGATCGAATGCAATGTGGGTCCGCGACGGACGGGAAACTCACTTCGGCTTTCCCCTGCTCTCCCTACCCTGAGCAGGAGACGACCCAGGCTGTTTCGCAAGCTGTTCCGTTTTTCCACGCTGATAGGCTGATCGGAGAGCGCTGGCAATGGCCTGTTGCAGGTGAAGCAAATCGTCCGCCCCATCATCTTCAATGAAAGCATCCAGGATATTCTCCGCCTGTTTTTCTGCCCAATCATTCGCCATGGTTGAAATAGGAGGTGACAGTCAGGGCTGGGTTTGGACCAGACTCACACGACCAATGAATCGTACGAACTGAGCCAGAGAGCCTCTTAATATACAGCAGTCTGCGCCAGAGTCAAGAAACGTTCGTAGCCAGAGGCCTCGGGTATTCGCGTAAATCAAACCCGGGGCGACAAGAGGGCTTCCAGTTCAATATTCGAAGCCCGCGCTGCAGCCTGGCAGGCGTCCTTTGACCGTATCCCGATGAGGGGAAAGGTTCGCATGATCCAGCTATTATAGTTACCGGGCACCGATTTCACGATCGAGGCAGTTTCCCTCTGGCTCACACTGGTGGTTTGACAGTCCCTCAAAATAAGAGAGGATTGGGCACGCCTTTGGAGTAATCATTCCTCACGCTGGTATACTGTCCCGCCAACCCTTGCCGATTGAGGCGCGCGAGCGTGTCCTGCTCGGATACGATTTGCCAGTTCGGGGATACTCTCCGCAGAATCTGGCCGAGGTAATGGGCCAACCCCACCTCGTTCCCACGAAGGCCAGGGGCCGTGATCGCCGGGAAGATCGCCACGCCATCCTGTTCCAAGCTGGCTGGATGGAAAGACGGGGACAATTCTGTCGAATTGGTCCGGACCTGCCATCCGTAGATGGAACTCGAGCAGCCGGTTAAGGAAGCGAGCAGAAATAGTCCGCCTATCCATACCCCACACGTTCGGAGAAGACCGGTCGTCTTCCGTGTTCTTAGCCGCATCGTTGCACCTGTACGATCACTCGTGAGGGCCGTGGTGGAATAGGCTCAGCAATTGCCGTCCGTCGTGTAGGTGTCCAGCACGCCAAAATGGTCGGAACCGGCGCCGAGGGTCACGGCATTCGGGCGGCCGAAGAGTTCCTGCCTGAGGCAGCCCAACGGATGAGCCGGGTCCGCCAGCATCATGAAGAGAAAATCAATGCGCCGGGCCTGGCTCACCCCGCGGCGGTAGCCGTCCTTGATCCGTTGCTGTTGATCTTCCGGCATCCTTTGTATGACCGAGGCCAAGGTCGGCGGCAATTCGATCTCCTCCTGGCGGGCGACCGGATTCAGTCTCGGGTCATAGGTGTGCAATTCTCCGGTTCGGCGCGCGACCGTGTAGGTATCGCGCAGACCGGCCTCCTGCAACTCGCGATATTCCGGCGAGTCCGGCTCAAAGTTGAAGTCTCCGCCGATGAGGATGCCCACATACGAGCCGGCGGCCTGCAGCCGCTTAAGCTCCGCGAGCAACGTACGCAGTTCCTGGACCCGTTGTTGCTGATCCTCCGCCAAGGCGTTCAGGATCTGTTGCGCGGAAGCCTGGTCCTGAATCCGTCCTTCGCTCTGCGCGACGAGCAGCCGTTGCGTGAAATATTCGTCTCGCTCGATCCCGGAATGCAGATGCAGACTGACGACGAGCAGCTTCCGATGGCTGGCGGGATTCTCCACTTCGGCGATCAAGGCATAACACAACTCGCTGAATTGCACTTGCCGGTGCTGTTCTCCATTCGACTGCAGAAGTCTTCAGTATTGGACTGTAGAGAGAAAGTGAGCTGTACGAGATATAGTTGGAAGTTGTGGAACAAGGGTGAGTAGGTGGCGTAGCTTTCCGGGTGAAGAAAACCCGAACACACCGGCTGGCAGGCCGGGGAAAGGCACGCCGATGCTGCCGATAGTCCGAACGCAGGACGGAGCGCAAGAGAGTGAGCAGGCCGTGGCCACAGCGCTGGACGAGTTGGCGCGGGAAGGGGCCCGCCGCATGATTCTGGCCGCCTTGGAGGTCGAAGCGGAGGAGTATCGGCAACGGCACCGCGATGCCCGCGACCCTCGTGGCCATGCCTTGGTGGTCCACAATGGGCAGGCCCGGCCGCGTCGCCTGACGGTGGGAACCGGGACGATCACGATTCGTGCGCCTCGGGGGAATGAGCGCCGGCGCGTCGACGAGGTGTGGCATAAGTTCATCAGCCGGATCTTGCCTCCCTATCTGCGCGCTCGCCCCAGGTCAGCGCCGTGCCCCCTGCTTTATCTTCATGGCCTGTCCACCGGGGATTTCCGCGAGGCCCTGCCGGCGCTGCTGGAGGCCGACGCGGCGGGGATCTCGCCCGCCGCGATCACGCGCCTGACGGCCACCTGGCGGACCGAGTAAGATCCGCGGCCGCTCGGAACCACCGCCCATTGTTGTCCTACCGGGAACCCGCTAGACCGCCTGTCAAAACTGACAGTATCTGCTGCTGGGGGTGACGGATAAAATGTCCATGTCCGACAGCGTGGTACGTCCTCAGGAATAGGTTGTCGCGGGAAAGGCCCGACCAAGGAGGCATGTCATGACAGAGGAAGCCAAGCGATTGGACGCCGCGCGTGAAGACAATGTCGCATGGCGGAAATGGGGACCCTATCTGAGTGAGCGGCAATGGGGGACAGTCCGGGAGGATTACAGTTACGGCGGCGATGCGTGGAATTTCTTCACCCACGACCATGCCCGTTCCCGGGCCTATCGCTGGGGCGAGGACGGCTTGGGGGGAATCTCCGATGACAAGCAACGGCTCCGCTTCGCTCTCGCTCTGTGGAACGGCAAGGACTCCATTCTGAAAGAACGTCTGTTCGGCCTGACCAATAGCGAGGCGAACCACGGCGAAGACGTCAAAGAATATTACTTCTACCTCGACAGCACGCCGACGCA
Source organism: Nitrospiraceae bacterium (assembly GCA_040981105.1). Lineage (GTDB taxonomy): Bacteria > Nitrospirota > Nitrospiria > Nitrospirales > Nitrospiraceae > Nitrospira_G. The sequence continues at coordinate 58,657 of JANRMO010000023.1, forward strand.
TTCGTACATGAAGTTTCTCTACAAGTACCCGCAAGCGGCCTATCCCTATGCCGATCTGGTGGAGACGAACAGGCGGCGGAGCCGGGAAGAGATGGAATACGAATTGTTGGACACGGGCGTGTTCAACGAGGACCGCTACTTCGACGTGTTCGTGGAATATGCGAAGGCGTCGCCCGAGGACATTCTCATCAAGATTACTGTGGCCAACCGGGGGCCGGAGGAGGCAGAGCTGCATGTGTTGCCGACCCTGTGGTTTCGCAACGACTGGGCTCCCTGGATCAGCCGACGCGGCGAGAAGCCGCTGCTGAAGGAGATCGAAGGGCCGGCGGGAGCGAAGACGATTGCGGCCCTGCACCCCGTCCTTGGCGGGTACGACCTGTACTGCGATGGCGATGTGCCGCTGCTCTTTACCGAGAACTCAACCAACCATGCCAAACTCCATCTCGACTATCCGGACGCCGGCCCCTATCTCAAGGATGCGATCAATAACTATGTGGTAGAGGGTCGTCAGGATGCCGTGAACCCGGAGCGGCAGGGCACGAAGGCCGCGGCGCATTACCGGCTGAAGGTGGGGCCGCGTCAATCGGCGGCGGTGCGGCTGCGTCTCGTCCGGCAGGCCTCAGCGCAGATTGGCGACAATCCTGCGAAAACAACCGTCAAAGGCAAAGCAAAAGGCGATGCCGGTCCTTTCGGCCAGGCCTTTGACCAGATCGTGCAGGAGCGGCTGGGGGAAGCCGACGAATTCTATCGCGCGGTGACGCCGCCATCCGTGAGTCCGGATGCGGCCAACGTAATGCGCCAGGCGCTCGCCGGCATGCTCTGGTCCAAACAGTATTACTATTGGGACGGTGATGCCTGGCTCGAGGAGCACAACGCCCACCCGCTCCATCGCGGCAGCCGCCATTTCCGGAACCGAGAGTGGTTCCACAT
>JANRMO010000024.1:0-58597 GCA_040981105.1 Nitrospiraceae bacterium
CATTAACTCCCCCTTGTCGATCCAGCCCGACACGCTTGAGATTTCCTACCTGCTCAATACCGGCATGCTCGTGTGGCATGCCGAGACCGCGCAGGACTTCTTCGATTGGATCTTGAAAGGATACATGGTCTCGGAAGAGCCGGACGTCCATCTGCCACTGGCGCTCTGCTGTGACGGCTTCTTCGTCACACATACAAAGGACGTGGTGCAACTGACGCCGGCCGATATGTGTTTGCCTCCCTATGATCCCTATCGCTCGCCGGTCCCCTGCATGGACATGGAATGTCCGCCGGTCCGAATGATGCGCGATCCCTTTATAATGAAGAGCAATTACATCAGCTACGCCACGCATGCCAGTTGGCAGCAAGAAGTCTGGGCGGCCGTGGAGCGCTCGCGCAAGCATACGAGCCATTGGATCAACGGCCTCATTGATGCAGAAAATACCGACGCGGACATCATGATTGTCGCGTCTGGAACGGCTGTGTCGCAAGGACGCGAGGCCATCCGCATATTGGAAGACGAAGGCGTCAGGTGCGGCCTCATCAAGGTCAAATCCTTACGCCCCTGGCCCGGCGAGGAAATCCGCAATGCCACGAAGCAGGCGAAGCATATTTTCGTGCCGGAGTTCAACGTGACCGGTTGGCTGGCAAAGGAGATTCGGGCGACGATTCCGAATAGCGACCGCGTCCATGCCGGTCCCCACGTCTGCGGCGGGATGACCATGCCGCCGGAGATCATCGTATCGGAAATCAAGACCGCGCTCGGGATGAAGACCTTCTCCCTCGCCGGACGCGGCAGTTGAGACGCAAACCGGTCAGAGGTTCACAAGAATCAGCCAACAGAGGTCGCCATATCGATAGACCGACGCCGTAGAGGAGGCCCCAATGAGCAAAGAGCGGATTAAGATCGCACCGGAACTTTTCGATATCATGCCCCCGGAGTATAAAGATCTCGTTCAGCGATCTACCTATGGAAAAGACGACCGCGGGTGGAAGGACATCGGCAATTCCAAGGAGCTGATCGAGCAACATTCCTTGTGCGCCGGCTGTCCGGAATCCATGGCCTTCCGTTATATTCTCGCCTCTTTGCCGGCTCCTGAGGATACGGTCATGGTCGGGTCCACCGGTTGTACGAGCCTCGTGTTTCCCATGGTGGCCGTCCACAACATCCATTCGCTGTTCGGCAACCAGAACGCGGTCGCTTCCGGCCTGAAGCGGGCGCTCACGGTCCGCTTTCCGGGAAAGGTCAAGGATGTGGTGGTGCTGGCCGGCGACGGCGCCACGGTCGATATCGGGCTGGACATGACGCTGCAGGCATGGTTCCGCCAGGAAAAGTTTACTACGATCTGCTTCGACAACGAGCTATACGCCAACACCGGTGGCCAGGAGAGCGGGCTGATGCAGAAGGGGTTTGTTGCCAAGATGGCGCCGGTGGGCAAGCTGTTCGACAAAGTCCGGCTGCCGGAAATCGCCCGCGAATCGGGCTGCCATTACGTGGTGAATTGCACCGTGAGCAAACCTTCCGTCGTCGAGAAGGTTGTCCGCAATGCAGTCATGATCGCCAGAGAAATCGGACCGACCTATCTGCAACTTTATACGCCCTGCATCCTGGAGATCGGCAAAAACAGTATGGAAGGGCTCCAGGAAATGAGGGACTCTGAAAAACCGACCGAGCGCTTTGCCTACAAGGAATACATCAGCGAACCGGCCAAGCAGCTCTTGGCCGAAATGGCCGCCAAGGACAAGGAAAAGAAAGCCGCCGCAAAGCAATTGGCCGGGCAACAGGCCTAAACCGGCTACAAGAGGATCGACCATGATTAAGAAAAGACTGAATATCCGAATGTCTGGTTTGGGCGGGCAAGGCGCCGTCACGGCAGCGCACGTCATGGCGATGGCGGCCAACCGGGACGGGAAATTTTCGATCTCCAATCCGTTCTTCGGCGCGGAGAAGCGGATGGCGCCGGCGGAAAGTTATTGCCGCATCGGCATCGAGCGGATTTTCGACCGTGGCGAGTTGGTCTTCCCCGATGTCATCGAGGTGTTTCATCCTCAGGTCATTACGATGGGGAAGAGCTATACCATGCCCTTCTATTCAGGCATCAAGGAAGGTGGCGTGGTGATCATCAATTCAGATATCCCCCTGTTGTCCGAGGAGGACATGGACCGGCTCAAGGATTTGAATGTTGCCACTCTGTATATCCCCGGCACCCAAATCGCGTTGGAAATCGCCGGCACGGAGCTCTCCACAAACATGACTATGATCGGCTCGGTGGCCGGGATCACCCATTGCGTGACGATGGAAGCGCTTGACGGGGCGCTCCAGGAGCGGTTCGGCAAGAAATTCGTCGCCTCGGGTGGAACGGCCTCCTTGGACGAAGCCATCAAGAAGAAGTTCGCGAAGAAAGAAATGCTGCTCCAGAAGAATCTGGCCACCGTTCGGCGGGCCTATGAAATCGGAGCGGAGTGGGCCGAGAAAAACAAGGTGGAACTGCGGGTCGGGAATCCGGCGGTCGCGGCGTAATCGAGAGAAGGATACAGAACGCATGTATAACGTGGCACAAGTAATCGACGAAAAGTGCACGGCCAAGAAGGGATGCCGGCTGTGCATCATGTATTGCCCGGAGGCCAACTGTTTGGATCTCAACGTCGGCAAAATGGTCGCGGAGGTCACCATCGAGCGGTGCAAAGGCTGCGAGCTGTGTGTGGTGGTGTGTAACGCAGCCAAGCACGAGGCCATCGAGATGGTGGCCGTGAGCGCCGACGGCACGCTTTTGTCCAAGAAGGGGGAATCCGCCGCCTTGGGTCAAGCCTACCAAGGGTGAGCCGTTCTCGCTGTAGTTTGAGAAAACCCCACGGCGCCCGCGCTGTGGGGTTTTTTTATTCGATCCGATCATGCAGGAGTACAAGACGATGGACCGGGAAGATAATACCGTCACCGCGTTACTCATGGACATCGCCGGACTGCTCAGGGATTTTCCCCAGGCGCTGGAGCAGCGGGCAGCCGAGATCCAGGCTACCGGCAAGGATCCGGAGCTGGTAGGCAAATTGATCAAGGGGGCGGATGCCATGCGGGACAGCGGGAATATTTACCTGTCCTGGGCTAAGCACTATGCCGATCTCTCCGAAGGAAACTCCGACGCCTCAACGGACGAAGACGAGTCGGACGATTTCGACGTATAGCCTGAGCGAGCGAGGCGGTATTCCCTTTCCGTGATTTTGTGCTACAATCGCCCCCTGCTCGAACCATCGAGGTCAGTTCAACACGAAGATCATGTTCCCCGGTAGCTCAGTTGGTAGAGCGATCGGCTGTTAACCGATTGGTCGCAGGTTCGAGTCCTGCCCGGGGAGCCAATCTACTCATCCTCAACCACCAGGCTCTTGGAAAGTCTATCGAGTACGCGTGAAAGCCGGTACAACGAGGGATCGCGGGCGATCTCAGAACCCCGAGCAGGATGGTCATTGAAGCCGTCCCTCCTACCCGCACACCCCGACGTACGTATCTCACCGCCCTCCCTCCGACCGCTCCTCAGTTGATCGCCCGAGACGCGCCTCGCCGCGGGCCGGCCGCAGCGATCGAGAAGGCGGAAGTACATATCGCACTTCGTGCGAACCGTTCGCCCTCCAGATGGGTCTTGGCGAACGGAGAAACCTCTTCAGTGTTGATCCGCTTCGCGTCAGACACATGCCCTCATGAACATACGGCAATGGGTGTCTCAATAAGGCTGGTGGACTTTTTCAACTGCCTGCTAGCTTCTTGGGCTGTCGGGGCGCCCAAGCACCTGCCATCGGTGTTTCGAGACGTGCCTTAACGCTTCCACAAGATATGCGATTCTTCGATTGGGACAAGGCCTTCCACATGATAGGGAACGAGGCGCGGTGTGAAGTGATGCGGAGGGCGCGTGGCTGGACAGTCGGCGGCATAGAAGTATCCGTTGATCGATCCGGGAATGGCCTCTTGCATCGACATGACGATTCTCGTTGGGAGATCGTGGTCCGTTAACGGATCGGCGTAGAGTTCCACCCGGATAGAGCCTGGATCCAGATCCCCTAAAAACACTTGAGCCACGAAGTGCCACTGTTGGCCCGCCTGCGTGGTCCGAACCTCGCCGAACCGGACCGTATGCCAGTGCCGGACGAGGCCGTCGTGCCAGGTTTCCAATTCGGCCGCGAGCTTCGCGGTGTTGGCGCTGCGACGCGTCACCGCCTCGGCTGCCAGAAGGTACACCATTTCCACCTATTTCGTAGCATTCGATTGCTGCTGAATTTCGGTGTCAGAGAGGACATGGCCGTTCGGATGCGCTTCAGCCAGGCTCGCGGAAGTCCTGGCGTATCGCGCTCGTAGAACTCCGGTGCGACCTGCTGCTCCAGAATTTCATGCAATTGCGTCGCCTCAGCAACATCCCAACCAGGCTCGCCATGCTCTCGACCGTCACCAGGCGCCCAACCCACGGCCGGCCTGTAGGCTTCTGCCCACCATCCGTCCAACTCCGAGAGATTCAGCTCGCCGTCCACCAGCACCTTCCTCCCACTGGTCCCGCAAGCCTCCCACAGGCGGCACGGCATGTTTAGCCAGACATCGATCCCGGCGATGAGAAACTGAGCCAGCGCCATGTCATAGTCTTCCAGGAACACCACACGATCCCAGACGTCGGGTCGCTCGGCATAGTGCGTCAGCTCGTGAACCAGCCGCTTGCCCTCGTGGTCATCGGGATGGGCCTTCCCCGCGACAATCAGTTGGATGGGACGCTTTTGGTCGCGGAGCAGCCGCGCCAGCCGTTCTCCATCGCGGAGAAGCAAGGTGGGCCGCTTGTACTCGACAAACCGCCTGGCGAATCCCACGGTCAGGATATTGGGGTCGAGCACATGTTCCGCTCGCTCGACCAACGAGGGTGCCGCTCCGCGTACGCGCATCTGACGCACTAGTCGTCGCCGCACATAGTGAACGAGCGCTTGCCGCTGGGAGACTCGAAGGTTCCACAGCTCCTGCTCGTCAATCCCTTCGATGGCCGAGCCGATCGTCTCAAGTTTTCCTAGCCATCGTTCTTTCCCGCAGTGTTTCGTCCAGAGCGCATCGGCTTCCGATGAGTCCCAGGAGGGAACGTGAACGCCGTTCGTCACATGTCCGACCGGGACCTCTCGCTGCGGCCAATCCGGATAGAGCGGTTGAAAAATGTGACGGCTGACCTCGCCATACAACCGGCTGACGCCATTGACCATCCCGCTTCCTCTCATCGCCAGGTAGGCCACGTTGAACGGTTCATCGGCATCGTCCGGATTCTTTCTCCCCAGAGCCAAGAGATCGTGAAAGGATGTGCGCCCCCGCCGGCGAGCAGGAACGCATACGGCTTCAGTAATTCCGGGCTGAACCGATCAAACGCCGCCTCGACAGGCGTGTGGGCCGTAAACACGTTCCCCGCCCTGGTCGCTCTGAGCGCGACCGCAAACGGCTGGCGCTCCCGCCGCATGAAGCTCGCCGCTCGGGCGAGTACGGCAAACGCGGCATGGCCTTCATTGAGGTGACAGATCTCGACGTTGAGCTCCAGAGCCTCAAGAGCGCGCCATCCGCCGATGCCCAGGATGATTTCCTGAATCAATCGAGCTCGCGCATCGGCAGGATAGAGATGGGCCGTCGTTCCGCGATCGGGCGGACTGTTCAACGGGTCGTTGCTATCCAGCAGATAGAGAGACACTTTTCCGACACGAGCCTGCCAAACTCTGATCAGGAGTAATCGTCCAGGCAATTCCAGCGGAATTCGGAGCCATCCTCCATCGCGGTTCAGGGCCGGGACGATGGGCAGACTCATCGGATCGTTGTGGGGGTACGCCTCGACCTGGACTCCCTCACTATCGAAGATCTGACGAAAGTAGCCCTACTGGTAGAGAAGTCCCACTCCCACCAGGTGAACATTCAAATCACTGGCGGTCTTTAGGTAATCGCCTGCAAGAATGCCGGGGCCGCCGGAGTAGATCGGCAAGGCCTCACCGAGACCGAACTCCATACTGAAGTAGGCGATCCGCCCCAGCCCTCTGGCTCCGTACTCGCGTCCATACCATCCCGGATCGTCCAGATAGTTCCGACGCTGTCTCAGCCAGCCCTGCAATTGCTCGCAGAAACCCACATCCTGCGCTGCCTCATCGAGGCGCGCGCCACGCTTTGAAGGATGTAATACGGATTGCCGGTACGCTCCCAGGCCTCGGAGTCCAGGGCTTCCCAGAGCCGATCGGTGGCGTGGCTCCATGTCCAACGGAGGTCCAGAGCAAGATCGTCCAATCCCTGAAGCGCTTCCGAAAGCGATCGATTAAAGAAATACCCTTCCACTGATCACCCTGGCAGCACGGTCGTGTAGGGAGTCGCCGACTGTGAACCGACGCGGGCTAGCCTTGGGGTCCACTCGTTCCCCACCGATGGCTCTGGCACAAGCTCGTGCCTGATGCCGTGCGGCTCACATTTCCACATGCCGCACGGTGTCCGCAAGTCTGAACGAAGACGGGAGGGGGCGCAACAACCTTCAATAGGTGACGCGCGGGGATCGGCGCCTTCCATCAAGGCTCTGTGTGGTGATTCCGGCGACCTTCGAACCGGGGATGGTTCCTGCGCTTACTGATCCAGTCGGACGGTTACGAAGCACCGCCGACGTGAACCGGCGCTCGCCGTTTCGGACATACTGAATCTGCACCCGCTGACCGACATGGACGCTCCGCATGAGGTCCACGAATGCCTGCACGGTGGACATCGGCTTGCCCTGGATCGACACAATGATATCTCCTCCGAGAACCCACTCGCTTCCCTCGACGGTGACCATTAACGATCCTGAGCGGAGTCCGGACGATTCAGCCGTGCTCCCTTTGTCGATATCCTCGACCAGGAGCCCTACCGTGAGCGGCAGAGCAAACAGCCCGATGATGTCTTCGGTAAGAAATCGTCCCGTGACGCCGATCCACGGCCGTTCGATCATCCCCTTCTCTCGAAATTCCTTCAGGACATCCATGACCACGTTGATCGGAATCGCAAACCCGATGTTTTGGGCGCCTGGAACCGAGGCCGTGATCATCCCGATGACGTGCCCGTTTGAATCGACCAATGGCCCGCCGCTGTTGCCCGGATTGATCGGAGCGGTGGTCTGGATCAACCGGCTCGACTCGACGCCTCCCATCCCGCTCGGTAGCCCCAAGCCGCTGATCATCCCGTTCGTCAAGGTCAGCCCCAGGCCCAACGGACTGCCCACCACCAAGACGTCCTGTCCCACACGGAGCCGATCCGAGTTCCCAGATCTCACTGGAACCCATTTCACGCCGTGCGTTGCGGCACCTTCTGTAAGCCGAAGAATGGCGATGTCATAAACCGGATCGACCGCCAGGACATCCGCAGCCATACGCTGACCGTCGAAGAGCACAGCGATAATGCTCTCGCCCCCCTCGACCACATGCGCATTCGTCAATACCGTTCCGTCCTTGTCCACGACAAATCCCGTTCCCGTTCTGATGAGCGACGGCATCTTCAGGGGATGGGACGACACATGAACGACCGACAGCGACACCGTCCCGGGGGCCACCCGCTCATAGAGTCGAACCCTATGCTCGTCCTGCAGCGCTTCTTGCTTGAACGAAGCATCGACACTCTGCGGCTGAAAAACACACGACGCGACAATCAGAACAGGACCACACAGCACCACAAATATAGGCGTCAGCGGACGTCCCACTTTCATGAGCAGCCTCCGGCGCTGAGGGTCGGCCGGGTCTTATCGATGTCGTTGAAAGACCTCCGCCCAGTCGCGGCATGCCATCAACACAATTCGCCGGCTTCCTTCTCCAGTTACTCGGAACTTTCACGTACCGAAGAGAATGCGCTTCGCCTCCTCGCCGACTCTGACCTCGGAAGAGCAGGACCGGCAACGGCGGGCTCTTCTACGATCCTATTGCTCCAAGAGCACCCGTGGGAGCCGACATTGAATGATGAATGGGGATCAGGATCATGCCGACTTGACATAGCCTTGGCCAACGACGGCCTGAATTGTATCCAGAAGGTAGGTTGCGTCATAGGGCTTCTGAATGTAGGCGCACCCCACCCCTTGTCCGCTCGGTCCCAGCATGCTTGCCGAGTCTCCCGTCACCAGGATGACGGGCGTGTCCGGCCACACCTGTCGACTCAACCGCATGAGTTCCAATCCATTAATCCGGCCTGGCATGCGGTAGTCCGTGATGATGAGATCGTAATGTTGCTGCACCAGTTCATGCAGCGCCTCCACCCCGTTGCTCGCCTCACGGACCTCATAGCCAGCTCGAATCAGGAGCTGGGTTAGCAGATCCCTGGCGCAGATGTCGTCTTCGACCACCAGCACCTGCCTCCCGCATCGTTCCATCGGAACCTCCGTCTGTCTCAGCCTGCGTTCGCCTCTGCGCGTTTTCCTGGATGGTCCTGCTCCTGCCTACAAGGCCTCGCTGAGAAGGTCGCCTTCGTACTTGCGACGGGCGTTGCCCACAGTTGTGCCGCGACAACAGCAAGATGACCGTCTCATGGCGCAGGGTTCGTTGCCGAGGTTGTGCCCGCTGGGGAAGCACACGATTGGCGCAGATCACCGGATCGTCGACGCAACCGCAATTCACGCATCGTGAGCCGGTCACCGCCTCGCCATGACGGCCAACATCGCCGACCCGTTCAATGACGAGGAACCCTCCGCACCGCCCGCATGCGAGCCTCTCATCCCGACAAACGGTCCTCTTACCCGAAGGCCGATCGGATTCGGTCGACGTCCGGGCAGCCAGGCGCAGCTCACAATCCATACGCGCACCAGGCTCGCTCATTTCTCACCAGGAAGCCGTGGCATTGGCACGACGCGACAAAGACGGACGCGGGTATCGTGACTCTGTGGACTCTATGTCACCACACACGCACAGCCGGCGCTATCGGGAGGAGCGCCATTTATTCCGTCAGATGCATGGAGTTGTCGATGTCGTGGTTCGTTCGACAAGTGTCGACCGGTCATCCGACGGATTGTCTTCGGAACGGCGACCGACGAAAGAACGGGCAGGTGGTGACGCTCACTCGGCCAGACGATGCACAATGGCGTACCGCGTAAGGTCGGCGGTGGTCTTGAGCTTCAATTTCTCCAGGATACGAGCGCGGTAGGTACTGATGGTTTTCACGCTTAAGCACAGTTCTTCGGCGATATCGGTGACGGTTTTGCCGCGGGCAATCCAGTTGAGTACTTGGAACTCGCGGTCGGAGAGCTTATGGTGAGGGGGGCGATCCTCGTCACCGTCCTGGATTTGTGCCGCAAGCAATTCCGCAATCGAGGGACGAATATACCGTCCCCCACCGAGAATCCTTCTGACCGCCTGGACCAGTTCATCGGCGACGCTTTCCTTGGTCAGATAGCCGGCCGCTCCGGCCCGAATGACACGCAGGGCGAATTGATCCTCCGGATGCATACTGAGCACCAGCACGGGGGTGGTCGGACACAATTCCTTCAATTCATGCAGGGCATCCAGACCGCTTCTCCCGGGCATCGTTAGGTCGAGTATCACCAGATCCCAGGTGTGTCGCGAGGCTAATTGAAGCAGTTCAGGAGCGCTACTGGCCTCTTCAATGACGGCCCGAGGAACCTCGTCGGTCAAAATCTGCATCACCCCCCGTCGGACCAGGGGATGGTCATCGGCGATGAGGATCCGCATCATCTCTCTCCTGATGCGAGCGGCATACGCACCGTTACGATGGTGCCCTTCCCCGGCTCTCCCCATATGGAGAGGTCGCCGCCCCATTGCGCGGCACGTTCCCTCATGCCCAACAATCCGAGGGATTGCCGGTTGGCCATTTCGTCGTCGGTAATACCTCGGCCGTTGTCGCTCACCTTCAAGACCAATGTCTTCATCGTCACCGTCAGGATGACTCGCACACTGGTGGCATGGGCGTGGCGCGCGATATTGGTCAACAGTTCTTGGAAGATGCGAAAGACGGCCGTGGCCTGGTCCGGCCCGATCGGAATCGGCACGGGCGGCATGGTCAGGTCACAGCGGGTCCCCGTTCGCTTTTCAAAGTCCCTTGCTTGCCAATCGAGGGCCGCCGTCAGTCCCAGTTCGTCCAGTACGCCCGGACGCAAGGACGTGGCGATCTCGCGAACCGATTCGATGATCCCATCGAGTTGCCCCAGCATATCCTGAACGCGCGTCATCACCTTCGCTTTGTCGAGAAGCGTATCGGAGCCGGCCAGCCGTCTGGCGATCCACGAAACATCCAGCTTGAGACTGGTCAGCGCCTGCCCCAACTCGTCATGGATTTCCCTGGCGATCCGCGCGCGCTCATCTTCCCGCACCGTCTCCAGACGCGTCGCCAGGGCGCGGAGCTGATCGCGGGACTGCTTGACTCGCGCTTCTGCCTGCTTTCGTTCCGTAATATCCAAGGAGTATGCGATCATACCGGTAACCACGCCCTTCTCGTCCTTCATCACAGACAGGGCCAAATGGATGAAAAACACCTCCCCTGATCGCTTCTTGGCGCGTACTTCTGTTTCGTGCACGCCCTTCTTCAGAAGCGGTTCGATGACATCATGTTGCAGCACATTCTGATCCGCCTCAAGGTAGAGAAAGGCCATGCCTCTGCCGACGGCTTCCTCTGCTGAATACCCGAACAACCGCTCCGCGCCCTTGTTCCAACTTTCCACGACCCCGTTCACGTCCATCGACACCACGGCATCGTGGATCTGATCCATCATCTGGGCTTGTCTCAGCAGTTGGCCTTCCGCTCGTTTCTTTTCGGTGACGTCGATCATCAGACCGAAGAGTCCGTTGATGGCGCCATGATGATCGCGCAAGGGCGCGGTCGATAAACTGATGATCAGGCGGTCTCCCGCTTTGTTCTGTCGGACCACTTCCAGATCGGTAAACGCATCGTTCTGCAACACCCGTTCGCGCAGCGCCCGATGTTCATCTCGTTTCTCGGACGGGACGATGGGCAACGGATTCCCAACGACTTCCGCCTCCGTCCATCCGAAAATCCGCTGCGCCGCAGGATTCCAGAGGCGGCAGATGCCGTCGAGATCCACAATGACGATCCCGATGGGGGCGGCCTCAATCAGCGCCGTCAAGCGGTCATAGGTTTCTTGAAACCTCGCCTCCGCCTCCTTCTGTTCCGTGACATCGGTCCAGAGCCCCACGATCTCCTTGGCCGTCCCGTCGGGATGCCTCACGAGGACGGCGCGATCCATAAACCATCGGTAGGACCCCTCGGCAACCTGCCAGCGATACGTGGTCGTGAGGGAGCCTGTACGAACGACCCGTCCGAATTCATCCATCGTTCGCTCGCGATCCTCGGGATGAAGTCGCATCGCCCAGAACTGCTTGTTCTGAACGAACGTGGTGTTGGAGAAGCCGCTCATCTGTTCAACGTTGTCGCTCACCCAGAATGCCCCATAATCTTCAGCGACCTTGGCTGAATAGGTCACGATCGGCATGGCGCGCAGGATGAAGTCCTGCTTGGCCAGCGTCGATTGCAAGGCTTCTTCCGTACTGCGCCGTCCGGCGAGCACCCTCCTATGGACGAGGCCGATTCCGACTGCAAATGCCAGGCTGAGAGCACATCCCGTCCCGATCAACGCGAGCGTCCAGGTCTGCAAGGTGCGCGCATGGACCGATTGGCGGGAGAGTTGGTCGTGTTCCTCGCCCTTGATCTCATTGACGATCGTCCATATTTCGTCCGTTCCCTCGCTGCCCTTGCCGGTGCGAAGCAAGTTCGTGGCCGCCTCAAACCCTTGGGAGCGCCGAAGGCCGATCGTCTTGTCGGCAAACGCCATCCGTGCCTGAAGCAGATCCGCGAGTCTGTCGATCCGGGCAAGCAGACGAGGGTCATCGTGCATGAGCGCTTTGGCACGATTCACGTTTGACTCAACATGATCAACGGCCGTCAGATACGGCTTCAGGAATGCGTCGTCTCCCGTGATGATGAATCCGCGCTGGCCGGTCTCGATGCGCTCCGTCAAGGTCATCAATCGCTCCACCGACTGCCCGATCGCCAATGTCCGGATCATCCGATCGGTGCTGGTTTCAAATGAGATCAGACTCCGGACAGTCAGCACTCCCAGGCCAAGGAACATCGCGCAAACCGCGCCAACGACGATCACGATCTGACCTTCGAAGAGGTCGGTGGTCCTCCTTGCCGGCGTGACGCTTACTCCTGCGACCTTGATCTCTCTCATCGACCCACATCTCCACGTGGCCGTGCGATCACCGGTCGTCTTCAGGGACGGATCGACTGCCTCGCTTTTCCTGCGATCCGGAGGCGCTCCTGAGGCATCTGGAATGCGAGCGAGCGCCGCCGACGCCGCGACTCTTCGGCATCTTCATGCACGGGGAAGAAAGCAGGTGAGGAAACCGTGAGGAAGCGGCGTGGGACTTGGCACGTCGCGACTCGAACGTTGAAGTACCCGAACAGCGCGCGGAAGAGACTGGCCTGCAAGGCCGTCCTCCTAGTAGCTGGACCCGGTCGCCCGTCTCCATCGAGGACTGACCGGCGTGGCGGTGTCGGTGAGGGGGAGACCCGTATGGATCTGCGGCGTCATAGTGGGCATGGGCCGTGCCCGCAACGTGATGGCCGTACGATGAAGTTTTCCGTCTCGCAAGTACTCAACCTCGACCTTGTCTCCTATCCGCAGGAGTTTGATCGCACGAGCGAATTCTTCCGGCGATCGAACGAGTTTGTTCTGGATGGATAGGACGATATCTCCGCCCAAGATCCAGGGTGTCCCCTCCACGACGATGTGCAGCGCACCACCCTGAAGCCCCGCCTCGGCCGCTGGGCTCCCTTCCTCCACCTGTTCGATCATCCAGCCCTTGGTCAGAGGGAGGGAGAAGAGCGTCAGCACCTGATCGGTCGGGAAACTGCCGGTTACCCCAAGCCATGGTCGCGAGACATGTCCGTGCGTCTTGAGTTCGTCCAGGATGTCTTTGGCACGATTGATCGGGATGGCGAATCCGATATTCTGAGCGCCAGCTATGATGGCGGTCGTGATGCCGATCACGTCGCCATGCGAGTTCATCACCGGCCCGCCGCTGTTGCCGGGATTGATCGGCGCCGTGGTCTGGATCATGCCGTCATTCGTTCCCACCTTTTGGATCCCCGGGGTTCCCCATCCGCTGATGATGCCGCTCGTCAATGTGAATCCCAGGCCGAAGGGACTGCCCACGACGAGCACCTTCTGGCCCACTTTGATGCCATCTGAATCTCCGAGGCGCACGGTGGCGAGCTGCCCCTTGACCGGAGCCAACTTCACCACCGCCACGTCGGTTTGTGGATCAATGCCGACAACCTCCGCGGCCACCTTCTGCCCGTCGTAGAGCGTCGCAGTAATGGTCGTGGCGCCGGCGATCACATGGGCGTTGGTCAACACCGTGCCGTCGGCATCCAATATGAATCCTGCGCCGAATCCAATCGCAGAGGACCCTGTGACGGCAGGTGAACCTGCCGACGTCGTAAAGAGTGACACGGTCGCAGGTGCGATCCGTTCATACAGCCGAACGGTCTGATCCTCTTCTGATAAGACAGCCAGCGCTGAGGCCGGCTCGCTCAACATGACCACAATCGCGTAGATGAGGACGCATCGTACCGTCCATCGCAGGCGGGTCGCATCGATCATTCGTGTCATTGGATTCTCTCCTCAGGCCGTCTCGCCAGCCCGACTCCATCGGTCGGACGGCTGCCGAAAGACCTCGCTCGATTCGGACCGTTCATGCCGTGCTGGCGACCGGCAGTGGTTCCCGTTGTCCGATGGTCGCTGCGGAATTGACAATGTCCAGAAAGAGATGACGGCTCAGCGGCTTGGTCAGCCAGGCATAGGCGCCCAACTCAACCGCACGCCTGGAGAGATCCGTTCCGAGTCCTGAGACGATAATCACGGGCCTGTGGTTGTCCTGCTCATGTGCATGGGCCATGACCTCAAGGCCATTGAGGCCCGGCATCTCAAAATCGGTGACCACCACGTCGAACGGTTCGACCTGGAGCCGCTTCAGCGCCTCCGTTCCGTCGCAGGCCTCGCTGACCAGGTATCCCTCGCCGGTAAGAAAACACGCCATAAGCGTTCGGATTTCCTCGCTGTCGTCCACAACCAAAACGCGCCTAGCTCGGCTATCCATAGCCGCCTCCTTCGAAAGGCGATTTAGCTTCCCTCTACAAGCGCCGTATCCGTACTCCGGTCGAGGCTTCTGTCGCACAAGAACTCAGTTCGCCGCTCCTTGCACTGCCACGCGGACACCCATCGTACGCCCCGGTTATGGTCCCGTTGAGGAGGACTCTCCACGCAGCGGGATCTCCTGCGACAGTCGTCTGGTGTCGACCGGACCGGGATCGACGAGGATGGGCACCTTGAGATCATCGGGTAACAGAACAAACTTGGCATTGCTGCTGTCGTACAGTTTGAAGCGCAGATAATCCGGCGTCAGCGTCTTCGCTATCGTCTCCTGCGCTTTGGCCTGACCGTTCGCCCGAATCTTCAGTCCCTCCGCCTCCCCTTCCGATCGGATCCGAATGGCGTCGCCCTCTCCCCTTGCCCGCCGTCGGGCGATTTCGGCGTCCTTTTCGGCAATCACGAGTTCAAAGTCCTTCTGCTCTTTTTCCTGTTCCTTCGCCTGCTTCCTTTCCACCGCTTCCAGCACCAACTTGGCCAGTTCAATGTCGGCCAACGCCACGCTGCCCACCTCCAGGTGGCGGCCCTTGAGTTTTTCCACTACGACCGCTTGCACCTTGCTCGCAATCTCCGCACTCTGCTCGGGAACATGAACCATCGCATAGTTGGACACGACGCTGCGCACCGCCGCCAGGAGTTCGGGCCGCACCACGCGAGGATAGAAATCCGTCCCAATTTCCTGAGCCAGGAAATAGACCTCCTCCGCAATCGGACGCATGATGATCGCCGCTTTCAGCGTGACGAGAAGATCGTCGGAGCTCAGCGCATCCACCACTTCGCTATAGCTCTGCCACCGAACGTCATAGACATACACATCGTTCCATGGAGCCCGCCAATAGAGGCCGCTCTTGAGGGTTTCGGTCATCAGGCCATCGGTGAGCGGGTACCAGCGGAGGCCCCGTTGTCCGGGTTGGACCGTCGTCGAACACCCACACAGGATCAACAAGAGAATTCCGCAAAGACATGGCAGGCTCCGGCGGCGAGTCATGGTTTCCTCCATCCCTCGGCTAACTGTTGGTGCTCACCCGCCAAACGTTCGTTTTCCCTGGCCGCCTTACGATAGGACTCGGCCAACAGCTTGGTTCCCTGGACCCAGTCCGACGAAGAGCCGAACAGGTGTTCGTACTGGACGACTCGAAACGTCATTTCCTCGGACACCTTCCACAACCTGACCGCTTCATCGTGATAGTAACGAGCGATCTTCTGATGATCGAAGGACGGATCGCGGGACCTGAGGTCGAGTTCCTTCGCAGAAGAACCGCACCCACCGATCAGGCAGACCTGCGAGACGAGCAAGGTTCCCAACAGAATCGATGCGAATCGGCTCATTGAGGTGCACTCGACCCGTCAATACCCCAGCCTCCCGGCAGCGGTGGGGTTCATCCGTATCCTGCGACGCTCAGCGTTCGGCTCCAGCCGCAGGATGTCGCAATCTCCTCTCGTCGGAATCACCGCAACGCGCCCTTCCTCACGGAGTCGGCGTAACGCGGCGAACAGGTCCCGCACCGGACGGTTGGGCATCAATCCGACCAACACGCTGAAGGGCAATCGAGGACGAATAGTGAGCAACGCGAGCACCTGCCGTTCAAGGAACTGGGCGAATGAACCAGACCCTTCAGTAGAGCCTCTTCCGACCGTCATCTCCTGTCTCCCTCGTGGTTGCATCGAGAATATGAATCGCCCGCGGTCAAAATGAGCACCACGGCTCACAAGCCGTCGGCCTTCAATAGTGCAATTGTCGCTCCATTGTGGCTCCGTGGCGTCACCCCACGAACCGCGAATGGATTCTGAGAACTAAACCACGGTTGGCACAGCAAAAACCCCGTCGCGATCATGCGCTACCCGTTGTGAGGACCCGTCTGCATCTCAGCTCTGCCAATTTGCTCCGCACGGTGCGCATGGTGCGGATTTGATCGAAATGCGACCTCAGGTCGAATCACGATCTCGGAAGCCGCTGCTTGAGGCCCATAAACGAATGTCCCCTGTCCTGCACCTCCAGAAGGTTCGGTTCGAGACCGAGGAGTCGAGATAGGAGAGTTCGGCGGGCACGACCAGACTGCTGAAAAGCCATTCGAGCACCTGCAAGCACTGGGACGGCGAGGACTCACGGACGAACTCTGACCCCGTACAGAAGCACCAAAATGGTCGATAGTCTTACCTACCCAACCCGGCGTATTTGTATTTGTCTCACCTGCTCTCCCTCCACCTGCGCCGCAATCGACCATTCGGGACGCATCGTTCCTCCCACGGAGGCAGCGAGTGAGGAGGCTACGAGGTACGAACAGGGCTCCGCTTGACTCGCCGGCTCCTTTGTCGTCTCCTCGTGTTTGTGGCCGGCGGAGAAATCCTTCCGTTGTCCTGATGTCCGATGCACTCCTCGTGTGAACCGGCGGCTTATCGGCCGAAGCCCTCCGTCTTGACGGCGCTGGAGACCTCCTCCTCTAAGCCTTGCGTCGAATTCGCACTTCACGTAAGACTCAGTGCGTCAAGCCGGACGACAGGGTGCGGCCTCAACAAAGCTATCGGACTCTTCCAATATCCTGCTGCTGCTCCAACAGCATAAGTACACCGTGCCCAAAGAAGCGCCACCTCCGTGTTGCTGCCCCATTTCACAGTTCTGATCCTCATCGGATGGATCAATGGATATAGTCGTACCTCTCCCGAGTCGAACGAGACCTGCAAACCGGTTTCGTCCCTCTGAATGTTTCGGGACACGAAGGGGGTACCAGAGGTCTGTTCTGATCCGGCGTTGATTCGGTGAACAATCTGCCTACGAGAAGAAGAACGCGACAGTGACCACAGAAGGATCGACTGGGATGCGCCAAGCCGATTCAATCAGGACAGGCACGCGTCGACACGATACAACCCGAGGACAACGAAGAACGTTTTATCCCGACAGCATCGAGTGATGAACCTGAGGATCGAGAGGAGAGGCCCTGAGCCTGAGAGTCCGGGTGGCAGCCTGTGCGGAGGTCAGTGTGGAAGCGTACCGGTCGCTGTCATGACGGCGCCGGAATCCAGCACCCATATATTGGTGATCCAGACAGCCATCGCAATGAGCGCCACCAGCATCCACAAGAATTCCTGATCCCCGAATTTTCTTAAAGATTTCACGATACGATCCTTCCTCTCTTAGACTGAGCACCTCTCAAACCCGTTATGAACAGGAAGCATCAGGCGTGCCCTATCACAAGTTAGCGGAAAGACGACGTTTTTATAATTTAATCCATCAACGATCGAGCGATTTCGCACGATTCGCACTGTGCGATTTCAACCTGTTATCAGCGCGGTCTTTGTTTACGAGTCGGCACCTTGCCGCGACCTCGATCCGGATCAGGTTGAAGGACGCCGCGTCCGGCCTCCGGTCCGAGCTTTCCCGAACCAGGCCCGATCGAAGGGCTCAATGGATCGAAGGCTGCACCGAGATCCGGACTGCGCGGTGGGACGCGCGACTCTCCGACATCGTCATAGGGTTCGACCCGCAGCTCCGGTTCCTGTCGTGGCTCGCAGCGGCTGTCCGCTGGCTGTTCGGCCTTGTCGTCGTCTCGGTCACAATCCATCCGCTCGGCCAGAACCGATTGGGGGAGAAACAGAGTCACGGCCGTCGCCAATATTCCGCCCGCGACTGCGGCCGTTCTTCTTCTGAGGTCCACCGGTTCCTCACATTCGCCGGAATCACGACGCGTTGTCGTTGGTCCTCATCCTTGAGGTCGGCAGCTCGTCATCCTGCGCGTTGATCGGTTTCACCGGACGCCCCTGCTCCGCAACCGGATGTTCCGTGTCCCACACGAGATTCTTCAGAATGATCTCCTCGGCCATGACCTGTGCGGTCGAAAATTCATCCTCGAACACATTTGTCTCGTAATCTTGTCCCGACGCGGTTGCCAGAGAGGTCCAGGCCGACTTGCCGGGCTCCTTGATGTTGATGCTGGTGACGGTCGAAAGGCCGGGGCGGATCGGTTGATGGCGCAGTTCATCCATGGGCAACCCGATCCGGACCGGCACCCGTTCGACAATATGAATGAAATTGCCCGTTGAATTGTCGGGCGGGAGCAGCGCGAACGCGCTGCCGGTGCCGGGAACCAAGCCTTCGACCACGCCATGAAACGTGTAACTCTTGCCGTAGAGATCCACCGATACGAGCGCGGATTGTCCCGGCTGCACGTGGCGCACCTCGGTCTCCCGCAAGTTGGCTTCGACCCAGAGGTGATCCAGCGGTACGAGGGTCATAAGCTGTGAGCCAGGAGTGACCCGGTCTCCCACCTGCGCCTTTCGTTTGGCAACGTAGCCGGACACAGGCGCGCGAATCTGTTGCCGGTTATATTCGAGATAGGCGTCGATAAACTCACTCACGGCGAGTTCGACGGCAGGATGCTCCACCACGCTGGTTCCGCCGACCTGGGCTGTCAGCGCGTCGTATTCCGCCTGCGTCTCGCGGACCTCCGACTCCAGCGCATGCATCTGATCCATGGCATTCTGCATGATCTGCAGCGAGACGGCCCCGCTGGGCGTCGCTTGGCGATATCGTGTCAAGTCATGGCGGACCAGATCCAGACGAGCCGTCCGGGCCGCCAATTTCTCACCGGACTGCCGCCGCGTGGCGAAGAGGGCGGCGATCCGGCGGACAGTTTGGCCTAATTCCCCCTTGGCCTTGCCCAGCGCCGCCCTTGCCAGGTGTTCCTGGAGACGAAGCACCACGTCCCCTTTGTTCACGTACTGAGTTTCCTCCACCAGCACGTGAGTAATGATACCGGTTGCCTGAGCCTTGACTGGAACGAGGTTGCCGGTCACATAGGCGTTGTCGGTCCGCACCCAGAAACGGTCGTATGACCACCAATAGACGGTGTAGGCCAAGCCCGCCGCCAAGAAAAGCACCGACATCAACAGGAGACGTCGGTTGCGTCTGGCGCGGATGATCTGTCGGCGAAGCTTCGGGGATTCCGGTTGATTCTGCACGTCGGTCATGTGTGTCTTTCTTCCTCACAATTTCGGCTGGCGGGTGACATCCTCATTGAAGTAGCCTCCTCCCAATGATTCGATCAGGTCCACCATGGCAACCAATTGATCGCTTTCCAACGCCCGCAACGCATACTCTTGCTCCAATAGCGGAAACCGGTGTTTCAAGACTTCTCGGTCGTCGTCCAACCCGCTGGTGAGTCGCACCTTGGCCAAGTGGTAGTCGTCATCCAACGACGCCAGCAGGCGATGATGCGACTCCAAGATTTCACGAGTGGTGTGCCAGGCGCTCAGACTGTCCGCCACTTCTCGCATGGCGTCCAGGAGCGTTTCGTTGTACAGCTCGACCGCAGCGTCGTATTCTGCCCGTTGGGCTTTGAGTTCGCCGCGCAATCGCCCGCCCTCGAACCAAGGCAGCCGCAGACCGGGGGCGACGCCGTACGAAAAGCTTTGGCCGGAAAACAGCAGTTTGCCGAGTTGATCTGCCCCTTTGGTCAGGACCAAGGCGTTGAATCCGACGAACGCCGTGAGATCGACGCTGGGCAGAAACTGCGCCTTGGCGAACTTGATCCTTCGCGCCGCGGCGTCGGCTCGATAGAGCGCCGACGCCAGATCGGGACGACGCGCCAGCAAGCCGATGGGCAAATGGTCAGGGAGCGGAATTTGCCGAGGAATCGTCACCGCGCGATTCGCAAACAGATGATGCGCGCCATCCGGTCCTTTGCCGCTCAACCGGGCCAGCAGATGGCGTTGCATATCAAATTGGTCACGGACTCCGGCTTCTCGTTTGTTGACCGTTTCCAGATCCGCAATCGCCTGCTTGACCTTAAATCCATCGTCCAGTCCCAAGCGAAATCGGGTCTCGGCCAAGCGGTGCAGATTCTTCCGAATATCGACCATCGTCTGGACCAACTCCAACTGCTGCTGGAGCGCCAGGCCCCGGAAGTAGGCTCGGGCCACCCCCGCAGTCAGCCGCAATCGCACTTCCGCCAACTCTGCGTCCTCCGAAGCCGCTTGTCCCAAGGCGGCTTCGAGGAGGGCTCGGTTCTTTCCCCAAAAGTCGAACTCGTAGCGAAAACTCAAGGGGTTGATGACGCCCAATAGGAACCGTGCTCCGGCCACTTCCTTGTTCAACGCCGCGAACACTCCGTGTTGAGATAGCCGCTCATGCGTAAGGGAGGCGTCGGCATCGAGAAACGGCATCAGCCTGGCCCCTTCCACACGGACCAGCGCCTGGGCCTCACGAAGCCTCGCGCCGGCTTTCTTGAGACTGGGATTCTCCTTGAGCGCCAGTTCTTCCAACCCATTCAGCTCCGGGCTGGAGAACCCCGTCCACCACTCATCATTGGGCCATTGTTCTCGCGAGGAAGCGAAACTGGCCACCTCGGCGACGGCATGGTCCATGGTGGGCGTCTCCAGGATCTCCGCCCGATCCTTTTCCTCCTGATACCAGGCACACCCGGCCACCATCAGCACCATGGTCAACCCGGCCGTCGCTCTCAAAACTCGCCGTAAGGACTCTTGACGCATCACGGTTGCTCCGCCAATTCTTCCGCTTGCCATTCCCGTAAACCCTCCGACGACTCGTCGCTCGCGGCATGGTTCGAGCGCGCCAGCCAGACCAGCGCAGCCAACCCCAGACAGAGGTAGCTGCCCACGACGAAGGCGTCATTCAACGCCAAAATGCCGGCCTCCTGCTTGACCAACAATTGCAGTTGCTTGTGTGCCATTTCGAAGTCGAAACCCCTCGGCTGTAGTTTGTCGATAAACTGCTGCACCGCATCGTAGGAAATCGATACACGGCCGCCCGCATGGTCCGCGAGCTGCAATTGATGCAATGGACCTCTCCGAAACAGGATGACGCCTTGCATCGTGATGCCGAACGCGCCCGCCGCGATGCGTAGGAGGTTGGCGGCTTCCGCGGCCCGCATCAGTCGCTCTCCCGCCAATCCGTGCAGCGTCAGCACGGTCAGCGGTGTGAAGAACGATCCCAGGAAGATCCCTTCGACAAGCATCGGCCAGAAAATTTGATCGAACGAGTGCGGATCGTCAAACAGCCCGATCCAGTAATAGGTCGCGGCAAACCCCAACAGGTTCAGGGAGGCGATCAGCCGCACGTCGACCCGCGCTGCGAGATGGTGCATCACGGCGATCATGGGCACGCCGAACGCGAACATCGGCAGGAATACCAGGCCGGCCAGATAGGAGGAATAGCCCATCAGCAACTGGAGCTGAACGATGAACAGCGACAGCAGACCCTGGAGCGAGAAGAATCCCAAAGTGAGGCAGATCAAGCCGATCGCCACATTTCGCACGGCCAACAGCCGCAGATCGATCGCCGGATGCTCCTCATCCAGCTCCCAGATGATCCAGGTCGGCACCGCCACGATGACCACCAGCAACACCAGGTCGAGAAACCCCGAATCGAACCAATCGAAATCGTTGCCCTGGTTGAGAATCGTCTGCGCGCCGCCGATGATCACCGCGAGCAGTAGGAACCCCACGAAATCGAAATTGACGCGAGATGGGATGAACCCGCGCCCATACAGGAGCCCCCCGATCAGCCCTGCGACCAGCAGCCCGACCGGCACATTCAAGAGGAACAGCGCACGCCAGCCCAGTTCGTCGGCAACCCATCCGCCGACCGGAAACCCAATGGTGAAGGGCAACAGGGTATAGAACCCCCAGATGCTCAAGACCAGCGCCTTTCGCCGATCGGGATATTCCTTCAACAACATGGTCTGGCCGATCGGCAACGTGAGGCCTCCGGCAAATCCGAGCAGGACGCGCGCCGTGAGAAATTGAGGAATCGTGAAGCTGACCGCACAGAGCAGCGAGGCCAGCGCATAGAGCACAAACGCACCCACGAATACCCGATAGTCGCCGAATCGCCCCGCCAACCACCGCGACACCGGAAAGGCCAGTGCGAGCGCGATCATGAAATCGGTCTGTGCCCAGGTGCCGAAACTGGGGAGCACGCCTCCCAGGTCTCCCGCCACATGTGGGAGAAAGGCGATATACGAGGCCGCATTGAACAGCACAATGGCATGGGCCATACCGAGCACGAGGTTGAACAGCGTCAATCTCCATCCGCGCAATCGCCGCAGAAAAGGTCTCGGACCGTTCGTCCAGCGCTCGAACGTAGGCTGCGCCCCGTGCTGAACCTCGTGGTGATGGTTCATCGCCGTGTACCCGATCGCCTTGTCATCGGAACTTGAGATGGGATCTGCTCACTGAGTTATGGGATACCCGGCAGTCTCGGTCCGACGGTCCCGCTCGACGGCATAGGCCGGTGCGGGAGATCCGATCGGCAGGGTGATCGCACCGCCTTTGGCCGTGGCGGAATGGGTTCCGTAAATCGCCAGTCCGGTAAAGACCATGCCGCCGACGAGGTTGCCGAGCGTCACAGGAATCTGATTCCACAGCCACCAGGTGGAGAGGTCGATATTGGCGCCCAACAACATGCCGACCGGAATTAAGAACATGTTCACCACTGCGTGTTCGAATCCCTGGGAAAAGAACATCACCGTGGGCCCCCAAATGGCGAGCATCTTGCCGGAGAAGGAGGTCGACATGAAGGCAGCCACGACCGCCAGACTCACCATCCAATTACACAAAATTCCTTTGGTAAAGGCGGCAATGAGGCCGGCCGAGCCGTGTGAGACATAGTAGTTGGTCTTCGCTTCGGCAATCGCGATCAGCTTCGTCCCGACTGCATTGATCTGCGCGTCTCCCGCGGTGGTCAACGCGATCGCGAACAATCCCGCGTACAACATGCTGCCCATGAGGTTGCCGAGAAAGACAAAGCCCCAGTTGGCCATCACTTGCCGGATGCCGGCGTTGTCCTTGCCGGCCGCTGCCGCGCATGGAAGCAGCGCGAAGCTTCCGGTGATGATCTCCGCACCGAGCAATATCGCCAGAGCGAGACCGAACGGGAAGAGAATGCTCCCGATGATCCAATAGCCGGTCTCAACCGCCGCCGTCACCGCCATGCTCGTCCCAATGCCCAGGTAGGCACCGGCCAACATACCGCGGACTATCAAATGCCGAGGCGGCACATTCAACTTGTAGACTCCGCCAGCCACCATGCTCTCCACTACGCCCTGCGGTTTGACATAATCCATAGCGTCTCCTTCCTGCCGACTTGATCTATTCTTGTCACCCATGTTGTCAGACTCCTTCCGACAGAGCGTCCTATCAGCAATGTCCATGCCCGCATCGAGTTGCCCAGCCGACTCCGTCCCGGTTACATGTCTTGCAAAAGAGACCGATTAGTCGGGACATCACATCGGTCTGGTCCTTCATTGGGTAGGTACGTCGATCACGTGCTGGAGGTTTAGAATCGTTGAGCGAGGAAAATGCGAGCGCCCCGTGCGATTTCGCTCACTATTGCCTAGAGAGCGGCGGATGGAAGGAGCGGACCAGACAAGGACGTGGCCGAACGTTCATGAAGCGAAACGGCAGGGACCGTTACCGGACACGATTTCACGTGGACAAGCAGACAGCGGCAGGCAGAGATATGGAGGAGAATAGACCGGCGGAGTCGGTCAGACCGGCCGTTATTCCTCTTCGGTTCTCTTCAATCGGCGATCCAATGCAAATCTCGTCATCCCCAGATGCTTGGCGGCGGCGGTCTTGTTGTAGTCGCTGAGCCGCAACACTTCCTGGATGATCGAGTGCTCAATCTCGGCTAACGAGTGTTTCCCAAGCTTCGTTTCCACTCGCAACAACTGCTCGTCACCCTGCACGACGGTTACGGCCGTCTGTCCCTCCCGACTCCGCAGTTCGCTTGGCAGATGGTCGGCCGTCAGCGTCTGCCCCTGGCAGAAGATCATGGCGCGCTCGATGATGTTCTCCAACTCACGAATGTTGCCGGGATAGGCATACTGTTGAAGCATGGTGGCCGCTTCCGGATCGATGTCCAAGACGTCCTTACCGAACTCCTTGCCGTAGCGGAACAGAGCACGCCTGCACAACGGAAGAATGTCCTCTACTCGTTTCCGAAGCGGCGGCAGCTCGAACATGACCACGTTCAAACGGAAGAACAGGTCTTCGCGAAAGAGTCCCGCCGCGACGGCCTTCTTGAGGTCTCGATTGGTCGCGGCGATCAGCCGAAAATCCACCCCGATATCGTCGGTGCCGCCCAGTCGTCTGAATGATCGCTCTTGAAGGACGCGGAGCAATTTGCCCTGCATCGCCAGATCGAGGTCCCCGATCTCGTCCAGAAACAGCGTGCCGCCTTCCGATTTCTCCAATAGGCCGATTTTCCGCTGCGCGGCGCCGGTGAAGGCGCCGCGTTCGAACCCGAAGAGCTCGCTTTCGAACAGATCCTTGGGAATCGCCGTGCAGTTGACTCCGATGAACGGCCCCCTGGCTCGCGCACCGTTGTGGTGTAGGACCCGAGCGAGGAACTCTTTGCCCGTACCGGTTTCCCCCAGCAGCAAGACGGTCGACCGGGCATTCGACGCCACGTCCCGCACCTGCGCGAGGACCTGCTGCATGAGCGCGCTGTTGGCTTCGAGGTTGGCTAGGGCATACTGGGTGTCCTGATGCCTCCCCTCCTCCTCCAGCCTGAGGCGGAGCGCGAGCAGATCGGTGGCCCGTGCCAGCACCGGTTCGATGCCGTCCAGGTCGACCGTCTTGATGAGAAAGTCGTAGGCGCCCAGCTTCATGGCCTCCACCGCATCCTGGACCGTGCCGTACGCCGTCAGCATGATAATCAGCGCCTGGGGCGCGAGCGGGCGAACCTTCTTGAGCGTGTCCAGACCGCTGAGGCCCGGCATCTTGAGATCGAGTAGGATCAAATCGGGGATCTCGTGTTCCACGGCGGCCAGCAAGGCATCGCCGGATTCGCACCCGACAACCCGATGGCGCTTTCTGGAAAGTCGTTTGACGATGGCCGACCGGATGGCCGGTTCGTCGTCCGTCACAAAGATGGTGATCTGCATAGCTAGCCCTCCATGACCGTGACGTCCTGGCGGACGGGCAGCCAGATTCTTGCGCTGGTGCCCTTTCCGACTTCGCTGGTAAGCTGGATATCGCCCCCGTGGGCTTCGATGATGTTGCGGCAAATGGCCAACCCGAGGCCGGTTCCGCGGTGCTTGCCTTTGGTGAAAAAAGGCTCGAACGCATGCGCCAGGTCCTCGCTGTGAATGCCGCATCCGGCATCGACGACCTTCACCACCAGACCTGGTCCGCGGTCGCCCGGCATCGAGAACGCACTAAGGGTGATCCGGCCTCCTTCGGATGACGCTTCGACGGCGTTTTGGATCAGATTGAGCAGCACCTGTTTGAGTTGGTCGCGATCCGCGTGCAGCATGAGCAGGTTGGGCGGCACCTCCATCGACAAGACGATCTGCTTGGCCGATAGCGAGGATTCCAGCAACTGCACTGTTTCGCTCAGCAGATCCTCGACCGCAAAGGTGATCGGAGCCACCTCCCTGGGTCGCGCGTAGTCGATGATCTGATTCACGATGCGATCGAGCCGCCGGGTTTCGCGCAAAATGATCGACAATTCCGCGTGTCGAGGATCCGACGCAGGCGTATCGTCCATCAGCAGGGCGGTCGTCGAGCCGATCCCCACCAGCGGGTTTCGGATTTCATGCGCGATGCCCGCGGCCACCTGCCCCAATGTCGCCAGCCGTTCCGACCGGCTCAACCGCTCCTGCAACAAATCCAAGGCGGTGATGTCGATATTGAACCCTTGATACATGATGGTCTGTCCCACGGCATCCTTGACGGGGATTCGGCGGCTGAGCACCTTGCGGACTGTCCCGTCACGCTGCTGAAACCGGAAGACCGTTTCGCAGGACCGATCCTCCTCGACCGCCTGGGCGAATTCCGACAAGACGCGCTGACGATCGGCCGGATGAATGGATGCCCGGAAGGTCTCAGGGTCCATCTGATCGTTCGGATCGAGACCGGCCAGAATCTGGTTGTACCGGTTGCTGAAGGTCACGCTCATGCCTTTGGTGGTGAAGATGCCGAACGGCGCATGATCGACAAGACTCCGGTATTTCGCTTCGGACGAGGACAGGTCCTGGTTGACGCCGCGTAGCTCCGATTCCGATTCCTCCAGTCTTGAGAGATGTTCTTTGATCTGGACGCTCATCGCGTGCATGACCTGTGTCAGGTGTCCGATTTCGTCTTGCCGCTCCAGAATGGGAACGGCAGGCACGGCCCCTGATGGCGCCCCGCCGACGGCCCGCGCCAACCCGATCAGCGGCCCGGTAATGGAGCGAGCAACCAGGTGCAAGGCCAACACCGTCAGGCCGAGCGTCAAGGCGCCGCCCCATAACACCACGTACAGCAGCGACGTCCGATCCTGGCTGGCGCTCGCCAGCTTCGCGTTCAGCAAATTCCGCTGGAGCGCGGTAAACCGCGCCATGCCGTTGCGGATCCCCGCCATCAGCACTCGTCCTTGGCCTTCCTCGATGTAGTGCTCGGCCTCCGCCCCCTGTCCCTCTTTCAACTGCCGGATCAGCTCTTCCTTCTCTTGCACCATTTGCTCGACGAGCCGTTGGACCCCCGCGATCAAATCCCGCTGTTGCGGGTCATCGCTGACAAGCCCCTCCAGCATGTTCCCCAGAACAAGAATGCCTTCACGGGCGGTCTGATAGGGGCGGAGAAAACTCTCCTGGTAGGTCAGGGCATAGCCGCGAAACCCGGTCTCCAGGTCCACGGCAAGCCGCATGTATTCGGATGAGAGGGCCTGAGCCTGGTAAATCCGCTGCAGGTCATCCTCGTCCTGAGAAAACACTTCCACGCTCCGATAGGTTTGCAGACTCAACATCATGAGCGCCGCCAGTGGGATGACGGAGGCAAGGAGGAGCTTACGTTCGATCGGAAGGTTGCGAAACGGACGGGCGAGCTTCTCTCGCATGGGGTCTCCGCGCGAACAAACCATCCTAAAGACGAGTTCAATCCATTGTCAAACGTCGCCTGGCAAACATGAGTACGAGTGATCCCCTCCCTCAACGATCTTGAACTGTTTGCGACGATCCTCTGCCGATGGACATGCTCCGACAATCCTGTCGGAGCTGTTCTAGGTGACAAGGCTCGGTGCATGTCTCGGACAGCCTCTATTCGTAAAAGATTCGGTTGTCGGTCATTAGTAAAGCGCAAGGGTCGTACCAGCTTCACAATCGTATCCCGCGCGGAATTCCGGGCGAAGTGCGAATCACCGTTGGAGGAACCGAGCTTATTCGCACGGGACAGAGCGTGCGAATTCGTGTCTTGCAGAACGTCAGGGTCCAATTCCGTCTCGCATCACGCTTCGTGGGCAGACCAAACAACCTACAGAGCTCGGCCTCACCGCCTCAGCGCAAGCGAGGAGAGGATGAACCGGGGCGGGACCGAATCTTGCGTAGGCTCGCGACTGCATCCTGCTCCGTGATCATGGTGAGTTCAACGAAAGGCGACTTCGTCCATGGAGAACCGTCCCACGCAATCTCACCGGACTTCAGCCCAAATGATCTCTTCGGCTGCGCCGACAGCCTGCCGTCGGTGTGGCGGATTTCTCGTCGCCGATATCCTATTCGACGATCTCGGGCCGCATTGGGAACCGCCCCATGCATGCCAACGCTGTGTCAATTGCGGCTCGATCGACGATGCCGTGATCCTGGCCAACCGTCGCCGAAACCACGACTCACCACCCGTCCGCCGGCGTTCGGAAGCGAGAACGCCGGCCACACCCATTTGGATCGCCTGCACGGACGGACGCCGGTCTGGCCCGAACCACCGGCCCGGCTCCACCGGCGCCGACCGATCATCACAAGGAGGGGCTTGAATGACACGCGATCGCCAACATCGATGGGCTATTGTTCTCGCAGGAGGAGAAGGGGAGCGACTGAAACCCTATGTGCGGGAGTGCTATGGAACAGATCGACCCAAACAATTTTGCTCGTTCGCCGGCCGCCACACCCTGGTCGAGGAAACGGTGCTTCGGGCGGAAACCGCCCTCGATCCGGAGCAGATCCTGGTGGTCGGGACCGAGCACCATCTCCACTACCTGTTGGAGTGTCTCGGCCACAGGCCACCGGGCACGCTCCTCATACAGCCGGAAGGCCGCGGAACGGCTCTCGGGGTCCTGCTGCCCCTCCTTCACATCCTCCATCGAGACCCGGAGGCGACCGTCGTCCTGCTCCCATCCGATCATTTCGTCCGGCCACACGATGGGTTGACCGAGGCGCTCGAGGACGCGGAACTGTTCCTGGCATCGGATGCGAACGAACACGTCATCCTGCTCGCAGCGGAACCCACGACCCCGGAGCCCGACTACGGATGGATCAAACGAGGCCTCAAACAGACGCGCGTGGGTCGACAGGTGTTCGAAAGCGTGGCCGGCTTCATGGAAAAACCGTCCCGCGAGCAGGCCTGTCGCCTACTCGAGGACGGATGGCTCTGGAACACCGGCATGCTCGTCGGCCGAGCCGCAGTCCTGCTGCAGGTGATGTGCGCCGGACTCCCGGAATTGACCGCCTGCACGATGCTGCTTCGCCGTTTTATCGGAACGGATTGGGAACATGCCATCACGACGGAAATCTATCGGACC
The DNA here is from genome assembly GCA_040981105.1 of Nitrospiraceae bacterium. Taxonomy (GTDB): domain Bacteria; phylum Nitrospirota; class Nitrospiria; order Nitrospirales; family Nitrospiraceae; genus Nitrospira_G. The sequence continues at coordinate 28,680 of JANRMO010000024.1, forward strand.
GTGCCGTCGTTGAACTTCTCCACCGCCGTGCTCTCGCGACAGACCCATCGCCTGGCGCTGTTGCCGCTCACGCAGATTTCATGGTCCGACTGGGGCACCAAGGAGCGCATTCTCCAAACGCTCTCTCAACATCCGGAGTTGCCACGACCGTACCGCGCTCCTTCGCTTGTGGCTCATCGCCAGGAGGCCGCGGCAAGGTCATAAGGGATGCGGTCGGGCATCGCCCTTCGGGGCAGCCCGCATGATTCACGAGCGATCGTCACGAATCCGCGAAGATGCCACGCGATAGACCCATTGCCTTGGCGACCCGTTGCATCAGGCAACCCGCAGCGGGTCGTTGCGCTTCCATCCCATCTCTCGCATGCAGGACCATATAGCCGGCCCGCCCCAACAAGAACTGGAGCAGGCTCGCCGTATCCTCCTCAGGCGTGACATATTGCACATCGATCGTCGTTAAGTACCGTTCCGTCGCGGCAGGACCCTCACCGACCGCCGCCCCAGGACCGGCACATCCGATACGATCAACAGACCTTGTTTCAGGATCGTATGGGCGCAGAAGGCGACGTCACGTGAGACCGCGCCGGCAGCGAAACCCGTCTTGGCCTTGAACCACTGTCGACAAGGATCGAGCAGGCTGATCAACGGGATCGGCGTCCCGCAGAGTCCCACAGATTTGAGCGGCCAGTCGTACCAGATCAGCAAAGGCCGGCTCCAGCTTCGTATCGAGGATCTCGCAGCGATTCAACGCCTGAGGGCATTGTTCCTCGTGCTGCGGCATCGGAGCGACCATCGGATGCTCTGGTGATGAAACGGCAACCCGGCAGCCACGCTTACCCACCTATCGAGGGCGACTTGCACGAGAAACAGTTCTCTCTTAGTCTAAGCCTATGCCGATGCGCATCGAGGCCTTGCCGTTCACGCCCCATCCCCTCCTCCGTAACCGGCATGCCATGACCCTCTTTCCTCGGTTCTTCCCGAGACGAGGACTGCTCAAGGCCATGCCGATCGAATCCCGCCTGTTTCAAGTGGCGGAGGACAGTCAGGTGCTGGGATTTTGCCACTGGCAGGCCCATCGTTCCACAGCCCCTACCGTTGTCCTGTTGCACGGCCTCGAAGGGTGCAGCGAATCCCAATACATGCAGGGGCTCGCCGCCAAGGCCTACCGGGCCGGCATGAACGTCGTCCGGTTGAATCAACGCAATTGCTGTGACACGGAACATTTGACCCCGACGCTCTATAACAGTTCGTTAAGCGCCGACATCCGATCGGTTTTGACGGAACTCGCCGACAAGGACGGGCTGGCACACCTGTGGGCCGTCGGGTGGTCTATGGGCGGCAATCTGGTGCTTAAGATGGCCGGTGAAGCGGGAACGAGCCTACGGGCGCTTCGCGGCGTCGTCGGCGTCTGTCCGATAATCGACCCGGAGGCCTGCGTCCAGGCGTTGGAGCGGCGCGCCAATTGGATCTATGAACGGCATTTCGTCATCCGGTTGAAGGCCAGGCTCAGCCGCAAAGCCGCATTGTTTCCCTCCCGCTACAGTCTCGAGCCGCTTGCCCGCATCTCCCGGCTGCGCCAGTTCGATCACCTCTACACCGCCCCGGATGCCGGCTTTTCCAGCGCGGAGGAGTATTATGATCGCGCCGGGGCCAGGCACGTGCTGTCTCGCATCCGCGTCCCGACCCTGATCATCACCGCCCATGACGACCCCTTCGTGCCCTTCACAATTTTCGAGACCGAGGCGGTGAAAGGCAATCCCCGCATCACGATCGTCGCGCCACAGCACGGCGGCCATTGCGCCTTCGTTCAACGAGCGCATTCGAATGAAGATCCGCACTGGGCTGAAAATCGCATTGTCGAGGCCATCGCACGTCGATTTCAGGAATCGCGCTGAGTCGCCTGCGCGACCGCTCAGCGTTGCTTTCGAGCAGGGAGCCGCACCGTGGCCATGACCTTCGACGACGCCCGCCATTTGCTCGCCCGAACCGGATTCGGAGCCCCGCCAGATGAGATCCGGCAATGGATCGCCTGGGACCGAGGCACGGCGGTCTCGAAACTGCTCGACGCCACGACCGCCAGAACCGTTACACCACCTCCACCTTGGATCGGCCGGCTTCCGCCCCCGCGGGCCGAACGGAAACGGATGGACCAGACCGAGAAAAAGGCCTTTCGCGAGGAGCGGAAGGAGGAAGCACGGGAACTCAAGGCCTGGTGGTATCGAGAACTGCTCCTCACCCCCTCGCCGCTGACCGAGCGGATGACCCTCTTCTGGCACAATCATTTCACGTCGAGCTTTCAAAAGGTCAAATGGCCGCCGTTTCTCTATCGTCAGAATGTGCTCCTTCGCGAGCAGGCGCTGGGATCCTTTCGAGACCTGTTATCGGCCGTCGCCAGAGACCCGGCGATGCTGCTATACCTCGATACTCAGCAGAATCACAAAGACCGGCCGAACGAAAATTTCGCCCGCGAGTTGTTTGAGCTGTTTACGCTGGGCGAGGGCCACTACAGCGAGCAGGACATCAAGGAGGCGGCGCGATGCTTCACGGGCTGGCACGTGGATTGGCGGACCGGTTCCTTCCGCGTGAACCAGGCCAAGCACGACCAGGGGATCAAGCGTCTGTTCGGTCGTACCGGTACCTTCACGGGTGACGACGTGTTGCGCATGACTTTGGAACAGCCTCAGGTCGCCCTGCACGTCACCCAGAAACTCTGGAAGGAGTTTGTCTCCGACCAGCCCGATCCACAGGAGGTAGATCGCCTCGCCGGTCTCTTCCGCCGGAATGACTACCGTATGAAGCCTTTGCTCCAGGCCATCCTGACCTCGCCGCAGTTCTGGGCGAAGGAGAACCGCGGCGTCCTCATCAAATCGCCGGCCGAGCTGATGGTCGGCACGATGCGGCTCTTCCAGCTTCCCCTCCCCGATCGAATGGCGCTGGTGCGAGCCGGACGGCGCCTCGGACAAGACCTGTTCGATCCACCCAACGTCAAAGGTTGGCCCGGTGGGACCAAGTGGATCACGACCGCGACGCTCCCGGCGCGATGGCACGTCCTGCAACAGATCATTCGCGGCCATGAAGTGGGACACCTCCATGGAGAGAGCACGGGGCTGGATATGGGAGATGGACGAGGCGCGGCGGGCTGGCTGGCTACCGAGCCGGAAGAGGTCTTGCAGGCCACGCTGCTCGCCGCCCCTCCGGTCAATCCCATTCCGCCGGCGCCGACTGCCACGACCAACGTTCCGATCGAGGACCGCCGGCAGGCGGTCCGTCAGTTGGTGCTCGATCCGGCTTATCAATTGAAATGACGCCCTTCGTGGTACGAGGCCACCCATGAATCGACGTGAATTGCTGAAGGCCGTGGCCGCGGTTCCGTTGGTGCTGCTGGCTCCTTCCTGGCTTCAACGGATCTGGGCGGCTGCCGGCGGCGAGATCCCCCCAGGTCGAGACACCTGGCAGCGCATTCTGCTGCTGCTTGAACTGCGCGGCGGCAATGACGGATTGAATACGGTGATTCCCTATGGAGACCCTCGCTACTATGATGCGCGTCCGCGACTCGCGATCCCGCGCGAACAGGTCAAGCAACTCAGCACGGAGTTGGGGTTGCATCCGGCATTGGAACCGTTGATGCCGCTCTGGGAGGGCAACGAACTCGCGGTCGTCACCGGCGTGGGATATGACCATCCCAACCGATCGCACTTCCGTTCGATTGAAATCTGGGAGACGGGATCGGACAGCGCGCAAACGCTGGACGACGGCTGGTTGGCGAGACTCTTCGCACGACATGCGCTGCCGGAACGATTTACCGCCGAAGGGATTGTCCTCGGCAGGGGAGAGGCCGGCCCCTTGGCCGGCGGGCACAGCCGGATCGTGACGCTCCAGGACCCTCAAGAGTTTCTCCAGCAAGCGGAGTTGGCCCGGCCGGTGGACCAGCTCACGACCAATCGTGCCCTCGCCCATATTCTCGAAGTCCAACGAGAGATTGCCCGCGCATCGGGAGATTTGGAGCAGCGTTTGAAGCAGGCGCCGCCGCCGTCAGTTCCATTTCCCGCGACTCGGCTCGGCAAGCAACTGGAGATCGCCGCCACGCTCATGAGCGCACGTGTGCCGGCGGCGGTGATCAAGGTGACGCATGGCAGTTTCGATACCCATGCCGGCCAACTCAACCAGCACCAGCGGTTGCTCCAGGAACTGGCGGAAGCCCTCACGGTGTTTCGCGCCAACCTTCGCCAGATGGACCTGTGGGATCGGACGCTCGTAATGACCTATTCGGAGTTCGGTCGGCGCGTCGCCGAGAACGGCAGCCAGGGTACGGACCATGGGACGGCGGCGCCGCACTTCTTCATGGGCGGCCGCGTGAAGGGCGGACTCTACGGATCACAACCATCGCTCGCGGATTTGCAAGCGGGAGATTTGAAGCACCGGGTAGATTACCGGAGTCTCTACAACACCGTCATTCAGAATTGGTGGGGCTTGCGCAGCGACTTTTTTGAGAGTCTGAATTTCCCTCCTCTCAACTGTCTAGCCTCATAAGCCAAAACAGGTATCACATCTCAATCCTCTTGCCCGTTGGCACAAGGTGGACTCCGGAGCCATCGTCAACGGACCTGGACCGATCCGGTTAGGATGATCTCTATGGGCTGAGCGGAAGGATACGCGCGCGGAGGCGAGCCTCTTCGATGGTGATCAGCGCTCCCTGTTGAAGGACTGCCTCGTATTGTCGCAGGGCCTGAACGACAAGATCCTTTAAACGCGCAGGTGTGAGATCCTATGCCCGAACTTGGATGACGCTTGGAGCCGCGGCTCGCGAAACGACCAAGATCGCTCCCAAATCCAAATCGTTGGTAAATAGCACGTACTCGTTCTCGTGCGCCCACCTGAGGACCACGGCATCCGACGCTCGACCGTCGCCAACGCTCGACCGTCGCCGACAGACGACCAGTGCCTCGCTGAGAAGACGTGGGCCTCAAGGGCGGACACCCAGGATGGAGAGAGGTTCATGTCAACGAGGACCTTCACGCTTGCGCGAGGGGAACTTCGATCTCTTCTGCACGCCATGCGGCGTAGGACAGCGCCTCTGCGATGTCTGGTTCCTCGATGTAGGGATACAGCTTGAGAATTTCTTCCTTCGAATAGCCGGCGGCCACAAGACCGACAATGGTCCCGACCGTCACGCGAAGTCTCCGGATGCAAGGTTTGCCGCCCATCACCTGCGGGTCCATTGTGATCCGAGTGAGTCGTTTCATCTAAGCACCTCAAATGGCACCCTAGTATAGCGCAAATGTTTCGCGCCACCTAACTTTCGAACCCAGCGTGCTCACCCTGCGTCAGGCGAGGCATCAGAACGGGCGAGCAACACTCTTGATCGAGAAATTGGCGAGGGAACTGTGCGAGGAACGATTCGAGATGAGCTGGCTTCGCGGGCTCTATCCCTCACGGACTATTGGGTTTGCATTGCCGAGAAGTGTTCGGCCTTCGGTTTAGGAACACCTCACTCTTGGGGATAGAGTGTCTCGAACGTATCATCAGGAGAGCGATTACATTCCTCGGCGCGTTCCCTTTCCTCAACGTAACCCGGTGATCGTCTCGATGGAGGCTCCGACGGGCGATGTTGACGACGTCGCAAACATTTGCCGCTTCGATCCGGTCTTGTAGCGCCGCAGTGTCGCATTATCACCGCTTTCTGTATCGACGCGATTGCCGGCGGTCTTCTCTCGATCCCTATGACAGCGCACACTGAGCGGTTCTGCACAGTTCACTCGTTACGATTCCGCGCGTCAAGATGATCCATCCACAGGCTTCGTTTCCGTCGCATGAATGACGCAACGGAGGGTAGCCCCTGCCTCTACAGCACCGACGCGCTCGCCTCGCCGCTCGTGTCTTTCGGCCGACGAACGACCCCTCACGGGCAAGCCGTTTGCTTGCAATTTCGCTGGTGCCGGTCTGTGCCTTCCACGACTTACGGTCTCGGTGAGACTCACGATAGGTCGGACCGGTCACGAAACATGCGGATAAACTTTATGGTTCTTCCGGCTTTCGTGTGGGGAGCGAGGATAGCCCCTATCGCCTCGGCTGACGAAGGCCGGGCGTCTCCGCACGCCTGGGCCGGGGAGCAGAGCGAGGGAGGCCCGCTCGCATTGCCGGAGGATCGGGGCTCCACCGAGGGTACGGCAGGAAGGAAAGCGGGACCTGACCGATGCCCCACGGTCGCCAGACCGTGGGGGAGCGAATTCTAGAAGGGGTCCGCCTTCGGAGCCCCGGACGGGTCGATCCGGGAGGCGCGAGCGCGAGCGTCCCCTCGCCCGCGCCGAGGGTGTGGGTCTTACAAGCAACCCACCCGATTTCCTGAAGAGTCAACTCGATGATGCAATCTGCGGTGTGTGCTGACGAATCTGCGTAAGGTGCCGGCAGCCGCCTATACCCGCAATGGCCAGCACGGCGACGTGCAGCACCGGCTTAAGGAGTTGCACGAGGACCCGCGCCGGCCCGGACCAATTGCGGGAGTTTCTGAGTGGGTCAATTCCGCATGTGCTGACCGCCGCCGGGACCGTAACCGGTAAAGGTCCGTCGCGACAGAGAGGATCGGACGTATTCCTATCCGACGACAGGTGAGGGGTCCCTACACCAGCCCCAGAATGGCCCCAATGGATGGTTGTGACATCTTAGCGCAGCGGAAAAACCGTGATCATCGGCCCTCACTCTTGATCTGCCTCTCACAGACTCGGACACCCCCGAACGGACGTGCTACCAGCGTTGTTGCACTCGTCGTGAATAATGCGGGTGAGGAGGCTCTATGCCATATCAGGGTCTTCGAATCGCAGCCGGTATGAGCGGCATGGTTATCAGCTTGTGGCTTGCTGCCTGCGGTGGAGAGGATGGAGGAACCTCTCCCGGGACGACCGGAGGCAGCGAAGGGGGAGGCGGTGGTGGTGGTGGACCGACCCCGGTGGCCAAACTGGTCTATCTGGCAGACCAGGATATCGATGGCATGGATGAACTCTATCTGGCCGGATCCAGCAGCATCAAGCTCAACCCCTCTCTCTCGACCAGATACGTGATCTCTGGCTACGAAATTCTGCCGGATCGATCCGGCGTGGTGTATCGAGCGAACCAGGACGTCTTCGAGAAGTACGAGCTGTACCTGGTGAAATTCGACAACCCCGGCGTCAGCATCAAGATGACTCCACCGCAGGCCGGGACGTCTGTCATGTTCACCACCTCGGCGAGATTTCGCATCATTCCAGACGGCTCGGGCGTCGTATACCCTGCCAAGCAGGAGCCGGACGGGCCTGTGGAATTGTACCGGGCCACGTTCTCCAATCCAGGAACGAGCACGAAGCTAAACGGACCGCTCATCACCGGCGGAGAGGTGTCCTCATTTGAGATACTTCCAAACAGTTCGGGAGTCGTCTACGTAGCAGATCAAGATACCGACGAGAAGAGGGAACTCTTCCTTGCGCAGTTCGCGACCCCCGGGATGACCCAGAAGCTTAATCCACCGCTGGCAAACGACAGGGACGTGCTCGATGGACCGCAGATCCTTCCCGACAGCACCGGCGTCGTGTATCTTGCCAATGAGACGAGTCCGTCATTTGATTTGTATCGCGTGCCGTTCGGTTCGCCCGGGGGCACGACACAACTCACCGGGCCGTTAAATCGAACGTTCAACTCCTTCTTATCGCCACCCGCTATCACGCCGGACGGGGCCGGCGTCGTGTTCCTGGGGCCGAACGAGACCGGGCCGGGTCAGGAGCTGTATCGTGTCGCGCTCGCCAATCCAGGTGTCAATATCAAGTTGAACGGCACGCTGATCAGTCAGGGTAGCGTCATCCAATTCTTTCTCATCCCCGACGGGTCCGGTGCAATTTATGCCGCCGATCAGGATACGGATGGCGTCTACGAACTCTACCGGAGGAATTTTGCCGCGCCCGACGCCTCCGTCAAGGTCAGCGGCCCTCCGCCGGGCCCGCAGGAGGTCGCATACCAAGGGGTTGCGATGGCCCCGGACTCGCAGAGCCTGGTCTATGCCGTCTCCCCGCCTTCCGGCCTTGTCGAACTCCGGCACGTCAACCTCGCCACGCCGGGCATGACGACTCTGCTGCAAGGCCCCTTGCCCATCCTTGCCTCGATACCTCGCTTGGGGTTGGATAGCAAGTTCATGGTGACGCCAGATAGCACAGGCGTACTGTATCTTGGGCAAGAAATCTCTCTCGTGGGTGAGTTATTCCGCGTGGATTTCGCCACCCCCGCCCTGGCGACCAAACAGAACGGCCCGTTGGTCTCCAACGGGGATGTGAAGGATTTTGCCGTTCGATAGAAGCAGCCGGTTCACGTACGAGCTCATCAGGCTGGTGTGGACAGGGCAGTGAGCTGGACTACTGTTACGACGAGATCGGGATGCTAGCCCACCTCGCTCATCACCGCTTCTACTCCCACCGCCGTGCGACCTGTTGTCATCGAAAGAGCGACGGGTGCCCGTTGCTTCCCGTGAATGTCATGGGTGTTCGGCAACGAGTGCACCGTGACGAGCCGTCATAAATATTGCGGACAAGCGGCGCAGCGTTCATCTCCAGTTCATCGTCCCTCACATCGTGATTGCCCTTCTCTCGTCACCACCGTCGCCGGCTGTCTCTCGATCGCACAGCAGCGCACGCTGTGCGATTCTGCACGGTGCGCTCGCCGCCATTCCTCACATCGATGCTCAATCTGTTTGCAAGGAGTCCTCCGCAGACTTTGTGAATACGCTCCGAAGACCGCGCTCACAGCGCCTGCGCCCTCGTCAAGCCGCTCCTAGAGCATTCGGCTGACGAACAGATCCTCGCGGGCAAGCATATTGCGTACAGTCGGTCTCCGAGGTTCTGCGCATTGCACGATATGCGGTGGATGACGCTCTCGCCATCGTCCCCGTCACCGCGAGAGCCTCAGCACAACTCTCAAGCTGATGATTTCTGTTGATCGTTGGTATCCAGTCTTGCTCGCGATGTCCGCTATGCTGAATCCTCAGCACGAGAGGGGCGGTCTGCGGCCTCTCGGCGCCGAGCGGTTCGAGACCGTCGAACCGTGGGGACAGCCCGGATTCCTGATGGGCGGGTCACAAGATGACCGTGCCCCTCAACGGTGATTGGTGATAGACCACGATTCGCCACGGCTGCAGACTCGTCTCATCCGGCTCATCTCCCGCGTGCTTGCTCGACACTCGAATCGAAGGCGCGGGAATCATGATGGCATCAAGGGAGCCGTCAGATGTCGCCGCGCATGGCATCTTGCTTGCTTCTATCGCGGCCTCATATATGTACTTACACGGTGCGCGCCATCGACACTCCCACAGTGCCCTTGCCCAGGTGACCATTGAACGGAGAGGCGCATCGGATGTCGAACATTTTCGACAGGAGAGTGTCGGAGGTTGCGATGTATCGGGAAAGGAGGAACCTGATGTCTTGTGTACGTTGCAGCGGGCTACTCGTCCCGCATGACTTCCTGGACCTCTGTGGCGGAATGGATCGATGGTTTCAAGGATCGCGATGCGTGAACTGTGGATTTCTGGACGATCCGGTCATGCGATTGAACCGAATGCCGCGCACACCTCTGACGTCGCTGAGCCGCGGAAGGACGCATAGCTCGGGAAAGATCAACGCGATGTGGCCGCGAGTCCAACCAGGTCCGAGGTCGGGAACACAGCGACATACAGCTTGAGAGCGGCATCGATAGCAGCGGATGCCGCAAGTCCGAGATACCATGGGCCAACAGATCATCTTCATAGGACCTCAACACAACGTCAGTTCTAGGTCACGCAGCCTTCGACTCCTGCTCATCTTGAGCCTCGCAGGACTAGGCGGTTGCGTCGGTTCGTGGCCATTCGCGAGCTCTCACCTCCAGCTCGACGACGCCCAGTTCAGGGATGCCTGGACCACCTACCGCCACTGTCGTTCAAGCTCAGTGCCCGATGAGATCCGGACCGACCTTCAACAACTGAGGCACCTCGCGGAGAGCGAGACCGTGCAGAACCACGCGCCTCGGCATCTGCCTTCCGCAGTCCGGTCTCTTTTTGCAACACTCCCGTCCAGGCTGGCGGTGGACCCCCAAGCGATGGCCGCGGCCTGTGCGCTGCATGGCGCTCGCGCCGCCCAATTCGCAGGCCGTCCTGAGGTGAGCGAAGAGCTGCTCAGCACGGTTGCGGGAGCGCCGCACGAGCCAGCCTACGCCTACTACGCGATTGAGGCGGGTCGGAGACTCAAGCGCATGAATGAGGAAGCGTCCGTCATATGGCAGCGAACCCAGGCACCCATTCAAAGCTCCTCGGAGTGATGACACGGCTCAGCGATGTCTCATCCCCGAATCCGGCGGACCGCAACGGAGCGCAGAGGGCCGGTGTTGTTGAAGAGGAGAAGACCATCGTGAGCACAGGTTACAACTTTGACCTGCTGTGCATCGGCAGCGGTCCGGCGGGTCAGCGTGCAGCCATTCAAGCAGCCAAGCTCGGCAAGCGGACGGCCTTGGTGGAAAAGCGCCGCTGTCTGGGAGGGGCCTGCCTCGATACAGGTACGATCCCGAGCAAGACGTTCCGCGAGGCCGTGTGTTCGATCACGAGCCGGAATGGTCAATTCGGCTCCAGTCCAGCATTTCGAACCGGCCTCAACGGGACACACCGCCCGTCCGTGGAAGAGCTGCTTGATCGCGTGGGGAGTGTCACACAGCGCGAATCTCAGGTGGTCGAACAACAACTGCATCGGAACGGGGTCGAGTTGATTCAAGGAGAGGCGTCGTTCATCAACCCCCATACCATAGCGGTGGCGTCTGAGGCGGGCCTGCGCAGCGTGACCGCCGCCAATATCCTGATTGCCGTGGGTACATCCCCGGCTCCGCCTCCCGGTGTCCCGGTCGATAACGACGTCATTCTCACCAGCGACGATCTCTTACGCACAAGGCGACTTCCCAAAAAGCTCATCGTCGTCGGCGGGGGCATCATCGGGATCGAGTATGCGTCGATGTTTGCGGCTCTCAACGTCGAAGTCGTGCTGGTGGACAAACGCGACCGGCTGCTTGAGTTCTTGGATCGGGAAACGGTCGACGAGCTCATGCATCAGATGCGAGGGCGTCGAGTCGTTTTCCGCCTGGGCGAAGCCGTCGAACGAATTGAGGTCACGCCTGGAGATCCGCGACAAGCCATGCTCCATCTGGAATCCGGAAAATGTCTCGTGGCCGACCAAGTCCTCTTTTCGGTCGGCCGGATCGGCGCCACCGGCCGACTCAACCTCGCGGCCGCGGGGCTCACCACCGATGATCGAGGACGGTTGGCGGTCGATCAGCAGTTCCGAACGGCGGTACCGCACATTTATGCAGTGGGGGATGTCATCGGCTTTCCGAGCCTGGCCTCCACTTCGTTCTCACAGGGACGACTGGCGGCTTGCTATGCGTTCGGCGTGGAAGCGGGGCCGATCATCGAACACCTGCCCATCGGCATCTACGCCGTCCCCGAAATTTCCGCAATCGGGGCGCCGGAACATGAGCTGACTCAGAACAAGATCCCCTACGAGACCGGCATTGCGCGTTATCGGGAAATTGCCCGAGGACAGATCCTCGGGGATGACACCGGCTTTCTCAAGCTGCTCATCCATCGAGAGGACCAGCAGCTACTGGGAGTTCATGCCGTCGGAACCGGTGCCACGGAACTGATCCATATTGGGCAGGCCGTACTGGAGCTGGGCGGCGGACTCCAGTACTTCTTGCGGACGGTATTCAATTATCCGACGCTGGCGGAATGCTACAAGGTGGCGGCGCTCAATGCCCTGAACAAGCTGTCCGCCTAGCTCGCACCATGCATGAACGCCTCTGCCGCAATCGAGGATTCCCTGGCGACCGAACGATTGTGCGACGAACCGTCATGAATCATGCGGGCTCGCAGGCCGTTGAAAGACCATCGGCGAATGAAGACAATATGAGTGGCCCGGCTCGGCCCGACCGAATCAGCAACGCGCACAGCATGCTCACAATGGCCGTCCTTCTTACCCGTCCGACCCCGACGCATCGAGACGCGCCTCTCCATGGACGTGGCCGCAGCGAGCGACGGGCCGAAGCCTGCTCGGGATACCCATTGCGCATTCCCATGCAACGGGTCCAACCTGTGAAAGGCCTGAGCGATGCGCTCACCTTCCAGGCGGCTACCCGGTTGGCGCACAAATTCGACGTTCTACGCAACGCGCTGTACGCGCGGCCCGAAGGATGCGGTGTAGGACCGGCAGTCATAGCCTCGGGCGACTGCGGCTGAGCGTCGTAGGAGAAGGAGGTTGATGATCAGATGAAAGTCCTGGCTGTTCATCCCGGTCCGCTGATGTACACCAAGATCTATTTGCGGCTGGAGCCCCTGGGATTGGAACTGGTCGCGCAGGCGATTCGCGAGGCGGGCCATGACGTGCGCATCATCGACCTTCAGGTAGAGACTCAGCAAGACTATGTCAGGCTGATCGAGGAGTGGCGGCCGGATGTCGTCGGCGTTTCCTGCAACTACCTGCCGAACGTGCCCGAGGTCATCGACCTCGCCAAGATTACGAAAGCCCGGCTGCCCCACTGCGCCGTGTTTGTCGGCGGGCATAGCGCCTCCTTCGTCGCTCGCGAACTGCTTGATCACGGTCAGGGCGCGATTGATTGTGTCCTCAAGGGCGAGGGGGAAGCCGGGGTGGTGCACCTGCTGTCGGCGTTCGAGAAGGACCGCCACGCGGTCTCGATCGTACCGGGTTGTGTCACGATGAACGGCGAGGGGCCTCCTCCACGGTTCGTGGAGAGCCTGGATGATCTCCGCCCCGCTCGAGATCTGCTCCGGCACCGGCGGAAGTACTTTATCGGCGTGCTGGACCCTTGCGCATCGATTGAGTTCACCCGAGGGTGTCCCTGGGATTGCTCCTTCTGCAGCGCCTGGACCTTTTATGGACGCAGCTACCGTGCGGTCAGCACGGAGAAGATCCTCGAGGATCTGGCGCGGATCAAGGAGCCGGGCATCTTCATTGTCGACGATGTCGCCTTCATCCAGGCCGAGCACGGAATGGCGATCGGAGAGGCGATCGCCCGCAAGGGGATCCAGAAACGGTATTACCTCGAGACGCGCGGAGACGTCCTCCTCCGGAACCGAGACGTCTTCAAATTCTGGAAGAGGCTCGGGCTCCAATACATGTTCCTGGGCGTCGAAGCCATCGACGAAGAGGGGCTCAAAAGACATCGCAAGCGCATTTCGCTGGGAAAGAATTTTGAAGCGCTGGAATTCGCCCGATCGCTGGGCATCACGGTAGCGATCAATCTGATCGCCGATCCGGAGTGGGATCGCCGGCGGTTCGAGACCATTCGCCAATGGTGCCTGGAGATTCCGGAAATCGTCAATATCAGCGTCAATACCCCCTATCCGGGGACGGAAAGTTGGGTCACGGAATCACGGAAGATTCAGACGCGGGATTACCGGTTGTTCGACATTCAGCATGCGGTCATGCCGACGAAATTGCCGCTTCCCGAGTTTTACGAAGAGCTGGTCAAGACCCAACAGATTCTCAACAGCAAGCACCTGGGTTGGGCTGCGCTCAAGTCCACGGCAAAGATTGCCGCCGGACACCTGCTGCGGGGCCAAACCAACTTCGTCAAGATGCTCTGGAAATTCCACAGTGTCTACAACCCGGCCTTGCAACTCGCCGATCATGCGCGACCGGTCCGATACGAAATGACCCCGCCTCGCCCGCATTCCGACACGGTCACATCGCCGCTTTTGTATATCCATGCGGCCCGAGGCCGGAAAGGACGCAGTATCGACGATGCCACGGAACGGTTCGTGGATAACACGAGAACCGGGCTTAGCGCCTGACTCGCCAGCGAGAGAGGCCGCACACAAGGAGGAGACGATGCGGAAACGTCGCACGAGCGCCAATCTAACGACGCAATCAACCAGTGATCAACGGACGTCTGCAGGTCCGGATGACAACGGGACTTGGCGTCTCATCGCCGCCAAGGCCTACGAGTTGTTCGAGGAACGCGGGCGAGTCGATGGGCATGACCTCGACGATTGGCTCGAGGCGGAGGCGATCGTGGTCGGCCGGCATGTTTGACGACATCGCAGAAGAGATCCGAATGCGGCTGGCCGTTCGAACCGGAAGTCGTAGCCAAGGAACGCATCATCCATAGGGAGGACACTCGATGATAGTCTCGCAGATGAAAATCATGAACCCCATTCGTGCTCTTGGGCTTTTCGGCCAATCCGTCTGGCTGGACTCTATCGATCGGAACTTGATCGCTTCCGGCCGGCTTGGTCGCTTGATCACCGAAGACGGACTCTGTGGGGTGACTTCCAACCCGACGATCTTTGAAAAGGCCATCATGGGCGACGCTCACTACGCCGAGGATCTCAACACATTCGGGAGGGAGTATGGCCTGGACGCACAGGCTTGCTACGAACGGCTGGCCATCGAAGATATCCAGACCGCGGCCGACCTCCTGCAGCCGGTTTATGCGCGATCCAAGCGACGTGACGGTTACGTCAGTTTGGAGGTTTCTCCCCATCTGGCCGGAGATACCGCGGGCACTTTCGAGGAGGCGCGACGCTTGTGGGATGCCGTCGGGCGCGACAATCTGATGATCAAGGTACCGGCCACGCCGGAAGGCATCCCGGCCATCGTGCAGTTGCTCAGCCGGGGGATCAATGTCAATGTGACCCTGATTTTCTCCCAGGAAACCTATGCGCGCGTGGCCGAGGCCTGCCTGCTGGGCTTCGAGCAACTGGGAGAACGAGGCGGCGACGTCGGCAGCGTGGCCAGCGTCGCCAGCGTCTTCGTCAGTCGCGTCGATACGGCGGTGGACGCCGCCCTCGACACGCATCTGAAAACCGCCGCGAGAGAAGCGGATCGCGACCGCTTCAGAAGCCTTCGAGGGAAAACGGCCGTGGCGAATGCCAAGCTGATTTACCAGAGCTATCGAACCCTGTTCGCCGGTCCGCGATGGGACGCGCTGGCTGGACGAGGCGCCATGCCCCAACGGGTGCTCTGGGCGAGTACCGGCACGAAGAATCCTCTTTATCGCGATGTGATGTATCTGGAAGAACTCATCGGCCCCGAGACGGTCACCACGGTTCCGCCCCCCACCTTGGAGGCCTTTCGTGATCACGGGCGTCCGTCATTCCGGCTGACCGAAGGGATTGAGGAGGCGAACAACACGCTCATCGCGATCGAGCGAACGGGAATCTCCTTGAAGGAGGTGACCGATCGCTTGTTGGAGGAGGGACTCCAGTCGTTCCGACGCGACTACGACCGCCTACTCGACGCCATCGAGCGCCGGTCGAAGACAGCCATGCCTGAGCGATCGGATGACTCCGCGTTCGCGCTACCGGCGTCCTCGCACCATGGCTCAGGTCTTGGCACGAGGAGGTAAGCCATGAAAAGGCGCGCATTCTTGCTCTGGCTGGCGCTGATCCTGGTGCCGACCGCGAGCGACGCACGCTGTCGCACGATCGGCGAAAGCGCCGGTCTCGGCAGCGAGTACGGCATGTTCCCGATGGACCCGGCTGTGCGTCTCGTCCATGCCGGCCAGAGTCGCGACAGCGTCTTGATGCAATGGGCGGGTTACGGGCTCGGAGTCCCGCTCTTCTTCATTTCGGTGCCGTTCGGCATGGCCGGAGCCGTGGTCGGCGCCGCATCGCATCCCTGGACTAAGTGCATCGAAACGGAAGATGAGCGACGATGGCGGAGCATGAGCCGATCGTAGGCACATCCTGCGAATGCTTCACTCGCCGGAGAGGTGGGCCTTCACTTCCTGCACGTAGGTCTTGAAAGGGTCGGGCATCATAAAGGGGTCTCGACCGCGCAGTTGGAACGCGGACCAGTTGATGATGTAGGCGGGATAGAAGCGATCACGCACCGGCTGGTCGTCGGTGTCCGGCGGCGGCCCGCAGGCGAGCAGATGGCGCACGACTTCCGACCGGCCGAAGGCGCGTGTATCGCGGGGAGGCCGGTCCTGGGCCAGCTCGACAGCCCGATCGGCCGTGAAACGCGGGACCTTGCCTTCCTCCAACAGGCCGAAGTAGAGCCCGCGGCCCGCGTTCACGTTGTGATACTCCAAGTCCAGGCTCTTGAGCATCGGGTCGTCCCATCCGACTCGTTCGGCTTCCCGATACGTTTCGAGCAGCCACAGTTTGCTGGCCCAATCGACCCTGCCGACCAGCTTCGTATAGTCGCCTTTCAAATCCTGGAGCACCTGCTCCCACTGATCCAACACCCAATCGGTCTCCTCGTCCTGACCTTTGCAGTGTCGCTGCACCGCCTCCCAATACCGTTCCTGAACATCGAGCGCCGAGAGCGTGCTTCCCGATTCCAACGTCACGAGCCATTCCCTCGTCTGATCCTGCGAGATCTCCTGCAAGGACTCGACCGGGTCGGCCAACTGCAACCCGTCAGGCGCATGCCCCTCCTCGATCACCTGCAGAACCAGCGCCGTCGTACCGAGCTTGAGAGCGCTGGCGTACTCGGCCATATTGGAATCGCCCATGAGTAGATGAATGCGCCGGTAGGCATCCGGGTCGGCCAGCGGCTCATCACGGGTGTTCACGATCGAACGGTTACCCTGCACCCATTCGAAAAAATCGTTCATGATGTGATCGGCGCGCTGGGACAATTGAAAGTCCACTCGTGGACCGTCCCTTCCGCTCAGCAATCGACCTCGCGGTAGGATGATCTGCCCTCGCGGCACCCACATCTCGTCCACCGTGGCAGCCCCCACCCGCCCCGCTCCCGTGAAGATCTGTCGGGTCACCAGAAACGGGAGCAGCCTAGAGAGGCCGCGCCGGGTGAACGGGAACCGCCGCGAGACCAGATAGTTTTCGTGGCAGCCGAACGTGGCGTCCGTCTCGTGGTCGATGTTGTTCTTGATCAGCGACACGGAATCGCCCAACCCCAAGTCGTCGATGGCTTGCTGGATGACCAGGTCGCCGGCGCGATCGGAGGCCACGACATCCGCCAGCGACCCGCATTCCGGCGAGGCATACTCGATATGTCCCATATCGAGATAGAGACGGCCCGCGTTGGTGAGGAACCCGCCGTTTCCGGGCGGCTCATCATGCCCGCGATGATGCAGGTCAAGCACGCCGCGCTGCTGCACATTGAAGATATAGTCTCGAATCCGGTGGGCGTACCAGGTCGGGGAATGTTCGGGACGTTCCTCGTTGACCAGCAACCCATATTCGGTTTCAAGACCGAAGATTTTGTTGAGCATCGGAGAGCTGGGCTGAGGTTCAGGTTGAAGCTGAGGCCGAAGGGAGAAAGGAAGGCTCGATTACGGTATCCTCTTGACCTACCTTCGGCCCTAACCTTAACTCTTCAGTTCATTCCACAACTGGCTTGTCACCTCATCCACCTTGATCGTGCGGTATTTTGAGGCTCCGGGAGTCTGTCGCTCCAACACCGCGCACTCCACCGTTCGGTCGGCCATCTGCTCGCGCAGGTGCGCAGTAATGGCCGCAGGATCGGCCTCGGGTTCCGTCCTCCCTTCCGGAACACCTGACGTCCGTCCCCGGTTTGGACTGTCATCCGACCGAATGTCGCCGTCCGCCAGACTCTGAGCCAGGGAGCCCACCCCCCACGCGTGTAAGGCCGACTCCAGTGCGCGAGCCAGGGTCAGGCTACCGGAGGCAGCGGCCTGTTTCAGATCTGCCTGCATCCGCTTCTGGATGGAGGCTGTGGCGGCCAGAACGGCACAGCCCATGGTCTCTTCAAAGGCTCCGTCATAGTTGATCGTCAGAAACGCATCCTTTCCCGGTTTGGTCCCCAGCTCGGCCAACAGAATCTTGACGATCCACGGCGCCTTGTAGATTTCCTCAAAGGCCTGCTTGATGGAAGGGGCCAGTCCGTACTTCATCAGCCGCGCGCCCGTCACATCCGAAGGAGAGCGGTTGAACCCCTCCAGGTGGGCCATCTCCAGCAGGCCGAATCGAAGTTTCTCCAAATCCGCCGGATGCCCCATGCCGCCGAGTCCGATACGGTCGTAGATTTCGTACAGTTTAGGCGTGCCTTTGCTAAGCGTCAGCAACAGCACTCCATCTTCATAAGACAAGGCGACGACCGGACTTCCCTGTTTGAATTGCTCGTCGAGATACTGTCGGCGATTCCCGACGGCCTCGACCCAACGATAGGGCTCTTCATACATGACTGATCACCTTCGAAAGGGTTGCGCCCATGGTTCCCCCTTCATGTCTGCTCCTGTCGTTCCCTGCCCGATCCAACCCGCCAACCTGCGTCATCCTACGCGGGCGACCTTGGTTTCAAACCACCCACGCAAAGCTTGGTCCGACAGCGTCTCGACGCCCTTCTCCGTGATCAGCTTCACGACCGGATAGAGATTGGCTTCCCGATTCACTCCCCCGGTCGCGGAATCGAATTCCGCGGCGCTCGTCAACAGGCGGAGCGCTTGAGTCGCCGCCTGATCCCTCGACTGTTCGCGCAGCGGCCGTTCTCCCCACGTGTTGAGATAATGCAGAATGCCGCGGATGGTCGGGGAGCCGGAGCCGGATACGGCATATTCCACTCCTTCGAACTCTGCGCCTAAGATGTCGTAGAAATAGATTTTTGCCTGTCCGGTTTCATGGTCATACCCTGCGAACAACGGCGCGACGGCCCCGGTACCGGAGAGGGCCGCCGCAACATTGTCCTTCAGCAGCTTGGACACCGCGCGCAACTTGCCTTCGAAGCTCAGATCCTGAAGCTGGCTCCTCCGGTAATACTTGAAGGAATGTTCCAAGACACGGACCATCTCATAGGCCGTCGCCGGCACACCGGCGATCGCCATGACGCTGTACCGGTCGATCTCCAGCACCTTATCGGTGCGGTCGTACATGACCATGTTGCCGGCGGTGGCCCGCCGATCTCCGGCCACGAGCACACCGTCTCGATATTTCATCGCGAGGATCGTCGTCGCCTGCGCGAACTCGCGGCCGGTTCTGATATCGGACACAGCCGGCGCTCCGAACTGATACCCTCGCTCCTTGAGCAATTGAAGAAAGTCGCCTTGCATGCCCATAGTGATCTCCAGGTGCTGAGTGCTGAGCCGCTCCTTATTCGCCTGTCCGTTGGCGGTAGCGCTCGGCCTGTTTAGGATCGACCTTCTTCATGCGCTTCATCAGATTGTCTTTCTCCGGCGAACCGGTTTCCGGTCGCCTGGGTCCTCCTTCATCGTCTGAGGGACTGACCGGCTTCGGCATCGGTTCAAACGGCCTCCGTTCGAGAGATGCGAACGGGGTCCGCGTGGGCGAGGCCGCTGCCGGATCTGCCAGCCCCGCACCCATCAACATGGACGGATGGTTCATGACGATTTATCCTTTCGCCTGTCGTTGATCCCACTGTTCAAGTAAGTCCGCGGGCGATTCCGCTGTCTCCATCAACCCGCGCAACGATTTGACCGACTCCGGATCGAAGAGATCGCCCAGGTCGAGCACGGACGGGAACAGCCCGCCGCGAAACTGAATGCGCTCCCATTGCACCGCCTGGATTCGATCCGGAAATCGTTGCACGCAGAGCCCGCGCAGGCCGCCGCGGGTGTCCGCCGGTCCATCCTTCATTGCGCGCTGGATCTCCGCTTCCGACACGAGCCGAGTCGTGCGGCCCTCCTGCTCCAATCCAAGAAACAACCCCCGCTGCGGGTCCACATTGTGGTACTCCAGATCCAGACTCGCCAGCCAGGGGTCATCCCACCCGATCCGTTCTTCCTGAGCGAACGACTCCAGCAGCCATCGTTTGGTAATCCAGTCCAGCTTCCCGACGAGGCGCGCCCGATCGCGCCGCAACCAGGCCAGCGTGTCGTGCCATTCGCGAAGAATCCAGTCGGTCTCTTCATCCGCTCCGGCGAGCACCCGGTGCGCCGCATCGAAATAGATTTCCTGAAGCTCCAAGCCGTTCACGGTCCGCCCATCCGTCAAGGGCACGCGGGCCGTCAGTTCGGGGTCACGCGAGAGCTGTTTCACCGCCTCCACCGGCCGGCTCAACTCCAGGCTCGGCGCCTCGCCCCGTTCGATCAGGTCCAGCACCAGTCTGGTCGTGCCCACTTTGAGCGCGGTGGCATAATCGCACATATTCGCGTCCCCGATGATCAAGTGCAGCCGCCGGTACTTGTGCCGGTCGGCATGCGGCTCATCTCGGGTATTGAGCAGAGGACGGTTGTGCATCGTATCCACGCTCAACTCGGTTTCCATGAAATCGGCGCGCTGGGAAATTTGATAACGACCTGGCAGGGCGCGGCCCTCCTGGGCTTCGATCCCGACCTTTCCGGCCCCCGCAACAATCTGTCGGCTGACCAGAAACGGCAGCAGTCCGGTCACGAGCGAGGTGAACGGCACAGAGCGAGGAACTAGATAATTATCGTGGCAGCCGTAGCTGTGGCCGTGGAAATCAGTGTTGTTCTTGTACAACCGGACGTACGGCCCTCCCAGGGCTTGATTCCTGCGGACCGCCGCCGCTTGGACGATGCGCTCTCCGGCCCGATCCTGCGCGACGAGACTGAGCAGCGTCCGGCACTCCGGGGTCGAATATTCCGGGTGCGTATGGTCGTTGTAGAAGCGCGCACCGTTCGGCAAGACCAGATCGCTCTTCATCTCATGGAACGAGAAAGAGCGATGGGAATCCTGTTCGGCGAACTCTTCCTCCTCCTTGTCTTGCTGAAGGCCGGAGACTCGAAAGCCTCGGGCGTCTTCATGGGGATCTTCACCGCCGTAGTCCCATCGCCGCTCAAACGAAGCGAGGAGATGTGCCCGCACCAGTTCCATAGACTCCGTCACGGGATCGACCATGTCCAGGTCGTCACGCGTGATTCCATATTCCGTTTCAATGCCAAACAGTCTTCCCACACCTTCTCCGCCGACATTAGAGCGATCGTGCTGCATGGAGGCTCTCCACTGCGCGCGTCCAACGGGGCCCTTCCGAGGGCGCGCGATGCGCGAGCAAGAGAGTCCCATGGACCACGATCATATGATCTGGTTGACGAGACGCTCCTCCGACGGCCGTCCCCGCCGATAGGAGGAGATGCCGACCACCTGATCCGGCTGGTGATCGAGCAGCTTGAGCCATTCTTCGGCCGAGTCATCCGGCGGCAGCACTTCTCCTTCTCGAAATTCCGACCGCACCGCAGCCGACACATCCTCCTCGATGAGACCGCCCGCGACTCCGTCGGTTGAGGCCATCGACCGATCGATCGCCCGCTCCTTGGCCCGCTGGACGATGGAGGCCAGAATCGCCCCGCTCAGCAGATCGCTGCGATAGAGGGTCCTCGTCTGTCCGTTGCGCAATCTCACCGCCAATACGCGATGCTCGTCCACGCGTCCGAAAATCGCATGGAGCGCCGATTCGACCAGCATCTCACGCACCGCCTGGGCATCATGGTCATGGCGGGCCAGCAACGATTCGGCATACGGCAGGTCGGCAGTGAGATACACTCTGAGGATATCGGCCGCCGCCGTTCGGTCCGGACGTTCGACCTTGATCTTCCGATCGATGCGTCCGGGACGAAGCACGGCCGGGTCGATCAGATCCGGTCGGTTGGAGGCCAGGATGATCACCACATCGCGCAGAGACTCGATCCCGTCCATCTCGGTGCAAAACATGGGGACCAGCGTGTTGGTGATGTTGAATGATCTCATCGCACGCCTCGTGCCCAGGATGGACTCCGCTTCGTCGATAAAGATGAACGGCAGCGCGCCTTCCTTCCGTCTCGCTCGGGCTTGCGCGAAGATCTCGCGCACGATCCGCTCGGATTCGCCCAACCACATGTTGAGAATCTCCGGCCCCTTCACGTGGAGGAAGACCCCTCGCGTGATCGGAACGGTTTCATCGGCAGACGGGTGAGTCTCCGCCGCCAACTTGGAGAGACTCGCGGCTGCCGCCTGCCCGATCATGGTCTTGCCGCAACCGGGCGGTCCATAGAGCAAGAACCCTTTGGGCTGGGTGAATCGGTACTTGGCGAAGGTCTCGGCATGGATCAACGGATATTCGATCGCCTTGCGGATCGCGGTGATCGCCTGTGCCTGTCCGCCGATCTGGTCCCAGGTCACGGACGGCACCTCGTCCAGCAGGTGCCGCGTCGCCTTCCGGTCCTCGATGCGCTCGATCGCGATCCGATGTGTTGGATCCACCCGGACTTCATCCCCCGCCCTCAACTCCACGCCGACCAAATCACCCGATCGCTGAAGGATCAGGGTCTGGCGACCCGGTTCCGCCTCGAAACGGATTCGCCCGTCCGGCAGCGCCTCCGCCACGCGAAGCACCGGTCCGTTACGGTCGTAGCCGAGCGTCTTGATCAGCGCGTAGGCCTCGTTGACCAGGATCTGTGTGCCGATCTTCAGATCGTCCTGACTCACCCGCGGATCGACGGTGGTGTAATACTCCGCCCCTCCGACCGCGATCCGGGCCAGCCCCTCTCCCGGCAGATCCAGCAAAATGCCGATGCGATTGGCCGGTGCGGTGAGTTTCTCCACCACCGCCTGAAGTTTCCGCAGCTCTACGTCCTTCTCTTGCAGATGGACGGCCCCCTGCAGCACCGCATGGCGCAGTTTCAGTAGCAGCCGCTGCCGCGGGTCGCTGTCGGGGAAGGCTTCGAGACATTCGTCCAAAAGCGCAACCAGATCCGTCTGCTCCGATCGTGACCGGCCGGCCGATCCGGTTCCTTGATTCCTCCCCGGCGAGTGGCCTGCCTCCGGATTTCTCTCGATGTGATCGCTCATGTGTCTCTGACCTCGTGCATTGATCTTACCGACCCGGCCATGCAGATATCAATTCACCGCCTGGAGCGTCACGGCAACCGGCTGGCGTCGATTGCCCCGCAGGATCTCCAGGGTCACGCGATCGCCGACCTTGTATTGATCCAGCACCGCCATCAGATCGTCCACAACCTCGACGGACTTGCCGTCCACTGCGACGATGATGTCGCCGAGTTCCACGCGACCGTTCACCATCTCTCGCGATCCGCGGAGTCCCGCCAGTTCGGCCCCGCTTCCGCGCGCGACCTTGCCGATGATCAGGCCTTTGATGCCCCAGCGCTTGGCGATTGCGTCCGGGACCAGCGACACGCCGAGTCCGGGCCGGATCAACTTGCCGTGCTTGATCAGTTCGGGAACAATCCGGTTCACCATGTCCACGGGCACCGCGAACCCGATGCCGGCATAGGCGCCGCTCGGGCTGACGATCTGGGTATTGATCCCGATCAACCGGCCGGAGCTGTCCAAGAGAGGTCCTCCCGAATTGCCCGGATTGATGGCGGCATCCGTTTGGATGACTCCCTCGATCGTCCGCTCGGTCAAGGATCTGATCGTCCGGCCGAGCGCGCTGACCACGCCCGTGGTGAGGGTGTGGTCCAACCCGAAGGGATTCCCGATCGCAAGAACCGTTTGCCCGACCTTCAGCTCCTGCGACCCGCCGATCGGCAGCGGGAGCAACCGATCGGCCGGCGCCTGGATCTGTAACACCGCCAGATCGTGATCCGGGTCAAGCCCGACGATACGGGCCCGGTAGGTCGTGCGATCCGCCAAGGTGACGTCGATGGCGTCGGCGCCGTAGACGACATGAAAATTCGTGACGAGGTGCCCTTCCTTGTTCCAGATGAATCCGGAGCCGGCCCCTTGTGGGACCTCCATCACGTTCAGCGACCAGGGATCGCGCCGGATCGTCGTGTTCGCGATGAACACGACGGACCTCGCGGCCCTCTCGAACACGGAAATCGTGGCTTTTTCGTCGATGCCGAGGTCGGCGGCGGGCGCCACCGGACGTGGATGGACTTCCGGACCTCGATAGGACGGCCCTAGCGGACGGCCCCAGTCGTCGGCTGCCGCGCCGGAGGAGACGAGGCCGGACCGTTCCGACAGGTCCAACAGGCTCAGCCCGCCAATCGCCCAGAGCAGAAGAGCGAGGCGGACGAATGGCCGGCGGCCCGTGGTTCGGTCATTCACCGATGATTTGAACAACCAGGTCACGCGCACGCCCCCGCGTGTCGAAGTCAAGCAGGACGATCTGTTGCCAAGTTCCGAGAGTCAACTCGCCTCCGCAAAACGGGATCGTCACCGAGGGGCCCTGCAATTGCCCCCGCTGGTGACTGTGGGCGTTATCCTCCCCATGATTTCTGACATTGTGCTGCCAGTTCGGATCGGCGGGAATCAGCCGGTCCCAAACCTGAGCGGTATCGGCCCTGATGCCGGGCTCGTCCTCGATGATGAGGACCGAGGCGGTCGTATGTTTCACGAACACCGTCACGATGCCATCGCGAAGGCCGGACTGAGCGACGGCGTCCGTCACAGACTTGGTGAGATTTTCGATGTGACCCGGCCCGGAGGTCCGAATTCGGAGAACCCTCGTCGTTACGGCCATGCAATGCCCTCCCGCACCGACCGACGCAGAAAGCGCCGCTCGCGCGCGGTCACCCCGCTGCCGCGGGCGGACGCGAGCAGATGGTCGAAGGATCCGGCCGCGGCCAATTGCTTCAGCGCGGACAACACCGGCGCCGAGAGGATGCCTTCGGCTTCGAGCTTCTCCAAATAGCGGACGGCCGCTTCCAGCGATTCGGAATGACGTCCATAGTAGTCGCGGCCTCTCTGCCGGTTGCTGTAGGCTTCGAATTGCTCGCAGGCGACCAGTACCTCCGCCAGTTGCTTGACCCAACGCGGCACTTCGTTCAACCGTTCGGGATAGTAATAGTAGAGCATGATCCGATGCATCCAGGACTCCCACCGCACGCCGAGCCGAACCAGGAACGGCCGTACCGCCCGCAACCGTCGAGAAAGCCTCCGCCCATAGCCCAGCCGCATCTCGACCTGTTCGCGAGCCCAGGCATCCATAACGATTCCGTCACGTTCGAGTTGACGCCCAAAGCGCGCGATGAAGGCCTCCGTCTCGAACCCGTAGGCTGTGCTCGGATAGCGGGCCCGCCATTCGCGGGGCCTGGTCGGGATCCCGCGTCGCTGCACCCAGGACCAGATCCGGCCGAACAGGTTTCGGTCAAGTCCCGCGCGTCCGAGGTCGTGCAACAGACAGGCGATCTGGTATTGTCGGACCGTAGCTCTCCCATAACCGAGCGACAGAGCTACCGCCCCGCACAACCGAGCCGTGCGCAACGCATGGGCCCGATCATAGCCTCGGATGACCCTCCCGCGCCGCCGCGGATCCGGATACTCGTAACAGCGGAGAAGCTGAGCGGCAAACGTTTGGGGCAAGAGCAGCGGGGCGTAACCGTTCCCCATAACCGTCGGTGCACGATCGGAACCGGAGGCGACAGTCGTCAAGCAGGTGATTGGAACTCGATTGAGCGACGTAGAACAGACCGGGAGGTGAGAATATCTGCGCGCGAAAGACACTGTCAAGGCACGGTGCGGAAGAAGTGCTCGCGAGTCCACAACTTGTCTGTTATGCTTCCTGCGACATGCTCGCCTGCCACAGTCACCGTCCAAACCGGTCTTCGGCGGTTGCCCTCGCCTTTCTATCCTGGCTCACGCCGGCCTGGCTCACATTGACTTGGCTCGCGCCTGTCTTCGAAACGGAGGCAGGGTCGTTCGACTCCCTGACCGACTTGACCGGCAAAGCCGTCGCGGTCGTAACGTTCAAATCGCGGGACAATTTTTCGAATGAGTACCGCTATGATGTGACCATCAGAAACGTGGGAGTGGAGCCCCTGGTGGGCGATTCCATTGTCCTCGTCCTAGACAGGATCACCAATGTGGGGGGCGAGGAGCGCGAGCCGCTCAAGAATGAAACATTGCTGAACCGCATGGACATTCTCGGGGCGGACGGTTACACCGATGAGGGGAAGCCATTTTTTTACGCCTCGCCCGACGGCCAGCGCGACCTCCTACCCCAGAGCGATACCGTGCCGGTAGGGATCCGACTGCGTAATCGGGACTATGTGGCGGTCTTCACGCTTTCCTTCCGTGTCTTCGGCCAGCGCCGGGAACGAGAGAAGGAGAAGCCGGCCGTGAAGACGGCGGAGCCGCCGCCCAAGCAGGCCGGCAAGCCGTCGCTGGACAAACTCATTCAACTGATGATCAGGAAGGGTCTGCTGACGGAGGAGGAAAGCCGGACCCTTCACCAAGGCCCTGCCTCTCCGCCGTGAGCCCTTTCAATGAACCAGCCTGACTGCCCCGCCTGCTTGGGCTCCTGGCCGGCCCCGCATCTGCGTATCGCGGACTGCGGGCTGACCATCGCTTACCTCCATGAAGACCA
The DNA here is from genome assembly GCA_040981105.1 of Nitrospiraceae bacterium. Classification (GTDB taxonomy): domain Bacteria; phylum Nitrospirota; class Nitrospiria; order Nitrospirales; family Nitrospiraceae; genus Nitrospira_G. The sequence goes on from JANRMO010000024.1 coordinate 54,875, forward strand.
GTTTTTCGAGGGCTGGACGGTGCTCGTGCTCAAGCGTCATGCGACCGAATTGTTTCTCCTGACCGAGCAAGAACGGAGCCGCCTCATCGAAGAGGTCTCTGCGGTGAGCGAGGTGCTTTCGAAGCAGTACCGAGCCAACAAGGTCAACTACGAGTTGCTGGGCAACCAACTTCCCCATATCCACTGGCATCTCATCCCACGTGGCCTCCATGACCCGGCTCCTCGGGAACCGGTCTGGCGAGTGGCGCATCAGCCGGTCTTGCTGGCCGAACAGCGGGCGTCAGAAGTCACTGGGCGCCTTCTCGATCTCATCCGCCGCCAAGCCGGGGGACGGTTCTTTGCTGGCTCGTAGCCGGATCGGCGGAGGTCATTTGTCATTGGTCGGGAATGATCGGTCGGTGGGCATCTATCATTGGTTCATGACGAGTGACTGATGGCGGAGGACGGGCGTTCGACGCCGTCAGCCGATGGCTCGGAGCACGTTCATCACCGCCATCCCCCACCCCACAGGCCCGGATCCTTGGGCATAGACAAGATTCGGCGCCTCGACAGCCGCATCGTAGGAGCCATCCGGCCGCCGCACAAGGATCGGAAAGTCCACCTGTCGCAAGAGAGGGGCATCACTCAAACTGTCGCCGATGCCGACCGTCACCACATCCTGCCGCCGGAGACCGGACAGCCCCTCTCGCAGATACCAATCGAGCAGAAACCCACATGCCGCCCCCTTGTCGTTATCTCCGGTGAGATGGAAAAACCGTCCCCCGCGGGTCCAGTGTAATCCCTGGCCTCTGATGGCCTTCAGGACATGCGGCGCCGAATTGGTGGAGCCCTCGATCAAAAACGGTTCATCATATTCCCGTTGCTTCGCCAGTTTGGCCTCCTCGGAGCTCAGGCCCGTTCGATCGGCGATCTCCTCGACTTCCATGTCTCCGAACCCGCGTACCTCGACCCCGGCCTCCTCCGAAATGGTGTGCAGCGCCTGCCTCAATGCGCCATAGGGCGTCCCGAACTCGACGGCGCGATAACGGACCGGCGTGCGATCCACCGAGGCTGCTGTCGCGGCCGAACGCTCCGGAAGATATACTGCCCCCCCGTTTTCGATCACGAAGGGATCCTCCAGTTCCAAGCGTCTACGCACCTGTTCAAGCTCCATCTTGGTTCTGCTCGACACCAGCACGATCGGCACGGCCAGTGCCCGCAGCAAGTCCAGGGCAGGTCTGGCCGGCTCCCACGAGTAGGTCACGCTGTCCAGCAAACTGCCGTCGAGGTTGGTAAACACCATGAGCCGTCGCATGGGCCGACCTCCTAGTGTCCCTCAGATTCCGGTGATGATCCGTTCGCCCTGAGCCAGTCGAAGGGCTCACCACGAACGGCGAACCGTCCACTATTCAAGAGCAGATCCGTTCGTCCGTGATCAGTGGCGCAGATCATCAGGTATGCGCCATCGCGTTCGACCGTAGAATTGCGCTTCCAACCACTGTTTGGCCAAATCTTGCGCGCCAAGCCCGCAGGCCAGCGTGGCCGCAAGGACAATGCCGCCGAAGGTGATGGCAAATCCCACCACGACGATATGTTCGGCGATACCCAACTGCTCCAGCGCCATGGCCGCAGCCGCCAGCAGTAGTCCCCATCGGGCGCAGGCTGCCAGGAGCTTGGCCGGCGGCAGCCCCGCATTGACGGACGCGATCAAAACCGCCCGCGCGACGAAATTCGAGAGCACATACCCCGCCAGCATGATGACGCACGCGGTGAGCAGGTAGGGAATGTACGAGAGAAACGCCTGACTCACATGGTTGATGGCTTCGACATGGAGCGCCCCGATCGCCGCCAAGACCGCGAATCCCAGGACGATCCAATAGCCCGTCTGCCCGAACATCCGCGAGGGAGTGACTTTCACCCCGCCACGGAGCAGCGCCGTCGTGAAGCCGAGACGGTCGCTCAGTTGGTCGACACCCAGCAGGTGGACCGTGCGCTCGATCAGGACTCGCGTGCCCCAGGCGGCCAATATGCCCCCGATCAAGATGAGCGACATAGCCAGCACATTCGGCAGGATCGCCATCATGCGCTGCGCGATCATCTCAAGCGGTTCCAGCAGCACGGACGTGGGGAGCGTCGCGAGATCGAGGTTCAGGGAGCTAATCATAGACATGGTGATCCTGGCTTTCGCCCCGCTCAAACCGGGTCGAGCGGCCGCCTATGACACGGCGGTCATGGCCACGGTCGGGTCCCACTGGTGGTCGTTCTCGACCACCTCGATCAGCCGGCTGAACACGTCCGGAACAGCCGCCGCGACCCGACTCCAATTCGAGATCATCGGCACCCCGAGCGGATCATTCTGAAAGGATTCTGTAGCCAGCTTCATACCATGAAGAAAAACCTCGACCGCTTTCCGCTCTTCGTGCCGATCGAATCGTAAACTATTGATGGCGGCGTCATGCTCGTATCGCCCAATGGCTTCCTGCGCCCCCTGCAGGTATGTGGCCTGTAGGGTTTTCAAGACACCGTCGGATAAGACCAGTCCTTCGCTGGCAAGATTTCGAAACAATGCCTTGGTGATGTCCACGCACATCTTCAGCAAGCCGGCGTTGGGATCGCCACCCGACAGGTCCTGATGCTTGTGCTCATAGGTATCGGCGATATCCACCTGGCAGACCCGACGCAGCGCACAATTTCGATGGATCTCCGACAGCACGCCGACCTCCAGCCCCCAATCGCCGGGAATCCTGTTGATCCAGGCCAGATCCTTCACCATGGCAAACTCGCCGGCAAGGGGGTATCGGAAACTGTCTAAGAAAGTCAGGAGCGGCTGCGCACCGGCCAGCTTTTGCAGGCTCCGAAGCAGCGGAGTGAAGAAAAGCCGCGTCACACGGCCGTGCAGCCGGTCGGTGATGCGGCTGTAGTAGCCTTTGCAGAACTCATAGCCCATATTGGGATTGGCGATCGGATAGCAGAGCCGAGCGAGATACTCGCGACTGTAGCTGAGGATGTCGCAGTCGTGTAACGCCATGACCCGGCTCTGCCCTCTGGCCAGCACATAACCAAAGGCCATCCAGCAGCCCCGCCCCTTGCCCGGCATTCCAATGTCGATGGCGCACGATTCGAGCCGGTGCAGAAGGTCTTGAATGCCGGGACCGTCGTTCCAGATCAGGCGAACTCGCTGCGGCAGGACCGAAAAATATTCCTTGGCATGTCGGAATTCGAGCGGCGAGGCTCGATCCAAGGAGACGACGATCTCATTCAGGTAGGGAACGTCCCGGAGGATCGCCACGATCTGTCTGAGCGCCGGTCGTGACAGTTCGGCAAACAGAGAAGGGAGCACCAGCGCGATCGGATTGGTCTCGGCATAGGCTCGCAGATCCGCCTCAAGCTGGCACAGATTATCCGGACCGAGCCGGTGCAACACGGCCACGACGCCGTTTTGGAAAAAGTCCGACACGAGGGGGACCGTTCAACCCGTGAAATCGTGTGATCTGTCAGGATGATAGCGCCGCGGCCCTGAGGAGTCGGCATACCACGACGACGCACTTCCGATGCTCTCCGAACGGGTCTCAGGGGCGTCGGTCCTCCGCGCCGCCCTCCTCGTCGCTCGTAGGCCGGGGGCCGACCTTATCGGGCGGGAAGGCGGGCGCGGCTCTTGGCGACCGCCTTGATGATCTTGGCGGTCTTAATTGATTCGAGAAACCGATCGGCCGGCTGCTGTGTCGGTTGAGCCAACTCAACCGT
>JANRMO010000025.1:0-58560 GCA_040981105.1 Nitrospiraceae bacterium
GCGTTTCGAACCTCTGTTTCAGCGAGGCGAGAATGGCGCTACGAAGCCCATCGCGATAGCGCGCGAAGGACTCATCTCCAAGGTACCGATCGAGGGTTCGCGGGAGACGCTTCCACCAAGCTTGGGCCGCATTTCTCGCGCAGCGGGCGCCCCCCTCTCCACTGGAGAGGAGAGATCCGACCTGGCGCTCAAAAAATCCGACGTGCGCCTCCTCGTCCGTGAGGATTTCGGCCATGTCCGGCCGGATCGTGACCAGCAAGGTTGCGAACTCAAGACCCAATGCCTCATATCCGTACAGGTGGACAGCCAAGGCGCACCACTGCTCAGGCACCCTCGGCAGGCGCTCCCGTTTCGATGACTGAGCGCCCAGCAGGTCCTCGAACTGCCGCAGATGCCGCCGCTCATCCTGCTCATGGCGCTTGAGGAAATTCATGACGGAGGTGGACAGCGATTGCCTCTGCGCGGCCTGGACCGCCCACATCGCCATGGCTTCGGCCCGAAGGAACCGCTCCAACAAGGCACGTTCGCAGCTCTGAGGCAACAAGATCATGGCGTGATCGGTTTCTCTGCGCAGACAATCAGCACCGCAGTCAACGCATCCTCCCGGGAATAGCGATGAAGATACGACAGTTCGGAAAGGACCTGCTCGATGTCCGGGCTTTCCACCCCTCGCCATTCACGAATCGCGAATCCCGCCTCGCTCAAGATCGCCCGCCATTCGGACTTCCGCAGGCGATTGACGTAGGAACTCCGGTTCCACTTCATCAGATTCCACAGCCACAGAGGATACTTGAGACAGTCGAAGAGGCGGCGCCTGTCCCCGGAACGATACACGGCATGATCGGCCAAGTCGACCTGCGCGATCAAGAGTCCGCCAGGGCGTAACAACCGGGCACATTCGCGGATCACCAGGGCGGGATAGCGCAGGTGCTCGAAGGCATTGTGCGACCAGATCAGGTCGTATTGGGCGGAAGGCAACGGAATTTCCCGTCCATCGTACAGCACATAATTCAGTCCGCGTCGAGCGGCTTGATCGGGGGTGAAGTAGGCCACCACGTCAAGCGCGGTACAGCTTCGAGCCCGGGCCTTTCTCGCCTGTTCCAGAACTTCCAGAGTCTGGCCCGGGCCGATTTCAAGGATGTCGCGTCCCTCCACCGATGCAAACGACCGGTAGAAGTCGTAGACCCGACGAGCCTCCCTCAGGTCGCCGTTCAATCCGGTCGAGTGAAGGCGCTGAGCGGCCCGGGCCAGGGGTGCAATCCCCATCAGCAGGTTTTGAGCAATCTCGCGCGCAATCCCCATTTCGGACCTTGCTCGGCTCCTACCCAGAACTCGTCCCGGTCTGCTCGGATAGATCGACAGGACACTACAATCATGAAATCAGGGATTGCGCAAGGGAAGCGTGCCAAGGTGAAACGCGGGCGAGTGGCTCCTTGTGGCGGTTGAGGGCAGGAACCTCGATGGCCGGATCTTCAACCCCAAGACGTCGTGGAACGCGAGCGGCGCGGCTTGACGATTATTCGTGCAGGGTTGATCGGCATCGGTCGAGACAGACGGCCTCGTGGCGGAACCATCCACAACATCGAGACCTTCGTCGTACCGAGGGCGAGAGGATCATTCTCCATACCCCAGTCCGTTGAAGTCGCTCTCAGAACAGCCTCCTCGACTTCGCGCCCACATGAGAGGAGCAGCCTCAATACCGCTCACCATCTGTTTGCGATTGACACAAATTCACTCCTCACGAGGAGAGAACGAAAATGGGCATGACCTCCTCGCCTCACTCTGTAGGCTCCGCCCCACAATCGACCAGCGAACAGCCGATGCACCGGGCTTAGACAAACCAGATCCTGGCGGCGACAGCCTCATTTTGCCTCAAGGCAAATGATATAATTCGCCGCTATGACCTGCCCGATTTGCAAGACTCCTGTCACCTGGCAAGACAATCCCGCTCGGCCCTTCTGCTCCGAACGGTGCAAACTCATCGACCTAGGCCGATGGGCCTCCGGGCAGTACCGAATTCCCGGTGAAAAGCTCGCATCGTCTCCGCCTGACTCCAGTCCGACAGGGCAAAAACCGGAGTGAACGGGCTTGCCGGCTGCACAACGATACGCGGACTTCCATGACACTATTAATGTACTTGAATCGTCAGATCCTGGCACCCGTGGTTACGGCTTCGGCAGACCGAGGACAGTGGCTACCAACCAATCATGGACCCGGTCCCCGAGCAGACGCTTGACCGCGGCCCTGATCTTGGCATCCGCCCCGACAAGATAGCGAACGCGGGGACGAACCGCGGTCAGTGCATGGGCCACAGCCTTTGCAACCGCCTCGGCCGGGATGGCGCGCCTCTCCGCATCCTTCGCGTAGTCGGCCAACCCCCGGGTCAATGGATCGTAGAGTGCGACCAGATCGGGATTGGCCGAGGCTCGAATGGATTCGGCCAAGGCAGTTGATTTGCTCCAGATCGGAGTAGCAATAGAACCCGGCTCCACCAGGGAGACCAGGATCCCCCAGGCGCTGAGCTCAAGGCGAAGCGCATCCGTCATGGCCTCCAGGGCAAATTTGGAGGCTCCATAGAGCCCCAGAAACGGCAGGGTTTCCAAGCCGGCAATCGACGACATATTGACGATGCGGCCCCGTCCTTTGCGCAACAAGGGCAGAAATGCCTGTATGACCGCGATCTGTCCGATGACATTCACCTCGAACTGTGTGCGGACGAAATTCAAAGGCACCGTTTCGATTGGGCCAGCCACAGCGATCCCCGCGTTGTTGATCAGTCCGGCCAAACCGAGGTCCCCAATCGCCTCAGAGACCGTCCGTACCGCGGCCGCGATCGAATCTCGATCCGTCACATCGAGCCGCAGAGCTGTGAGCCGTGGAGAGGCCTTGGCCTGCAAGGCCACCCCATCTCGCTCGTCTCTCACTCCCGCAAAAAGTCGGAACCCGAGCCGATCAAGGTGAATCGCGCAAGCCTCTCCGATTCCGCTGGAAGCCCCCGTGATTACGATTGCTGTCGGCTGAGCCGATGCTGCCCCTCCCGCCCTCATCTCCACCTTCATGACCACACGGCCTCCAGATGTTCACCAGAAACGGTACCACGACCCTTCTTCGGAAGATACCGCTACCCCGACCGAGATGAACGAATCTTCTTCCGCGCAACAGGCTTTCGTTGTCATGAGGTGAATGACGCGTGGTCGATTATCGCAAGAACCGGCGGACCTCGATGGTCTCGTAATCTTGTCATCGCTACGGTCGGCTCTTTGACCCCGACGCAATTCAGAACTGAATCTGGCCGAGTGGCTGGCAAGAATCGTACGGATCCGATGGTTTTGGCGCACCCTTTCCACAATCACAAGCGGCACGCAGCGGCCAACCCAAGCGCCTCGATTGGTCGGCGTTGTAATCCAGAGCGTGAGTCGATGCCGGACAGCATCTCCACGGTCAGAGCACCTTCATCAGAGTGCTCCGGGAATTCGACCGTGTGTATAGCCCCAAGCCGCAACCGGCCGACCATGGGAGACCGGTTCGCTATCGGATGCCACCGCTCCCCGGACTCTCGTCACATACCCATGATGCCTTGCTCTTGATTGACCGAACCCTAAGGCTTCCAGAGTTGGGCGCTTGCCGACGACTCCCACGTCTTCGTTGATCCTAGTCGCACGAGCATAAGCCTCTGACCTTCCTCCGGCGTTGCACAGATACGCGATGACGGGATATCGTCAAGCCGCAGGCCGCGCCTTCTTGCTCGATTCAAGTGCGCCAGGCACATGAGCGCTGCCGGAAAAGGAGTTCGCTCGATGGCGTCAACCAGGTCCATGCCTTCACGCATCGTGATTGTCGGGGGCGGCTTCGGTGGCCTCGCGGCGGCACAAGGATTGGCACGGATACCGGTCGAGGTCCTGATGATCGATCGGACCAACCACCACGTGTTTCAACCGTTGTTGTACCAGGTCGCCACAGCCGCATTATCCCCTGGAGACATCGCCTGGCCGCTACGGACCGCCCTGCGTGGCCAACGAAATCTCCGGCTGGTGATGGATGAGGTCGAAGCGATCGACCGCACGGCACACCAAGTCATCGTCAGGAACGGGCCTGCGATTCCTTTTGAAATGTTGATTCTGGCTCCAGGGTCCCGGCCCTCTTACTTCGGACATGATGAGTGGGCTGTTCATGCACCAGGTCTGAAGACGTTGCCCGATGCCTTGGCGCTCCGTGAGCGGCTGTTGTTGGCCTTCGAAGAAGCGGACCACCGCCGCATGTTTGCAGCCCCCCACCCCCTAACCTTCGTCATTGTCGGAGGAGGACCGACCGGCGTCGAACTGGCCGGAGCACTCGCCGAGATCGGCCGTCGAGCGATGGCACCAGACTTCCCGAACTTGCGATGGGACGAGGTCCGCATTCTTCTGGTTGAGGGCGGGGAGCGACTGTTGCCGGGATTCAGTCCGAACCTGTCTGACAAGGCTACGATCGCGCTCGAACGCATGGGTGTCACGGTCCTACTCAAAACGCAGGTGCGGGAGGTGCGCGATTCGGGCGTCATGGTCGGTGATCGTTTCATCGAACCGGCCTCTGTGATCTGGGCGGCCGGCAACCGAGCCTCGCTGCTCGTGGAAAGTCTTGGGAGCCTCCTGGACCAAACAGGGCGAGTCCTGGTACGACCCGACCTGTCGATTCCAGGCGATCCGTGGATCTTCGTGATCGGCGATGCGGCCCACTGTCGCGGGACCGACGGTCAGGCACTCCCGGGGCTGGCGCCGGTGGCAATGCAGCAGGGTCAATACGTCGCGGACCTGGTCCGCCGGCAATTGGAACCGGACCAACGGCCTCCCTTTGCCTATACGGACCGAGGTCTGCTCACCACCATCGGACGCGCGAAGGCGGTCGCACAGTTCGGCTCCTGGCAATTGTCAGGCCTTCCTGCCTGGCTGATCTGGTGCATCGTCCATATCTTCTTTCTGATCAGCCTGCGCAACCGCTTTCGAGTCATGTCCGAGTGGATCTGGTATTACTTTACCTTCAAACCAGGGGCTCGACTCATCTACGGCGGGACGAATCGACGGTTCGAGAGCGAGAGGTCGCACAGTCCATGACAAATCGACGTTTGCTCACTCCAGTCTGTACAGCGACGTGCGAAGGTTCGACTACAAGATTCTGGCCTATCCAGAACATCGCGGTGGAATCATGATGAGATCGCCGACATCCGTGAGCGCTCTACCGAGCTTGGGGAACCGATGATGAAGCCGATAAGGAAGACGAGCAGTTCAAGCCCCAGTCCGATCCTCCGCTACGCGAAACTGGCGGGATATTAAGATGTCCAGAAAGAGGCTGTTCGCGACAGCCGCGTGCTGGAGAATCGCGGGACGGGCCATGGATCGCAGGCCGAGTTCATGTGGCGAATTCGGCGATGACTGTGGATCGGATGAGCACGCACCACTGCTCGGTGGCGGACTGCTCGGTCAAGGAGCCCGTCGTGCCGGCCCCTCTCATGACCTGTTCGGTTTCTCAATCGTTGCGAACGGACACGCCGAGGACCACCACCCCGATATTGCCCCAATTGATCACGCGCGTGGCATCGATACTGTTCATGCGAGGCATACTCACATCCATGACAACCACATCCGGCGACAACCTGTGCGCCAGTTCGATCGCTTCGATGCCGTTGCCAGCTTCGCTGACGATGCGGCCATCCTCGTACCCTTCTAGCCCGCATGATTCATGACCGCTTCTACTGCAACCGCCGATACGCCGCTGCGATAGGCTTGGCTGCCGGTCTCCCACATCCAAGCGGGGAGGCTCGCCGCTCGGTCGGTCGACATATTGTTTCAAGTATGCCTTCCTTCCTCGCGACTCCGCGTGCCCGTCTCGCGTAGCGCCTTTGGCGGTTTCGTCACGAACCGTCATGAATCATGCGGGCTAAACTGTTCCGCAGCCCATGCCACACCATCGCATGGTCACCGACCAGCGGGACGCAAAGCATCCTGCTCTTGTAGGAACCGCGAGGCACAGGCTCTGGTTCGGCATCCCATGAGACGCCGAAGTGAACTTTCCCGTGTGCCCATGGTCGATCACGACGAAATGATGCTTCGGTCCGTTTCCGCTCGGTGATGTCACGCATCAGGGCCATTCAGCGGAGGCGTCTTCACCAATCCGCGCCGAGCCGATCGACCACGATCTGATGGACAACGGCAAAGGGCCCCAACGTCGCCAAATACAGCGCAGTTTCCGCAATATCGTATGGACTGATTCGCTCACTGCGCAGAATTTCTTCCGGCTTGGCATCCACCAGCTCGTCGGCTACGCCTCCTGGACAAATGGCGCTCACCTTGATGCCATGGGTCCGTCCTTCATCGGCCAACGCCTTCGTCAAGGCCATTATCGCGTGCTTCGATGCACTGTAGGTGCCTGTGCCCGTCCATGCCTGGATACCCGCCACGCTCGACATATTGATGATCAACCCGCCGCCTTGCCGTTTCATCTGGTTGAAACCCGCTCGACAGCAGAAGAACGTTCCCCGCACGTTCGTTCTCATCACTTCGTCGAACGCCTCGGTCGTCGTATCGGAAACTCGGCCACCCCCGAAGATGCCGGCATTGTTCACGAGAATATCGAGACGCCCGAACTGCCGCACGGTTTCCTTGACCAACGCCTCGACTTGGCCCACGTCCGTCACGTCGGTGGGAATGGCAATAGCCTGGCCCTCGCGCTCGCAAATTTGGTCCGCCGTGCGTCGGCACAAATCTCCCCGTCGTGCCGCTACGACCACCTTGGCACCCTCCTCGCCGAACCGAAGCGCAATAGCCTTGCCGATCCCGCTGCTGCTCCCGGTGACGATCGCAACACGGTTGTGGAGGCGCGGCACGGATTCCTGCTTCATTCCTGGGTTCCGCGGCGAGCGTTTCTGATGACGGATAGCGGCACCGTCATGTGCAACGAGGGTCTCGCAAGGAAGGGTACCGACGTACGACCGAGGTGTCAATCAACCCACCGGCTGGCATGTGCTGGGCCTGGGCGCTGAGTCAGCCGACGAATGCTCGTTCGATCGAACGGTACGTCATGGGACGGATACGCACCATCACACGGAGGATAGGACCGGCGGCGTCTGGCGGTCCGCTCGCTTCCAGAGCGTCAAGACCGCTGCCTGGCTTCGAGGTTTGAGCGGCTCTTGGTGGAGATACCGTCCAAGACAGTGTAGCCCGGCTCGTATTGCTCCTTGCCGGGCGATCTGCATCTCATCGGCGCTGTAGTTCACCATCACGAAGGTGCCGTCGATCGCCAAGTTCCTGAACACCTGCTCGAAGAGCTTCGCCGGCTCGAACAATGCTAGTGGCAATCGCCAGGCCAGCAACCGCCGCGGCGTCACGAAAGGATACCAGGCCAGGATGACGTCCGCCGTGAAGCGAAGGGCACGATAATCCGCGACGAGATATTCGGCATGGGGTAAATCTTTGATGTACCCTCTGGCCAGATCCAGTCGACTTCTCCAATGTTGGTACAGTCGATAGGCGTCAATCTCGACTCCAACCAATCGTTTTGGTTTGAAAAAGGCTTGGAGTGACGGCGCGTAGGAAAACGTCGCAGACCCTAAGTCATAGACTGTATTTCCTTGTGGGACTCTCCAATCCAATTCCCCACGCGCCCGATCCAGCACATCCAAATACGCGTAGTTCCGGACTGCGGTATCCTTTTGATAGCGGTGCTCAAAGCGAACGTGGTAGCGGGCGATCAGACTGATCACGCGTCTGCGCTGGATGGGCGAAAGTTCGGGAAGGTTCTCCGCCGGTGTTTCGCAAACCGCACCACGTGACCAACCGATGGTTCGGCTCAGCTCGTATCGGATACGATAGTTGAGCGAACGGACCCGGTCGCCGACCGAAATGCGCATGCGATCTACGGTCCGCAGCTCCGGTTCGGACAACGACGGCGTTGTGGCCCTCGTGTTCGAAAAGGGATCAGGCGCTTCACTGGATTCGTGATACATAGACCGACGCCTGTCCGGGTCTCGGGCCGAGGAGTTGGAGCTTCGGTTTCGACAGGCCGATTGTCTCGCGAGCACGACGCCGTGGCAAGCTGACTCGCACTTTCTGCAGGCCCGTTGATTCGATGCTCGATCCGCCGAACCGCGGGAGGGCATCGCTGAGAAGGCGCTTACTTGGTGGCAAGAGGAGGAGTCAGAGTCAAGGTCATGGTCGTCTGATGTCCGGCCGTGAGGGTGACGGTTCCCTCCTGATATCCCAACACAGGATGCCAGGCGCCGATTGTATGTGTACCGGGAGGGATATCCGTCAATTCGAATCGTCCTTGATCGTCGGTGACGGTGGCATAGGGGTTGGCGGTGATCAGAACCCACCCTTCCATGAACCGATGCTGATCGCAGCTCAACTGGAGGATGCTGCTTCGCTTGATGCTTAGAGGGAAGCTCTGTTCCGAGCCGGGATTCAATCCGTTTGAGAAAAACGATGGGATGCGGCTCTTGTCCACCATCTCCCACCCGCGAATTTGGTGCACGACCGTATCTCTCATCATCACGCTTAACAGTTGTCCGATCGTTCCCGTCACAACCCTCGGACTAAATCGGCACTGCTCCACCGTGACCAGTGGTCCCGCCTTGGGCACCGGCTTGCCCTTTTCCACCTCCTGCAGAAACACGACCACGTCCGCCAGTTCCTGCGACGCCGAAACTCTGGCCTGCGGAGTCACAATGTTTCCTTCGGCATCGGCCAGGGTACGGCAATACTCGGGATTCGCTCCCATCGTCACCCTGTACCGTTGAGGCGGTGGAATAGTCCCGCTGAATTTCACCACCCCGACGATTGAGGCAGGACGTGCAATACTGGTCTCCTCGTAGGCGCTGACCGGACCGCCTAGCGCCAATATCACAAGCAGTACCACGCCGATTTCAATCCAAGCTTGTACCTCGCGCGGCTCTCCGTAGCCGCGCCTTGCCGCATGTCCGCATCGCTCGCGGCACCACCATGTCATACTGTTGTGAAGCATCGGTTTGCTTATCCTCTTCTGTTCAGTGCAGAGCCTGTGCAAGACGGCCAAACGGGGCCCCCGTCAGACATCGCTCACCGATGAGATACGAGCTAGGGAGCGATGACCATCCTCGACAGAATCTACTTGATCTGCCTGCTCCTCTCCCTATACTGTCCCCTGATCCGACAAGGACTCCTCGTCACTGCATGCACAACCGATCCATGAAGAGAAGCGGGTCGTGGCTGCACCACGGACCATTGATTCTGTTGGAGCCTCGATGTTCGCCGTGGTTGGGAGTTGCTGTCGTCCTGCTCTGGTGGGGACTCGCAGCCGCCTTCACCCCGGTGATCGAGGTATCGCTGGATCGCGACGGGACTATAGGCTCGCTGGGTCCTGGAGAACATGCTCAGCTCATCCTCTCCGTCGATACACCTCCCCGCCTCCATGAGGAGGACGTGGTCGCCATCCTGGAAAGTCCGTTTCTCGCCACACGACTGTTGCCATTGACGTTTGACCAGGGTACCCGCACCCTGATCGGAAGCGTGGAGGTCGAGGCTCCGATGCTCGGTGCGGGTGGAGCACTTCCGAAAGCCATACCCGTGAAGCTGATCGTGGCCTCCCGCCGAGGTACCAGATTGACTCCCTTGGCCCATCGGCTGCTCTACATCACAACACAACCACCTGGGGCCGATCTCCGTGGGAGCCCTGAGGTCGGCTCCGCCCAGAAGGCCGCATCCGGCCCGTCTGTCCCAAACGGGGAGGTGCAACCTGGTGTTGCCCCGCTTCCCATCGCGAAGTCTGAGGATGCGGTGCAGGAGCAGTCCCTGCTTCCGGAGACCGGTTCTACGATCAGTCCGAGTTATTGGAGCACGGTCAAGGGCCGTATCGTCCAGAGTGTCCGCGAACATCTGCCATCTCGGACCCAAACAGGCTCGGCACAGGGGGTAACCGTACATTTTCGTCTCTATGCCAATGGGGACGCTCAACTCATCCAGGTTGAGCAGAGTTCCGGCAATGCGGCCGTTGATGAGGCGACCATGAAGGCGGTCGTAGAGGCACAACCCTTTCCCCCGTTTCCGTCGGAGATCGTGGATCCGCACCTTGAGGTCCACATAGCGGTTCCGCATACTCGGACTCATCCTCATACTCGGATTGACCGGGCCGGCAGTTCCGCTTCTATCCCGCTCACACCTTCCTCAAGTCCTGATCGCAATGAGGTGTCGGACTGACCCGCACCCGGTTCAGTCCGACAAGCGGCTGGCGTTCCCTTGGTGAATCGTTCGACGTTTTCGAGACGGCCATCTCTACCATAGAGATGGAATCCTCTCGAGTACGTGGCTAAGACCGTTGCCGATCGAGGAGCATGCTCAACGCAGCCCCTAGCGTTAGCCCGGCCAGCACCAAGACAAGGGCTTCGCCGTGAGACCATCCCTTGAGATCGGACTCGTGCCTCGACCGGCTGTACCCGGGCCCCACCATGGCTTCTCCCCCAAGCCACTCATCGGGGCTGATCGATCCGAATCCACCGGAACTGGCGATATCCGGCAGAGCCTCGACACGATGGGTGTCTCTTGGATCGTTCATTATCCCGAATCCCTGTCGAAGTGCGACGCGCCGAATCCCATCCGCTTATAAATAACCTTTCTCCCGATCAGCATCAACCCAAACGACGTGGCGAACGCTATCGGGACGAAAATGGCCGAAGCCAACGTGGCATTTCCCAGCCATCCTATCTCGTGCAATGCCTTGAACATATAACTCCCAAGTCCGCTGAGATAATACGTAATGACGATGACCGAGAGACTTTCGACCGTATGTTGCAGGATGGCCTGACTACGGGTGGTCTTATCCACGCTTGCGAGCAACTTGAGGTTCTGATCCTGAGCCTCTAGATTCTGTTCCTGCAGTCGTAGCTCAATTTGTGTGCGGATCACGGCGACCGTGGCCTCGAAATCCGCCTGCATGGCATCGATCCGCCGCAGGAGCTGTTGGTAGCCGTCTGCGACGCCGGTAATCCGCCAGCGAATGTACTCCGAGATCGGACGAATCGACGACACCGGCTGTTCCTGCAAGGCTTCAAGATTTCCACGGACAATTTTATCGTAGGGGAATGCGCCAGACAGTCGATACCGCATGGATTCGGCGAGCCGGCTGACCTGGAGCAGGTCCTGCGTCAGCGCATTCAGCCATTTCTGAAGCGAGGCCGGCGTGGCCGTTCCCATCTGTTCCATGACTACAGCGCGCTGATAGAGGTGGCGTTGCTCGTAGTCGTGAATCTGATCGACTGCGCGTGAAAAAGCCTGCATCGGCAGCATTACTAAGTGGTAGTAATTCTCGATGGCGACGATGGTGTCTACCAATTTGGCCGAGTATTGCTTGAGCGTCTCTCCGGAGCGCCCACTGACATGGTAGCGCTCCCGCGTATCCTCGTCCGGCGTGAAGCTGGTTGCTACCACAATGTCCTCGCCAAACACCCGGCTGGCGTAGAGGTGCGGTCCAGGCAGCATCGGCTTCAAGGAATCTGCGGTGATCGATTCCTCGACCTGAAGGAGAATATCGAGCGCGTTGACGCGAATTCCGAGCGGACAGACGGGAAAAACATATCCTGGATAGGTGATTGGGCCGAAAGCGAGCGGCTTGTTCTTGTCAGCCGGGAGGTGCCAGGTCTGATAACTGTAGTACTCCGTGTGCGCCTCCCACGCAACGATCAGGCGATCGCCGTGCTCGTTCAGTTTAGCCCCAAACCCAAGACGTTCCCCGACATCCGCCTGATCCCGTGGAATGTCGAGGCAGTCGAGAATGTTCAGGAACTCTTGCCGACTCTGCGGACGATCCACGGGAGGATTGGCCATTCGGTGAGCCACATGGTGGACATGCGCCGGAACCTCCAGCGCGTTGGGCAGGAAGTGCTTGATCGGCTGATGGATACGTCGAAGAAAAGGCTGCCCGCTATTCACCCGTTCGCCTCCTTGGCCAACTGACATATCCGTTCTCCCTCAGTTGCTACATCCGCTTGTACCGAATTCACCATGGCCCATCAGGCGACGCTCAGAGGCGAGGCCATGAATGGGCGACACCTATGGGCGAACACGGTGCAGACAAGGTCGTGACGGGGGAGGAGGCGTTGGCGCAGCACGGCTGGCTCTACTATTCCTCGTCTGTTTCCTCTTCCTCTTCGATATCCTCAATTCCCTCGTAGCTCGCCTCGCTCAACGAAAAGGAGGCGGCGGCTTTTTCACTCATGGAATCCACGAACTCCTCGGCCTCTTCAGGTGAATCGGCACTCACGATAAACTTGACAATAACTCCATAACGTTGACTCACCGGACACTCCTTTGTGACGACAGCGACCTTCGATCAGCTTGGCCCGACCACTCCGCTCCTCGCAGTTTTACAGTCTCATCGTATTGAGCGTTCTCGGATGGAGGAGGGGCGCATCATACACCAGACTATCCGCCGCCGTCATCTATCTCCCTCGACTCGATCGACAAAAACCGCCATCTCCATCTGCGCGCCATCGGCCACCAGCCGGCTGCCGTGCCAGAGCACCTAGCGTAATACTTTTCGCCCTTGTCAGAAAGTGGGAACCAGTTCTCGGGAGTGTGGAGCCGATCTTTCTCTGAAAGACTAGAGGATGGCAGGGCGACCCGCCGGCTCGATCATCATATGATCCAGCCGGCAAGGTCGCGGCAAGGTGCGGCTATTTCATACTCAAGAAGAAATGGCCGCGACGGTTTTGTTGATAGCATGATTCATTGTGCTCCGAGCAGAACGGGCGGTTCTTTCCAAACGAGAGAATGGAGACTTGCGTAGGGTTCACTCCGAGATCACTCAGTACCCGCTTGACGGCCTTTGCCCGCTTCTCTCCGAGCACCACGTTGTAATCATTTGTACCGCGCTCATCACAATGGCCGGATATGCGAACCTGGGCGCGTGGGTTACGTTTGATCCAGTCGGCATTGGCCGACAACCCCATCATCGTCTCATTGGAAATGCTCCAGAGATCGAAGCCGAAGAAGGCATCTCTCAATCCAACTTCGATGGCGGCCTCCTCCTCTCGGCGAAGTTCGGCCATTCGCCGATCAGATTGTTCTCCAGCCATCGTGAGCATGCGGGAGGAAATCGCGCCTTCCTTCACACGCTCCTCTGAGAGTTCCTGGCCTGGACTCAGTCGATCCAACCCGCGCAATACTCCTCCGTCCACCGTTTCAGGTGACACGCCCGGACCCACCATCGACAAGACAGGCGTATCATGATCGAGGCCATCGCCGGCAACCATCTCGCGTGACAATCCTCCATCCTCGCCGGCTGCTCCAGTCGATTGGGCACCTTCTTCTAGACCGGTGATCTCAGTTGGACGCTCGCGCTGAGCGAACTCGGCATCCGAACCGGACGAAAACCATTTCCCACCGCTGCACCCGGGCAAGACAAGCAGGCACACCCCCGCATAGACGGCCATGTGTCTCGAAACTTTACGTGCCATGGAGCGCTCCTTATGTGTAATGACAGTTACGGACAGATCCGCCAAGGAAGCCCTTTCAGATTCCCCAAGTGTAGCGCATCCACAAGAACAGACGGGGTGATGTCAATCTGTACCCATTTGTGCCTACTTGCGACATGAATACTGTGCACTACTAGCGGTTGTGCTTGACGTATCTGACCTTCATCCCTCATCTCCCTCTTTCCCCATTGTGAGCTGTTTGAATGAGGATCGCTTCGGCTATGACAATTGAAAAGATCAACTCATCGCTCCGTGCCTTCGGCACAGATCCCACGAGCTTGCCAAGACAAACTCCTCCCTAGGGAAGGTCTGAATAATTCCCAATTTTAGTTGGTCGACGCACAAATGACGGAGAATTTGGCCGCTCGCGGGCTAGAATTTCGATTGATCAGACCTTCCCTGGCGAATCTACAAGACACGGAGACAGTTGTGGAGCGTGTACTTGCGTATGACATCTGCTTACCAGTCGTTCGTGCGTAGGGTCGATTCGAGAGGGATTGGCGACAGATCAAACGCGTAAGCTCTGCTCTGATCACGGGGCTCTTGCGACGAGGTGGTTCCAAAAGGCAACATGGAGCCAACCCCTCCGGATCCCAACAGTCAGACAATGTGAAATATACTAAGACACTGCGGACCGAAGCGGGACATGGAGGCACGAGGATCGGATGGAGATCGACTCAGGCCTGGTCCGGCTCGATCGAGGTATAACCGAATTGGTTAGCAAGGGATGGGCATGAAGCGATGAAGTTGGGCGACATTACTGACCTGATCCAGAGTGCAAAATCTCAAGCGGGCCTCACCGGAGAGCAGTCCGCTGGTGAGATCCTTGGGGCAGACGATGAATCGTTCGGTTGCCTCATGTGTGTGATTCGCACACATCGTTTCACGTAATCTACGCTCCTTAATGGACGCGGAAAATCGAAGGCGACCGCGATGGGTGCAGTTCAGTCAGGAAACGGGAGATAGGGGATTAGTGTGCCGTCGATGCGGCATCTCCTATCCCACCTTGCGTAAATGGGTCAGACGGTATCGTGAAGCTGGTGAGGCAGGTTTGGCCAGTCGCAGCCGCCGTCCCACCCGATCACCCGATCGACGCAACTTCGAGCCAGAATGCACCTTAATCCTCGCTCTTCGGGCAGAGCGGAAACTGGGGGCGCGTCGGACCCAGAACGAGCTGCGGCGCCATCATGACCTCCACCTTTCTCTCCGCTCCATTCAGAAGGTGCTGATTACCAGTCGCGTGCGGCCGCCGGTTCGTCCAGCAAGGAGATCGCCCGCACGACAACCCATCATTGCGGCAGCATCCCACCCGTAGCCTCCAACGCGCTAAGCCGTTGGCGGCCGGCTTCGGTCAACCGAAGGTGCATTCCGTCATCGTGCGCGTCTACATACCCCAAGTTCACGAGCGCTGCAAGATACGGTGTGATTGCTTCCCTGCCACCGGCGAGTCCATCACCATTTTCCACGTACCACGATCCATTTTCATCCTGCACACGCCGCAGGATGGCTCGAATAATCTGCCGACCTCGTTCGAGAACCTGGGCAACCTCCCGCTCCTGTTCCATTCTATTCTCCTCCACCCGAACCTTCGCACTCCAAGCTAAGTGAGCCGGCATGATATCACCACAATGTCAGATCCTCGTTAGGCGGCACGTTCAAAATGCACCGCGTTTGACGGTTCGACCGATACGGGTGCGTCGTTCGTTAACTCACTCGCGACCGTCACCAGACTCGCTTCATGCTGCCGGCGGTTGGCGTCCATCTGCGGTTCCATCACGTTCCCACAGTTCATGCAGCGCATTGCCATAACCCAGTGCGGCCCCATCGTCTCCTGAAGATCGATGAAATAGTCTTCGACCATGAACCCTTGGCATCGCGGACAGTTCATCTCTCACCTCCTGTTCCTATCATCCTCACCCGATTCTGTGGGCGTATGTTTCAAGGATAATGGCCGAGATTCAGATGGGTAGACCCGTTGAAGGTAGCTCGAAAGGAGGGAACCGGGAGGTTTAGGAGACCGAAGTAACTCCGTGGACTTCGAGCGATGCGGCGATGTTCAAGGATTTTGAGTCAAGGATTGCGCTACTTATACCTCTGCCACGAGGTCGAATTGGTTGTCCATTTAAGCTGTACTCCCCTTCCGCTGTCCCTCCTGAGCAACGAGGAGATTCTCTCCTGCACCCGCTTTCCTTCCAGAAACCTCTTAGGACGGGTCACGTCTTACATGGTGCAACCGTTGGGTACCATGCGAGGTCCAACAGGCCACCGAGCATCGACCGACCGAAATTCCTGTTACTGAATCGACGTCGTCTCCTGCTTGAGCAGTCCTGAGAGTTGGGACGAATCAATGCAGCACTACTCAAGACAAGCATGCGAGCGGCGCCACTCCTTTCGACCAGAGTCTGAGAGGGTGTAATCGGTGGCACCCGGCTTGTCGCCGAGTCAACCATGGCTTCCGGACACACCTGATGAGCTGCCCTGACCGGTGCACAGAATGATGTGGACTAGGGCTCTTCTGAATCCGCGGCGTCGAAACATCGAGCATGTACGTCTCTATACCTTGCAATCTTCGTAAATCGTGGGCAGCGAACGACGGCGACACGCCAAGCTGTCGAACCGACCAGCTGAACGGTGTCGGCGACGAGGTCGCTTGCCTTCAGCAGCCCTTCGGTCCATTCTATCGACCGGCTACAGGAATGGTATGAAATTCTAGACGATCGGGAAATGGTGAGCCGGCTGGGACTCGAACCCAGGGCCCTCGCCTTAAAAGGGCGATGCTCTACCGACTGAGCTACCGGCTCAACAGAAGGTGGGAAGATATGAAAGAGATGCTGTCACCGACGGAGGACTACTGTCAACCCCGCCGCTTGGAACTCGCCCGCTGAGATGATCGCTTCTGGAGCGGGTGCTTTATCACAATCGTTTCGTGCCGTTTGGTTCCTGTCGAGACCAGATCAATCTGACAACCGGTCAACTCGTCGATCCGATCGAGATAGCGTCGCGCCAGCTTCGGTAACGCGGACCATGAGGTGATGCCGGTTGTCGACGATTGCCAGCCCGACAGAGTTTCATAAACAGGTTCGCAATGCGACAACCTCTCAAGATCGGCTGGGACTTCAGTATAGGACTTTCCCTGATAGCGATATGCTGTGCAGATGTTGATCTCGGCACATTCATCCAAGACATCCAGCTTGGTAATCGCCTGCGAGGTGAGCCCATTCACCCTCTTGGCATATCTCACCGCCACGGCATCGAACCAGCCGCACCGTCGTGGGCGACCGGTGGTGGCGCCAAACTCCCGTCCTCGCTCCTGCAGGCGCGCTCCTACCTCATCATTGAGTTCCGTCGGAAACGGCCCGCTGCCGACCCGCGTGGTATAGGCTTTCGTGATACCCAAGACCGCATCAATCATGGTCGGTCCCACACCAGTCCCGGTGCAGGCTCCTCCAGCAGAGGCGCTTGAGGACGTTACATACGGATAGGTGCCAAAATCCACATCAAGGTGGGTCCCTTGAGCCCCCTCAAAAAGAATGGTCTTCTTCTTGGCGATGGCCCGTTCAAGTTGAAGCGAGACATCGACGATGTGCTGAGCCAATCGCTCTCCATAAGCCCGGTATTGAAGAAAGACTTTTTCAAGCTCGACGCCGTTGACCTGGTACAGTCGCTCCAAGAATGTGTTGATTTCCGCCACATTGACCTCAAGCTTGGCGCGGAGGAGGTCGGGGTTCAACAGATCACTCATGCGCACGCCGATACGAGCCATCTTGTCAGCGTAAGTCGGACCGATCCCGCGACCGGTCGTGCCGATACGGTGCGGCCCCTTGGATTCCTCACTCGCCTTTTCCACGACCTTATGGTATGGCATGATCACGTGCGCCCGATCGCTGATCAACAGGTTCTTGCCGATTTTCACTCCGGATTTCTGCAAACTATCGATCTCATCGATCAACGCCTCCGGATCAACCACCACCCCGTTGCCGACGAGACACAGCTTCCCCCGATACAACACACCCGATGGCAGTAAATGGAACACATAGGTGCCCTTGGTCGTCACGACCGTATGGCCTGCGTTCGATCCTCCTTGGTAACGCACGACCACGTCGGCGTCCCGGGCGAGCACGTCCACCATCTTGCCTTTCCCCTCGTCACCCCATTGTGACCCGACGATAACTAGATTCATCAGTCTTCCAATCGACTCACCGAAGCTGTTTGCCGATAGCCCTTTTGTGGCGGTTCCAAAAAAATGGCCCTGACCCAAATATGGCCAGAGCCCCTGGCTGGCGCATGCTATGCCGAGGTTACGTCATTGTCAAGCAGAGGTTTCTGCCTCAGGTTCCCATGGCATCGTGGCGAAATCGTTCGGCGTGGGATCATTTATTGAACGAGGGCGACGCACAGCTTCTGACAGCTATAGGTCTAATGCTTGGCCTCAGCCATAACAAAACCTGTCTAGTTCAGACAAGCACGTAGCCAGGCTCCATGGTGCCAGACGCATCCGTGGGATCGTACAGGCGGGCTGAAAGCGGAGATCGTTCAGCGATACTCCAGCGAAACAATCCGAAGGTAGTGTCAAGCGCCACAAACCACCGGATCATTCAGAGTCGGCTTTCTTGACTGCTCGAGGTTCACATGGTAGCATGCTGAAAATTCAGCACTTTCCAGCGGACTGAGGAATCTATTGATCGTGCAAAGTGGGGCTGTGGCGCAGTTGGGAGCGCGCGTGAATGGCATTCACGAGGTCGCCGGTTCAATCCCGGCCAGCTCCACCACTTTGTGTCGCCCCCCTCGACTCCCCACACGTTAGATCCACGTTCTCATCGCTTTCATTCAAGTTGATCAAGTGCTTCTGATCCTGATCACCCTGCGTAATCGCTAGTCTCGCTATGCTGCAAATCGAAGAGGTGTGGAAACAATTCGCTACTCGCGTCCTGCTCAAGGAAGCGTCGGCCCACCTGCGCCCAAACACCCGCGTGGGCTTGGTAGGACCGAATGGGTGTGGCAAGACGACATTGTTGCGTATGATCATGGGCGAACAATCTCCCGACAAGGGGACGATCAGAAAGCGTTCGCGACTGACTATCGGATATTTGGCTCAGGAACTCGAACCCCTTCTCGGAAAGAGCGTGCTCGAAGCCACCCATCGGGACCTCTATCCGGAGCACGAAGCCAAACGCATCCTGATGGGGTTGGGATTCACGGTCCATGATTTCCCTCGCATAGTCGATACCCTGTCTGGCGGATACCGCATGCGCGTGGCGCTGGCCCATCTGCTCTTGTCCAACCCTGATGTCTTGTTATTGGATGAGCCGACCAACCATCTGGATAAGGGGACGCAGCGTTGGTTCGAAGAGTTTCTTGCTGCCTCCAAGATGACGCTACTCATCGTCAGCCACGACACGAAGTTCCTGGATCACGTAGCCACCCATATGTGGGAAATCCGACACCAGCAAATTCGGGAGTACCGCGGCAACTACTCGCAGTTCCTTGTCCTAAAGGCCGAACAGGATGCACAGTTAGAATCCGCCGCTGTTCGTCAAGCGAAGGAAATCGCCCGGGTACAGAAGTTTGTCGATCGCTTTCGTTATCAGGCAAACAAGGCCCGCCAGGTCCAGTCCCGCATCAAACAGTTAGAGAAGGTGAAGGTCATCGAACGGCAGCGCGATCCGAAGCGGGTTCGGTTTACCTTTCCCGAACCAAGCCCAAGCGGTCGGCACGTGCTAGACTTGCGGGGCGCAGCCAAAGCCTATGGGCATAAGGTAGTGTACGAATCGCTGGACTTCACCGTAGAGCGCGGGCAGCGGATTGCCTTGGTTGGAGAAAACGGTGCGGGCAAAAGTACGCTCCTCAAAATGTTGGCGGGCGTGGCACCGCTGGACAAGGGATCGAGGACGGTGGGGCATGGGGTGACATTGCATTATTTTGCCCAGCATCAGGCTGAAACGCTCAACCCAGAGCATACGATCTTGGATTCACTTCACGAGGTGGCCAAGCAGGCGGAGACGAATTTCCTCAGAGGCATCGCCGGCGCCTTTTTGTTTTCGGGGCCAGACCAGAAGAAACCCATCAAGGCCCTGAGCGGGGGAGAACGAAACCGTGTTGCCCTAGCTCGTATGCTGGTTGAGCCTGCAAACACTCTACTCTTGGACGAACCGACCAACCATCTCGACCCCGCTTCGGTAGACGTGCTGACGGACGCGCTTGTCGCCTTCCCCGGAACCCTCATCTTCATTTCGCACGATCCGACTTTCCTATCGCGGATCGCGAATCGAATGGTTGAAATCGACGATGGGCAGGCAAAGGACTATCTCGGCGACTACGAATACTACCTTTGGAAGCGCAGCCAAGAACTGGAGGAAACGGCGAAAGAGCAAGCGGACACTCGATCGGCCGGCATCGCCGACAATGATCGTGCGAACGGCCCAGATCCAGGGGCCGATTCTCCCAAGGGGAAAGCGACGGAGCGACGCGAGTTGATCAAGGCGGAAGCCCGCCTGGAGAAACAAGTCGCGCGGGCAGAGACCGCGGTGATCGAGTGCGAAGCCAGGCTCAAAGCTCGCGACGGAGAACTCGCCGATCCCCAGATCTACGAGGACTTTGACCGGTGGAAGGGGATGCAGCAAGAGCACGCGATGTGGAAGCTCGACCTTGAACGGGCTACAGCGAAGTGGGAAACACTGTCACAGGAACTGGAACGAGTCCGTGGTTCACTGGCAAGTCTCGGCTAATTTTGAGTTCTTAGGGTTTCTTCCAAGTAATAGTACAGCCATCGATTCTTTTCGGCCGTCACAACCTCGTCCCACACCACGCCGATCAAGAATCCTTTCTCCCACGCCTTGACCCAAGCCACCGTCCCCGCGAGTTTCTCCTGCTGCTCCTGCCCCTGTTGATCCAGGAACGCCAATACCACGATGACTTCGTCTTTGGCGGCCAGTCTGGCCTTGGTATGAAGCCCCGCGCCGATGCGGTTGACGTTATCCAGCACGGCCGTCACCGAGGGACCGCCGCTCCGCGGCTCAAGCAGCGCAGAGCCCACAAGTGTCGCCCGGACAAAGCGACGACGATCATTGGCCTGTGCGGCTGTCGGTCGAGTCATCCGGCTCTCCTGGCTCTGAGTATAGCGAACGGACAAGGTTTGTCCACCACGCCGCGTGGCGGAACCGGCAGGCGTGCGTTTCTTCTGTGCGCTAGTTTTTCTTCGGCGAGTAATATCGAACCCCTTTCAGCTCGGGCGGTAGATGACACTGTTCCCGTTGCGCTGCCGGATCGTCGTGGACATACCGATACCCTTCACCATAGCCCAATTTCTTCAAGAGCGGCGTCACTGCATTGCGCAGATGAAAGGGCACCGGCAGATTTCCATGAGACCGGGCATCGGTCATGGCCTTCGCAATCCCTGCGTATGACGCATTGTCCTTGGGACAGGTTGCCAGGTAGGTCGCCCCTTGCGCGAGCGTAATCTGTGCTTCGGGCATCCCGATGAATTGCACGGCTTGCGAGACCGCCATGGCAAGGAGTAGTGCCTGGGGTTCTGCGTTTCCGATATCCTCCGAAGCAAAAATTACCATCCGCCGGGCGATGAAGAGCGGGTCCTCACCGCCTTCCAGCATGCGAGCCATCCAATAGAGCGCCCCATCCGCATCCGAGTCCCGCAAGCTCTTTATGAAGGCTGACACAAGGTTGTAGTGTTCCTCGCCTGCACGGTCGTACCGAATCGTTTTCTTCGAGAGCGCCACCGACATCGCCTGATCATCGAGGACCAATTCGCCGTCACCTTGCCGGGGCATATGCTCCACCACGTACTCCAAGGCCGTCAGGGCCGACCGCGCATCACCATTCCCGAACGCGATCAGGCGCCGGCGTGCCACGGGAGTCATCGTCACCGACAAGTCGCCGAATCCCCGGCTGGCATCCGTCAACGCCCGATCCAGAATCTGACCCAACGCCTCATCGGACAGAGCTTGCAGCATCACCACCAGTGAGCGCGAGAGCAGCGGCCCGATGACCTCAAAAGACGGATTCTCGGTCGTGGCTCCCAGGAGCACAATCGTGCCCTTCTCGACATGTGGAAGAAACGCATCCTGTTGCGCCTTGTTAAATCGATGGATTTCATCGACAAACAGGATGGTGCGTTGCCCGGAGAGGAGGCGACGCTGTTCTGCCGCCTTGACGATCGTCCGCAATTCGGCAATTCCACTGGTAACCGCGGAGAAGGGGATAAATGCGGCCTTGGTGTGCTTCGCGATGAGGTGCGCCAGCGTGGTTTTCCCGGAGCCTGGCGGCCCCCATAAGATCACCGAGGACAGGGTATCCGCCTCGATCGCGCGCCGCAACGGACGGTCGGACCTGATCAACTCCTCCTGCCCAAAAAACTCGGAGAAATCACGCGGCCGCATCCGCTCGGCCAGCGGCGCACGAGGCCCTTCCAAGCCGGGCTCGGCCCGATAGAGATCAGTTTGCGCGTCCCCTTGGACGGTCATAGGCGAGTCGAGGTGGATTGGCCCCATTCTATACGGAACCGACAGCCCTCGCAATCAGCGGGCAGCCACCTGATACACGCTTCATTGACCGATGAGGCGGGAAGATGATAGAGGACAGCCGCTACCGACCTAGCAGCCCGAGGTACTGTCCATGCCCACTGCGACCGTGAACGGCATCAAGCTCGCCTATTCCGACGAAGGAACAGGCCTCCCCCTGGTCTTCCTGCATGGGTTTCCCCTCAATCGGGACATGTGGATACCTCAAATACGGGGGCTCGGAGATCGAGCTCGCATCATCTCGGTTGACCTGCGGGGACATGGCGAATCCGACGCCCCCCTCTGGCAGTACACGATGGAGCAGTTCGCCGACGACGTGGCAGGCCTGCTCGATCACCTCGACCTGCTCCAGGTGGTGTTGGTGGGACTGTCGATGGGCGGCTACGTGGCGCTCACGTTCTCCACCAACCATTCTCATCGGTTGAAAGCGCTCGTGTTGACGGACACGCGAGCACAGGCCGATACGGAGAATGGAAGGGAGAACCGCTTCCAGATGGCTCAAACTGCATATCGGAAGGGGCCGTCCGCCATTCGAGACATAATGGTTCCCAAACTGTTGTGTCCGAAGACACTCCAATCCAATCGGGCGGTAGTTGAACAGGTGGAGGCAATGATCCTGAGGATGGAGCTCAGCGGTCTAGCCGGAGACCTGATGGCCATGGCAGGACGTCTCGACTCCGTTCCACGCCTCCCGTCGATCCGCTGCCCAACCCTCGTCATCGTCGGAGAGCAGGACCAACCGACACCGATTTCAGACGCGCGCCTCATGGCGGACCGTATTCCCGGTGCACGGCTGGAGATCATCCCGAACGCGGGGCACTTGCCCAATCTCGAACAACCAGAGCTGTTCAATGACGCTCTGTGGCGATTCCATTCCTCACTCGTCTGAGTCAGAGGAAATCCGAGTAGCTCAACACAGACCGTCCGATCCAACTACGGACGAGAGACGTCAGCATGGCTCAGCAGGGTCGATTTGGCGGTTGACGGCCGTGCGCGAACGGACGACTGGCCGACAGTCTGACACAATCAGTCGCCATCGCCCACACTGCCCTGCCGGATCAACTTGAGGAACTCAAGGCGTGTCTGCTCCTGCGTCCGAAAGGTGCCGAGCATATGACTGGTCACCGCGACGGTGTTCTGTTTCTCGACTCCGCGCATCATCATGCAGAGATGGCGGGCCTCCATAACCACCCCAACGCCATGCGCATTGAGCTTGGATTGCAAGGTTTCGGCAATTTGAACAGTCAACCGCTCCTGCACTTGTAGTCGCCGGCTGAAGGCATCGACGATCCGCGGAATCTTGCTGAGCCCAACCACTTTCTTGTTGGGGATATAGCCGACATGGCATCGGCCGAAGAATGGCAGCAGGTGATGTTCGCACATGCTGAAAAAATCGATGTCCTTGACGATCACCATCTCGTCGTACTCGATCGGAAATAATGCCTGATTGACGAGTTGATCGATATTCTGATGATAACCGCGGGTCATGAATTGCAGGGCTCTCGCGACACGACGCGGCGTCTCAATCAACCCGTTCCTCGTCGGGGTTTCACCGATCTCGACCAACAGGCGTCTCACCAATCCTTCCAGCTCCTCTGCCCGTCCGTCCCTGACTCGGGACCCAACACGATTCCGGGCGGCTTTTCCTCGAGGCATGCCCACTCCTTTTTCAGATCCGGGGACCGGCTCACTCATTGGGACGATGAGGCGCCGGCATATTCGAAATAATTGTCCCGCGTTTCGACCACGCCCACTTTGGCCAACTTCCCGTCGGAAATCGCGTCGTGCAGAAGATCCCATATCAGCCGTGCCAGGTTCTCCCCCGTCGTCGTCGTGGCGGCAAAGGCGGGATCGCCGTTCAAATCCTGATGATCGAAGCGCCTAACCACCCGTTCGGTTACGACCCGATCCAGCCGGTCGAGATCCAGGCTCTGTCCCGTGGCAGCGTCAATGGGGCCACACACCGTCACATACAGGACATAGTTATGCCCATGCCCATTGGGATTGTTACATTTGCCGAACACCCGCCGATTCTCCTCCGCAGAGAGCTGGTCCGTATGTAACCGATGCGCGGCGCTGAATCGATATCGTCGCGTCACACTGGCCAGGTGTTCCATGTGATACTCCACTGATACGCTACGGTATGAAAAAGGCCGGTCCCCTCACAGAGAGTGAGACCGGCCACGACCCCTCAATGTCAGGCACAATTCCGGCTGGCACACTCCAGCGCTTACGCGCTAAACGAGCTGCCGCACCCACAGGTCGTTTTCGCCTGCGGATTCTTTACGGCAAAGCCGGATCCCTGAAGGCTATCAACATAATCCACTTCGGCGCCGGACAAGAGCGGCGCGCTCTGAGGATCAAGGATCACCTGAATCCCGTTCTTTTCGATCACCGTGTCGTCTTCTCCGATTTTGTTCTCGAACGCCATCCCATACTGATAGCCATGGCAGCCGCCTCCACGCACATACACCCGAAGGCCCACCACATCCTTCTCCTCCAGCATGAGCTCTTTGATCTTATCCGCGGCCACGTCCGTCACGGTAATCATCTCGTTTCCTCCTTGCCAGGTTGGCACGTTGTTTCACACAGACAGTCAAATGAGATTACATGACTGATCGACGGTTTGCGTGCTCGCCCCGTCCGGCGAACGCTCCCACTTATGCAACGGCACCCGTACGACAACGTCGCCCATCACACGGGCCTGACAACCCAGTCGATGCCAGGGTTCACTCAGCGCTTCGCGATCCAACAGGTCTTGCTCGTCGAAATCGATCTCTGACAACTGGTCGCCTCCCGATCGGACTTCCACCCGGCAGGTCGTACAGGAGGCATTGCCGCCGCAATCATGGGTGAGAGGAAACCCGAGCAATTCAGCCGCCTCCAGGACGGTCACGTTGAACGGAACCTCTCCGCTTTTTCCGTCGGGGTGGAGAAAGGTGATCTGCGGCATCGAACTCGACCATTGACCGGCTGTTACGCCGATCCCGCTGTGACCGATGTTGATTGATACGGACAACGCTGTAATCGAATATGGGCTTCAAATTCACCCTGAAACAACTTCAAGGCGCTTTGCACGAGCACGGCCGCCCCCGTCACAAGCGTGCAATACCCCGTCCCCTTCACAAAACCGGCAATCTGTAACAACGTTTCCAAGTCCTTTTGCGTGCCTTCACCCGCCTCGATCTTGGTCATGAGTGACGCCAGATTGATCGTGCCCATTCGACAGGAAGGACATTGGCCGCAGCTTTCTCCCTTGAAGAAATTGGAAAAGTGCAGCGTCTTCGCCACCATGCAGGTGGCGTCATCAACCACAATAACCCCGGCCGATCCCAAGCCCGTGCCGGCTTTCTTCAGAGAGTCGAAATCCATCGCCAGATCCAACTGATCGGCCGTCACCATCGGAAAGGCCGGTCCTCCCGGGAACACGGCTTTGACCTTCCGACCATTGGGAACTCCGCCGCCACAGCGCTCAACCAGGTCTCGGAGGGGTGTGCCGAGGGGTAACTCGTAAATCCCGGGTCGAGCGACTGCACCGCTCAACGAGAACAGCATGGTCCCCGGACATTTCTCGGTTCCCACTTCATTGAACCAGCCGGCTCCTTTCCGGAGGATGAGCGGAATATTGCACAGCGTCTCCACGTTATTGACGAGCGTGGGCTTCCCATAGAGCCCAAAGTCGGTCGGATAAAATGGCGGCTTCTGTCTGGGCATCGCCGGACGGCCCTGCATGGACTCCAGCATCGCAGTTTCTTCGCCGGCGACGTAGCTGCCTTGCCCGGAAAAGACCTCTAGATCAATGTCGCGTCCGGAACCGAGCACATTCTTTCCCACGTACCCCTTCTCGCGTGCCTGTGCCAAAGCCTTGTGGAGGTTTTCCTGCTCCTCATGATATTCATGATTGACATACAGAAAAGAGGCTTTCGCCCCAACCGTGTAGGACGCGATCAGACATCCTTCAATTAACTGGTGAGGCGCGTACTTGAGAAGGTGCCGGTCCTTGAAGGTCCCCGGCTCGTGTTCGCCGGCATTGCAGACGAAATACCGCTCCTTGACCCGGTGGTTGAGTACTTTGTCCCACTTAACACCAGTCGGGAATCCCGCCCCGCCTCGACCGCGCAAGCCCGAGCGCTTGAGCTCCTCAACAATGTCCTGAGGCTTCGAGTCCGTTACGCAACGCTTCCAGGCTTCATACCCCCCAGTTTTGACATAGGCGGACAGATCCCATGCAGGCCCCTCAAGCGGCCGGAGCACTCGCCCTTCATTCTGATTGCTGTTCATGGCGTTCAGTTGTGAGATTCGATTCGGACCCGACGCGTAACTATACGGTTCTACGCGCGAAGCCGTCAAGCAACCGACTTGCTGTGGGGCTCAATTCCGGCCGAGGCGGCCCAGTCGCCCCAATAAACGGTGTGCGCGCTGGGCCTTTCAGGGAACAACCCGGCTGAAGGGTCATTGAAACTCTATTTGATGTGACTGCCGGCTCCCATGAAGAACAGCATAGGGATCGAGAGCATGAAGTTCACCCGGGAGGCGAGCAGCGCCGTCCGGCCCCAGGCAGCCATCTCCGGCGGTGGTGGCGGACCACCGGCTGCAGCTTGGGACACCGCGGCAATGATCCTCTTCTGATTCGGCCAGATGATAGCGTGCACATTGGCCATCATGATGATCCCGAGTAACCCGCCGATGCCCAGTGCGTAGGCTCCCGTCCCACCCTTGGAGTAGAGCCAGAAGTAGAGCACCAGCCCGGCCAAGACCGTAACGGTCGCACCATGTCGAAACCAGTTCAACGCGGCTGGCATGAGCTTCGGGATGACAATGTTCTTGGTCGGTCCGTCCAGGCTCTTCAGAAATGCCGCGTTGATCAGGTTGAAAAAATACAACAGGCCGATCCAGGTGATACCGGCCAGAAAATGGACCCAGCGAAACACGATGCCCAACCAATCGGCATCCCCCGCTCCCACGCCGGCCATGCCCAGGAACACGACTATGAGGACGACCGAGAGGCCGACGCCGGCCCACAAGGTCTGATAGGGATCTTCGAGAAACTTCATCACGCCACCGCCTTTCAGGTTAAGTACTTCATCGCAGTCTGTACTCCATGCTCATCAACAATGTCAAGCCGCTGCCCCAAGGATCGGCAGTGTCAGGCCATCAGGCGATCGACCGCATCGCACAATTCGCGGACCGCACGGGCGGACGCACTCAACGCCGCGCGCTCGTCCGGCGAAAGATCGAATTCGACGACCCGTTCGGCCCCGCCCCGACCGAGTTGCACCGGAACCCCCACGATGTCCCGCAGCCCATACTCCCCCTCGCACTTGACCGAACAGGGCAAGATCCGCTTATGGTCCTTCACGATGGCTTCCACCATCTCGACCGCCGCGGCCGAAGGGGCGTAGAACGCGCTGCCGGTTTTCAGTAAATTGACGATCTCGGCGCCGCCGTCCTGCGTGCGTTTTACCAAGGCTTCAAGCCGGTCTTTCGGGAGTAACTCGGTGATCGGCCGCCCGGCCACCGTCGTATGGCGCAGAAGCGGCACCATCGTATCTCCATGCCCCCCCAACACCATGGCATGGATCTCGGCGGGCGAGACACCCACTTCCATTGAAATGAACCGCCGGAATCGGGCCGAGTCTAAGACGCCGGCCATACCCAGCACGCGCTGTCTTGGAAACCGGCTCACGTTCAAGGCCACATGCACCATCGCATCCAGCGGGTTGGTGACCATGACCAGATAGGCCTGCGGCGACCGGGCCACGATCTGTTCGACCACGCCCTTGACGATCCTGGCGTTGGTCGAAAGGAGTTCGTCCCGACTCATGCCGGGCTTCCTCGCGATGCCGGACGTGATCACGGCGACGGCCGATCCACCGGTGACCTCATAGTTGTTCGTCCCCGTCACGACCGAATCGTGGCCATACATAGCGCCGGCCTGCATCAAATCGAGCGCCTTACCCTGCGGCATCCCCTCGACCACATCCACCAACACCACGTCGTAGGCATTCCGTTCGGCCAGCCGCTGAGCGACCGTCCCTCCGACATTCCCCGCTCCCACTACCGTGATTTTCGGTCTCATATGAACCTCTCTGTCAGGCATCGCCCGTCATCAGTGACGCTGTGGTTTACCCGGCTGACGATCGACGAGTTGACCATGGACGCGTTCGCGTGAGCCCTCATGCTTCGCGAGAATTCGTGACGGTTCTCCCGTTGCAGGGCAGCGCAACGGGTCGCACGGCGGTTGCAGTCGGAGGCATCGTGAATCATGCGGGCTCGTGCGTCTCGTGCTCCGTCCAACCGGCCACCTTGAAATTGATGGTGCACACGAAGTTCTCTCCGTCGTAGAAATTCACCTTGATCTTTTTCTTGCCGTAGCGCTCGGCCAGAAACTCCTCCGGCGCGTCGATTAAGCCTTGATACAGGCCCGGCTCATAACTCCCCAATTCGACAAAGGTGACGATCATCCCGCTTTTCACTTCCTGAAGAATCTTGGCCCAACAACGCGGGTAGACTTCCCAGAATTTGGCATCGATCTCTTCGCGGGTTGGCTCGCGCCGTTCTTCTCCCGGCTTCACATCGCGGTTGGCAAATTTAGCCAATCGCCTGACATAGGGATATTGCTGGCCGGTGAACAGCTTATAGATCCACTGCGGCACATCCCGTTTGGTCGTATCAGCGGTCATTCGATCTCCGGGCGCGTGCCGACCGTGGATTGCTGATCCAATCGACTTGCGACATGATCCGATACAGTCGTCCTCTGTACCATCTTGGTCTCCACACCGACGTTACGATGTCAATCGGTGATACACCCGCGGCAACCGTTCCGGCAAGCCCTGAACATCGTCAATGACCACATACCTCACCTCTCCGTACATGCGGCGCAGATAGCTCTCCGCCTCTCGGTCCACCGTGATGCAAAAGGGCACGATCCCCTTTGCGGCCGCTTCGCGGAGGGCCATCTTGGTGTCCTCAAGAGCGTACTCTTCGGCATAGTGATCGTCCAACGGGCGTCCATCGCTGAGCAGCACGAGCAACTGCACCCGCGCCTCCGTGAGCTTGAGCTTGGCCGCCGCATGCCGAATAGCCGCGCCATCGCGATTCTGGTGCATCGGCTGCACCGCTCCGATGCGACTGGCGACCCGGGACCGACTCCGCTCATCAAAGTCCTTGAGCACCACGAAATCGACGTCTTGCCGGCCCCGTCCAGAGAATCCGTACAGCGCATACTCGTCTCCGATGGCCTCCAACGCCTCGCAGAGCAAGACTAGCCCGGCCTTTTCGACATCGATGACGCGACGTCCATCCTCTGCGATGGTCCGCCCGGTCGACCCGCTCAAGTCCACGAGAAAGGCCACCGCGACACTGCGATCTTGCCGATCCCGCCGGATGTACAGGCGATCCGTCGGGTCGGTGCCGGCGGCAAGGTCGGCGCGCACGGAAACCGCAGCGTCCAGATCCACATCGTCGCCATAGGTCTGCCCCCGAATCTGACGAAACGCCGGCGGACGGATGCCTTCAAAATAGCGCCTGAGGACGCGAATGGCCGCGCCATGCTCACTCAAGACCGTTTCCACGAAGTCCGCATCTTCCGAGGCCTGTCGTTGCTCGCGGACGCAACACCAGCGCGAACGATAATCCCTGATCGTGCCGTCCCATTCGTCATAGTGATAGGTCCCGGCATCGATTGCTCCCTGCTCCCAGCGAGGCTGACGCTTGTCTGCGATGGCGGTCACCTCGTCGGCTGAGTGATCGGGCGCCGCATGTGTGTCAGCCAGGCCCCCGTCGGTCCGTGTCAGATCGCGCGCCTGACGCCCGGTGGTACGTTGACTTGAACTCGCGACCTCCTTCCCATTCGATTCCCTCTTCCCCCGGTCGGATTGGTCGCCCCCACCCGCCTCGGCCCGCTGCTCATCTGCCCCGATGAACTCCGGTCGCATTCCTCCGCGATAGGACCAATTGTCGATCGGTTGATAGGCATCGGTGAGGGTCTCCGAGGCCTGTCGCCCTCCGACCATCGGCGCCACCGAACTCTCCTGGGGACGATGGTCCGGCGCCTCCTCCGATGTTGCAGCGGCCGTCCTGAGGAGCTCGTCCATTCTCACGTAAACCTGGTCGATAATTCGTATGACATCGCCGGCCGTGACCTGCTCGGCAAGCACCGCGCGACCGAGCCCCCAACAGTCCGCCACAACCTGCCGTATCGCGTCTGGAATCGATACATCGGATATCCCGCTCGATGCGAGCAGGATGGCATCAAGCACCATCTCGCGCATCGACATCCCGTGCGTCAACGAACGCAAGGACAGCGCAGCCTTGGTCGCCGCGTCGAGATCGGCGCGCAAGCCTGGATATTCGACGCGCAGACGCCCTTCGATCCGGGCATCTTCAAGAATCGTCCAGAGGTCCCGGATCACGCCCGGCTGGGGATACAGGGCGAAGAAATCGACCAGGGTGCGCGGGGTCGACTTCGCCTCCTGCGCCGAACGGCCATACCGTGCCGCAACGGTCTCGGCAAGGTCGCCCAATTCCGCCATGGCCAGATCATAGGTACCGAATTCGAGATGTCCCGCCTCATGCGCCACCATGACAAGATAGGCGCGCCGATTGGCCTCGCGATCTGACTCCCGACGCATCACGGACGGGAGGTAGATGGTTCGACCGTCAGCGCTGACGGTAGCCCGAGCACGGGGCATTGCAGCCTGCCCACTGCCGCTGGTCCCTGCCGTGTCATCGGGCAAGGCCTCAACCCTGACATTCCGTCCACAGAGCGCCTGCGCAAACAGGGTGAGCGATCGCGCCACCTGGCGAAGCGGCACTCCACTCTGTGCCTCCTCTAAGGAGGCGAGAGCCTTGCTCGTCTCCAACGCGAAATAGGCCCTGGCTCCTTCCACACTGTAAGCCAACACCTCCATCCCGCTCTTGAACCAAGCTTCGAACACCTGCCATGCACGATCGTCCGTTCCAACCAGCCCCGCCATGCCGGAGCAGCGACGCAGGTAGGCCTGCGCAACGCTCGCATCCCGTTCCGCCACCAGCAGACCGTACTGCAACATACGCGACTGCCAACCGGCCGGAATCGGTTGCATCAATGCCGGGGCCTCGGCCAGGACCTCCAACGCCAGTTGCGGGTCCTGCTCGGCCAACGTCCCGGCGATCCGGATAATCAATCGCCGTGTGGTCGCTTCCGGAAGATCTTCCAGCAACGCGGGGGTCGTACGGAAGAACTCCAGCGTCGCCATGTAATCCGGCTTGCCGAACTGATTGACCGTGATCAGCTTGAGGGCCAAGCTGGTCCAGCTTCGCAGATCGTCCAACGCGATGGCCTTGACGATTTTCGGACTTTCCCGGAAAAACTCGCCGCCGAGCACATAGTTCACGTCGCTCAGCTCCAAGCCTTGATCGATCCATTTCATCAGAGATGCTGGAGACAGCAGTCCCACCAATTCAGGCGACACCCGTAAAAACTCCAACGTCATGCCGGGGTCCCGCTCCGCCAGCTCCAGGGCCATCGTCAGGATGCGGACGCGTTCCTCGCGGGACGGCACCAATCCCAAGAGTAAGGGACTCTCCTTGACATACTTGAGGCCGGAGGCGCCGGAGGATTCCGCCATGCCGACCGCCAGATCGAGCCAGAGGCCAAGATCGTCCAGGCCGACTCGACGGTGAAGCTCAGGCAGCGCCTCGGTCGCCGCACGAGCCACTTTCGGAGATGCGTCCTCCAATTCCTGAAGCAACGCCGTGGCGGCCGACGCCAGCCCGAGCCGTTCGATCTCAGCCTCCAACGTGGCGATGAGCGCTCCATCCAGGCAAACAGCCAGGTATTGCGTCAGCCGATCTCGCCATGAGCTCTCTGAAAATGCCATGCGACCTGGGTCCTCTTACTCCTGTGGGCTTGCACCGGAAGGGGAAGGAAGCGATTGTAAAGGAGGGCATTCCGCTTGTAAACTTCGAGGATCGCGTCCCACGACGCCGTGTCGCATCAACCATGAGGCCGCAGACCATGGCAGAACCGACCCAGGCCAGTCTCGACAAGATGTGGAAATTCGCGAAGGGCTTCGCGGAAAAGAGCGGGACGACATTCCACCCGACTCCCGCCGTCACGGAAGCCGTCATCAAGGGCCTGGCGGCCCATGTCGATGAACTCGGCAAGCCGCTCTGCCCCTGCAACTTCTACCAGGACAAACAGGCCGAGGCAAAGCTCCGGCGCTGGATCTGCGCCTGCGACGAAATGCAAATCTACAAATACTGCCACTGTCTGCTGTTCGTGAACGAGGAGGGCATGCCGATCACGGAGTACCTGCCGGAGGATCACGAAGGACGGCAGGTCTACGGCCTCATTCCCGATCCCACCCCCACCAAAGGCCGCGCGCTCAAACACAAGGCGCAGCAACCCTCGACTCCAGCCTCCTCTGGAAACTTCTCCACCTAATTCATGCGTGCGAGGACCTTGATTGCTTCAGTACTGGAAGACCAGCGCATCTACCGCTGCCAGACAATATTGACTGTCTCGGTGCTCACATTGAACGTCTAACGGGGTAAGTCCTGAAGCTGTCCAACCATATCTTCGGTGAGATTCTTAGAAAAGATTCGAGGCATCGGGGGCGCCCCAATAATCCTCGCACTCTGGGAACAAAGATGATGGGCCAAACAGGTGCCAATTTGGAGATGATCCATATCACGATTCCCTTGTCTCTTTGAAACTTGTTCGATCCTATCGAGTGTGATCGTGGGCGAGGTTTCGACATCTTCCATACCTGGACTTCTCCCTGCTATGGCCGGCAGTCTTTCTCGCAGATAGTCTTGAAACGCTCCCCGATGGTCCAATGTAAGACTCGTAGGATCGTGAAACAGAGAAACCTGCATGGGAATTGTCCCTGTTTTCTTCAGATATGCCAGAGCAATCGTTACCGTGAACACAACCCCCACTGACCAAGCATAGTCTCTCCGACTCATCCGTCGTATATCCTGAGTGGCGACACGTGAACCCGATTCAATCAAGGTGAGAGGAATATTGGAATATCCCACTATTGCGAAGCCGCTACAGTCCCCAAGAATCTTTCCAATTTGGGCCAGTCGTTTTTGTTTTCCAACTTGCCAGACATGTCTTGCGCTATCGGCTACTGCGAGCCACCGGGACTGGTTTACGACAACACACCCAATAACCATTCGTATGCTGCCCTCAAGGTTTTCGTTTCGTTCGTCAATAAACATCCAGGCTTCTGGTTTCATGCCCCCTGCCCGCCCCGATTTTGCCATGAATCAAACTGCCATGTGATCGTCAGGGCTCCTTGAGCAAGATATTGGACAGCCCTATTCCGTCTCATTCTCATCTCAATCGGTGAGGTGGAAGGACTGGCCCACGTGCGCGCCTGCAACGAGCACCGCCCGCTTTGATGAAACTACAATTGATTTTGTGTGCGGGTTGGGCGAGCACAGCGGCTAGTCCTTCCACCTCGCCGTTTCACATTCTCACTGCCACCCGCTCACCTCATATCCCTTCTCCGTCAAACAGCGATTGACGACGTTCACATAGGCCTGGTTGGGCGCGGATGAGCCGAACATCCATCCGAATAATCCACTCAACAGCCCCCAGACAAACCCCGACACGGCCCCCACCGCTGCCCCGATGCCCGGAGAGCCGGAGATCGCGCCGCCTACGGCCCCGCCTGCCGCCCCGGCCCCGGCGCCGATCACCGCGCTGCCCGCCGTCCGGCCCGCCGCGCCACTTCCTTCCTCGGCTCCAGCCTTTTCGGCGACGACGCGGCAGTCCTGAATGTCTTTTTCGGCCGTCTCTTCCCCCGCTGACTGCAAATGGGCGTTCGGATAGAGAATCGGCCTTGGTCCGGAACAACCGAGCAAGCCGTTGAGAATCGAGCAGAGGCAGAGGACACTCACAGCCTTCGACCATGGATATGTCGTATGCGTCATAGCCGTAATTTTTCGATCACTGATCGAGCTGGCAGCCCCTTGAGTAGGATCTGTTTTCGCCTCGCGGCAGATCCGGAGCGAATGACGATCGACCCTGATGAGATACCGCACGTCTTGGCCAAAAAACGAATCAGCTCCTCGTTGGCCGCCCCATCCACCGGCGGCGCCGCGACTCTTATCTTCAGCGCGCCGCCGTGAGGCCCGACACATTCCGTACGTGATGCATTCGGCTGCACATGGACCGCCAACACCGCCCCTTGAGTGGACTCGTGAACGAAGTCGGTGCTCATGAAAACCGGTGAAGACCTGCAGAGGAGCCGCACAATCTCGCGAGGCTCTTGGAGGAGTTTGGCAAAGACATCGAGATGCGCGACCCGCCTGCTTGAGTCGTATCACTGCTTCCGCAGACGTTTGAAAATAGCCCGGATCTCCAGCTTCAGGGTCGTGGCGGGATCGAGGGTGTCGTTGGAACTGACCTCCAGCATGGTCGTAAAATCTCAACCGTGTAGACGCCGGTGGCCGCCTTGGCCTAGGTCAGGTACTGGATCAGATAGTGGCCGGCATCGAGATAATTTGAGTAGTTGTACCTGGATGCTCGGCGCGAGGACAGTGGCTGTCCGATGAATCGGTCGACGCACGGCGGCCCCAATGTCAGGTCAAAACACCGCTTTGATCAGCTCGCCGATCGTGCGCTGCATGTCCGCATCGTCGGTGATGGGACGGGCGATCGCGACGTCGCAGGCGCGACCCGGCTCCACGCCCTGCCGGATCAACGTGCCGGCGTAGACGAGCAGCCGGGTGCTGACGCCTTCCTCAAGCCCATGATGCTTCAGGTTACGCACTTTTTCACCCAGTTTCACGAGCGCACGCGCCACCTCGCCCGTGACCCCGGCCTCTCGCTCGATGATGCGGGCCTCGACGGCTGCCACAGGATAGGTGAATTCGATCGCGACAAACCGCTGCTTGGTGCTCTGCTTCAAATCCTTAAGGACGCTTTGGTAGCCTGGATTGTAGGAAATCACCAGATGAAAATTGTCGACGGCTTCGACGATCTGGCCTTTCTTCTCGATCGGCAGCAGGCGCCGGTCGTCGGTCAAGGGATGAATGATAACGGTGGTATCCTTCCGCGCCTCGACAATTTCGTCGAGATAGACGATCGCACCGTGTTTCACGCCCAAGGTCAACGGACCGTCCATCCACACCGTTTCTTGCCCGCGCAGAAGATACCGGCCCACAAGATCTGAGGCCGTGAGGTCTTCGTGACAGGCGACGGTGATGAGAGGCCGTCCCAAACGGTGGGCCATGTGCTGCACAAACCGGGTCTTTCCACAGCCGGTCGGTCCCTTGAGCATGACCGGCATGTGGTTCTGTGCCGCCGTCGCAAAGAGCCCCACCTCCCCCTGCGACTCAAGGTAAAAGGGCTCCTGTTCGATGCGGTATCGCTCGATCTCGAACTCGTGGCCTTTGTCGGTCATGTCGTCATCAATCGGCGATGGATCGCGAGAAATCAGGCTGCCGATGGTCAGCACCTTAAACGGAAGACGGCGTGAAGATCAAGGGAGTAGGCGGTGACGAGGCCACCAAGCGGATGGGATTACGCCGGCGCTCAGGCGATGGCCTTGGCGGCGGGCGCGGGTCGGTCCAGCACCTCTCGGACCTTTTGCGCAAGTTCCTGAGGAGAGAACGGCTTCTGGAGCAGCGCAGCGTTCACGCGGATGCCTCCCTTGGCGAACACCGGATGGTCGGGATAGCCGGACATATAGAGAACCTGCAATTCCGGTCGAGCCAGACAGAGTTTCTCTGCGACTTCGGGACCACTCATCTGCGGCATAACGACATCGGTCAGCAGCAAGTGAATCGGCCCGAGATGCTTGGCACCCGTCAGCAGGGCCTCGATGCCGTGCCGGGCCAACAAGACCGAATAGCCGTGCATCCGCAACGTCTCCTGGACGAGGTAGCGGACGGCCGGTTCGTCCTCGACGACCAACACCGTCTCCTTGCCGCGCACCTCAGATTGCATGCCGCCGTTTGATTCGGCGACAAGATCCGCTTCTTCCACGCATGGAAAATAGATCCTGAAAGTTGCGCCCTCGCCGGGCATGCTGTCCACCTCGATATGCCCCCCGGTCTGTTTCACGATGCCGTACACGGTGGAGAGACCAAGGCCGGTGCCTTT
The DNA here is from genome assembly GCA_040981105.1 of Nitrospiraceae bacterium. Taxonomy (GTDB): domain Bacteria; phylum Nitrospirota; class Nitrospiria; order Nitrospirales; family Nitrospiraceae; genus Nitrospira_G. The sequence continues at coordinate 36,116 of JANRMO010000025.1, forward strand.
CCCCTTTTCCTTGGTCGTAAAGAAGGGCTCGAAGATATGCGACCGGATCTCAGGGTCCATGCCGCATCCGGTGTCCTGGATGGTCAAGAGCACATAGGCGCCCGGCTCCAGCATCACGGGGGCGAGCCGGTGCCGCTTGTCGATCATCACATTGGCGGTGGAAACGGTCAGTTTACCTCCGTCCGGCATGGCATCATGCGAGTTGACCGCCAGGTTCATAATGACCTGTTCGATCTGCGTCGGATCAGCCTTGATCTTGCCCAGCGAAGGAGCGAGCACGGTACCTAACTCGACGAGGTCCTCTCCGATCAAGCGGCGCAACATCCCGTCCATGCCGGAGATCACTTCGTTCAGGTCCAGAGTCTTGGTGGAAACAAATTGGCGCCGGCTGAAGGCCAGCAACTGATTCGTCAATCCGGCGGCTCGATCTCCGGCCTTTTTTACCTCCTCGACCTCTTTCCTCATCGGATCGTCCGAACGCAAACGCCCCATGATCAGCTCGCAGTATCCCCGGATGACCGTCAGCAGGTTGTTGAAGTCATGAGCGATGCCTCCCGCTAGCCGGCCCACCGCCTCCATTTTTTGGCTCTGCCGCAATTGCTCTTCCGTTTGTCGGAGCGCTTCTTCTGCCCGCAGCCGTTCAATCAATTGCCCGATGCGGAATCCGAAGTCCGCCGCCATTTTCAACAGCTCTTCGTCCGGCTCGCGTACCTCCATGACATAGAGCTCGATGACGCCGTGCACCTCCTGGCCGACCCGGATAGGAAACCCGAAGGCGCCATGCAGACCGGCCTGAAAGGCCGAGGAGCGGCGTGGGAAATTGGGGTCCGTGGTGACGTCGGAGATCCACGCAGGTTTGCCTGCAGCCCAGATCCTCCCAGGAAGTCCGTTGCCCACCGTGAAACACAGCCGCCACGTCTCCCCGACAAATTCCTCCGCCATGCCCGGCGCGGAAACCCGAATGTCGAAACAATTGAGTCGCTGGTGCGGCTTGTCCAACATCCACCACACTCCGACAGACCACCCCAGATGATCGCAGATCGCCTGAAGGATTTTCGGACAAATGTCCTGAATCGACTTGGATTCCGCCAGAATCTGCGTGATGGCAAACTGCGCGGCCAGTCGTTGTTCGGTTCGCCGGCGTTCGGTGATGTCACGCACAAACACGCTGAAGATGTGCGTATGTCCGATCAGGGACGGAGAGACCGTCAGCTCGACGGGAAACTCCCGTCCGTCTTTGCGACAGGCCGTGGTTTCCACGCGCTTGTTCAAAAACGCGCCCTCTCCTGTCGTGAGAAAACGATGGAGACCCTGTTGATACAACTCTCGATACTGCTGAGGGATGATCGTCTCGGCGAGCTGGCGTCCTATCGCCTCGGCTCGAGTCCAACCGAATAGGCGGACTGCCTGGGTATTCCACTCTGTCACCAGGCCGTCGGCGTCCATGCTGATGACGGCATCCAACGACGTGTCCACGACGGCTTTGACGCGCTGTTGGCCCTGCAGGAGGGCGGACTCGGCCGCGCGGGCACATTGACTCTCGTACCGCGCCTGGACACACTCCCGCTGAAGGCGACGGGCGGACCAGAAGAGCAGGCCGAGCGCCGGCAATCCGACCGCCGCGCTCGCCAAACCCAGCTTCCATAGCATGCCGTGAATCGGCGTCAAAATGTCGCTGCGGTCTCTGCGCAACAGAATGGACCAGCCGTAGTCATTGAATTCTCCGAACCCCTGGGTCTGCGCATAGCCGGTGACAACCGGCACATGCCGTCGTAGGTGCTCCTCCTCGACATAACCAGGCTTTCCCATCAGGCTCATGAGCGCAGAAGGGAGTCCCTTCTCCAGGAGATTGATGGGGGCATGGTGGGTCGCCGCATCGATGAACACGTCCCCGGAACGGGACATGAATTGATATTCAAGCGTCCCGGAGAAATCCTCGCTCGCCTCCATGGTTCGAAGCGTGCGGGTCAACAGGTTATCCAACGTGCTGATCCCGATTCGGCCGGTTGTGACCCCCAGAAACTCCCCTTTGGGGCTGATGATGGGTGCGGTGAAGGAGATCGCTTCCTGCCCACCGGCCTCCCGATGGACCGACGCCTCCGTGATGTGAAAGGCCTTTCGCTCCCGGCTGAGCCGGAACCAGTCCGCCTGCTCATACTCCAACCCGACCATCTTGGGATCGGTGGCGACAATGACCCGTCCTTGCGCATCGGTCACGCCCAGCCACGTATAGACCGAACCGTAGCTTTTCCTGATCCATTGGAGATAGTCATTCATATAGGCACGATCCGCCATTTTCGTGCTGAACACTCGCGCCGTAATACCGACATCGGCGTATCGCTCGGACAACAGACGATCCAGTTTTTCAGTGATCTCAGAGGCTGCCAAGGCAAGGCTTTCCCCCGCGGTCCCGACCAACCGTACCTCCACATAACGCAGTCCCAACATGACGGTCGTAAAGGCCACGACGGTCAACGCGATGATGAGGAACAGGAGCCACTGGTAGGGCTTGGGCGGAGCGGCTTCTGATCGTTTGGGCGGCGACATTTACGGTTCTTGCGCAACGTAGGTTCGAACCTGATGCACCGGGTGATAAGCCTGTTTGGATTGCGCGAGGCTCGGCAGACCAAAGGCATCCATCGTATTGATGAATCGATAACCCTGCCCGAGTACCGAGCGGACGCCCTCCCGGAACACATATTCCGCCAATCCGGACATGGATCGGTCGGCAATTTCGGCCAATACGCACCAGACTTCTCTGGTCAAGGCGCCGCCGAAGGTATAGGCCCGGATACGGCCATCGACCCGCACAACCTGCCCGGCCAGACCGAGCGGTTCCGCATTGGCCAGTAATTCCAGATGAAACGAGCGGCTGTCCTCGAGGCAATAGCGAGCCGCTTCATTTTGGCTTTGGCCCAACTTGCGGTCCTGCCACTCTTCATAAAGTGCCGCGCAGGCCGGCGCATCAGCGGACTGGTAGCGAGTGATCGTGGCCCGATGCGTACGGCAGAAGCGGTTATAGGACGCGCGCTGCGACTTGTAGTCGTCGCCACGGAGCTCCGCTAGATCGTTGGCTCGATAGAGATACTCCGGCTCTTTCGGAAGGACTCGATAGCCCCAAGCCTCCAGTTCACCCTTCCAGGTCGCCGGAACCGATTCGATGCGCGCCGCCAATGAGCGGCCGTTGCGCCGATTCATCCAGGCGAAGAGGCTCGCGATCCGCGCTTTGGTCGGAGCGGAGCCCGGTCCAAGCGGCGGCACCGGCATGAAGATCCCGTCGGGCGATTCGGCGAACAGACAGAGGTAGCCATCCAGGTCCGCCCAAGAATAGGACAGCACTTGTCGCCAGAGGTAATGGTTCGCAAACAATCGGGCGGAGGGCACGATCTCGGGAGACAGCGGGCTTGCCGCAGCCGCGGTTTCGAACCGAACGCGATCGGCCAATTCCAAGGGCCTGGGCAGCAGATCGCTCCACGGACCGGTCACCCCGGTCGTCAATCGGACCGTCAAGGCCGGCAGCGATTGAAGCACGACCACGTCCTCTTGAAACCGCGTCACCAGGGACGGATGCCGCTCGACCAGTGTCAGCACGGAATCCTGTTCAAGGTAGCGGGCGGTCTCGGCTACGTACTCGAGGAACGCCGGTTGGTTCGACAGACCGGCTTGATTGTCGAAGAGAAAGGGACACTTCATGTCCCAACCCAACAGAACTTCCCGATGGGTTCGGTCCCACATCACGGCCAGCGGATACAGCCGGCAATCCAACGGCCGGACGTCATAGATCCGACAATGATGCGTCTCGGCATCGAACGCCGGACAGAGGTAGCCCTGACCGGCCGGATGGGGTTGCACCTCGATCTGGCACCCGGCCTGATCGCGGAAGGATGAAGACGAGAGGCCCCGACCGAGGGCAACCTGAATTTCTTCGCCGGTGAAATAGGGCCTCAGGAAACTATCGGCGTCCGGAAAGCGGCAGCACACTTCGCAGGTCAAACAGGTCCTGCTCGGCACATAGTGGCCGACCCGTTCAATCTGAATCAGCTCGCCGGCCCGTGGTTCCACGCTGGATGAGGCAACCATCAGAAGCATCCCCGAAGCGGAGGCCAATTGTAGCACCGTTTCCTAGAAGCTCCTAATGTTTCGCGCAACCGCTGGGACTCCACTCTCAACGGGGGTTCCTTGACCGCCGGTTTGACGGCTCAACTCCTGCCGTCGGCGACGGTCCTCTCCAAAGGATCGGCATGAACGCTTGCCAATCACCTAGGCACCAGTACGATCATGGCGGTCTATTCGATTCCCAGCCGACCATCATCACCGTGATCGACCCGACCTCGCATCAGCTCATATTCCAGAACAGGTTCTTCCGGCTTTCGTGTGGGGAGCGAGGATAGCCCTTATCGCCTCGGCTGCCGAAGGCCGGGCGTCTCCGGGCCTTGCCCTGATCCGATGGTGTCGCCGCCCTCTTCTCATGTCGTCCTGTGGGTCGCCGCGCCTCTGAGGCCGCACCGGAGCGCGAAGAGGGCACGGCAGGAAGGAACGCTGGGACTGACCGATGCCCCACGGTCGCCAGACCGTGGCGGAGCGAATTCCAGAAGGGGTCCGCCTGCGGAGCCCCGGACGGGTCGATCCGGGAGGCGCGAGCGCGGGCGTCCCCTCGCCCGCGACGAGGGTGTGGGTTTTACAAGCACCCCACCCGATTTCCGGAAGAGCCCCAGAACAAGACCGCCTGAAACAAACTCGCTGACCGCTGCGCGCGCACCTGTGACGAATCCATCGTCATCTGCGCGGCTCCTTGCTCGTTCCGCCACATACCCGAAGCCGTCGCCACCTCGCCCGCCGTATCCATGACGGTTCGTCGCGAAATCATGAGGTCGCCAAGCGAGACGGGCGAGTACCGCCGCGAAGGACCAAGGCGTACTTGAAACAGTAGCTCGAAGGACTACGCGACGAGCGCACCTGCAACTGAGCGGTGGCGGAACGTGAGATCACGCGCCGGCGGCGCGGTCCTCCGCTTTGAAAACCTCTGGCCCAGTTATGTTGGGTTCCACCGCTTGTCTGCCCGTCCCCTTGAGTGCCCATCGATGCCATGCTACGATGACTTTCGAATCGGCTTCTCAGTGCGGCAGGTTGATTCGTATGATTCGCCGGGACCTCAGAACCCGAACCCAACGGGAGACTCCGCGGGAGACCTCGCATTGGCACTCGTGCACCATTGGCCGGAGCAGCCAGCCACAGACGCTGCCTCTCATCGCTGCTCCACAATTCGCCGCCAACTGATCCGCGCAGGCTTGTGGTCCGTTTCATCCTCGAACGGAGAGGCGACGGGTTTCACCTCGCACTGGAGAATTGCGACGACGCCGTTTTGGCTGACCCCGGACGACCTGACGTTTTTCTCCGACCTCGGAGGACGCCTGCTGTCGTTCTATCGAGCCCTCAACCGTCTGTACATCGAGAGCGTGAAAGGGTCGCAGCCTCCGTGGGCGGCATCCTATCTGGATCAGGGCAAACCTGAGTCCCTGCTGAACTACAGCCGGATGAATCGGTTCCGACAAGCCCTGCCCGCCGTCATCAGGCCGGATGTGTTGCCGACCGACCACGGCATGGTCATTACGGAACTCGACTCGGTCCCCGGCGGCATCGGCGTGACGGCAGCGCTCACGCACTTCTATGAAGAGGCGAGGCCGTGCGAGTGGAATTGGATCGGCGGCGCGTCCGGCATGATCGGGCGGTTCGGCGAGATGCTGCGACATCAGATCGGATCGCGAACCGGGATCGTCGCCATCGTCGTCTCGGACGAGGCGAAAGAGTACCGACCGGAAATGGAGTGGGCGGCCGATCGACTGCGCGCGGGAGGTTTGGACACAGCCTGTATTCATCCGCGCGACCTTCGCTTTACCGAGGAGGGGTTTCGCGCGCAGATCGGGACGGAGGAGCGCCCGGTGGCCGCCGTCTATCGCTTCTTCGAATTGTTCGATCTGAAAAACATCCCCAAGGTCGAACTGCTCATGTACGGCGCGAAGAAAGACCTGGTGGAGGTGACGCCTCCGTTCAAGCCGGCCTTGGAGGAAAAACTGGCCTTCGCACTGTTGCACCATCCCCTGCTGACTCCATTCTGGGAGCGTGAACTGGGGGAAGACCCGTATGAATCGCTGAAATCGCTGATGCCCCAGACCTGGGTTCTGGACCCCAGTCCGATCCCACCGACCGCCGTGATCCCCAACCTCACCCTCGGCGAACGGCCGGTGTCCGATTGGCGGTCGCTGGCCAAGGCAGGCCAAAAGGAGCGCCGGTATGTCCTGAAGCCATCGGGATTTTCCGAACAGGCGTGGGGTAGCCGCGGTGTCTCAGTGGGGCATGATTTACCGTCGGCCGAATGGGAAGCGGCGCTCGACCGCGCCCTGGCTTCGTTTCCGCAAACTCCGTACGTCCTTCAGGTGTTTCACAAGAGTCGGTCCGGGCACGTCACGTATCACGACCCCGACAGCGGGGAGATCCGATCCATGACGGGACGGGCTCGCCTGTGCCCCTACTACTTCGTAGTGGAAGGGCGAGCCGAGTTGGGCGGAATCCTCGCGACCGTCACCCCGGTGGAGAAAAAAGTCATTCACGGGATGCAGGATGCCGTCATGGTGCCCTGCGCCGTCGCCCCCGTCACGTGAGAGAGGATGTTCGATGGCTCTGACGCTCTATCACGTCCACTGGTGTCCGGACTGTATTGAAGTTCGGGACAAACTCGACTCCCTGGGGCTGGCCTACGAGAGCGTCGTGGTGCCGGATTTCCGGCCGATGCGAAAGCAGGTGTTCGAGGTCTCCGGACAGTATTTCGTGCCCGTCCTTCGGGACGGGGAGACCGTGTTGACCGAGACGGATGAGATTGTGGCCTATCTGGATCGGCTGCGCACGGCAACCGGCATCGAATAGGCCGAAGGATGTTCAAGAAGACCGACGCGAAAACGAAGCCGGCGGGCTTTGTCGGTATCCTGCTTGCCGCCCCCTGCGCAAGCACGCGATGCATCTGAACCAAAGGAGCCGTCGTGGAAGAGTGGAGACGCATTCTCGCTGATAGCCTGGTCAAACCGAAGCAGCTTGCCGAACGATTCGGTCTGGATGCCGAGGAGCTCGAAGCCGTGGTTGGCCCCTACCCGATGCGGATCACACCCACGGTCCTGGCCACGATGAAGGAGAAAGGGGACGCGATCTGGAAACAAGTCGTCCCCCAGGCAGTCGAGCTGGCCGACGCGGACGCGGAGAACGATCCCCTCGAAGAAGATCTGATGAGTCCCGTGCCGCACTTGGTCCACCGGTATCCGGACCGTGTGCTCCTGATGGTGACCAATCAGTGTCCGATCTATTGCCGCTTCTGTACGCGCAAGCGGCTCGTGGGCAAACCCGGATTTCTCAAAAAGGGCGAGCTGGACCGAGCCATCGCCTACCTGCGGGATCACACGGAAGTGCGGGACGTCATTCTCTCAGGCGGCGACCCGCTGCTGCTGCCGGACCATCTGCTGGAGCGTATCCTCAAGGCGCTACGAACGATTCCGCATTTGGAACTGATCCGGATCGGCTCGCGCGTGCCCGGCACCTTACCGGAACGGATCACACCGAAACTCTGCGAGATGCTCAAGCGGTATCATCCGTTTTACATGAACCTCCATTTTAACCACCCGGACGAGTTGACCCCCGAGGTCAAACGCGCCTGCGGGATGTTGGCGGATGCCGGGATCCCGCTGGGCGCCCAGACGGTGTTGCTCAAAGGCGTGAATGACGATCCCGAGATCATGAAACGACTCATGCATCAATTGCTGCTCGCCCGAGTGAAACCCTATTACCTCTATCAGGCCGACCTGACCAAGGGGACCAATCACTTCAGGACCACGGTGGAAACCGGGATGCAGATCATCAAGGCCCTGCAGGGACATACGAGCGGTATGGGGGTCCCGCACTTCGTCATCGACGCGCCGGGCGGCGGCGGCAAGATTCCCGTGCTCCCACCCGACTATCTCGTACACATGGACGAGGAGGCGGTCGTCTTGCAAAACTACGAGCAGAAGACCTTCCGCTACCCGCAACCCTCCGTCGGGAGGAAGCGAGAGCTTCCGATGGCCGGCGTCTATGCCGCTTCCTCGCCCGCACGAGACGGCTACGCCGTCTGCGGGGACAGCTTTGCCGGCAAGCTCGACGGTTTTGCCGCCTGGGGGAACAGTTGCGGGGGGGATTACGACGACCTGTGACGACACGAGCACGCCAGTCCGGGATTCTTCCCTACCAGCAAATCAGGCAGCTGATGGCGAGGGGCGCCATCACCGCCTCCCTCCCGATCGAGGACCGGCAGATCCAGCCGGCGAGTTTGGACCTTCGCTTGGGCACCAAGGCCTATCGCCTGCTGGCCAGTTTTCTTCCCGAGCAAACGGAAATCACCAGCCGCTTGAACGTGCTGGACTTCTACCAATCCGACCTCGTGATGTACGAGATGGATCTCACGGAGGGCGCGATCCTGGAGAAGGGGCACGTGTATCTCGTTCCGTTGCTGGAGCGACTCAACCTGCCGTCCACGTTGCGGGCCAGGGCCAACCCGAAGAGCACGACCGGCCGTCTTGATATTTTCACCCGAGTCGTCACCGATCTGAATACCGGATACGACGAGATCCGCGCCGGCTATCGAGGCCCGCTGTATCTCGAAGTCGTGCCGCGCTCGTTCACGATCAAGGTCAAGACCGGCCAATCACTCAATCAAATCCGTTTCGTGCAAGGGCAGGTCGCGATGTCCGACGCGGGGCTGTTGGCTCAGCACCGGAACGACCCGCTGGTCTATCACAACCTGGCGACGGCCAAACCGCTAAGTTCTCGCGAGCTGCGGCTGGACCGGGGCATGTTTCTGCGGATCGACCTCAAGGGAGTGGAGCGGGACGAGCAGCCCATCATCGGCTACCGCGCCAAGAAGAACAGCCACGTGATCGATCTTTCCAAGGTCGGTCACTACCGCGCGATCGATTTTTGGGAACCAATCAAGCGGCGGCGAGAAGGCAGCCTGTTGCTGGAACCGGAGGAATTTTACATCCTAGCCTCGAAGGAACGAGTCCGAGTCCCCCCCGGCTATGCGGCGGAGATGGTCGCTTATGAAGCTGCCTGCGGAGAACTCCGAACACATTACGCCGGGTTCTTCGACCCGGGATTCGGCTACGGCGGCAAGGGTGAGGTGCACGGCACCCAGGTGGTGCTCGAGGTCCGGCCCCACGACGTGCCCTTCCTGATCTACGATGGACAAACCTTTTTCAAGGTTGTATATGACAGGATGCTCGACGCCCCCAGTCACGTCTACGGCATGGCCTTAGGCTCCTCCTATCAACGCCAAACCCTGACCCTGAGCAAACATTTCAAGATTTAGTGAACCCGATGAGCGACGATTTACCACCGGACGACGGGCAGCAGACTGCCGGCCCCAGAAAACCGCGGCGCGTGCCCGAGCACCAACACGTGATCGGGCTGATGATCGGCACGGCCTTGATGTTTCTCGGCTTCCTGACCGTCCTGCTCTCCATCAGCGGTGGATTCGAAATCGATGTGAAACCCATCCTGCTCTACTTTGGCGGGATGGCGATTTGGGCCAACGCCACCGTCGAGAACGTCACCGTGCGCTATCTGGTCATGGGCGGCTCCATCACCGCCGGCCTGGCCTTCTTTCACTTCGGCGAGGTGCTGTTCTGGCACAAGCAGGTCATCTTCTGGGGAACCGTCATCCTCGTCTCCTTTTTCATGTTCAAGACGAGCGCGCCGGGAGAATAGCCCGCCTCACCCCATGACCATCTCCGTGGTTATGCCCGTACTGAACGAATCGCGGGCATTGGCCGTCACCCTGCCCCACACCCTTTCGCTCGGCTTCGACGAACTGATCATCGTAGACGGCGGCAGCGCCGACGGCACCGTGGAGCAGGCCCGAGCGGCTGCCGAGCAGCGCCCACCTCACCGGCGTGTGCCTTCTGTGGCGATCATCACCGCGCCAGCCGGCCGTGCGACTCAGATGAACGCCGGGGCCACAGTGGCCCAGGGCGAGGTCCTGCTGTTCTTGCACGCAGACACGCTCTTGCCGAACGACGCCCGACGACAGATCATGAAGACTCTCGACGATCCTGCCGTCGTCGCCGGACGATTCGACGTCCGGTTCGATCGTGACACGCCGCTCAGCCGCATCATCGCTCGCTTGATGAACGTACGTTCCCGCCGGACCGGCATGATAACGGGCGATCAGGCGCTCTTCGTCCGAACCAGTACTTTCCACGCCCTCGGCGGATTTGCATCCATCCCGCTCATGGAGGATCTTCAACTCAGCCGCCGTTTGAAACAAGCGGGGAAGGTGACGGCCCTCCGCGCCCAGGTCGTCACCTCCTATCGTCGCTGGGCCCATTGCGGTCCGATCAGGACTATTGTAAGGATGTGGAGCATACGCTTCCTGTACTGGCTCGGCGTGAGTCCGGATCGGCTGGCTCGCTATTACCGGCCGATTCGCTGAGCGACTTAATCGATGACACCCTCTCCACGCGCAGCCACACCGGGCTCACCGCGCCAAACGGCTTCATCGCGTCGCGCGGAGACCGCGTTGGTCCTCTTCGCCAAGGCGCCCATCCCCGGGCAGGTCAAAACGAGGCTCTGCCCGCCCCTCACCCCGGACGAGGCAGCGAGCTTGCACGGCAGTTTTGTCCTCGACAGTCTGGAGCGGAGCAAGGCGGCTATCCATCAACAGAAACTCGCCCTCGATCGCATCCTGGCCTGTGCGCCAGCCGCAGACCATGTGTTTTTCAAAATTCTCGGCGAGCGGCACGGCGTTCGATTGATGGATCAGGTCGGGGACCAGCTCGGAGCCAAGATGCACCAAGCCGCGTCCACTTTGTTTGCCGAAGGCTATCGCCGCCTGCTCATTGTCGGTACGGACCTCCCGTCCTTGCCGCTCTCGACCTACCGGGACGCGTTGGCGCAACTGGACCATCATCCGGTTGTGCTCGGGCCGGCTCTGGATGGAGGCTATTACCTGTTGGGCCTCACTCGACCGGTTCCTGAACTTTTCGACCGAATCCGCTGGTCCAGCGCCGAGGTATTCAAGACGACGGTCGCCCGCGCCGAAGCGGCCGGTCTCACGGTCGGGCAGCTCCAGCCCTGGCGGGACGTCGATACGATCGAGGATCTCCGATTTATCATTCAAGAATCAAAACAGGACGAACGACGGCCCAAACCGCAACGGCAGTTCTCGGCGCGGACCGCGACCGCGCTGCAGTTGATCGACCAACGTCTGCAGACCCGCATTTAACGAATCCGCGAGGAATGGTTATGCCTGCTAAAGTCGCAGCGATTCCGGGAGGAGCCAAGGGCATCGGGAAGGACATCGCACTGGAGCTGGCCTCGCAGGGCTGGCAGGTGGCCATCTGCTATCGCACGAGCGAGGGAGCGGCACAGCGCACCTGCGAGGAGATCGTTAAGTGCGGCGGGCAAGCCTTCGCGCTCCAAGCCGATGTGGCCCAGGTCGAAGCGGCGCGGAAGTTTGTGCAAGAGGTGGAGCGCCGATGGGGCCACATCGATGCGTTGATTCACTGCGCCGGGCCTTACCACCGGATCAAATTGTTCGACGAAACACCGGAGGGGTGGGAAGAGATGTTCGCCGGCAACCTCCACTCCCTATTCTACATGGCGCAGGCAGCGGCCCCCGGCATGATCCAGCGCAAGACCGGGCGGATCGTCACCTTCGGCATGGCCAACGCCGATCAGATGGTGTCGCAGCCGGACGTGACGGCCCACTATATCGCCAAAGCCGGCGTGCTGGTCCTCACCCGCACTCTTGCCAAGCTGCTGGCGCCGCATGGCATCACCGTCAACGCCATCTCGCCGGGCTTCATCGACTCCGGCAGCGCCCCGCCGGAGGAATTGGCCGGCATGACCAAGCGGATTCCCGCGGGCTACATCGGCCAAGTCGGCGACATCACGAGCGCCGTGCGCTACCTCCTCTCAGATGAAGCCCGCTACGTGAACGGGGCGAATATTCAGATCAGTGGGGCATGGGGAATATAGGAGGGAGAACGGTATCCCCTCGTGGTCCTGTGCTCCCGGAGCGCGCGCCCTCGGAAGGGCCTCGCTCGACGGCCGCAGTTGGACCACGAGGGAGGCCCGTTCTCTAAATTGATACCGTGGGGAAGCGGCCCATGCGCGCAGTCGAGACAGCCCTACGCACCCTGCCCGAGAAGACCGATGAAAGAAGCAGTTTGACCGGCAAGCCCCAACAGCAGACCGATACCCCCTAGCAGGCTGCGGAAACACTCGATTTGCGTGCTTTGACAGGTCTCAGCACGATTGGAAAACACCGGTATATCCAACGACTGCTCCGTTCGTCCTGAGGCTCTCGAAGGATGAACGGAGGGGTTTTCCGCACCCTGCTCGCGGTCCTGTGCTCCCGAATGTTTGCGCGAGACCGACAGAACGATCGCCCAATGGTCGGCCGTGGGGAGACGGCGGAGTGGCTCCGTCTGAGACTGCTCGGCAACATTCACGGCGCAGACGATCTCGCGGAAGCGCGCCGCGTGTCCTGAAGTCCCGCTTCTCTGACGGGCGGCAGCACGAACGAAGGGGTGTCGGCCGACTCCGGTCTCACCAACGTCGTCGTGCAGGAGCACCGCTTCATGCCTGCCGTAAACGCCCTCATGGATAGTATCTCCAATCCAGGATGATCCGCAGACCGACCGACTAGATTGGATGGAGATCCGGCTCGGGTGCGCCCGCGGGCAGAACGACACTCGCGGAATAGGGAACAGTCACCCCGGTGAAAAGCTGCATCAGTAACGTCGCGCTCTGGTTGGTGGAGAACGACCGGAAGGGGCGATATTCCAGGACCGGCATATCGAAATACAAGGACCTATAGGAGACCACTCGAGAAACGCCGTCCGGGATCGCGCTCGGCGTGAGCAGGCGATCCGCTCCGTCAATGCCAAAGAGGGTCACACCGAGCTCCCGGCCGAGCACGAACTGAAAGCGGCCGATCGGGGTCGCCCATCCGGACTGCCAAGGGATAAGACCCCCATTACCCGCAATCACAGCCATTTGCTTATACCGGTCCGGCGCGAAGAGGTATAACGGCGAAAGCAAGAGGAGGTCTCCTGGGACGAGGAAGAAGGGCATCCGTACGCGCGTGGAAATCCCAGCATGCGAGGGAATCGCCGCACCCAAGCTGCCGCCTTGCTGCGCGAGAGCGCTCTCGGAGTACTGATTGGTTGACGACGTATCGGCGCGCAATCCGACCGCAAGGAAGATCAGGCCGTCACCCGATTCGTCGAGCACGCCCTCCAACCCCATGCCGACTCGGATGGAAAGATCGAGTCCTCCCATGAACCCGCTGCCTTCTGAGCCGGTGAATCCGCTGCTGATACTTCGGCCATCAACCATACCGGCAAGCCCCACGAAGCGTCCGAGTTCGCTCCGGAACCGTGGCATCGCACCGAACCCTGGCCCCAGGCCCGGCATGGGAGTCCACCTCAGAACTTCAAGAACCAATTGAGAGGCCTGGGGTGGCGGTCGCAATCCTTCCGGCTGTTCTTCCAGAGTGTTGTGCTGACACACGTCGAACGCTTCGGCCTCGATCGGCCCAGCCGGTGTATACGGCATGGCGGTAGGACCGGAGGAGCCGGCGGCTGCATCAAGTACCTGCTCAAGGCTGGTGCGTATCGCGACAGCCGCACGATCGGCATCCTCCGGACGCATGTGGGCGTCTCCCATCACCACCACCGACTTCCGATCGGCCAGTCAGAGAAAGACCTCGAGGCCGGCCCCGTTGTAAAGATCGTGGGTGCCCTGGCGCTGAGCGGAATTGCCCCAGGCACCCGCAATATGCCCGGCGGCGAAAATATCCTCCAAGAAGTGTAGCGCGAAGGCTTCATCGAACAGCATGGAACGCGCGAGCGCTTGCCGTTCCTCTTGTGCCAGTTTCTCCTTCGCAAGGCGGGTCGCCTTCTGCAGAGCCCTCAGGTGATACCATTCCCACACTCCCATCGCGTTGATCTCTGATCCAGCGCGCAATGTCAGCTCCCCATACTCCTTCGGGGAAATATCAGCCCGCGGACGAGCCAGCATAAAATGCGCATTGTTCGCTCCCACCCTGGTGGCATAGTCACGATCAGCACGTTGCAGCCCCACATCGGCGGCACGCAGCGAGTTGATGCGAGCGGCCCGCGCGGTCTCGCTCTCCATCCGAAGGCGCAATTCAGCGATCGGGTCCTGATCGGTGGAGACCTGGCTCGCCGGCGGAAGGATCTCGATTTGTGAGAGATCGACCTTGAGTTGTGCCGCAACGGCGGCAACCGCAAAGATCCAGTTTGACTTGAGCACAATATCGGTCAGTTCCCGACTCGAACAGGAATGATCTCCGGCAAGCGCTGGCAGGGCGGCCCAGTCGCTGCAGGCTGGCTTCAGACCTTGCTCGACATCCGCACCCTGCTCGCAGAGGCGGGATTCGTGCATCCTCCGAGCCTCCCGCCATAAACGGTCGAATATGGCTCTGCGCGCCGGGTCGAGGTTCTGCACCGCCAGGAGCGAGATATCTCGGTGCTCCGGATAGACCCACCCGAAGGCTGGACCGGTCGCAAGGCACTCGACCGCCCATGCGATGATCAATGCCGCGAAGGTCAGAAGTAGGCGCGTTGTGATCATATCGTCTACAGCTCTCCAATGCGGCCGCTGTGGGGTGTGACACACCAAGGGCGCCTGTTGTGTTCTCACTGCGCGCATCGATCGAGCGCTTTCTGAAGCGCGGGATCTGCGAGCACGAGAACACGGCAGGCGCCAACGTCCTCATCCCCAAGATCGATGCGCCGGATAAATAAGGAGGGCGTCTGCCGAACTCTCGATTGCGCGCGTCTAACGAGACAAGAGCCCCGCTTCGTTCTCAACTCTCGCATGCGACAATCATGACGGGGCTGTGAGCTTCAAGCGCTCACAGCCCCGCCCCGTCCCTTCCCCATCGAGCCGCTGGCTGTCTCCATAAAACAAGGGCGCCTGTTGTGTTCCCACTGCGCGCATCGATCGAGCGCTTTCTGAAGCGCGGGATCTGCGAGCACGAGAACACGGCAGGCGCCCTTGGTCCGATCCGCGATCGTTTATTTGCCGAAGGCCTTCTTCAGCAGCGGCTCGATCTCGCCCTTCTTCGCCATCGGGTCCAAAATATCCGTATCCCCATAGAACTGCCCGTCGATGAACACCTTAGGGAGCGTCGGCCAATTGGTCATCTTGTTCAGGGCCTCTCGCTTGGCGGGATTTTGCAGCACATCGACGACTTCATACGGATAGCCATACTTATCAAAGAATTGCATGGTCTCGCGCGTGAAGCCGCACATGGGAAACTGCTTGGTGCCCTTCCCGTACACCAAGATTTTATGGGCTTTGATCTCGCGATCGATCTCGTCCTGAATGGGGTCCGACATATTTTCCTCCATACCAACCTTCGGTTGAACCGCGGGCTCTTCAGGCGTAGCCTTCTTCATTGATGCCCGCGGAGAAACCCGCTATGCACCTTCGAGTAATCCGCTTTCATACGCAGACGGAACACACACCTCGGCTGATTCTTCCGGATCTGCTCTTTCCCTTCTGCTAAACCTCCTCAGGCGTAGCGGCGCTCAATTCCAACGCATGGATACGACCATCCTTCATGGGCGCATCCAGCGCTTGATAGATCATCCGGTGCCGGTCCAACAAATTCTTCCCCGCGAAATGTCGCGACACGATGCGCACGATCAGGTGGTCCATCGTTCCGGTCTTGTCCGTGATCGTCACGGTCGCGTCCGGCATCGCCTTCCTCACGTACTCGGTCAGGGTCTGTGTCGTAATCATCTGGTTCCTTCTACATTCCCACAAAGGTGCAGCGCTGACCTTACCGTAACCAGTCCCTGAATCTCAACGCCTCCACCGAGATGCTCCATCGCCGTTCCGGTCGCTCGATCTTTATCTCATCGATTTATCCATTCGTCCC
This sequence comes from Nitrospiraceae bacterium, assembly GCA_040981105.1. Taxonomy (GTDB): domain Bacteria; phylum Nitrospirota; class Nitrospiria; order Nitrospirales; family Nitrospiraceae; genus Nitrospira_G. The sequence goes on from JANRMO010000025.1 coordinate 52,110, forward strand.
AGCACTGTATCGAAGTCGATACACTCTGGAATCCCTCGAATCCCTCCCGCCTTCAGCCAGAGGACGCATCGATCCTCTATGTCATTGAGACATCAATCGTTCCGCTGAAACGGAGTCATTGTTCTACTGGCAGCGCACCTCTGGTATGAAGCTTGCGGCTTCGACACTGCTATGGAGAGATCGTATCGGAAAGGATACGCCGATGATGCTCATGACTTACACGCTATCAATGGCCGCCATGTTGATCGGACTTGCGACGTTCTGGATGGTCACTCGGCTCTGGTAACCACTCCAACGACATGATCCGAGAGGCCACACATGCGACGTGGTGGTGGATCTCAGCTCCTGTTGGTGGATTTCAACCATGCCACGAAACATGGGGGCCATCGCGCTTTATAACTCCAATGGATTTCAAGCTCGTCGTGCTGAACTGGACTCGGCACTGATGTTGCTCAAGGAATTGGTCTTGAAACCTCGGCGCAGACGAGCCGAGGACCACAACGCTCGAGGGCAGGATGCCATTGATGGCACTCACACAAGGAGGGGAACCATGTCGGATGCATTGTTCGGAGCGTCAACAGGAAATGGTCGCGTATTGATCGTCGACGATGAGCCGGATATCAGAAAAGTCGTCCGGATGACCTTGCAGAAAGCCGGCTATGACGTGCTGGAAGCCGAGAACGGCGAGAAGGCCATCGAGGTCATCAACACGGGCGAGAATCGTCTCATGCTCGATGTTCTGGTCTGCGACATCCGCATGCCGAAGATCAACGGCGTGGAGGCCATCGCCTATTTCCGGAAGAACTATACCCGCGTCCCGATCATCGTCCTGACCGGGTTCCCGGACACCGAGATGGCCGCGACCTTCCTACGCGACGGCGGGATCGTGGACTACCTCGTGAAACCGGTAGAAGGCGAAAAACTCAAAGCCGCTGTGGCGCGTGCGATGGAGCAACGCGAAGTCGCTTCACTGTAATGTGGGCACTCCCTCTTCGGATTCCCCTCCTGCGAGGAGCGTATGACGCTCCTCGCACGGGGCGGACCCCGTCCCGGACTTTTTGAACATCGGACGGTCACAGGGGGTGTCTATGGGTAGCCTGAACTACGAACAGATGAAGATCGCCATTCTCGGCGCAGGGAAGGGTGGATCGCGGCTGCTGGAGGTACTGAGCCAGCTTCCAGGGGTGGAGATCTGCGGCGTAGCGGACAAGAACCCGAGCGCACCGGGGCTGCGTCGGGCGCTCGATCTGAACATTCCCGTCAGCCAGCACATCACGGACTTCATCGGCAACCACGGTATCAACTTGATCATCGACGTGACAGGCGACCCGGCCCTGCCGCGGATCATCGCCCAACACAAATCACCGGAAGCGGAAACGCTGACGGGGGCCGCCTCCAAGCTGCTCTGGCACCTGATGCAGCACGAGTCGCAGCTCCAAGCCGAGGTGTCGCACACCGACAAGCTCGCGGCCATCGGCTCATTTGCCGCCGGCATCGCCCACGACATCAACAATCCGCTCTACCTCATCTTGGGGCTTGCGGAAGACCTGATGGAGCAAACCGACCCGACGATCATTCAGCACCATGCCCGGGACATCATCGACGCCGTCAAACGCACCAGCCGCATCTGTTCGGACCTCACGCGCTACGCGCGGCGGGCGGATGACCATGGCGTGGTCGGCGTGGATGTGCATGCCAAGCTCGACGACGCGGTCAAGATCGGCCGTTACGCCCTGCTGTTTCAAGACATCGTCGTGCAGAAAGCCTACGGAGCCGTCCACGCCACCGTCCAGGGCAACCCCGACGACGTCCTGCACATGTTCGTCAATCTCATCACCAACGCCATTCAGGCAATGGACGGTCGGGGCACCCTGACCCTCCAAACCAGCGAGCGCGACGCCTGGCTGCAAGTCAGAGTGACCGACACCGGCTGCGGCATCCCTCGCGACGTGCTGGAGCGGATTTTCGAGCCGTTCTATACGACCAAGGCGCCTGGGAAAGGAACCGGCCTTGGTTTATATAATGTCAAGGCCATACTCATGAAGCTGGAAGGCACGATCGAGGTCGAAAGCGAAGTCGGAAAGGGCACGACCTTCCTACTCCGGCTGCCGATCGCCAAACCAGTCGGCTAGCGCCCCATGACGACCGCCGGCTCCCCGCCTGTTCGCCCCTCTCGGTGGGGGTTGAAGGGCAAGCTCATCGTCTCCATGTTGTTGGTGGGCGTGGTCCCACTGCTCACCGGCCTGCTGCTCGCCTTTTTCCAGGGCTCGCGGGAAATCCGCGAAGTCAGCGGCGAAAGCTTCAAGGCCCTGGCCATTGAGGCGGCGAGAAAACTCGATCTGCTCGTGGGTGAAGAGGTCGCACGCACGTCTCGGATCGCCGTCGATCCGCTCATCGTCCTCGAAATGGAGCGACAGCGCGACGCGCGCCAAGACCTGTCCGAGGAAGAACGCCTGCGCCGCACGGCTCAGAAGCGCGAGAAGTGGGAAGCGCAGGACCCGGCCACCGTCAAAGCCATCACCGACAGTCCGATCGCGCGGCTGTTACGGGATTACTACAGCGGCTCCAGCACCGACCTGGATCAGATGTTGCCCCACGTCGTCCGAGCCGCGACCCAGATGCTCTACATCACCGACCTCGACGGGCAGTTGGTCGCCGCCCTCACCGTCAAGCCGCCCTTTGACAACAGCGCCTTCGCCTGGTGGAAGGGCGCGTACAACAACGGGGCCGGGCTGCTTTTCATCCAGGATCTCTACTTCGACGAGCGATCCGACACCTATGTGTTCAGTATCTCGATTCCCATCATGGACAGCCTCCGGTATGAAACCGTGGGAGTGCTCCATCGGGTGATCGACGCCAAAGCCTTCTTTTCCCCCTCCACCCATCCGATTCGATTCGGCAAGACCGGTCACGTCATGCTTATCGACAGCCGGGGCATCGTGATGAGCTGCCCGATTCTTCCGACCGGCGTGCGGATCGCCGATCTCGACCTGATCCCCCTCGTCACGCCGCAAGAGCCCGGCTGGGTGCAGGCATCGAGCGACGGGCACGGCGGCACATCCAAATCGATTATCGGCTTCTCCCCGCTGCCCGAAACGAGCCGGGCGACCAACGGCACCACCGACGAAGGCGCCTGGCACACCTTCGTCTGGCAGTCCTCGGAGGAACTGTTCGCGCCGATTCAGCATCTGCTCACCTGGATGTCCGTCTTTGGGTCCTTGGCCGTGGTCCTGCTCGCCGCGCTCGGCTCGTTCGCCGCCGGCCGCATCGTCACTCCCGTGCGGAAGCTGCAATTGGCCGCCCGTGCGATCGGCCACGGCGAGTTGCGGGAACCGATTGCCGTCAAGACCGGAGACGAGTTGGAGGAGTTGGCCGAGGAAATCAACCGCATGAACAGTCAACTCGAACGGGCCTTTGCCGGCCTCACCAGCCAGGTCGAACTCAAGAGTCAGGAAGTCCGTATTCTGGAACAATCCACCGACCGGATCCTGGACGCCGTCCCCTCGCCGATTTTCATGGTGGATCACGAAGCCGCGGTCCACTACATGAACCGCGCCTCCCGAGAGGCCTTCGATCTCCAGGAAGCCAATCCGGAGGCCGGTACTCTCTACGACCTGTTGCACCTCCCGACCGGCGCGCGCGACCGATTGCAGCGGGAACTCGCGATCCTCGGCAACGGTCATGGCCGCGAACGCCTGACATCGGCGACTCGGACAGCATTGGCGCGAGACCCGCTTGCCCCCGGCGGCGGCGAGGAGGAGGCGGACCGCCGGGAACTCCAGGTCGGAAACGCCATCTACCGCTACGAATGGTTCTCTTTACCTGCCAGGCCCGGGGAAGCAGACCGGCTCGGCCTGGTCTTGAGAAACGCCACCGACGAAAGCCGCCTACAGGAACAGCTTATCGAGGCGGAGAAGAAGGGCAGCCTGGGCGTGCTGACGGCCGGCATCGGACATGAATTGAACAATCCGCTCTTCGGCATTCTCGGGTTGGGGGAAGCGATCCAACACGAGCCCAACTCGGAACAGGTCAAGCAATATGCCAAGGACATCGTCCAACACGGCAAGCGGATGGCCGGCATCATTCGCGATTTTGCCGGAGTGACGCGGGCGGACACAGGGGACCGGCGTGGGTTGGTCGATCTGACTCGACTGCTCGATAGCGCGCTCCGGCTCGTTCAGCAATCCATGGGAGAGTGGGAGATCGAGGTCGAAAAGCGGTACGGATCGCTCCCGCCGATCAACGCGGTGGGCGAAGAGCTGTTACAAGCCTTCGTCAACGTCATCCTGAACGCCGCCCAAGCCATGAAGGGCAAAGGATGCCTGACGATCATCGCCGAGCAGGGGCCGGTTCTCATCCAGGTCACGATCCGGGATTCGGGACCGGGTATTTCGAAACCGCACCTCTTGAAGATTTTCGATCCCTTCTTCACGACCAAACAGCAGGGACAGGGCAGCGGACTGGGGCTCACGATCGCGCGCCGATTGCTCATGAAGAATGGCGGCCACATCCGGATGGAGAGCACCCTCGGAGAGGGCGCGTCCTGCATGATCACCTTTCCGATCCCCCAGGACACGGCTCAAACGGAGGGAACAGGATGACGAAGATCACCACATTCACGCTAGGGGCTTGCCTGGCGCTGCTCGGAGTCTTCGCGGCCGGTGCAACGTCGGCCCCTCCCAAGAACAGGGACGAATCGCCTCCGCCGCTGCTCTCTCACGAGAAAGTCGCCGGCTACATCCACGCGATCATCGAGGCGGATCGCAAATTTTATTCGGCGCAGGTGGTCAACCGGATGCAGGAGCGCGGCATCGTCAAGGCGACCGAGCATTGGGAAAACGAAGGCACGCTCCCGCTTCCGGCTCAGTTCCTCAAATATTCCGGGCAGGTCGTCGCCGAAAACGGCAGCGGCATCCGGTACAGGCTGATCAGCCTCTGGCCCATCAACCAACAAAACAGTCCAGCCACCCCATTCGAGCGCAAGGCGCTCGAAACGTTGGCGGAGAACCCGGCGGAACCCTATCGTGGCTTCGTCGCCAGCGGGAAGAAACGGTATTTCCAAGCCATCTATGCCGATCGAGCGGTCTCAGCGGCCTGCGTCAGTTGTCACAATCAGCACCCCTTGAGCCCCAAGCGGGATTTCAGGATGAGCGACATCATGGGGGGGATCGCCATCACCATCCCGGTCGAGTGAGACCGCAGCAAGCGAGATGCCGTCACTCGCAAATTCGTCAACCGTCAAGACGCTCGACGCCCGATTCTGCCATGTCACCTCTGCTCCGCGAACGATTGATGGATGTCGGTTGACGCATGACGGCCAAGCCAATCGGCGAGAACAATGCCGACGGTGTTTTCAACATGCTGCTACGGTGAATGCACGGCGGGGGCCGTCGGCTGATGATACTCCTCGCGATAGATTTGCAGAGCCGTTAGCAACAGCGCGACCACGATCGGTCCCACGAAGATCCCGATCACGCCATAGACCGAGAGCCCGCCCAGCACGCTGAATATCAGGAGAAACACGGGAATCTGAGCGCCCTGCCCGATCAGGAGCGGACGGAGCACCTGATCCACCGTGGACACGACGCCGCCCCCCCAGACCAGCAGGGCCACGCCTTTCCACACCGGCCCGGCCCAGAGCAGCCACAGGGCGACCGGCACCCAGACGAGGGCGGTCCCCCCGAACGGAATCGGCGCGAGGATCGTCGTCACCGCCATCAAGACGACTGGAACCGGTACGCCGAGCACCGCATAGGCCACCCCGGCCAACAGTCCCTGCACGATCGCCGTCACCACCACGCCCTTGACGACGGCCCGCATGGTCAAATCCAGCCGGGAAAAGATTTTCGACTTGTGCGACGAGTCGAGCGGGATCAGCTCATACAGTTTGGCAACCAAGTCGCGCCCGTCCCGAAAGAAAAAGAACAACGTTACGATCATGACCAGCGCGTTGGCAAAAAACGCGAAAACGTTCTTGACGAACCCGGTCAACCCGCCGACCAGAAACTGGCTGAGCGACTTAGCGCTCGAAATGAGGATCTCCTCGAGGTTGTCGGGCCCGGCCTCCAGGCGATCGTACCAGCCACGCAGATACTCGCCCCCCAGGGGCAACTGCGACAACTGCTCGGGCAGCCGGGCGAGCCCGCCCTCCGCCACCCAGATCCGGATCGCCTTTTCCAACACCACCGCTTCTCGCACGATCACCCCGCCCATCCAGATCAGGGGCAGAACGCCCAGCAACATGATGCCGATGGTGAGAATACCGGCCGCCAACGACCTTCTCCCTCCCAGCCGGCCCGTCAAACGGCTGTGGAGAGGATAGAGCAGATGGGCGAGCACGGTGGCCCAGACCATCGCCAGCAGAAAAGGCTGGAACATCAACGCGAGTTGATACACGAGGAACAGCAGGATCGCGAAGAACGCGAGCCCGAAGAGCTGCTGGCGCGTGAGG
>JANRMO010000026.1:0-58250 GCA_040981105.1 Nitrospiraceae bacterium
CATGACCGCTCCTACTGCAACCGCCATGCGACCAGTCGCGGTTGAAGAGCAACGGGCGCCCCGGCTGCGACAAGGCAGGCCGCCACTTGAAGGCGACCTGCCGCGCGGGCTCCTCGCTCGCCCGTCTCGCGTGGAGTCTCCGCAGTTTCGTCACGAAGCCTCATGAATAACGCGGGCTATCAGGTTGTTGAACATGACCACCAACTTTGTTGGGGCACCCATTGTTGTGTTCACCTGATGCCATGGGTCTCACGCGAATTGGCTCAACCCTGAAGGCATCTGTCAGTTCGCCAGGATCTATCCAAGGGACAAACGGTTCACATTCTTTAATTGCCTGCTAGGAGAGAAAGGTTCGCAATGTCAGAATCCTCCGACACCCTGCTCCAACGCGCGATCACGACGATCGGACAGTCCGATCCGCTGATCAAGCTCATGCAGCAAATCCAACTGGGGCGCATGAAGCCGACCGATCCCGGATTGCGAGTCGTGACGGAATCCTGGCTCAGCACGTATCAGAAGGTGCTTGAGACATCTCGGCTTCCACAGGCGGCAGTGCGCCGTCTGGATCCTCGACCTCGTCTTGCGGTCCTCATTGGCGCCGGTGTGCTGACGGCCGATCACCAGGCAGTGACCGCGCTCACGACCACCTTCGATCGGGTCTTAGCCGAATCGCCGGCCTAGGAGCCTGTCCGACATTGGCCTTTCTACTGCGGCAAACGATCTGCGGGCATCTCCGTCGTTCTGGGCTGGGAACAATCCGGGGCACCCATTGCTCCGGGACCGCAATGGGTCCCGATTCCAGCGAATACGCCTCCGGTTCTTCCTGGTCTGCGGCCTCGCATCTCACCACACCTCCTTCGGCTCGTTACGAACACCACTGTCGGACAGGCTTCTAGCCCGCATTATTGATGACTGTCCGTGACGAAACGGTCAAGACGCCATGTGTTGGACCCATTGCTTCGACCCCTTGCAAAAAAGAGAGCAAGGGGTACCCCGTCGCAATGGGGCCCCACGCGGAGCCGCAAGGAGAGGCATATTTGAATCACGATGTTGACCGATCGAACGGCGAGCCTGCCCGTTCGGGTGCGGGAAACCGGCAGCCAAGCCGGTCGTAGCCGGGACGTCCGTTGCTCCTTCGCGGCAACGGGTCGCATGGCGGTTGTAGTAGAAGCGATCATGGATAATGTGGGCTAAGGTTGACCGCACGATGATCTGGCGCTGGCTCCTGGCCGGGCTCTGCTTGTGGTGGGCGCTGCCGCTCGACGCGACGGCGTTGGAGCCGCAGAGTGTGCGTCCGCTCCGCACGGACCCCTTGTCAAAGGTCGAGAAGCTCCTGCCGCAGGAGACGCATGTGCTCATCGATGCCCCTGCCATCGAAGCCTTCCTCGAAGCGCTTGATCAATCCCCTCCCGATTGGCGCATTCTGTACGGACAGGGTCATCATGATCCTGCATTTGATGAACGGTTGCTTCTCTTTAACCGCGCACGAGACGATCGGCGTGCGGGGCGAGAGGCGCTCAATTGGCGTGTCGCCTTCGTATGGGCCGGACAACTGACGGCCTATGACCCGTACTCCGCCTCCTTTGCCGTCGCCATCGGCCCCTCGGTGATCTTGACCAAATGGGGACTCGTCCGATTCAAGCCGGATGATCTGCCGGGTAACCTCTCGGCCGTCCCGAATCCACGGACGAGGGCGACGCTGCGCCGTAAATTGGAGAAAGGGCAGACGATCGACGTGCTGGTCGTCATGAGCGGCAAGCTCATTCCCGAGGAATCCATCATCTACGACTTCAGTCATGATGAAGAAGGTATGGGAGTGGTGATGCCGGTCGTGCGCATCGAGCAGATCGATTATTTGCTTCCATAACGGAACATCGGCCTCCGCGGGTTTGACCAGGGGCAGCTTTCGCGCTACCCTTCTGCCACCATCCAAAGGTAATCCACGAGAAGATGCGTATGGGGCAGAAGTCCGTGTTCTTCCTCTTTGGGCTGCTGTCGTTCCAGGCGGGCCTCGGTGCGATTTTCGCCGGAGAGTTGTCCGGAACGTGGAAAGGGCTCTTGCAGGCCGAAGGGGAAGAGGCCGAGGTGGAAGTGTTGTTCAGCCGGGACGACTATCCGGTCTACACCTATAGCAACAACCGAAACGTCACCCGCCAGGTGGAACTCGCGAGTCCGGGACAGCAAATCGAATTCGTGCCGCCCGGCTGGGGTGTGCAGCGGATCATCGTCGAGCGCGTTGATCGACAGCCAGGCAAACTGCTCGTCTCATTGAAGGGGTCGTTTGAAAAGGCCGGGGGTGGCTATTTGGACCAACAGCAGGAAGTCGTGATCTTCGAATACGAGCTGGTTCCCCAAGGACTCAAGATGCGCATCCGGCGCCGTGCGATCTCGCACTTTGGCGACAAGGACATGATCGTCGGGGGCCAACCTCCAATCCCGAGGCCGGAGAGGAGTAACTCCTATGCGAGGAAAGAACATTGTGCTTTGCTCGGATGGCACCGGGAACACCGCCATCAAGGCGCGTGGCACGAACGTCTTCAAGCTGTACGAAGCGGTCGATATCCAGGGTCACAAGTATGACCAGAAACTGACTCCGCAGGTCGCCTTCTACGACGACGGGGTGGGCACGTCTCGCCTGACTCCGCTGAAGGTGATCGGCGGGGCATTTGGTTTCGGCTTTCGCAAGAACGTCAAGGATCTCTATACGGAACTGGTCCATGTCTATGAGCCGGGCGACCGCATTTACCTCTTCGGGTTCAGCCGAGGGGCCTATACGGTCAGAGCCCTCTCGGGCATGATCGAATACTGCGGCATCCTGGATATCAACAAGGTTGGACACGAATCGCTGAAGCAGCGGGTACACCACTGTTGGACAGCGTTCCGTCAAGAGGCCTTCCAACGCGTCACGAAACAAGCCCGGCGTGACAACCGGCCGGCAGACGATCCTTTGACGGAGGATTGTCGACGGCGTGAGGACTTTGGCGCCGTCATCGACGACGAGAGCGTGCCCAACGGCGTCGTGACCATCGAATTTGTCGGAGTCTGGGATACGGTCGGGGCAGTCGGAGCTCCGTTCGAGGAGCTACGCGATCTGTTCAACTGGATCTACCCCATGCGCTTTTCCGAGTTGACGCCCAGCAGCCGCATCAAACGTGCCTGTCACGCTCTGTCCATCGATGATGACCGCCGCACTTTTTCCCCTGAGTTATGGAACGAACGGGGTATTCGGGCGACTCAGTTAGATCAGGTGTGGTTTGCCGGCGTGCATTCCAATGTCGGCGGCGGCTATGTCAAGCATGGCATGTCGTTGGTCGCCTTGGATTGGATGATGGCGGAGGCGGAGCGCTGTGGACTGCGCTTCATTCAGGCGGATCGCGACTATGTACGTACGCATCAGGATGTGCACGATGAACTCTACGACGCACGCGCCGGTTTGGGATTGTATTACCGGTGGGAGCCTCGCGACATCGTCAAACTCTGCCGCACCCACCACATGGCCCAACCGAAGGTTCACATCAGCGTATTCGAGCGCATCGCGAACGGCACCGGCTGGTACGCGCCGGCCAACCTTCCCAATCGGTGCCTGGTGGTCCGGACGAATGACAACCGGACTTGGCCGCAGGACGAGACCCTGCGTGCGATCGAGCAAGCGGTGACGCGGGGTAGCGGGCCGAACGCGGGTCATGCGAGGAAGGAGTCCCTGCTTGCTGGGATGTACGGAACGGTCAAGAGCGGAAAGATGTCCTACTATACTTTCGTCGCAGCGTCGATCCCGGGTGTCGGCTGGTGGTATGGTTTCCCGCCGTTCCCGGCGGTTGCCGATGCCATCGCTCAGTGGTGTCCCTATCCAAACCTTGTCATCGGCGGCGTCTATGCCTGCGTGGGCTGGCTCGTGTGGAGTTGGTCCAAGCGAGTGGATCGGCGGATGGAGTCCGTCGCTCAGCATCATTGGCAACGCCGCCGCGAAACGTTGAGGAAAATTTTCCTGGAGGGCCGGATGCAAACGACTCAAGCGCAGGAAGTGGCAGTGAAGGTCGGCGAAGAACGCCCCGAATCGGAGAGTTCCGGGTGATCACCGCCCGCGGTCTACCGAAGCGAGGATCGGCATGGTACGATGAACCATCGTCTTGCCGTATCGCCGGCGGAGAGGAGCATGCGTCTGGCTGCAGGAATTGTCATGATTGTTGCCGTGGGTTTCGCGCTTTGGTCAGTCCCGGAGCGAGCCGGAGCCGAATGGTATGTGGCAGGGCAGGTCGGACCGACGTTCGGCGACCGGCTCAAGGATGTTCAAGGCACCGGCAGCCTCGCCAGCCTGACCGCACCTGATTTCGACCTCCAGAACTCTGTCGCCTATGGAATGAAGCTCGGCTACTTTCCCGGTGAAAGGTGGTTTGGGTTGGAGGCCGAGGCTTTTAACACTACCCCTCATGTCAAAAGTATGGATGTCAACGGTGCGTATGTCCCCGGCATCCATTTTCGCGTGACGACCGTCGGATTGAACCTCATCGCACGCTATCCGGGCCGGACCTATCAACCTTACATCGGCATCGGCGGCGGGGTCGCAATTGGTCATGTCGGCAACTCGCCGACCACGACCAGCGATACGGATACGACAGCCGCGTTGCAATTGTTGGCGGGCCTCCGCGCATTCGTCACATCGCGCGTGGCGGTCTTCACGGAGTATAAATACACAGACGCGACATTTCGGTTTGATGGGGCCTTCGGGTCCATAGGCGGATTTCAAGCGGACTATGGGGCCCAGCACCTCATGTTCGGCCTGTCCTATCACTTTTAGCTGGACGTGAAGGTCATGCACCGATTGTTCCTCACGACCGGTTGTTTCCTGACGGCGCTCTGGCTCGGCGGTTGCGCCGAATCGGAACACCAGGTGCGCAAGGATGCCGCTCTCATCGGCATTTCACCTGAATTGGAGCGGCAAATTGACTCGACGATCGCGTTTCCATCTCTGCGGGCTGCTCCGTCCGAGTATGTCGGCCGTGTCGTGGCGCTCGGTGGGATTGTGATCAAATCGAAGTTAACGAAGGAGCAGACTGAAGTGGAAGTCTTGCAGCTTCCTACCTCGGACGGGACGTTGCAGACGAAACAGCGGATGCGGTCGGAAGGGCGGTTTCTGGCGGTGAAGAAGGAATTTCTCGATCCGGCGACGCTCGAACCCGGCACGCCCGTGACCATCGTCGGCGAGGTGACCGGTTCGACGGTGAGACGCCTCGATGAGACCGAATACCAGTATCCGGTCATCGAAATCAAACACCTCACTGATTGGAGCGAGGAACTGTCCAACCAGACTTCGCAGATTGCCTACGGCGGTGGCTATCCATCCTACTATTGGACGCCCTGGTATTGGGGCTCTCCCTATGGTTATTGGCCGTACTACAGTCCGTTTTGGGGTCCCTATCGTCCGTTCTTCGGCCCTCGTCCGATTGCGCCGCCTCCTCCACCACCTCCGCCGGACCAAATTCCCCCGCAGTTCAGAAGGTAGGGCAAGCTCCGCGAGAGAATCGGTCGGCTCAGGGACCTATTCCGAATTCGCGGTGAAGCCCAGGCTGGCGCCTGTCAGGCTGACAACGGCAGAGCCCGGCTGTCGAGCAGATGGGATTTGTGTAAACGGACCGCGTCTCGCTGTTCGGGGGAGGGGAAGTGGCGGCCGCGCTTGTTGACGGGAAACCTCGTCTCGAACCGCTCGATCGCGTCCCACGCTTCCTCTCGTCGTCCAGTCCGGATTAAGAGGTGAATCAGGCGGAGGTAGGCCGGAACCAACAACATCAGATGACGAATCTCTTTGGCTTGCTCGACCGTAAAGCGATAGGCGGCGATCGCCAGCTCCGAATTGACGGTTTCGTACGACATGGCCTCCAGCAGTTGAATCGCGAGTCGGTCGGTTTCGGCGCTGATGCTTCGTTCCCACTGTCCGTTCACCAAGCCGCGTAATTCCTGTTGTGAGAGGCGTAGCGAGACCGAGGCCGTCTTTTGTCTGACCCGTTCCAGGACCCCTCTGGCCTCCAGCCAACTGCCGTATAACCCCACCAGCACCCCCGGACAGGGAGTTGTCTTGAGGCAGGGACCGCCGGACGGACAAAAGTCCTTTCGTGCCACCTGAGACGGGAGGTAGACGGTGCCGTTTGAGGCGGTGCAGTGAGGACACAGCGCGTCTTCTTCCGGAGTGACATAGAGATAAAAACGGACGCCCGAACGATCGAAAATATCGATGGCGAGGATGCGACCGTTCATGACCTGAACTTGATGATATTGCCAGACGATCAGTAGGGCAAGAATCGCGAACAGGTACGGAAGAACATCGGGAAACATGAGCTCCGCGAACATCATCGGCTCCATGATCGAAAGGGATGCATGCAGAGTGGACCCTATCATCCGAAGGGCCGCGACCCTACTAAATTGTGCGATTCTGTGTTGTGCTGGTGGGAGTTGGTAATCCCGGCGAGGAGGGAAGCCTCACCGGAGTGCTTCAGTAGGCGTCCTTGGCGCAGCGGAATCCGGTGCCGCTGGGACGGCTGTCCATGACGCCCCAATCGCGATCGGCTGTTCGCAGGCTCATGAACGGTTTGAGCCAAGAGCCTCCTCTCATGCCCTTGACCGCGCCGCGCGTGGATCCGGGCGGATCGACCAAGGACGCGGATCGGTAGTAGTTGGGGTCGTGCCAGTCCTGCACCCATTCTGCGACATTGCCCGCCATATCGAAGAGGCCGTAGGGGCTTACTCCATTTGGAAAGCTGCCGACCGGAAGCGTGAGGACCTCGCCCTTGATGCCCTTTTCTTTGGACAGTTTCGCCCCCTCTCCTGAGATCCAAAAGGCCTCCCAGTCTGCGCCGCTTTGAAAGTCGACTGTACGGCCGGCCCAGTAGCTGGCGCTGTTGGCCTTGTTGTAGTCCCACTCATCTCCCCAAGGGAAGCGGCGTCCGTCGATCCCACGAGCGGCCTTCTCCCATTCGGCCTCCGTCGGCAGCCGCTTGCCCAGCCAGCGGCAATAGGCGAGGGCGTCGTCCCAACTGACATTGACCACCGGGTGGTCGCCGATTTCCGCTAAGGGTCTGCCGTCCTCCCATAAGGTCGAGGCCGGCTTCGGGTTTTCCGGAACGCGATGTCCGGTCGCTTGTACGAATCGCAGATAGTTCTCCTGTGTGACCTCAAAGCGATCGATCAGAAAGGCGCTCAGAAAGACCAGCCGTTGAGGCGCCTCGTCGGGGAACGAGTCGCTGCCGAGTGGGCTACCCATGAGGAATTCTCCGGCCGGGATGAGGACGAGATCCTGGGAGGGAGGTTGAGGTTCATGGGCGCAAAGTGGTTGCTGAGGCCACCATGCCGAATAGGCCACGATCAGCATCAGTAGGCGGAAGATCACGATGGTTTACGAAGGCGGCACGCTTTGGCCACTTCGTCCCGGTACAGGACCCAGAGCGCGAGGGCTTTGGAGAGACAGGTCAGCACGGCTCGTTGTTGTCGTGCCGTCGTGGCATGGGTCAGCACCATAGCATAGGCATCTTGACGATGCCCGGCTTCGACCTGCTGATGAGCGCGGATCAAATCCATCTGCGTGCGGGCGATGCGATGATGTCGTACGAGAGGATGCTGTGCGATATAGGATTCGATTTCGTCCGGGGATTTCGGTTTGGACGGCTCCGCGATCTCGAGACGGTCCTTGACGCTGCCTTCCACGAAAATGGCGAGCGCCGCCGCGCCGACGACCCAGTCGCGATTGACTGAGACTCTCTCAAGCCACGCACGATAGACGGAGGCGGCCGGCAACAGCCTGGCTCGCCGAAAATCGTCCACATCGTACCCTAGTCCCTCCATCATCTCCTGAAACAGGTCGGGATGGGATCGTCCGAACGACAGGCCGCCCGTGTCCTCTTCATAGATGTTGGCCGCCAGCATTCGGCGAACGTCCGGAGGCGGGTTCTGACCATGGACCCGTGCCAGGAGGACGGGAAAGTCTCTGACGTAGACGAGATACTCCTGCTGGTAGTGTATCCTCAGTTGGTCTTTTGAGATACCCGGTCCCATGAGGATGGGCCAAGCCCAGTGGTGTTTGCGATCCATGAATGCGAGACAGGCCTCCAGGAAGGCTTGGCGGGTGAGCGGCGCGCGCGCCGTTGTTGGAATTGTCGTACGGGATTGCCTTGCTTTCACGGGAGGCGCCTCCTAGAATCGTCCGGTCTTCAGGAAAACAGGCAAGAGGGACCACATGCCGATGAACCCCGTCACGCTGCAAAAGACCGAGGAGATCATGACGTTTCTTGCCGATATTGTACTCAAGGGTGCAGGATTTACGTCGGACTGTCTACTCGACTACGTACTCGAAGAAGGCTTTACCGAGCCAATCTTTCTCAATGCCAGTGGAGAAGACGCCGACGCGTTTTATCGGGGGAATCCAAACGCCTGGGCCGTCTATCAAGTGCGCGAATGGAAGCGCGTGCTCACGATTTCCGGAGGGGCGGGACGAACGCGTCGCGTACAGATCACCGAGACGCCCTGACCCGTCTGCTGCGTCCTTCGGCAGTGTACGGGCGGCCCTGAGAATTTGCAAACGTTTGTCCGGATTCGCGGCAGGTGGCTCAAGGAGAGGACCGCGATGGTGGCTTTGATTGAACCGCAGGACGAAGGACAGTTGGCGGTCATGCGGAGTCTGTTAGACGCCAACGACATCCTCTATTACGTCAAGAATGACTGGTTCGGAAGCCTGTATCCAGGCTTCCCGCTCCCTTTCAACCAGCGGGTCATTATGGTCTTGGAGGATGACTACTCGCGTGCAGAGATCTTGGTACGGGGGTTACGAGACGGGGCAGGCCCACCCGCGGCATCGTGAATTCTGCTCAGTGATACCATCCCCCGACCAACACGCCCTCTTCGAAGTACAGGTACCGGTGTTTAACCGTGGCGCTGTCGATCCAGTCTTCATACACCCATTCTTCTCGGCGCAACCCGTCATCCGTGAAGCTGACCCGCATGGTGTAGGGCGAGCCCCAGGACTGCATCACCTGCTCCCTGGTCATGCCCACGGCGACGCGTTTCTCCGCCACGTGTTTTTCAAAGGTGGGATCGGTCAGTACGGGGTAGAATCGCCAGGCCAGCATCGCGACAAACATCAAAGCGAAACCGACATAGATGGCTTTGCGCACAAGCGGCCGACACAGGAACGGTTTGGAAGCTACGTCAGCGACCGCAACCGGCTCGCTTGAGGCCGGCTGGCCGCGGATGGAGTGGTCTTCACCGAGGTCCGATAAGAGGTCGGTCTTCGTTGCTTGAGCAGGAGCGTCCATGCAGCGTATCGTAACGAAGCCGGTTGTGGCCGGTCAAGGCGACCGTATCGAGTGCCTTAGCCTCTCGCGGTGATCGAACACCGACGGCAGTCACTCCGCATACTGAGGCATAGGAATTTTCTTGGGAGCCGGTGGGGCCGGCGGCGGGAGATTCGCGAACTCCTGGGAGTAGGGATTCAAGATGGGCTCATGCGTGTTCTTGAGTCGCTTCTGGGTCAGTTGGAGGCTTTGCGCGGCGATCTCCATCCGATCGACCTTGGCGGTCAAGGTCAAGGGTTGGGGAAGACCCTGGAGTGAAAAGAGTTGGAACGCCAGGCTCCAGTCCCATCGATCTTTCGCCGGATCGCGTACGACGAACCGGGCGTCCGGAGACGGATTGCCCTTGAAGACCAGCAACCAGATATTGGAACGGAACGCCGGGGCATCCGGTTCGGAGGGAGGGCGAAACTCCGGGACGAGCGTAGGGACCTGAGAAATCGGGACCGATGGGGAAAACTCCACGTCCACGAGATTCACATAGAGGGTCGGCTCGTCTGAATGGTCATTCGGGTTGATGACGAAGCCGAACGAATACCGAACCTCGATGCCGTCCCGTTTGAAGGTATACACATCCTCGCCGTTTTGCGGAGAGATCAGTTTCTTGAAGTACTTCTGCCAGTCCGCATAGGAATAGTATTTAAACACTCGGAGAGCCGCTTTGCGGTCGCGGGCCGCCTGCGGCATGCCAAGTTTCTCATGCAATTCGGTTTGGGTAAGTCCGAGATATCCGTCTTCGAAGTACGGGGCGGACGATGCGGAAGCGGGGAGCAGAGACAGCAACAGACACGCGAACACAAGATTGCCGATGGACAGGCGGGGCGTTGCGACCACGATGAGGCTCCGATTTTGTCATCCTACGAAGAGGGCGTCCTGAAGTCAAGCAACGCTCCGCACATTCACGCAATTGTTGAAGGGGCGAGGGCTTCCCGATAAGATCTGCCTCGGAGTCTTGCACATGAGGATGAGCAAATCCGTCGGTACACGCCATGAGCAGGGAGTTCAGCACAGAGACATGACACAGAAGATCGAACAACGGTTGCGGGAGCGCATTCTTATTCTTGATGGCGCCATGGGCACGATGATCCAGCGGTATAAGCTGGACGAGGCCGCGTTCCGGGGCGAACGTTTCCAAGATTGGCCGAAAGATCTCAAAGGCAACAACGATCTGCTGAACGTGACCCGTCCCGCCGTCGTCGAGGAGATCCACCGCCAATATCTCGATGCCGGCGCCGATATCATCGAAACCAACACCTTCAATTCTCAAGCGATCTCTTTGGCGGATTACGGTCTCGAGTCCTTCGCCTACGAGCTTTCGAAAGCGGGGGCTGAATGCGCTCGTCGAGCCGTCGATGCGGTCACCCACACCCAACCGGACCGTGTCTGCTTTGTCGCCGGAGCGATCGGTCCTACGACCAAAACCTCGTCCATCTCTACAGACGTCAACAACCCGGGCGCCCGCGGCGCCACCTTCGAGGAGTTGGTGCAGGCCTATTACGATCACGTCCGTGGATTGGTGGACGGGGGAACCGATCTTCTGCTCGTCGAAACCATTTTCGATACGCTGAACGCCAAGGCCGCCTTCTTCGCGATCGAGCAACTGTTCGAAGAGCGCCAGGCTCGCCTTCCGGTCATGGCTTCGGTGACGTTTATTCAAGCCGGGAGCAATCGCGGCGTGACCGGCCAGACCGTGGAGGCATTTTGGAATTCCATCTCGCACGTGCCCCTGCTGAGCGTCGGGATGAATTGCGCGCTCGGACCGAAGGAGATGCGGCCCTTGATCGAGGAACTCGCCAGGCTGGCGCCGATCTATATCAGTTCGCACCCCAACGCGGGGCTGCCCAATCCGCTGCTACCGACGGGATTTCCAGAGACGCCGGACACGCTCGCACCGCAACTGGAGGAGTGGGCGTTGAATGGCTGGCTGAACATCGTCGGCGGCTGCTGCGGGACGACGCCCGATCACATCCGGGCCATCGCAGAACGGGTGAAGAGGCTGCCTCCGCGGAAGCCGCATGCCGTCGAGCGGCATCTCCGCCTGAGCGGATTGGAGGCCGTCACGGTCCGGCCCGACTCCAATTTCGTGAATATCGGTGAGCGGACGAACGTCACAGGTTCGCCGAAGTTTGCCCAATTGATCCTGGGTGATCGCTATGAAGAGGCCTTGAGCGTCGCACGCCAGCAGGTCGAGGGCGGGGCGCAGATCGTCGATGTGAACATGGATGAAGGGTTGCTCGATTCCGAGGCTGCGATGGAAAAATTTCTACGGCTCATCGCCTCGGAACCGGAGATCGCGAAGGTCCCAATCATGGTGGACAGTTCTCGATGGGATGTGATCGAGGCCGGCCTCAAGAATATCCAAGGAAAGGGCATCGTCAACTCGATCAGTCTTAAGGAGGGAGAAGAGGTCTTCCGCCGTCATGCCCGGCTGATCCGCCGGTACGGAGCCGCCATGGTGGTGATGGCGTTCGACGAGACCGGCCAGGCCGACACGTTTGAACGCAAGATCGCGATCTGCGAGCGGGCCTATCGGATTCTCACCGAGCAGGAGGGCGTGCCGCCCGAGGATATTATTTTCGACCCGAACATCCTGACCGTCGCGACCGGCATGGAGGAGCACAATCGCTATGCCGTGAACTTCATCGAGGCGACTCGCTGGATCAAGATGCACCTCCCGTACTGTAAGGTGAGCGGCGGCATCAGCAACATCTCCTTCTCGTTCCGGGGCAACAATCTCGTTCGTGAGGCGATGCACGCCGCCTTTCTCTACCATGCGATCCAAGCCGGCCTGGACATGGGTATCGTCAATGCCGGCCAGTTGGCCGTGTACGAGGAAATTCCCAAAGATCTTCTGGATCTCGTGGAGGATGTCCTGCTCGATCGCCGTCCGGACGCCACCGAGCGGTTGGTCGCGTTTGCCGAGACGGTTAAGCAGAAGGAGAAGGGGGCGGCAAAGGACGAGAGCTGGCGCCACGCACCGGTCGAGGAACGGCTGTCACACTCGCTCGTGAAAGGAATCACGGACTACATCGAACAGGATGTCGAGGAAGCCCGCGTGAAGATCGGCAAACCGCTCCGGGTGATCGAGGGTCCGTTAATGGACGGGATGAACATTGTCGGTGATTTGTTCGGAGCCGGCAAGATGTTCTTGCCGCAAGTGGTGAAGAGCGCCAGAGTGATGAAGAAGGCGGTGGCCTACCTGCTTCCCTATATGGAGGCGGAAAAGCAGGCGGGAGGAGGACGTTCACAGGGGACCATTCTTCTGGCGACGGTCAAGGGCGACGTCCACGATATCGGCAAAAACATTGTGGGGGTTGTGCTCGGCTGCAACAACTATACGGTCATCGATCTGGGAGTCATGGTGTCTTGTGAGAAGATTCTGGCGACGGCCAAGGCCGAGGGAGTCGATCTGGTTGGATTGAGCGGCCTCATCACGCCCTCGCTCGAGGAAATGGCGCATGTGGCGCGAGAGATGAATCGCGAAGGGTTCAAGATTCCACTGCTGATCGGCGGCGCCACCACCAGCAAGGCCCACACGGCCGTGAAGATTGCGCCGGCCTATGGGGAACCGGTGGTGCATGTGCTGGATGCGTCTCGGGCCGTCGGGGTATTGGGACAACTGATGAATCCCGTCGACCGGGCGAGATTCACCGAGGAGATTCGACGCGACCAGGACCAGATCAGGCAGGCTCATCAAGACCGAAGCCCGAAACATCTGGCTCCTCTCGCAGAAGCGCGAGCCAGGAAGTTCGTAACCGACTGGGCCTCCCTCGATGTGCCGTCTCCAGAACGATGCGGGGTCCAGGTAATCGACAATCAGCCGCTGGAGGCGTTGGTCGAGTATATCGATTGGACGCCCTTCTTCCATACGTGGGAACTGCGGGGCCGCTATCCGACAATCTTTCAGGATGCGACGGTCGGACCCAAGGCTAAGGAACTGTTCGACGACGCCCAACGATTACTGAAGGACATTGTCACTCGCAAGCTCTTGACCGCGAAGGGAGTCTACGGGCTGTTTCCGGCCAACAGCGTGGCTGATGACATCGAGGTCTATGCCGATGAAGCCCGCACCCGGGTGCTCATAACCGTCCATACCTTGCGGCAGCAATCGGAGAAGCCGACCGATCAGGCCCATTTGGCGCTTGCGGATTTCGTCGCGCCTAAAGATGTCGGTCGGCGGGATTATGTCGGTGCGTTCGCCGTGACCGCCGGGATCGGCATCGAAGCGCTCTGCGAACGGTTCGAACGCGATCATGATGACTACAATTCGATCATGGCCAAGGCCCTCGCCGATCGGCTTGCAGAGGCGTTCGCGGAATATCTGCACCTCCGGGTCCGGCGCGAATGGGGATACGGTAAGGATGAACGGCTGAGCAACGAGGACCTGATCCGTGAACGGTATCGGGGCATCAGGCCGGCGCCCGGCTATCCAGCCTGCCCGGACCATACGGAGAAGCGGTTGATCTTCAACCTGCTCCAGGCAGAGAAGCAGGCCTCGATCACGCTTACGGAGTCGTTGGCCATGTATCCGGCCGCGTCGGTCAGCGGATGGTACTTTGCCCATCCGGAGGCACGCTACTTCGGCGTCGGCAAGATCGGACGGGATCAAGTGGAGGACTACGCGCGTCGGAAGGGGATGACGGTCGCAGAAATCGAACGTTGGCTCGCGCCGAATTTAGGCTATGAGCCAGAGAGAGGCGCCAGCCGGTAGGAAATGGTCCGGTCAAGGAGATCCGTTTGGGAGGAGGCGACCGCCGACCGCAACCCTTCCGCCACCCACTTGGCCCGCTCTTCGGCCCACTCGTTGAAGACCATCGTATTATCAAACACCAGATCCCACGTCTTGACGGCGTCAAGCATCAACAGGCGATGGGGACGATTTTGGCCCGGGAAATAGACGACCAGCACAGCCGATTTCCCGGTGAGACTCACATCTATGAAGATGTGCAGCATGGCCGAGGACGGGATCTCGACTTCTCGGGAAGCGGCTTCAACGATCGGGCGATAGAGCCGCTGAAGTAGCGTTTGCGACGCCTCATAGGGCCTCTCGGCCTGAAGTATGGACGGATTGGGGCGTTCACTGAAGAGCCGGTCGCAGAAATACGGTGCCGCTTCCCAGGAAGGCAGTTCCCCGGCCTCGATCACGGACTCACACACATAGGACAGCCAATGTCGAGGACATTTCATCTGTGCGTCGTGCTCCGGAGTTTAACGAGTCCGCCGGGAGGACCCGTCATGATTGGGCAGGTGCGATGCGGTGGCTTCAGCGGTCATTATCGCTCTTCTCTGCGCGATGAGAACGGGATGACGGACTCTATCGGATGGCGGATGGTGCCGTCAAATGGGCGACTCATTGAACGTCACCGCAGCCGCTCCGAGCGCGTCCGGATATTCCTTCTGAATCCGGAGGACGTCCTCCATTGAATCAAAGAAGACGTCCAGCAGTCCCGGATCAAAATGGGCGCCGCGTTGCTGTCGCATGAGATCCACGACGTGGCTGACGGCATAAGCCGGCTTGTAGACGCGTTGGGTCGTGAGGGCATCGAACGAGTCCGCAATGGCAGTGATGCGGCCCTCTAGGGGAATGTCCGTGCCTTGCAATTTCCGGGGGTATCCCGTGCCGTCGAACCGCTCATGATGGGTCCACGCGATGACGGCCGCGACCTTTAGAAGTTCCGCATCGGAACCGCTGAGGATACGGTAACCAATCTCCGCATGTTGCGCGATGATGCTGAATTCCTCCGGGGTGAATTTGCCCGGCTTCAGGAGTATATGGTCGGGGATACCGATCTTGCCGATATCGTGCATCGGGCTGGCCGTGCGGATCAGGTCGCATTGTTCGTCCGGTACACCGAATCGACGCGCCAGCAATTCACAATAGCGGCTCATGCGTTGGATGTGCTTGGCAGTTGAGTGGTCTCGAAACTCGGCGGCGATGGCCAGTCGTTGGATGGTTTCTTCTCGCGAGAAACGCAGTTCCTTTTCGCTTCGTTCCAGCCATTCCAACGCCTGCTGGAGCGCCACGGTTCGGGTCCGCACCATTTGCTCGAGATTTTCGCAATGCGCACGGTTTTCGATTTCGAGCCTGCGGCGGCGGAGCGCATTGGAGACGCTAATCAAGACTTCGTTGGTTTCGAACGGCTTGATGATGTAGCCGAAGGCCCCCATGTCCAGCGCGGCATTGGCCAGGACGGGACTGTCGAGGCCAGTCACCATGATGGCGGCGATGGTGGCGTCATTATGGAGAATGTGCCGCACCAGGTCCATTCCGGACTCGCCGGGCATATTGACGTCGCACAGGACGATGGCCACCTCCTGTTCGCTGAGCTTGGCTCGGGCATCTCGTGAGTCTGCTGCGGTGATGCAGCTATAGCCGTGTCGTTCCAGCAGAGCGGACAGCAGCTTTCGAATCGGTTCCTCATCATCGACGATCAGCATCGTGCGGTTGGCCAGGCTTCGCTGCAGTGTGGTGGTGTCCATTGTGTTTGATTAGACCCTTGGAGTTGGGGAATGGTGATGGTATCGTCTCATCATGAAGTTAGGATGTTCGTCGGGCGATCCTGCCTAGCTCGGCGGAAAAGCGCAAAAAATGGATGCAGAGTTTGTGCCAGTGTCGGCAAAAATGTAGCTGCTTTGGTCGGTTTGGAACTGCCACCGCTTCGTCTCTCCTACAGGCTCTAACCCCTCTCCAGTGAAGGGAACTCATCGATTGCCATACGGCCGTGCGCTCAGTCATAAGCTATCCCATGCCCTATAAGTTCGAGTACGAAAATTTGTTTCTGTACACGATCGGTATCTTCATCGTGTTGTTGCTGTACATCCGTGTACGGGTTGCTCGAAGAACTCGGCCCGGCGCGGAAGGTCGAGCGATGAAATCAGATTCTCCACAAGATTCGGAGGTTTGATCTTTCGTCCGTGCTTTTCCTATAATCGGCCCGGCCGCGCGAACTCTGTAGTGCCGGCCGGCAGCATCTTGCGTCCGGTGAAAGGGACAACCATGACAGAATTGGGCAATAAAACAGTCCGCAGGGACGGCCGCCGGCGCGATCAATTGCGCCCGATCAAGGTCACCAGGAACTTCATCAAGTACGCCGAAGGGTCGGTGCTGATGGAGATGGGCGATACGAAAGTCATCTGCACGGCATCCGTGGAAGAAAAGGTGCCCTCGTTTCTCAAGGACAAGGGGCAGGGATGGGTGACGGCGGAATATGCCATGCTCCCCAGGGCCACCCACGATCGGAGCCCGCGCGAGGCAGTGAAGGGAAAACAGGGGGGGCGAACCTTGGAGATTCAACGGCTGGTGGGGCGTTCCCTCCGTGCGGTCGTGGACATGACCCAGTTGGGAGAACGGACTGTCTGGATCGACTGCGATGTGATACAGGCCGACGGCGGAACCAGAACCGCCTCGATCACCGGGGCCTTCATCGCGTTGGCCGATGCCTGCGCGGTACTGAAGAAGAAGGACATGATCAAACAGCGCCCCATGCTTGACTATCTGGCCGCTGTGAGCGTGGGCAAGGTCGGGGGCCGTTCGATGGTAGACCTTGCCTATGATGAGGATTCCGCCGCCGAAGTCGATCTGAACCTGGTGATGACAGGGTCGGGCCGGTTTGTCGAAATCCAGGGAACGGCCGAGCGAGACCCCTTCGACCGGAAGGATCTCGATGAATTTTTGAATCTGGGATGGCAGGCGATCGAGCAGTTGGTGACGCTCCAGAAGAACCTGATCGGCAAGCTCGATTAGGATCAAGTATTGCATGAAGTTGTAGTATGGAACTGATTGTTGCAACAAGAAACAAAGACAAGTGCAAGGAGCTGCAGGCCCTGCTTCAAGGCTTGGGCGTTCGATTGCGGACGATCGGAGATTTTCCAGGCGCGCCCGACGTGGTTGAAGACGGGTCCACCTGCGAAGCCAACGCCGTCAAGAAGGCGCGATCGGCCATGGAGTACACCGGGCTCCCCGCGATTGCCGACGACACCGCCCTGGAGGTGGCGGTGCTTGATGGACGCCCGGGAGTCTATGCCGCACGATACGCGGGGGAGTCGGCGACCTATGAGGATAATTGGCGGAAGCTGTTGCAGGAACTCAACGGCGTGCATCGAGCCAGGCGGCAGGCTCGCTTCGTTACCGCCGCTGCCATTGCCTATCCAGACGGGAGGGTCCAGGTAGCGCTGGGAACCTTGGACGGAGTCATCACGGAGGAACCGAAGGGGGCGTCAGGGTTCGGGTACGATCCGATCTTTTTGGTTCCAGAGAAGGGCAAGACCCTGGCCGAGATGACGCCGGAGGAAAAGAATCAGGTCAGCCATCGAGCCCGCGCTTTTCATCGGGCGAAAGAACTGCTACAAGTAGGTGAGGCAGTTAAGTGAATGTCGGGGCGTAGCGCAGCCTGGTAGCGCGCCTGCTTTGGGAGCAGGATGTCGGAGGTTCAAATCCTCTCGCCCCGACCATACCAAGCTTGCTAGTACGGCGGCTCTTCAGGCGAAGCCTTCCCCATATGACGCCGCCGGAGAAACCGCTCTAGCAATCTTGGCCTGTCATTGACGACTTGGCGTGTACCGCCGGCTCATCGGGCGTAGCCCTCTTTCTTGCGCCGGCAGAGAAACACCTCTGCTGCGTTTTCTTTCCCATGTGAGGTGTATGAGCCGGCGACTCAATGGACCGAGCAACCCCGGCGGGCTTCGGTCTCGAACGCCTCGTGACGGTGTTCCTGAATCATCCATGCCGCCTCGCTCGATCGTGCAAAGGTCAAGCAGATCGTTGACTGCTTGGTAAGTGTTTTTCCGAAGTGCCTCAGCAGCCAGCATTTAGTCCTCAGCACTTGTTTTATGCGCCCGTAGCTCAGTTGGATAGAGCAACAGCCTTCTAAGCTGTGGGTCGCTGGTTCGATTCCAGCCGGGCGCACCATTCGGCACGAACGATCCATACAACACCTACTGCGGCGTCCGATTCTCTCGCCTGGCGGGGACGTTCTCGATCAGCCTCCTCGACGTACCACTTTGGGTACGCCTGCGTCGTCCTCACTTGCGAGCGACCCCGGCGGGCTTCGGCCTCAAACGCCTCGTGACGGTGTTCATGAATCGTCCGTGCCGTCTTGCTTCGTTGAGTCAGGTCAAACGCTAGGCGCAGCCACTGCTGTCCAAAATAATTTGCGCTCAGAGTTCTCTCTGCGTGAATATTGCCTTTCAGACGGCTTTGGTTCCGGTTCTCGGATGAGGTTGCCCCATGCTGCTGTCCAAGATTATGGGGCGAAGAGCCTCCCTTTCGTGGGAGCTGATGTAAGCAGTGGGCGGTCAAAGGGTGCATTGAGCCACGCCCACAGGTCCCGATAGGTCAGGAGGTTGAAGCGGAGCAACGCGGCCAGGTTCGAAAGGCTCCAGGGCCACGTGGACTTGAGCTGCAGAAATTTCAGCAGCAGCATCGCGATCAGCGCGATCCAGATCTGCACCTGCACGGCGTTCTCACGGGTGCCCACGAACGTCTTGATTTTGAGGTGTTGCTTCAAGGCCTTGAAGAGGAGTTCGATCTGCCAGCGCTCCTGATAGATCGCGGCAATGGTACTGGCGGCCAACTGCATGAGATTGGTCAGGAAGGTGAGCCGTCGTTGGTGCCGCTCATCCCAGATGATCACCTGCCGCAAGGGGACCGGGCAACGGTCGGCCGCATGGGAACTGGTCAGGCGGATCACCTCATCGACCAGCACCGGCCCGCGTGCCGGCACGGGGCGCTGCTCCACGACGTCGTAGAGCATGTTGGTGCGGGGCCGCGTGACAAACCCCACCTCGCCGACTGTCCAGCGATGATAGAGGGCATAGTCCAGGTAGCCCCGATCAACAGCGACGATGGTGCCCGGCGCAAACGTGAGCTGCTGGGCAATCCGCACATCGTTGGTATCGCCGTCTGTCACAAGCGCCCAACAGGGCAAGCAACCTTGATGATCGAGCTGAAGATGGAGCTTGATGGCGCCTTTCGTCCGTTGAAACCGGGCCCAATCGAACACAGTGGCACAGAGCTCAATGATCGTCGTATCCAGGGTTCGCAACGGATGCTTGAATCGGAACCGGCGCCGTTTCAAGGCTGCGACGGCCTGGCAACGGCCGAGCACCTGATAGAAGAGGGTCTCGTCCAGTTGCCAGGGGCGATGGGCATTGGCATAGGCCAGCGTTGAGCGGGTCGGCGTCCGGCGCACACCCAAGTGGACCAACTTGCCCAGCGCGGTGGCCAAGCCACCACAGAACGAAATGGTCCCAGCAGCTGAAGCCTTTGGCCGCTCGTTCCGCGGCATGCTGTCGGACGGCGCGAGCGAATGCGGTGCGATCGATCAGGGCGAGGATTTGCGCAAAGCAACTGGCCACGGCTACCATGAGGCACCTCCGGCTTGTGGGTGACACGGCGCGGGTACGCCGTGGATGGGTGCTGGTCAACAGCCCATCCTACTTACAAGCCGGAGGTGTTTTAAGACCTTATTTTGGACAAGAGTGAGGCGCAGCCCTTCTTCTTGCGCCGGCGGAGAAACAACTCAAGGGATTTGTTTCTTATTGGGCGTGTACCGCGGGCTCTTCAGGCGAAGCCCTCTGTGCCAACCTTCGGTTGTTCTGCCGGCTCATCCGGCAAAGCCGCTCGTTATTGCTGCCGGCGGAGAGACACCTTAAGCGTTTTCATTTTCCTTCGTGGCAGGTATCAGCGGGCGGCTCATCGGACGCAGTCCTATACCAAGCTTGGTTTGAGCTGACGGCTCGTTGGCCGCACCCGTTGACCTCCCGTATGGCGTCAGCTTCAGCCGGTTGTTGGGCTGTGAATGTTGGGAGCGATGCGCTTACTTCTCGTCCCGGATCGCTGCTTTTACTTTAGCCATGAGTTCGGGCGTTGCCTCCCGAATCCCGTGTTGCTTCGCATGTTCCATGGCGTTCTTCAGGAGTTCTTCTTCGGTCTTCCCACGAACGATGTGCTTGCATCCGGAGGATGGATCAACCTTGGCGCACTCGACGATTTTCCCCATGGCGGATACTCCTCTTCGAGCCGGGTGGCTCGAGGCTCGGAATGATCAACCCGCAGGTGAGATGCTCCATAACTGCGGATGACAGAATATAGCGAGTGGAATGCTGTAGGCAAGGACAGGGTATCTGACCTCGCCCAGGGTGAACAAGCTCTTGGTGCATGGGGGCACCGCTCCGACGCCGGATATGACGCTTCGGACTGCGCGAGGGCCTTCTTTGCGTGCAGGGGTTGGAACGGCGTGCGCCGGGGCTATTTCCGGTACCGCATGCGAGTGCCGTGGGTCAGGGACAGGGTGATTTCTTCAGGGGAGAGTTCTAGGGGGAAGTAGACGCCTGAGATCTGGGCATTGTTGAGGCTGGCCCCTTCGAGGTTCGCGCGGCGGAAATCCACGCCGCGCAGGTCGGCCTGCCTGAAATAACTGTCGCTGAAATCTAAGCCGTCCGCGTCCAATCCACGCAGGTCAAGGCCCCGGAGGTCACAGTTGCGCAGGCTTACCGTCTGGCCCGCGGCCTTTTTGGCGTTGAACTCGGTGATCGCGCCGTCGCGTAAGAGTTGATACATCGGATCATTGGAGATCCGAAGGCGTGAGGCATGGGGCTTCGTGACGGCCATGGGTATTCCCGTTTCTTTTTCGGATACCCGGCCACAAACTTGAGTCGCGCTGCTGCAATTACGATTGGTTCAGAAGTGGGACAGACACCACGCGCAGACGCGGTGAAGGGGGCCAGTCCCCTAGCGATCCAGACGGCGGAGCCAGTCCCCTCGACTCTATGCGTGGTCACCGCTCACTCGCCACTGCCATCACGATATAGCGGAGTGGCCCGCCTGGCACCAAGGCATCGAAGGGATAGCAAGTCACCAGGAGCAGAACGTTTTCGTCCCCTCCCGAAACCTGTAACGGCAGCCGGCCGTCCACCACGCTGCTGGCCAGGACCCGGTAGCTGACCAAGGCGCCATGTACGGTCTCCACATCGATCCGGTCACCCGGCTCCAACCGGTGAAGAAACCGGAAATGGGTGTCCCGATGACCGGTGATGATGCTGACACCCGTCATGCCAGGCTTCGCGCTGTCTTCATGGTGAGCTGGTCCGAACGCCAACGTCCGTCCGTTGGCGCCGGCCAGCACGATCTCATCGATCTGGTGACGCGATACCAAGAGTCTGGCGATAGGAAAGGTGTCTGCCCAGGGCCAGGGTTTGATTGGGGTTTGTCGCGCAATCGTCTGCGCCCATGCTTGTTGCAGTAAGTGTTGCGCCAATGACGCCTTCAAGTGGATCCACCCTCCTTGCGCCAATTCCCACATCCCCAAACAACCCATGATGCCGATGGCCAGGCAGCCTGATAGCCGGTGGAATGTGCCCATCATGTGGAAGACCTGAAACGCGCCACGAAGGACATCGCTAGCAACAGCGCCAGTCCGCCGATCATGAGATGGAGGGATGCGGAGGTAGCGGTCTGTGGCAAGCCAAAGATGTGTTCATAGTCTTGACCGTGAGGGAGATTGGTCGGAAGCGGCTTTGTGTACAGCGGATTCATGGGCGGTCTGGCCGGGGCGAGGTCAACCGCCACCAGGCTGGTGAATCGACTGACCAGGTGATGCTGTAAGGCAACCTCGACGATCTGATTTCGGAGCGAGGCGTGATCGGTGCTGTGGACGAGGCGCTCCGTGAGGGCGTGGATTGTCTCTCTGGCCCAATGGACCGCAATGCCTTCCCGATCCTGGCGATCGATCAACGTGAACTCGGCTTGCCACGGCCGAGCGCCGATCCGTCCCTTGAGTGTGACGTGATTGGGAAACGACGGTGCCTTAAGTGCGAGCAGAATCGGTTCTCCCATGTAGAGGTCCGGAATCTGCGCCGGCAGGAGGCCCATCTGTCCCCAGCCCTCGTCTGTGATTGCGAGGTCGGTCAGTACCGGGTGTTCCAATTTTTGGAACAAATCGGTCATGCGGTCCCGCACCTCGTCGATCCTTCCGATATAGGTGAAGGCGCCGCGCCCGATCTCTGCCGCCCGCCGCATGAAATAACTGTTGGGCGCCGACCCGATGCCGACGGTGAACAGACGCCTATCGCCCAGGCGTTCCTGAATCGTGGTGAACAATTCCGTTTCATTTCCGATTTGTCCGTCTGTCAGAAAGATGACCTGCTGTAGCCGACCGGGCTGGGGTGAGCCGTCGAGGGCGAGGGTGAGGGCTGGAAGCATTTCCGTGCCCCCGGTGGCCTGAAGTCCGTCGACGTAGCCAATCGCCTGATCGAGTTGCGCCTGCACGGCCGGTTGCGGAGCGGCGAACAACCGGTGTGTCACGCTGTTGAATTGAATGATGTTGAAGCGATCCTCCGGGCGCAGCCGGGAGAGCGCCAGCCGCAGCGCGTCCTTGGCTTGATCGAGAGACAGACCGTGCATCGAGCCGGACGTGTCGATGACGAAGATGACCTCACGCGGACCTCCGATCGACGAGTCATGTTCGATCGCCGGCGGCGTGATCATCAGCAAGCCATATTGTGATTCCTTGTGTGATTCGGTGAACAGGGCCGCGGCCGGCATGGAACCGGGCAAGGGCCGCCACACCAATTCGAAGTCGCGATCCGCAGGTACAGGGCCATCCCGGAGCGCGATGCGCCAATGCGTGGAGGTCTCGGATACGGCCTGAACAGCATGGTAGGGCGCGTCCACGTGGGAGATCGGGAATCCCGGCATCAGATCGATTGAGAGGCTGACCGGATTGATGGGGTCTTGAGAGGGATGCAGCACGGGAGGGGTAATTCTGGAGGCGTCCGGTACTTGATCCGTGTCCGGCGCCCAACCATGGCCTTGAGCACTGTGGCTCGACGAAGAAGGTGGTTCTGATGAGGTCACGCTGTCGAGTGGATGTCCCGGGATGTAACGAGGGCCGATGGCCATCGGAAAGCGAAGATGAAATTTCCCATGATCCGGCCTGATCGTCTCCTGATACTCGATTTCAACCTGAACGGTTTCATGAGGTCCGATATTAGCGACCGAGGTCGTGAACAGGTTGGGTCGTTCCTGCTCGACGAGGCCCGCGCGTTTGCTCTCTGATTTGGCCCGTACGTACGTTTGCTTCGCCTCGCTCCGTTCCTTGACCTGGCCCTCGATGATCCGTTCGCCGATCTTCATCCTGAGATGGTCCACGGCGGCTCTCTCCGGCAGGGGAAAGGCATAGATACCCTCCAGCCAAGTCTCGCCTGGATTGGAAAACTGTTGGCGTACCCTGGCGCGGGAGATGAGGCCGCTTACAGAGATGGTCACGTCGGTATGGAGGGTCGGCGCCGGGATCAGCAAGCCGGGTTGGCTTTTCAACAACAGTGTTCCGTTGGTGACTGCCTTCAATGACATTTCCTGTCCGTCGTCCGCGGCGGACGCGATCACCTGCCAAATGGATAGCGAGGAGATCAGAACCGGGACCATCATGAGTGGGATCAAGAGGAGAATCAGCCGGACACGATGCCTGTCGATTGCAAGAATTCGCATGGGAGCTCCTGGGGTCGATTCGTTTAAGGCTCTTGGAGGAGCCGGAGGTCGGACCATGCCGGCCTCCGGCGCAGCAGGTTCGTTAAGGCGTGACGCCTGGATCGTCCGGCCCGAGCTGATTTTCAGTCTCCTGGGATTCGACAGGCTGAAGGAGGATGGAAGTATCGGTCGAATCCTGAACCGGTTCTACGATCGGTTCAGCCGTGACAGGCTCCGACGGGACGGTTGTGCTGTCCGCTGGGACCGACTCTACAGGCGGCATCAAATGTGTGGACCCGACCTTAATGAACTCCAGATGGGCGCGGCGATTGAGCATGAGGCAGTCCGAACTGTCGTCAAGACAGAGGACTCCATCTTCGCCGAGGCTTGCGGTCTTGATCCGGTGCTCCGACACCCCGAGGCCGATCAGGTAAGCCTTGACGGATTCAGCCCGCTTGAGACCGAGGGCTCTGTTATAGAACGACGAACCGCGACCATCGGTGTAACCTTGGATGAGGAGCCCATAGTCCTGGTTTCTGGTCATAAAGGCCGCATGCTCGTCGAGATAGACCTTGGCCTCATCGGTGAGTCGCGTTTTCCCGAAATCAAACGAAATATCGGCGTGGTGCGACTCTTTGAATTGGGTCGGGAGGGCAGCCGTCGAGACAGAAGGTTGTTGTACCGGTTGGCCGACGATCTCGCCCGTGCGATCCGCGGAGGTCGAAACGTCCGGCATCACGATGTGCGATGATGGAAAGGAGACGGACGTTGCCCGCGTCGTCTGTTCCGGTTGCGAGGCCACCATCCAGGCGATCCCTATCCCAACGGCCAGCACCAGCACGCTCCCTCCCACGATCATGACTTCGCTTATGCCGCGATCCGCCTGTCCTCCGTGGGCGGCGCTGTCGGCTGTCGGATTGGCGGCATAGACTATGTGTTCGGCACCTTTGTTCATGGATGGAACTCCTTTCTTCCTGAAAGATCTCCTACCGTTGTCTCTCGCTCCCCCAGAGCCCAGTACGACGGGAGAGCAACCCGTACTCCCTGAGAGCAGGTGGTGCGGGTGTGATCTGTTCTCGCTCCTTCTTTCGTGGCTCCGATAGAACGGCGTTTTCCGTCACCTCCTTTCGTTCCGGCCGTTCATTCCATGAAGCCATCGTTCGAGCCTGGGGATGAGCAACAGGGGTGCCGAAGCGTCAGATCGGGAACGAGTCAAATACTCATGCAAATTCAGGAAGATGCGAAAACGTTCCTGAAGGATACGTTGCGGGAATTCAGAGGCTGTTGAGGGGATGCGGGGATAGCCCCGCATGGAGTCTATTGGATTTGAGAAGGGAGTCGGCTGCTCCGCCCGTGCATTTCAAACTCTCGCTGGATCAGTACTTCCACCGCCTTGAAGTGACGATCGGACAGATTCTTGAACCGTCTCCGACAGGCCCCGATCGCGTCCGTCGCGGAGGGATAGGTTCGGGCAACCTGGAACAGGTGATCGGTGTACTCGATGAGTTTCAATTCAACCGTTCGGATCAGGCCGGGGTCCTGGGCTAGGGCGGCCGCCGCCTGAACCTTGTCGTGTCCGTGATCGACAAGAGCCTGGAAGCAGAGTCCCTTCAACCGCTGGGTGACGGTACTCCGATCCCAACCCAAGGCTCTTGCGGTGGCTTGCATGTCGAACCGGTGAGTGCGGAGACATTCCAGTACCGCCCTGTCTCCCGCCACATCCGGAGGGGAAGACCCCGCTCCACCGGTGCGAGGGGATCGTGGCGGCAAGGGTCGTGTGAGTCGGAGGTCTTCGACTCCGATGAGATCCCCGTCTGTCAGGGCGGCCGCCTGTTCGATGCATTGTTGCAACTCACGCACGTTGTGCGGCCAGGCATATTCTACTAGCGTCTTCAGGGCGTCTTCGGTGAACTTGAGCGGAGACCGGGATATGGCGGCCCCCGCCGTCTTCAGGAAATGTTCTGCGAGGAGCGGAATGTCCTCGCGCCGGTCGCGCAACGGCGGCAGGGTCACAGTCAAACCACGAAGCCTGGCATAGAGGTCGGAACGGAACCAGCCGTCCGTGACTCCTTGGATCAGGTCTCGATTGGTGGCGGCGATAATGCGGACATCCACGGTGGAGGGTTTGGTGGCTCCTACGCGATAAAATGTCCGTTCTTGCAGCGCCCGCAGAAGTTTGCTCTGGTGGTCGGGTCGGAGATCGCCGATTTCGTCGAGGAAGAGCGTGCCCCGGTCCGCCAACTCGAAATAGCCCGGACGGTCTTGGGTGGCTCCGCTGAAGCTTCCGCGAACATGACCGAATAATTCGCTTTCAAACAGCTCCGGTGAGATCGCCGCCATGTTGACGGCGATGAACGGCTGGGCGGATCGAGGACTGAGCAGATGGACGGCGCGGGCAAAGAGTTCTTTGCCGGTGCCGGATTCTCCGAGAATCAAAATGGGAATCGGAGTGCGGGCGGCCTTCTTGACCTCCCTGAAGCTCTTCAACACCGCCGGGTTCCGTGACAGAATATTGAACTGCCGGCATGTCTCGCGGAGGTCCTCCCACTCGGCTTGTGGCATCGGCTCGTCCGTGACAGAGGCGGCCCTCAAGCCGGCGAGATCCGTCTCCAGTTCGCTCAGGCGGCGGCGCGCTTCCAACTCCTTGGCCGCAGCCTCCTCAAGCGCCTGCTGCATCGACCGGGCGGACGATTCGAGGGAACGGGCTTTCGTGGCCGATTCCAGCATGCCGGTGCGCGCCGCTTCGAGGTCTTCGGTCAGCCGCTCGACCAGGGATTCCTGGGAAGCCACGGCTTCGCGTACTGCGGTAAGGTGTGCCTGGACAC
Source organism: Nitrospiraceae bacterium (assembly GCA_040981105.1). Lineage (GTDB taxonomy): Bacteria > Nitrospirota > Nitrospiria > Nitrospirales > Nitrospiraceae > Nitrospira_G. Next base: position 26,625 of record JANRMO010000026.1, read on the forward strand.
GCTGAACATCCTGTTCCAGGAGCCGGATCTGTACTCCGGCGGCAGTCTGTTTCCACATCAGGGCACAGCCGGTTGTGACCAAGAGCGCACAAAGAGGAACGAATACCGGAATGACGAGGTGGGAGAAGGACAGGAAACCGAGGGCCAGCCCCAAATAGGCCAGCACGATCGCACTAGCCAAGGCGGCCGCTCTCCCGGCGTGCAAGGTGAGGAAGAGCCAGGCTCCCATTGCGGGAAGCAATAAGGAAACGGCGACAGTGACTGATGGGGAGCAGGGTGTGGCCCAGCGACCGGTCATCAACGATGTCAGAAGATGATAGTCAGTCAGGGGAGGTCTGGTCATGCGCCAGCCTGCCTTCTCCCGCTCTCTAGTTTCGAGCAGAACGATGGTGTGAGCGAATCTGGTGCGGAGGAGCTCGAACTCGTTCGCCTCAACCAAGCGCAGCAGCTCTTCTGTTGGAATGACGGTTGCGGAGGGAGGCAAGGAGGCTTGCAATGCGGGGAGCATCAGACGCTCCATTCCGTCGAGTGGCAGAACCAGGTCCTGTTCGGTCGAGCCGGACCTGCGAATCTTTAGCGACGAACCGGATCGGAAGGTGAGGTCGGGGCCGGAGAGATTGAAGGCGGTCAGCCAGAGCGCCAACCCGAAAGCCGGAACGAAACGATCGTTCAGCCGAACGAAGAGCGGTGTGTGCCGGATGACTCCGTCCCGGTCCGGAGTGAGGATCTGATGGCCCGCGGTGGCCGCCGCTTCCAGGAGCGATCCGAGCGGTGCGGCCAGGAGGACGGTCTCGGGCGCTCCTGTATAGTTGGGATCGACCACCGGGAGCCACTGCCGGTGCGTCGGAGCGAAACCGTTCTCTCGGTCTGCCGTTGATCCTGGCTGAAGGCCCTCCTGCGGGATCAGGGCTAGCGGGATCACCACTCTGCCGCTCTGCGCGATCGCTTCGGCCAGCAGCGTGTCGCCGGCGGCTCCGCCCTGTTCCGGAGCGCCGGGTGTGATCAGCGGGTCGAGCAGGCCGATAGCCCGCACACCGGCTTGATGTAGCGCATCGATCACGCGCGCGACTTGTTCTCGCCGCAAACCCGGCTCGACTGGTCGAGATTCGTTCCCGCCGCCGATGATGATGACCGATTCGACAGAGGGTGTCGCTTGTCTCGTCGCCCACCAGTCATACAGTGCGCGATCGAGCAGGGTCGTGACAGGTCCGGCCCCGGCGAAGATTCCTGCCGCCAAAATGGCCGACAACCCGCCGATTGCCGTCGCCTGGATCAGGCGCGACGGAGAGGACCGGCGCGCCATCACGTCTACGGCGATCTGGCCGAGGCTCATCGAGGGTGAACTCAGTTGGTATGGTTGTTGGAACCTGCTGCCGTGCCGGACTGCTGGGCCTGTTCGGTCGGCGGAGGTATCGCACCGTTTGCGGCAGCGGCCCAATCGGCTAGGAGCTGCTCCGCCTTGATTCCGTGAAGGCCCTTGAGCAGGTTCAGAGCGCTCTGCTTGTCGGCGGGAACGCCGAGACCGAGGGCACGGATACGCGCCAGCGTCAACTTCGCCTGAGGCACGCCTTCGGAAGCGGCAGATTGGAAGTAGCGCAAAATGCGGGTGTCAAAGGGAGGGACGATCGGGTCCGCACCTCTTTCGTAGATGAGGGCTAATTGCGATCCGGCCAACGTATCCATGGCGCTCGCTTCCCGAATCAGCACCGGGATCGCCTCGCCGATGTGATTGAGCGCCAACAGATGTCCGCCGAGACTGTCTTCCCTGTCGCTGCGGGTAATCGAGGGGAATTCTTTCCAGAGCGCGTCACGGTAGGCGGCAAAAGCCTGGGCAGCCTTGATGCCTTCGGGCGTGTCCGGCCATTTGTAAACGGCCCGCCGTAGGCGCGCCAGCGCATCATGGGCTTCTTGCACACCGTGATCCTCCGCCGCCATCCACCATTGCACCGCCGTGGCCATCTGCTTGTCGATGCCGCTGCCGGAAGCATAGGCGGCGCCGATAAAATATTGGGCGCGGGGGTGGCCTGCAGCGGCTGCCGTGGCGAATTCGACGGCGGCCTCTCTTTTCTGCTTGGTCAATTTCAGCAACAATCCGAGCTGATAATGGGCGTCAGCCGAATCCGGTTTGAGTTCGATGACACGGCGAAAGGCTTCAATGGCCCCGGCTGTGTCGCCGACGCTGTATCGAATCACACCCATCGCGTAGTGGGCCTGAGGTTGAGATGGCTGTTGCGCGACGGCAATATTCAAGGCGGCCTGCGCCTCCTTCCAATGGCGTTTGGCCATCAAGATTCCGGCGATCTTCAGATGGCCGGCAGTGGCCTGTGGATCGCGCTGAATGACGCGCCGGTATTCCTCAAGGGCCCCGTCCATGTCGCCCAGTGCTGCGAGGGCCTCCCCCAGTGCGAGCCGCGCCTCGATCAGATCAGGGTAGTCGCGAACCGTTTGTCGGAACCGGGTTGCGGCGTCCAGGTACTCACCCTTGAGGAGCAGTGCCCTGGCCTCATCCAGGGGATTGGCCTCCGTCGTCGCCACCTGAGGCGACGGCTGCATTGATTCCGGAGGCGCCGCTTCTTCTCCTGTCTGAGATGGAGTCGCGGATGATTGCGCCGGCGGCTTCTCATTCGCGGGTGCCGCTTCCAGCGAAACCGGAGGCTCCTCCGGAGGTGACACAATGGCGCTGGGAGCCGGGGTGTGCGGAGAGGGAAGGGGGCTCTCCTGCACCTGCGGGGTCGGCAAGGTCAGTTCCGAGGGCAAATCAGGACGAGGTTGCGGCTCGCCTGCCGCTCCGGAGTCGGGGCTCGCAAGCTCCTGAGGGCCGGAGGCGTTTGTCTCAGGGGTTTGTTTCGGCTCTGAGCCGGAAGTGTGGCTGCCCTCGGGTGCGGCACCCTGAGCATCGGGAGAAGGAGCGGGGGCATCGGTCGAAGGGGTCTGTGAGGAACCCTCCGCGGCGTTTTCCATGAGGGCTTGTGCAAACAGACCGGACCGGTCCACCTCGACCAGTATGAACGACAGGAGCAACAATCTGAACAGCAGTTTCATCGTATCTCGCTTGGTAGGTAATCACGCGTTTCCCATTATAGCAATCCGGGGCCTTGCTGGCATCCTCCGTATGCTCGAAGGGCTTCCATGGTGCTCTTGAACATGGCGTGGCCGCCGCTGTAACGTAGACACACGATAAGGTTCGCCGGACAAGCATCCTTCCGAGCTGCTGCCTTACGTCCCAAAAATCTTCTACAAAAAGGAGGCATCCCATGTCATTGCGACTAGGCGATGAAGCGCCGAATTTTACGGCCGACACGACCGAGGGCAAGATCAACTTTCACGAGTGGCTGGGCAACGGGTGGGGCATTCTCTTTTCACACCCCAAGGACTTTACACCCGTGTGCACCACCGAGTTGGGCTACATGGCGAAGATCGCGAACGATTTCAAGAAGCGCAACGTCAAGGTGCTCGCGGTGAGCGTCGATCCGCTCGATGCCCACAAGGGGTGGATCAACGACATCAATGAAACGCAAAACTGCACCGTGAACTATCCGCTGATCGCGGACCCGGACAAGAAGGTCGCGACGCTCTATGACATGATTCATCCCAACGCCCTCGACAACATGACCGTCCGGTCTGTGTTCGTAATCGGACCGGATAAGAAGATCAAGCTCACCCTGACCTACCCAGCCTCCTGCGGCAGAAACTTCGACGAGCTGTTGCGGGTGATCGATTCGCTCCAATTGACCTCAAACTTCAAGGTGGCCACGCCGGTGAACTGGAGGGAAGGGCAGGACTGCATCATCACGCCGGCGGTCAACGACGAGGAGGCCAAGCAACTCTTCCCCAAAGGGTTTAAGGCCGTCAAGCCCTATCTCCGGTACACGCCACAGCCCAACAAATAGGGGCTCGGATACCTATCTGAACGCAGAAGAGCCGCCTCAGGGCGGCTCTTCGCTTTTCCGGGAGGAATGGAGAAAAGTCCGACCGCTTGATTCGGAGCGTCCATCGCTTTCTCGATTGTGTGGATGCGATCGGTTCGACCGGGTCAGATTAACAGCAAGCCAGCCTGTCTGACCGTTCGCCAGGCGCGTCTCCGTGACCAGGAGTCGAACGCCGTGGAGCCACCGAAGGGATAGGACTCTCGCACCTCCGCCAGTTTTCTATAGCTCGGCGCCGGTCGCTCGGTCCACGGGCATGCTGCAGCAATCAGCTCCAACAGCCACTGAGCCTGGCGCTTGTCGAGACGGATGCGACGATCCTCTATTTCGTTCGGGAGGATAGCCGTCCAGCTCTGTTTGCCCGTCCGCTCGATGACCGGCTGCCCACCGATCCAGACCAGTCGCCTATTATGATCGGCAAGGGAGCGGCCGGTCTTCGAATTTGCGCGCTGCGCCTGGACGATCCAATCCTTTGAGACGGTCGTGCACGGTGCGCGGTGAGTGAACCAGCGGTGGACCGGTCTCTCGAAGCCTTGCCGTTCCATGTAAGCGGAGAGCGCGGTGCGAAGGCCCAGGCCCAGCCAATCGGGAACCGTGGCCGACCGATCTTCATGGACCAGATCGTTCTCCGCAAATCCCTCATGTGTCGGTCCGAGTATCGTGATGCCATGGCTCGCCGGATCGAGGCCGATCGGGCTGTGAGCGGTGGCGACGAATCTGTGCCAGAATGCGGATTGAATCAGATCCGCGGCGAAGAGTTGTCGAATTCGTTCGAGACTGTCGATCGTTTCCTGGACCGTCTCGCTAGGGAATCCGTACATGAGATACGCATGAATGAGGACGCCGGCCTGCCGAAAGGCCGCTGCCACCCGAACCGTTTGATCAACGGTAATGCCCTTGTCCATGTTGGCCAGCAGACGATCCGAAGCCACCTCGAGACCGGCGCTGACCGCAATGCAGCCCGAAGCCGCCAACAAACGGCAGAGGTCAGGCGTGAACGCTTCCTCAAATCGGATGTTCCCCCACCATGAGATGGTCAGGCCCTTCTCCAGCAATCTGAGCGCGAGCGACTTGAGCGAGACTGGTGGCGCGGCTTCATCCACAAAATGGAACCCGCGGCGACCCGTTTCCTGGATCAACCGCTCGATACGGCCGAGCAAGACATCGGTGGCCGTCGCTTCATACCGGCCGATGTAATCCAACCCGACATCGCAGAACGTACAACGCTTCCAGTAGCACCCGTGGGCGACAGTGAGCTTGTTCCAATGGCCGTCGGACCAGAGGCGGTGCATCGGATTGGTTGTGTCGAGAATCGAGAGGTAGCGATCGAGCGGAAGTCCGTCGTAGGTCGGTGTGGCGATCTCCTGAATCGAAATGTCCGGCTCGGAATCGCCGGACGGAAAGACTACCTGGTTCTCTTTGCGAAAGAAGGTCCGACACAGCGAGGTTGCGGATCGTTGGCCGGACAGATATTCCACGAGACACAGGAGCGGTCGTTCTCCGTCGTCCAGCGTCACAAAGTCCACATAGTCGAAGACCCTCGGGTCCTGAAGACGGCGCAGCTCCGTGTTGGCATAGCCGCCGCCCAGTGCCACGGTCATGGCCGGCTCGTTCGCCTTGAGCCATTGGGCAGCCCGAAAAGCCGCGTACAGATTGCCCGGAAAGGGCACGGTAAGGCCGACCAGCGTGGGACGAGCGGAGGCCAGATGTTGAGCCAGCGCCAGAAGCATCAGGCGATCGGTCAAGGACGGAGCGGTGGACAGCGACTGGAGGACTTGATCGAACGATGAAGCGGAGGTGCCCACCTGTTCGGCATAGCGACTCAAGGCAAACTGTGGGGCCACAGTCGCTTGGATCAGGTCCGCGAGGTCCTCGAGATACAGCGTGGCCAGATGTTTGGCATGGTCCAAGGTCGACGGAGACCCGGATCGCTTGCCTGCCTCGGCGAGGCGCGCAAATCTGGGACCCTGAGGAAGGAACCGGCCCTGACTGATGCGTGTGGCAAGGGATGGGTCCTTGCCCTGGAGGAACGCGACGACTTCATCGATCGAGTTGACGTAGGCCTGTTCGAGCGCCAGCATCTGTCTGGCCTCGCCCGGGAGGTCACTCGACTGCCGCCTGATGGTCTCGAAGACCTCCTGCAGTCCCTTCCTTGAAAACAGGGAGAGAACCATCTCGATACCAAGATCGGCTTGAAACGTCTCATAGCCGCGCGAGCGCAGGAATCCTGTCAGATACGCAGTGGAGGGATATGGCGTATTGAGCTGGGTCAGAGGAGGAATAATCAGCAGGACTCGCGGCCGGTCAGTCTTCTGAAATGAGACGGTGCTACGACAGTCAGGCGCGATGGTGGATGATGCGATCAGGGTCATCGTCAGGAACCTCGGTCTGGGATAGTAGACCGACTGATCGCCTGAATGAACTGACGGCAGCCGTTCACAAGGCCGTCCGGATGTTTCTGAATGCGGCTTCCGAGAATGTATACCACGTCCGGTCCATACAATGTCGCGATCTCCGGAATCTGTCCGAAGCCCATCCGGCCGGCGGCACTAGGAAACATCGATCTGGTCCCACCGAACGGGGTCGAGGCTGCGCGCGCGATGGCCCGACAATCCGCGCTGGTCATGGCAAAGTCGCCACCGTGGGTCGGATAAAGGCTGATGTCTGCTCCCATCAAGCGTGGGAGTTGGCCGTAGAGGAGGGCAGGGGCCAAACCGGTATCGGAGTTGATGGCATAGGTGCCCAGGAGAGCTGGGTGACTCAGAATGGGCAGCGTGATCTCCGGGTCACCGGCCAGCAGGCGCAAGGTCTCGTACCCTGTAAGTCCCGGACAGATGAGCAGGGCGCCGGCTCCGCTGGCTTTCGCAATGAGGGCGCGATCCCTGGCTACCGGGAGTGCCGCGCCGATGTGCGGAGCGTAGAGGCAGCGATGTCCGGTTTCACGATTGGCACGGGTTACCGCTTCTGCGCAGGCCCGCACTCGATCTTCAAAACGGCAGAAGGGCTGGTCGTTGAGTCCTTGATCGTCCTTGACCAGATCGATTCCTGCGAGGGCAAATTGATAGGCCAGCACTGCGAGATCTCGTGCCGGCAGGCCCAGTGGCTTGAGGACGGCGCAGACCAAGGGGCGGTGCGGGATTCCCAGGAGCGTTCTGAGGCCGGCCTGTCCGAAGCGCGGGCCGGTCCAGCCGTCGAGCCCCTGTTCCGGCAGGTCGAGGCTTGCGACACGAATGCCGCTCTTGAGGCTGGTCGTGCCGTACAGCAGATGAAGCAGGTCCACAGCGCCAGCCTTTGCCAGCTCGATCGGGAAACTGATCGTGGCGAGCCATGAGGCTTTTCCTTCAGCCTCGAACGATTCGATGCGGCCGAGTAATTGATCCCGTATCGGTCCGGCTGGGATGACCTCCTCGGCTGCTTCCACCGTTTGGTCGATGCAGACGAGATCGGCCTGCCGTCGCGCGTGAGACTCGTCTCCTCTAATTTGATAGGTGACAGGCACTCTGGCGCCAGAGAGAGAGTCGGAAAGAGAAGCGGAGGGCGAGACATCCACCATGGAAGAGAAGTAGCATAGGCGATCACGCTGCTGCCAGCCCCGTCGGTCTGTGGTGAGCGGGACGTTGAGAACAGGTGCAAAGGAGCCACCATGGCACGAACGATTGATCGGTCCGTTCTCGTGAGTCTGGCCTTGATGGTCGTGCTCGCGTCCTCGGCTTTGGCCGAGCTTGATGAGCGGACTCTCATTGACCTCACCTATCCCTTCGATGAACACACGATCTATTGGCCGCATAACAAACCCTTCGCTTGGGAACAGACTTCGTGGGGTTCCTCCCCGGGGGGATACTGGTACGCCTCGGCGCAGTTCTGTACCGCGGAGCATGGAGGAACGCATCTCGATGCCCCAATTCACTTTGCCAAGGAAGGGATGACGTTGGACGCCATCCCGCTTCAGAAGCTGATCGGTCCCGCGGTCGTGATCGATGTGTCGGAGGCGGCGAGGCAGGATCGGGACTATCGCATGACGATCGACGACATCCGAACTTGGGAGCAGGCTCATGGCAGGATTCCCGATGGAGCGATCGTCCTGATGAGAACCGGCTGGGGGCGCTTCTGGCCGGACCGGTCGGCCTACCTGGGCAGCATGACACCCGACGATGCCGCCACTCTGCACTTTCCAGGGTTTTCCAAGGAGGCAGCGGCCTATCTGACGAAGGAGCGCCGGATCGACGGAATCGGCATCGACACGGCCAGCATGGACCATGGGCCGTCGCGAGATTTTATTGTTCACCAGGTTGTCAACGGAGCGAACCTCTATGGCTTGGAGAACCTCGCCAATCTGGAAAGGCTTCCCGCGAAGGGCGCCACGCTGATCCTGTTGCCGATGAAGATCAAAGGCGGGAGCGGAGGACCGGTGCGGGTCATTGCGTTGCTGCCAAAGTAATCGGAGGGTGCCGTGTCAGTAACGGTTGCTGTGCTGGGCGGAGGATTGATGGGGAGGCCGATGGCGCTGCGTCTCAAGGCCTGCGGGTACGACGTGCGTCTCTACAATCGAACGAGTCGGAAGGTTGAGGACCTGCGGCGACAAGGGATACCGGTGGCCGGACATCCCATCCAGGCGATCCAGGAGGCACGGGTGATCATCCTGATGCTGGCGGATGCGCCGGCGATCCATGCCGTGTTGAATCTGTTGGATGGACCGTCGGTCTTGAACGGAAAGACCGTGATCCAGATGGGAACGATCGGTCCCGACGAAAGCCGTACCTGCGGGCGGAAAATCGCGGCGCTCGGTGGCGACTATCTGGAGGCTCCGGTTCTTGGGAGCCTTGCCGAGGCGAAGGAAGGTCGGCTGCTCGTGATGGTCGGAGCGAGCCCCGAACAGTTTGCCGCATGGCAGGGGTTGTTAGGCTGCTTCGGCCCTCACCCTCGCTGGATCGGACCGGTCGGACGGGCGGCTCTGGTGAAGCTGGCGCTCAATCAATTGATCGCCTCGCATATCGCGGCCCTGTCACTTAGTTTGGCGATGATTCAACGGTCCGGTGTTCCGATGGAATCGTTCATGACGCTGTTGCGCGACAGTGCGTTGTTCGCACCCATGTTCGAGAAGAAATTACCGCGGCTCCTCAACCGGCAGTACGACAATCCGAATTTCTCCGCTCGGCATCTGTTGAAGGACATCGATCTCTGCCGAGAAGCGGCGGAGAGTCTGAACCTACAGATCGGCGGGTTGGACGGGGTGCGATCGCTCTTATCTGAGGCCGTCGGTCAAGGATGGGGCGATGCGGACTATTCCGCACTGTACGAAGTGATCTCGCCTGCTCGACCGGAGGAGGGATAGGACGAGTCGATTGCTCGTGGAGCGCATCCAGACAGCTCGTTCTTGACTTCAGTCGTCGAAGTCGATATGGACATCCCGCCAGCCGCCGCCGGCGCCGGCGACAGCACCTCACCATGTGCGACAAGGAGCCACGAACATGACCGAGTTACGACTCTTCTACGCGACCAACCGCAACTACCTCGGCAAGGACCGCTGGCACCCCGACGGCTACGGCAAGAAATTCAGCGACGACGGGGTTGAGAACCTCCGTTTCGGCAGGCTGACTGTGGAGGCCGATGAGGCCAAGATGGCCAAGTTCTTGGATGCGGACTGCGGGATCATGGGACAGGGGAACGGCGAGGGCTTGATCAAATATCTCTCCAAGTGCGCTGAGTCCGCCGACATTGTCGCCTATCGCGAAAAGATCGATCGATCCGTCGCGGAGGGTCAACAGGAGAAGATCAAGTTGGGATCGCAGGCGGCGTTTTCCGATCTTCAGGCGATCATGTTCAGGAATACGGATGTGCTGATTTACATCCACGGCTTCAATGTCTCGTGGGTTGACGCGGTTGGCTCCGCCCTGTCGCTCCAGGAGATGCTGAATCACTGTCCCGAGGGCGATCCAAAACAGCATGTGCAGGTGGTGCTGTTCAGTTGGCCGTCGGACGGGATGGCGCTACCCTTCGTCTCCTATAAATCGGACCGGTCGGAGGCGGCCGGTTCCGGCAATGCGGTGGGGCGCGGTATCTTGAAGGTGCGGGATTTTCTGGCGAGCCTGCGTCGTTCGGAAGAGGAGCTCTGCAAACAGGACCTCCATCTGCTGTGTCATTCCATGGGCAACTACCTGTTACAAAACGCGCTCACACGGTGCGACGCTTTCACACCGGGGAACGCATTGCCTCGCATCTTCGAACATATCTTTCTCTGTGCCCCGGATGTAGACGACACGGCGCTGGAGGAGGGGCAGCCCCTAGGGCGCGTACACGAGATGGCCAGAAGCGTGAGCGTCTATCACAATCGCGGCGATGCGGCTCTGGTCATTTCGGACTTTACCAAGGGCAATCCCGACCGATTGGGATCGAACGGCCCGGCCCGGCCTACACTGGTGCATAACAAGGTGCACCAGATCGACTGCACAAGCATCGTGAAGGGTCTGGTCGAACATAGTTACTATCTAGTGGGTCATGTGAACGCGGATATCCGCATGAGCATCGACAGCATGCCGCACGATGATGTTCGGCGACATCGCAACAAAGTGGGCATGATGGGCAATCAGTGGGAGATGCGGTCCACGTAGCTGGTGGCCTGCCCTCTCGCCGCTTGCTCTTCCTTGGTGATGGCTGGACATACCGCGTGCCGATATCTGGGCACACCGCGAGGTCAAGCGGGCGATCTGAGCGAGTCAGGCTTGGCACTATCTGCGACAGAGGGATATTGGAGACCAACCTCGTCACCACAGCCGAGATCGCAAACGAGATATCCCGCCTACCGGTTGCATGGACCGCTCGGTTCACTTGATAGTTAGACCGCATCCTTGTTTTTCAGTGTGCAGAGAACTTATGAACGACAAGAACGCAACCTACACTCATGGCTATCACGACTCCGTGCTGCGTTCACACAACAATCGCACGGTTGATAATTCTGCCGCGTACTTCAAGCATGAGCTCAAACCCGGACACAATTTGCTCGACGTTGGCTCGGGGTTGGGGACCATTACGGCCGACTTTGCAACACACCTTGCCCCAGGTCGCGTCACGGCAGTTGAAACCACGGCGGCAGCACTTGAACTGACCCGAACTGAAGTCTATCGGCAAGGCTTGAACAACGTCGGCTTTGTCGTCGGTGATGTGTATGCACTGGGGTTTCCTGATGCCAGTTTTGCCATTGTGCATGCCCACCAAGTCATCCAGCATGTCGGCGATCCAGTTCAGGCTCTTCGTGAAATGAAAAGGGTATGCAAGCCAGGCGGCGTCGTGGCGGTTCGTGACGCAGACTACAGCGGGTTTATCTGGTATCCGGAACTTCCAGCACTCGACGAATGGATGCAGTGGTATCAGCAAGCCGCGCGCGCCAATGGCGGCGAACCCAACGCGGGGCGCTACTTGTTGTCTTGGGCGCAGCGTGCAGGCTTTACAGACATCACAGCGACTTCTAGCACCTGGTGTCTGTCTACCCCCACGAGCCGTGCCTGGTGGGGCGGTATGTGGGCTGACAGGATTTTGCACTCAAAGATAGCCGGCCAATTGCGCAACAATGGGATCGCGACACAGAAGGGTTTGGAGCGCGTATCTCGTGCTTGGCGGGATTGGGCGGATACAGAGGACGGCTGGATGTCTATTGTCCACGGAGAAATACTTTGTCGTGCTTGACCATAACCAAAATGGTCGGTAAGTCGATGCAGCCGACCGTCAGCCCTCTTCGTGGTCTGCCGTCGGTTGAGGTTAAGCGGTGGAGTGAGAATAAGGTGCTATCCCATCCTACCGGACGTGGCTTCACCCGCCGCGGGCTCAAGAGTGCTGTCGTGTGTTCTCGTCCATCTACTCTGTGCATCAAACGGGTAGAGTGTCACGAACCGTCATGGATAGGGAACGTATCACTGCATGACCACGTTCGACGACGTGCATTCTGAGTTTCATGACGGGACGAACTTGATCGCGGCCGAATTGATGCAATACCGGAGTCCCGTCGGCCTGGGGCCGTCGTTGAAGACATGCCCTTGATGGCCGTCGCATCGCGCGCAATGGACCTCCGTGCGGGCATAGAACAGGTGAAAATCGGTCTTGGTGGCGACGACGTGGGGCGCGATCGGCTGCCAAAAACTCGGCCAGCCGGTGCCGCTGTCGTACTTCTGCTCGGAGGACCAGAGGGGGAGGTCGCACCCGGCGCAGTGATAGATGCCGGCCTGTTTGTTATCATGATAGGCATTGACGAAGGCCCGTTCGGTGCCTTCCTTACGCAGCACCTGATATTGCTCTTGAGTCAACGATTGTCGCCATTGCTCATCGGTTTTGACGACTTTCACGATCGTTGCGGGGATATCCATGGTTCGTCCTCCTGCTCGAAGTGGATCGCCGATGAACCGATCTTGCTCGTCGGCTTCTAGGTTTCCAGCCTCCACGGTAGTCTCGCACAAGGGTTGACGATGAAACAATCGGCCCGCCGGCAGAGCGACAGTGCTGATCCGGATCTGGCGCAGGATCAACGGGAAGACCTTCGACAGGTTGCGGACCTGATAGCCCGCATTTTGGATACGTCGTTTCGGATCCCCGGCACCGGCATCAGATTCGGGCTCGATCCGTTGCTCGGCCTGTTGCCCGGTGCGGGTGATGCGTTGGCCGGCCTCATCGGTTCAACGATCCTGCTTCTCGCAGCCAAGCTTCAGGTACCTCGTATCGTGTTGGTTCGGATGTCCGCCAATATGGCCGTCAATGCGATTGTCGGTGCGGTACCGCTCGTGGGGGATGTGTTCTCGGTCTGGTTCCGCAGCAATGCCCGGAATGCGGATCTGCTGCGCCGGCACGTGACGGCGGAACGGCGTCCTTCAACCCTTCAAGATTGGATCTTCGTCCTCTCGTTGGCGGTCACCACGCTGCTTGTGGTTCTTGGGGCCATCGTGTTGGTGCTCTGGGGGATCGCAGCCATCTGGAAGCTGGTGTCGGGTAGATAATCAGGACGGTCCCTCCGATCTCTGATGGCTTGTGATCCAAGAGAAAAGGGGCCGGCCAAGCGGCCGGCCCCTTTTCATCCTTTATTCCTGTGTCAACCTAAACCGAGCAGCCTTACAGGACTTCGACGGTCTCGGCGGCCGCCGTAGGACCGGGTTTCTTCGCCGCGGCTCCGCCTGTCTCCTCGATGGCTGCTCGGAGCACGTCGTCGATCCGCTCGGCAAGGATGAACTGCACGGCCTTGTGCACCTCCTCCGGCACCTCCTTAAGGTCCTTCTCGTTGGCCTTCGGAAGGATAATGCGGGTGATGCCGGCTCTGTGAGCGGCCAGGACCTTTTCCTTGATCCCTCCAACCGGGAGGACGAGCCCGCTCAGGCTGATTTCACCGGTCATGGCTGTATCCCGCCGCACAGGGACGCCCGTGTAGGCCGAAGCCAAGGCCGTCGCCATCGTGACGCCCGCGGATGGACCATCCTTGGGGATCGCTCCCGATGGGACATGGATGTGCAACCCGTTCCGCTTGAAACGGGAAATGTCGAGTCCCATCCCTTCGGCATGTGACCAGAGGTAGCTGCGCGCGGCCCGCGCCGACTCCTGCATCACCTCCCCGAGTTGCCCCGTGATAGTGAGATCGTGGCTGCCGGGCAGCAGACTGGTTTCCACGTAGAGGACATCGCCGCCGGTCGGCGTCCAGGCCAAGCCGGTTGCGACGCCGGGAGGCAGGTCTTTCCGGATTTCCTCCGGCTGGAACCGTTCCATACCCAGCCATTCCTGGACCTCTTCTTTGGCGAGGTCGATGGGGGACTCCATCTGCTCGGCCGGGGATTCGGCGATCTTCAGCGCGATCTTGCGTGCGAGCTTGCCGAGCTGTTGTTCAAGCTGACGCACTCCCGCCTCTCTGGTATACCGGGCGATGATCAGCGTCATGAGCTCTGGCGAGAGTCGGATTAACTCCTGTTTGAGCCCGGCCTCGTGAACCCGTCTCGGCCAGAGGTAACGCTGCGCGATTTCGAATTTCTCCTGCTCGCTGTAGCCGGGAAGTCGGATGACCTCCATCCGGTCCAAGAGCGGCTGCGAAATCGGATCCAAGGTGTTCGCTGTCGTGATGAACATGATCTTCGAGAGATCGAACGGCAGATCCAGATAGTGATCTCGAAACGTGTGGTTCTGCGCCGGATCGAGAATCTCCAGCAGGGCCGCCGCGGGATCACCCCGAAAATCCCGCCCAACCTTGTCCACTTCGTCCAGCATCACGACCGGATTGTTGACCCCCGCGCGTCGCAATGCCTGGATGATGCTGCCGGGCATGGCTCCGACGTAGGTCCGCCGGTGACCCCGCAGTTCCGCCTCGTCATGCACGCCTCCCAAACTGACCCGCTCGAACTTGCGACCGAGCGCGCGGGCCACTGATTGGCCGAGACTGGTCTTGCCGACACCGGGAGGCCCGACGAGACACAGAATCGGTGCCTTCGCGGTCGGGTTCAGCTTCAACACCGCCAGGTGCTCGACGATTCGCTCCTTGACTTCCTTGATCCCGTAATGATCCTCATCCAAGACTTGCCGCACTCGAGCCAGATCGAGACTGTCCTCAGAAGACTTCAGCCAGGGCAGTTCGAGCAAGAGTTCGAGGTAGTTGCGGATCACCTGATGGTCTCCCGCCGACGGGGGCAGCTTGGCCAGACGTGCGAGCTCGCGTTCTGCATCCTTTTTGACCGATTCGGGTAAATCGGCTTCCCGGATGCGGCGCCGCAGTTCTGCCGCATCGCCTTCCTCGTCCTCGTCCTCGCCGAGTTCCCGTTGAATGGCTTTGAGTTGTTCGCGAAGAATATACTCGCGTTGGGTCTTTCCGATTTTCTCCTGGGCTTCGCTCGCGATCTTGTTCCGAATCTGGAGAATCTGAACCTCCCGGGCGAGCGCGGCATAGACGTTGCGGAGAAGATCCTCACGCGTGGAGGTCTCGAGCAAGGCCTGCTCTTCGGCCAGCGTCATGTTCAACAACGAGGCCACGCGATAGGCCAGCGCAACCGGGTCCGGATCCATGCCCAGGGAAAGGAGCGCCTCAGTCACACCACTGGTCTGCATCAGTTTGGTCAGTTCGCCTGTCAAATCGATGATGGCGCGATGGAGCGCATCGGCTTCGGCTCCGCTCTCACCGGGCAGCGACAGTGGCCGGACGCGCCCTTCCAAGAACGGATCCAGCCGTTCGAGCTTGATCAGGACCTGTCGGTCCACACCCTGCACGAGCGTATGCAGTTGACCGTCCGGCGTTCGGCCGATCTGTTTGATGATGGCTTTAGTTCCGATGGTGTACAGGTCATTCTGTGTCGGCTGTTCGAGGTCCGGCTGACGCTGAGCCACGACCAGGAGGGTCTTGTCCTCCGACTTGGAAGCAGCTTCAACCGCCGAGATCGACCGTGATCGGCCGATCGTCAGCGGCATCATGACCCCGGGGAACAAGACGGTTCGTTTGACCGGTACGATCGGCAGAGTTGTGAAATCGGTTTCGTCACTCATGGTCTCTCCTCTCTTCCTGCGGGACCGCCGAGTAGCGGTTCCTCGATGGAGATAGACACGGGCGAGACGAAGTCAAGCAAGCG
Source organism: Nitrospiraceae bacterium (assembly GCA_040981105.1). Classification (GTDB taxonomy): domain Bacteria; phylum Nitrospirota; class Nitrospiria; order Nitrospirales; family Nitrospiraceae; genus Nitrospira_G. The sequence goes on from JANRMO010000026.1 coordinate 42,124, forward strand.
GGGGCGGAGCGAGATGGAAGCCGGGGAGCCGAAGGCGCAAGATCATGCTTTTTCAGGGGTGGTCGGACTGTTCCTGACTAGCGATCGACGAACAGGGACCCGGGATTGTCCGAAACCGTCTCCTGGTTGTTGCGTCTGCCGCTGCCGGCGGGGAAGGTGCGGGCATAGTAGTCGGCCCCTGCCAGATCGAAGAAGGTTGCCACGCTTCCGGCTTCGGCCACCCCAAGCCCGCGTGGGACCAGGTAACGATCCTTCCCTCCTTCTTCAATAAAGGCGCTCCAAGCGTTGTGTTGGCCGATTCCGAGACCGTTGGCGCGTTCGAAGGAATAGATGTCGTCATCCGACCCGGCGTCGATTCCGAGCATGACACTCGCATCCCAGGCGGCGCCCGCGTTGTAATGAGGGCCGGTCGAGTCGTAGTAGTCCGCCCCCTGATAGTCGATGAAGAGGCCGGCCCCATAATGCGCTCCGGCTGCAATTCCATAACGGGCGGCCAAATGGTCGTCGTTTCCTCCTAAGTCCAACTTGACCCCGGTTCCGAAGAAGTAACCGGTCCCCTGGGAAAAGTTAGCCGTCTGGTAATGGTCGTCCCCTTCCAATTCGAGCAACATTCCGAGACCGCCCGCGAGGGCATAGGCCAGATCATCCTGGTTCTTGGAGAGGACGCGGATGCCCGATCCGACTCCGACGCCGAAACATTCGAACTGATACAGAGGACTGCTGCGATCACCGTCGGGGACATCGACGGCATTGTATAGGCTCGGGTATTTCTGTCCGCATTGGTAATTGTCGTGGCCCGACAGGTCGGCGACGACCCCGATGCCGCCCGGTCCAGCGAAGCCGACGGCATAACCGAAGCTTTGGTACTGATCGTCTCCTTCGACATCCAGGAGCAGACCCAACCCGCCGATTGCGGCGCCTTGGGTGAATTTGGAACCGGTATAGATGTCATTTCCGTTTTCATCGTACAGGAGGCCGATCCCCGCAAATCCGGTTCCTCCAGACCCTTCGGATAACTCGTAACTGTCGTTGCCGGACTTGTCGATGAGGAGCCCGATGCCACCTCGTCCCGTCGCCAATCCGAGCGGCACGCTGGGGGAGTAGGCGTCGTTGCCTGCCAGATCAATCACGATATGGACGGATTGTTCCGCATGACCCGACGCCGCGATGACTCCCCGGTAGATGTCGTCGCCACCGAGGTCGATGATTAAGGCAATCCGGCCGTCGAGTTGGTAGGTGTTGGAGCCGGGCCCTCCCACCACAATGGTGCCGGCCGTAGTCTCGCGAACCAGCAGCACATCCCCCTTCACACCCTCCGGCGGTTTCTTGACCTTGGCGCCTGTGCGGAGGGATTCGTTGAGGTTACGCAGCAAGTCCATGCTGCCCAGTTTCGTCGCGAGTTGGGCGGCTGTGACCAGCGCATCATAATCCACATACTCTTGGATGAGTTGGATAAAGCGCCGGTTGCTGTAGAGCAGGAATTTTGTCTGACTGTCAGGATCCGTAAACTGGGGACTGAAATCATCGAGAAACCGCATCGCGTGGTCGAAGAGAAACTGGCGGTCTTCAGTCGACAGCCGCCGCATGGCGCGTTCGCAATGGTGTTTCACTTGTTCGAGCAATGCGGCCAACGTATCGCCGGCGGCCTTCTCGCTCCCACCGAGCCGCTTGGTGGCCAATATCTCATGGTCCGGTTTGATTCGGCTCTTCTCCAAGGTCAGCAGCAGGTCGTCCAACCCCTCAACTCCGTGTTTGGAGAGCGCACTGACAAGGAGCCCATAGGATTCCAGTTGGGTCATGCCCTGCCAGGGGTCCAGCAGAATATCCAGAGTATCGCCACGCTTCCCGATGGCGGGAAAGGTGCGCGCCCCGGTCAGCGCCAAGAGCGTGGCCTTATTGTGCGAGCCGACGTTGGATTCGAGCAGGGGGACGACCTGGCGAGCCAGGCGCGCAACCGCCGGGTCGATGCGGAGCCCGGGCGGCAGCGGAGGCTCGATCGGCATGATGGGCAATTCCGGCAGAGACGATCGGCAGGCTCCCAAGAACGCCAGCGCGGCGAGAACGAACAGCCGCCAACCTGATGCAAAGCGCCGGGCCTCTATGCTATGCATGGAGCAACAACTCGTGCGATGTTACTGGCACCCATGAAGTTCTGCCCCCAGTGCGCGGCGCCCCTCGGCAGGAAAGTCCCGCCCGGCGATCATTTGCAAAGACTGGTGTGCGATCTGTGCGATACGATCCTCTACGAAAACCCGAAAATCGTCGCCGGCTGCATCGTGGAATGGGAAGGCCGGGTCCTGTTGTGCCGGCGAGCCATCGATCCACGAGCGGGATTCTGGACGTTCCCCGCCGGATTCATGGAACTCGGCGAGGGCACGGAGGAAGCGGCTTGTAGAGAAACGCTGGAGGAGGCACAGGCGACCGTGCAGGCGTGCCAGTTGTATGCGGTGGTGAGCATGCCCCACATCGGCCAGGTCTATATGGTATTTCGAGGGCAACTGGCGGTGCCGGAATTTCGCGCCGGCCCCGAAAGTCTGGAGGTGGAGCTGTTCGTACATGATCGGATTCCCTGGGACTCCTTGGCCTTTCCCGTGATTCGTGATGTGTTGGCGCGTTATGTGTCGGACGCCAAGACCGGCGTCTATCCGCTCTATGTCTCGAGCATTGGACCATCACGGTAGAACAGCGATCTTGGCGTCAAGGATTGGGCCAAACGATGCGCTCTCAGTCGTGTTCCTCATCTATTGGACGCGTCGATGGGTTTGCGACTCTCTGCTTTCATCTTACCTCAGAATAGGGAGGACTCCCCGGGAATTGCAATATCGGTTTGTGTTCACGGTCTGAGCGGACACAGGTTTACTTTCGATCGGAAGCTTCCTACAATCCGGCCCCATTCCGCTGGATCGCTTTATGGCAAAGAAGGGTTCAGTCCGTTCTCGTCCAGGCAAAGGGTCGTCCTCTCGGCATGCCGTCCGCGGTCGTCGCACGGAGCCGGTCGCCGTCAGCTCGCCTGAAAAACGGCGCTTCGCACGGGCCCTGTTGAAATGGTATCGGGAGTTCGGCCGTGATTTGCCCTGGCGGCGCACCTCCGATCCTTACAAAATCTTGGTCTCGGAGGTCATGCTCCAGCAGACGCAGGTCGATCGGGTCATCCCAAAGTATCACGAGTTCCTTGAACGCTATCCGACTTTTGCCGCGCTGGCAACGGCACGTCCGGAGGAGGTACGCGCGACTTGGTACCCGCTCGGATATAACGTGAGGCCCTATCGCCTCCACAGCATTGCGCGTGAAACAGTGGCGCGCTACGGAGGCCGGCTTCCGAGCGAGGCCGATGAGCTATTGTCCTTCAAGGGAATCGGTCGGTATACGGCCGGCGCCATCCGTTCGTTTGCCTTCAATCAGGATGCGCCGATCCTGGATACCAATGTCATGCGGGTGTTGCAGCGGGTCTTTCTCGGGCAGGGAAATCCCAAGTCGAACAAAGCTCTGCTCTGGTCGTTATCCGAGGCCCTCATACCCAAAGGCAAGGGTTACGATTTCAACCAAGCGGTAATGGATTTTGGCGCGCTGGTCTGCACCGCCAGGGATCCCTACTGTCTCTTGTGTCCTATGAAGACCTTTTGCAAGAGCTATCCTTGCGACGGTCGTCCAGCGTGAGCGGCCCGCTGCCTGTGACCAGGGTTGCGGCGGGGGTTATCGGCCAAGGGGGGCGCTATCTCATCGCCAAACGGAAAGTTGACGCACATCTGGGAGGTCTCTGGGAGTTTCCCGGCGGCAAATGCGACCCGGACGAGCATCCGGTCGATTGCCTGAGGCGGGAGTTGTGGGAGGAACTGGCGGTGCGAATCAGTGTCCCGATTCCTCTCTGCGTGGTGAATCATGACTATCCGGAGCGTCGGGTCGAGTTGCATTTTTTTCGTTGCCATATTGAAGAGGGAGAAGCACGGCCGTTGAGTTGCTCGGAGCTTCGCTGGGTTACGCCAGGAGAACTTTCCGACTTTGCCTTTCCGCCGGCCGATGCTGAGTTGATCGAGCGACTCCAGGCGGAACCCTCGCCATTTCCGTGATCGAGAGCGCTCCCATGAGCGAATGGAACCTACCGACCGAGAAGGATCGATCTGCGAAATGGTCGGTTTCTGGGAAGAGTGACCGATGAAGGTGGTGCTCGATATTGAGACGATTCCCGCTCCGCGCGAGGAGTGGGCTAGATTAACCGGGCGGATGTTGCACGATGTCGGCCTTCAGGCGGACGACCTCTTTGCGTTGGCGGAAGCCGATGCTCGGCGGAAAGCCGAGGATGAACTCTACGAGCGATCCAGTTTTGACGGGACATTCAGCCGTATCGTCTGCATCGGCCTGGTGCTGTGCAGCGACGATATGGAGCCGAGGGGTGCGATGGCCTGGTACGGCAACGATGAACGAAAGCTACTCCAGCAGTTCTGGCAGCGGATCGGAAAGGAACGGCCTTCGCTGTACATTACCCACAACGGGCTGGGTTTCGACCTGCCCTTCATCAAGAAGCGTTCGATCATCCATCAGGTAAAGCCTTCCCTCGAGATCAATCTCGCCCGGTTCAGGACAGACCCTGTTTATGACACGATGGCGGTCTGGAGCAACTGGGAGACGAGAGGCTGGATCAAGCTGGATGTCCTGGCTCGCGCGCTGCAGGTGGATAACAAATCGGGCAGCGGGGGACAGGTGCTGGGCATGTGGGAACGGGGAGAGGAGAAGGAGGTGGCCCTCTACTGTCTCCAGGATGTCTACGTGACCTATGCCTGCTACTGCCGGATGACCTTTCGAACCCCGCTCTCACGCGAGGTGGTTCTGCTGCACAGCGAGCTTTGTCATACCCCGTAACGGCCACCTGGCCCGCATTGAGATGATCGAACGCGCCGGCTCAAGCGACGCTTGGTATGGCGGGCTCGCCGCTCGGTCAGTGAACAGACTGTTTCAAGTCCGCCTCCCTTCCTCGCGGCTCTTCGTGCCCGTCTGGCATGGCGACTCCACAATTTCTCGATCAACCGTCATGAATAATGCGGGCTAGCGCGTGTCTGCCCGCGGGGCTTTCTCGACACTGGCCTTGGAAGAGGGTTTCGACGATTTCTTGCTCTTGACAGGCTTGCTTTGTCTCGCCTGATCCTTGCGAGCCGGTTGGCCACCGGTCTGAGTCTTGGCCGCCGTGGACGCGGGCGTGCTCGGAGGAGTCGGAAGGGCGGGCACAAAAGTCGGCCGGTCTTGTGATGACTGGATGCTTCCCTCCTGACTGTCAGCCGGCGCCTGGGCCGGTACCAGCACCGTTGGGTCTATCTGCAACGAGATGGGCGGCTGGCTGCTTGAGTCGACCGCATTTGCAGTAATGGTCTGCATCTTTTCCGCCGCCGGTGGGAGTTCATGGTCTGTGAGTCGGGATAGGACCAAGTAGTCAATGACTAAGGTGGAAAGGTTGGTGTAATTCATGGCGACGTCAGAGGCGGCACGCTGTATCCGGACCGTGGACTCAGGACGGAAGGTCAGAGTCCCGGCGATCAGCTCTTGGGGAGGAACAGGTTTAGAGGTAGCCCAGGACCAAAAGCCGGTGTGGATCGGTTTGGATCGGAACTGGGTCAACGTGAGGTAAACCGATTGACCCTTCACATAGATCGTTCCGCCCGTCGCTGCTGCCGCATTGTCCGGCCGGGAGACAACCTGGAACACGACGACCTGCTCCGGGCGCGCCTTTGCCAGTGCGGCTGAAATCGAAGGGGAGAGAAATTCGACTTCCTTATCAGTGAACGCCTGCGAGCCCTGTCCGGTCCCCACATGGATACCACGAAGGATTCGGACAATCGTGTCCCGATCGATGACGATGGGATGGCTGGCCTCGAAGGACCAGTCCACGATCTCCTCGAACTCGACTGTCCCTTGGTTTTCTATCTGGACATTGCGACTCTCCTGTAACAGGCTCGAGCAGCCCTCCATCGGGAGACTGGCAAGCAGGCTCAGGGTCATCCAGAGGGATGCTAGAGAAGTCCTACGCTGGGTGCGATTCGACCTCGTGTTCCGCATGGGACACCTCAGGGTTCGAGAAGGGATTGGCGGTTATGACGAGTTTGCGGAGAGCGAAGAGGGGGCGGTTGGAATCGGGAGATTACCAGATGCCCAGGCCCATAAGGACAAAGCCCAAAGCCATCCATCCTACCAGTCCGATCGAAATGACCGCTTCAAGACTCATGTGTGTCGCTTAGTCCTTGGTAATAGAGTTGACGGTGTCGGCCTTCGGTCAACCTTAGTAAAGCAATCGATATGCCCGGTTTGGAGAGGTTAGACCTGCCGGTGATGGATTAACTCAGGAGCAGGTTTCCGGTCTCCGGTAAGTAAGCGTTTCCGGATGACCACAGGCTGCATTTAATGACATAAACTACTAACGCATTGATATGTGGATGGTATTTTTGGCCACTTGCGACGAGGTCTGAGACTCCGTTGTTGAACCGTGGGCGACGCCGCCAGCCGATGTCTGCCGGCCGCCGCATGGAGATCGGACTGCCCTCATGAAGGAGACGTACGCAGAAACGTGCAGAGAGGTCGGAAATTGTACACGGTTGATGGGTGGAGAACAGTCGCAGTGTATGGTTTCGGTTCGAGATGAAGGAGAGGGCCTGTTCGTTACCCGGCGGACACCGTGAGAGTCTCGCAGCCCAAGAGGGTGGCGGCAGTCGCCCCCTCGATGAAGATTCGTCGGAATTGTCCGGGCACCGTGTCCGTTGCCTCGGTCTTATCCCAGACCACCGTCAGATTATCGTCCGTCTTGCCCATCCATTGAGCGGCCGATTTCCTTGCGGTCCCCTCGACCAGGACGGAGACGGTTTGCCCGATGCGCGAACGAGCGAGGGCCAGCGAGATACGCCGCTGTGCCTCGACGAGCCGGCCGACCCGGTCGGCCTTGACCGATTCCGGGACATCGTCCGGATACTTCCTTGCCGCAATGGTGTTCTTGCGCTCCGAGTACTTGAAAACGAACGCAGAGTGAAAGCGCACCGCCTCAACCGCCGAAAGGGTGTCCTCAAACTCCCGCTCCGATTCGCTGCAAAACCCGCAAATGAGATCGGTCGTGAGGGCAATCCCCGGGTGGGCCCTCCTGATGCGCTCGACCAGATCGAGATATTCGCGCCTTGTGTAGGTTCGATCCATCAGAGCAAGAATCCGGTCGTTCCCCGCCTGCAACGGGAGGTGGATGTGTTTGCAGATGCGAGGATGCTGCGCGATGGCGTCCAGCAACGACTGCGGAAAGTCCTTCGGATGGGGAGAGGTGAACCGGACACGCTCGATTCCAGGAACATCGGCGACCGCGATGATCAGGCGCGCGAAATCCCACTCGCCGGAGCGGTAGGAGTTCACATTCTGCCCAAGGAGGGTCACCTGCCTATGTCCTTGGTCGGCCAGCACGCGGGTTTCGTGCAGGATGCTCTCCGGGTCGCGCGAGCGTTCGCGTCCGCGGGTGTAAGGGACGACGCAAAACGTGCAGAAATTGTCGCACCCGCGCATGACCGCGATCCAGGCGTTGACTCCCGGAGTTCGGTCAGGGAGGATGCCTTCGTAGGTCTCATACTCCGAGAGGTCGACCGCCAGTTGCCGACCGGTATCGCCCTCCTCCAACCCCTGCCAGGCTTTCCTGAGCATCCCCGGAAGCTGGCGGTAGCCGTCCGGCCCGACGAGAAGATCTACAATCGGCTGAGCGTCCGTGAGGTCCTTTTTCAGGTTTTGCGCCATGCATCCGAGGATGCCGACCACCAACGGGCGTTGTCGCTTGATCGCTTTCAACTCGGCGAGATGGCCGTAAACCCTGGTGTGAGCGTGTTCCCGGATCGCACAGGTGTTCATCAGGACGACGTCGGCCGCTTCCTGCCCATCCGTGAGCACAAACCCCTCTTGCTTGAGCAACGAGCGGACCAGTTCCGAGTCATACTCGTTCATCTGGCAGCCGAACGTTTCGATATGAACACGCGGATGGTTCATGGGGTGCAGATGGTTCCGTCTAAAGCGGGTTCAGAGAGAAGCGGCAACGGCGTCCTTGCATCCGGGCTCGAAGGAACCAGATGTCCCCATGCGAGTCCATCTTGCACGGCGGTGATGTCGACCGTTCGAACGACATTTGCGAGATCCTCGTCGCCGAAAACCTGTACACGAAGGTAATTGTCCGTGAATCCGGTGCGCCGGCCATCCCTGCCAGGCCGTTCGAAGAGGACGGGGAGGCGGCGCCCGAGGAATCGCTGATAGTAGGCCACCCGTTTGGCGCGGGAGAGCTCGGTCAGGCGGCCGGTGCGCTCAGTGATGGTTGCGCTTCGAACCTGCGTAGGCACCTTGGCGGCCGGCGTACCAGGTCGGGCCGAGTAGGGAAAGACATGAAAATAGGCGATCGGAAGCGTCGAAACCAACGAGATCGTCGCATCATGCTGTTCGGGCTGTTCACCTGGAAAGCCTACCAGCAGGTCGGTGCCGATACAGACATCTGGAATCATCCTGGCCGCCAGCTCGATGAGCCCGGTGAAATCCGTAACATTGTAGGGCCGGTTCATGGCTGTGAGCAGCGTATCGCTGCCGCTTTGCAGAGGAATATGCAGGTGTCGGCAAAGTCGATTTGATCGGGCCATGTGGTCGAGCAGCTCGGCCGTCACGGTCGTCGGCTCGATGGAGGAAATTCTGATCCGTTCGATACCGGGCAGGAGTTCCAACAATTTGATGAGATCCACGAGCCTGGCCCCGCCGGATTCATATTCTCCGATGTTTACACCGGACAGCACCAATTCCTTGTAACCCTTGGTGACCAACTCGCCACCCTCGCGCAGCACGTCGCTGAGGGTCCTGCTGCGAGAGCGCCCCCTCGCGAGGGGAATGATGCAGAAGGAGCACATCACATCACAGCCATCCTGGATCTTGAGGGTCGCCCTCGTTCCCTCGAACTCGGCCGTTCCGTTCAGAACGAATTCTTCCCGTGCGATCCGTTTGGTATGCAGAATGTGAGGTGACGGCGGCTTCGAAAGCGCGTCGGGGGATGGGAGGAGATCGGGCAAGGTCATCTTGAACTGGGAGCCGACGATCAGGTCGATCCCATCCATTCCCTGGAGCGCCTCCACGCCGGTTTGGGCGTAGCAACCGGTCACGGCGACAAAGGCCTTGGGTGAATGGCGCAAGGTGCTCCGGATTGCGCGACGAGAATCCCGCTCCGCGTCCTGCGTGACGGAGCAGGTGTTCAGCACCAGCAGGTCCGTCGGTTCTCCGAATTCGACAAGCCTGTAGCCTTTGGTCCTGAGACGGCCCGCCAGGTGCGCAGTTTCGGCCTGGTTCAACCGGCAACCCAGGGTATGCAGGGTCGCGCGTTTCATCCGATCGTGTCCGTTCATGGGAGGAGGGATTATAAGGAAGCACTCGTCGGTCTACAAGCTGGGGCCTAGCAGGTTGCGGAAAAACTGTTTTAGACCCCTGAGATCGTCACAAACAGACAAGGCTCAGACCACAAAGACATGACGCACAGGATGCTCAAAAAGGTCGTCCAGCGCGGCCGCAGCGAGCGAAGAGGCGAATCGTACTCTTTGCCGTACGTTGAGTCTCTGAGCGACGCGAGAACAGGGCTGGCGGACTTTTTCAGCATCCTGCTAGAGTAGATTGCGTCATTTTCGATCCTGGATCCCGATCGACTCAGGTAGTTGTCCGGTTGCGTTGAACAGGCTGAGGACCCATGATACGATGTGGTTGATTCGGCCGGTCCATCCGACACTTCGAGGAGCGATTCCCATGAGAGTCTGGTGTTGGTTGATCGTCGCAATTACGGTCCTCGCCGGCCCGAATCAACTCGGATGGGCGAGCGGCAGCCTGCCTCCCGAACCGGAATTGAGTTCCCGGGTCGATGAACTCTATGACCACGAGGCGAGACTCTTTCTGAGCCTCTACTCCCTCAAGGGAGACGGGGAGGTGGACTACATTACCGGTCGGATGGTGCAGGACTATAGCCGCAGCAACTACGGCAACCCGGTGTACAAGACCGAGTCTTTTCCGCTGTTCTATTGGTGGAATCACACCATGTGGAATGACCCTGAACAAGATGGGGTCAACGGCAACGAGCTCGTGTATCAGGAAGGCGTCGAGTTCGATCGCAGTCGCTACAAACCCTGCGTTTTCAACGGTCAAGCCTGCTAGTTTTATCCACGTTCACCGGCCGTTTTCGAGCGTCGTGCCGAGAACCTTCCGGCATGCCTTCCGTTTCCTGTAATTTGTACGTGCTCTCGGCCGAGAATGTTATCCTGCCTCCGCTTCGCCTGTGTGCTCTGACTATCCAAGTTTGATGCGAATCAGCGAACTGGCTAACCGTCGCATAGGGTTGATGCTGCCGTTGGGGTTTGCATCGGGGCTCCCGCTCGCTCTGACCTCCGGAACCCTCCAGGCTTGGTTGACCGTCGCGGGAGTCGATCTCCGCACCATCGGCCTCTTTACCCTGGTCGGACTGCCCTATACGCTGAAATTTCTTTGGGCTCCATTGATGGACCGCTATGTCCCTCCCTGGATGGGGCGACGGAGGGGATGGATGGTGCTGACGCAGGTCTCCTTGCTGGCCGGCGTCCTGACCATGGCGCTGATCGATCCTTCGCAATGGCCCTGGTTGCTGGGCCTCGTGGCTCTATCGGTCGCGTTCATCTCTGCCTCCCAAGATATTGTCTTCGATGCTTATCGCACCGAAACACTTCGGCCGCTCGAACGGGGGCTCGGCGCGGCCATTTGGGTCAACGGTTACCGGCTTGCATTGCTGGTCGCGGGATCGCTCGCACTGGTGATGGCCGATCGGGTCGGATGGTCTGCGACCTACGCAACGATGGCGTTTGTCATGCTGGTCGGACTCTGGGCTATCGGTATAGCCGAGGAACCGAACTCGGCTCAACAGGCTCCCTCATCATTGCGAGAGGCCGTGCTCGGGCCGTTGGAGGAATTTTTCTCACGGGCTGGGGCAGGACCTCTCCTGGGTCTGGTCGCGCTCTACAAGCTGGGCGATGCCTTTGCCGGAACATTACTCACGGCGTTTCTCATCAAGGGTGTTGGTTTCACCGCCACCGATGTCGGCATCATGAAGGGGCTGGGTTTGGGACTGACATTAGCCGGTGCCCTGATCGGCGGCCTTGCCATGACGCGCTTGGGACTTGTGCGAGCCCTGCTCGCCTTCGGCCTGCTTCAGGCTGTCTCGAACCTGGCGTTCGTTCTGCTCGCCTGGGGAGGGAAGAGCTACCCGCTGCTGGTCTTCGCGATCGCTTGCGAAAATCTTTCCGGCGGCATGGGTACCTCCGCCTTCGTGGCCTTGGTGATGACGCTCTGCCACCACAAGTACACGGCGACCCAGTTCGCCTTGCTGTCGTCGATTGAGGCGCTGGGGCGGGTCCTGCTCGGACGTCCTTCTGCGCATCTGGTCGAGACGATCGGCTGGGCTCCCTATTTCGTCGTCACCTTTATCGCCTCTTTGCCCGGACTCCTGTTGCTCTGGTACCTGCGGGAAAATTTGAGTCGCTATGAGGGAATGGAGACCGGCGTGTCCCCTACGGAATGAAACGGCAAGCCTGCCGTCAGGCCTTCATCCGACGCTGGAGAAACAGCACGAACACCATCAACGTCGGCAATGGAGCAAGAAGGAAAGGAATCAGCCACAGCCACACGTTTTTGCCCCGCACCCGGGCCTGATCGATCATCCAGACAAAGAGCCAGATCACGAGCCCGATATAGTTCAACGACATCCACTGGGTCGTATGAACTTTCAAGCCGCTACTCGCCCCTTCGGACCCTTCCAGCAAAAAGAGGCCGAGCAACAGGAGGAAGATCCCAAGCAATGCCATAATCAAATTCTTGCTCCACACGTACATGAAGACCTCCTATCGGTTGTCAGGGCGACTACTGAAGGGCAGGACAGGCTGTTGCATTGACCACAGCCCAGGATCGCGAGGGAGGTAGGCTACTGAGCGGCTCATGGATTGTCAAACGCTGTCCAATGCAGAGGATGACAGGCTTCTCTCTTCCACAGGATAATTTGTCGGCTCTCACCGACGCTGTCGGAGTAGTCATCCAGACTCGCCGGTACCCCTGCTCTCATTAGGGAACAGTCTCCCTAGGCGGGATGGAAAGATGGCCTTTGCCGATAGGGAAAGGTCCCATTTTCTCTCCATGCCCCTGGGGATAACCCTCGAAAAAAGTCATGGAATGCTTGTCTAGAGTGCCTTCAGCGCTATTCACAGGATTTCCATGGAATCCACATGAATCCACAACATTTAGTGTTGACAAAAAAACGAACTCACTATATGTAGGTGGTGTTTGGACATCTCTGACAGTGACAGCTCGTTTATGACCTCCTGTTTGCGGCAATCTGGTATCTGACAATTCAGCCCAGCCACTATCCATCCACTCGGTGACCTCCAAGGAGGGAGTCGTGAGAATTGAACGACGATTCACAAAGCGCGGCCACAGCCCCTATGAGGGTCTCACGTTCGTGAAACGGTCATCAGAAATCCGGAATCCGGACGGATCTACAGTCTTCAAACTGGACGGCATCGATGTGCCGAATTCCTGGTCACAGTTGGCTGTCGATATCCTGGCTCAGAAATACTTCAGAAAGGCTGGTGTTCCCCTGATGGATGCCGAAGGTCAGCCGATGACCGGTGCGGACGGGAAGCCGGTGCTTGGGGGCGAACGGGATGCGCGGCAAGTGTTCGAGCGGTTGGCCGGTTGTTGGACCCATTGGGGAAAGAACCACGGGTATTTCAAGACGGCTGAAGATGCGACCGCCTTCCATGACGAGATGTGCTACATGCTGGCTTGCCAGATGGCAGCGCCCAATTCGCCGCAGTGGTTCAATACGGGACTGCATTTTGCCTATGGCCTGACGGGGCCGGCGCAGGGTCACTATTATTTCGATCCTGCGATCGGAGAAGTGGTCAAGGCGAGCAATGCGTTCGAGCATCCACAACCTCATGCTTGCTTTATCCAGTCCATCGAAGACGATCTGGTCAATGAGAACGGCATCATGGATCTGTGGGTCCGCGAGGCGCGGCTCTTCAAATATGGGTCGGGAACCGGCACGAACTTCTCTCGGTTGCGCGGCGATGGCGAGCCTTTGTCCGGCGGCGGCCGGTCCTCCGGTCTCATGTCGTTTCTGAAGATCGGCGACCGTGCGGCGGGGGCGATCAAATCGGGCGGGACAACCAGGCGGGCGGCCAAAATGGTCTGTCTCGATCTCGATCATCCCGATGTCGAGGAGTTCATTGATTGGAAGGTCGTCGAAGAACAGAAGGTTGCCGCGATGGTAACCGGCTCGAAGATCTGCGCGCAGCGTTTGAACGGCATCTTGAAGGCCTGCACGGTGGCCGACGGCGACTCGCTTGGTCGGATCGAACTCGACATCAATAAGAATACGGTCTTGCGCGATGCGGTATCCACGGCCAGACGGGATGCGGTTCCGGAAGCCTACATACAGCGCATGTTCGATTATGCCAAGCAGGGCTACACGCATTTCGTGTTTTACGAATACGACACCAACTGGGACGGGAAGGCCTACCAGACCGTGTCCGGCCAGAATTCCAACAACAGTGTGCGGATCCCGAACGGGTTCTTCGAAGTCCTGGAGCGAGACGGCGAGTGGGAACTGCGGCGCCGAATCGACGGCAAGGTCAGCAAGACGGTCAAGGCGCGAGATCTTTGGGACAAGATCGCCTGGGCGGCCTGGATCTGCGCCGACCCCGGGACGCAATACGATACGACCATCAACGAGTGGCATACCTGTCCCGGAGATGGGCGTATCAATGCCTCCAATCCCTGTTCGGAATATATGTTCCTCGACGACACGGCCTGTAATCTGGCGTCGCTCAACCTGGCCAAGTTTTACAATGCCGATGGAGAATTCGATTTGGAATCCTTCCGGCATGCCGTGCGTCTCTGGACGATCACGCTGGAGATCAGCGTGCTGATGGCCTCGTTTCCCAGCCGAGCCATCGCTCAAAAGAGCTATGAGTTCCGGACCCTCGGGCTCGGGTACGCGAACCTCGGGACCATCCTGATGCGACAGGGCATTCCATATGATTCGCCAAAGGCCCTGGCGATTTGCGGCGCGATCACGGCGATCATGACCGGCGAGTCCTACGCGACGTCCGCAGAAATGGCGGCCGAGTTGTCGCCGTTTCCGGGCTATGAACGAAACCGGGAGCCGATGCTGCAAGTGATCCGCAATCATCGCCGGGCCGCCTATGGCGCTCCGGCTGGTGAATATGAAGGTTTGACGATCAAGCCGATCGCGATTCAAGCGGAGCACTGTCCGCCGGAAATTCTGTTGGCGGCCCGCCGCGCCTGGGACCGAGCGCTGGAGTTAGGGACGGCCTACGGGTTTCGGAATGCGCAGGTGACGGTCATTGCGCCGACCGGGACGATCGGGCTGGTTATGGATTGTGATACGACCGGTATCGAGCCGGATTTCGCCTTGGTGAAGTTCAAGAAATTGGCGGGCGGCGGCTACTTCAAGATCATCAATCAAAGCCTGCCCCCGGCGCTCGCCGTGCTGGGCTATGGCGAGGCTCAGATCCAGGACATCGTCTCCTACTGTGTCGGCCGGCAAACTCTCAAAGGTTCACCGTGCGTCAATCATGAGACATTACGGCAGAAGGGATTCGACGATGCGGCGCTGGAGCGATTGGAAAGTTCGCTGGGCCAAGCCTTCGAGATTCAGTTCGCGTTCAACAAGTTCACGCTCGGCGAGGAATTCTGCCGGGAGAAATTGGGGCTTAGCGAGGCCCAAATGGCGGACCCGACCTTCAATATGTTAAAGGCGCTGGGTTTCACCCAAGAGGATGTGGTCGCCGCGAACGACTTTTGCTGCGGCACCATGACGATCGAGGGGGCTCCGCATCTCAAGCCGGAACATTTGCCGATTTTTGATTGCGCAAATCGCTGCGGGCGCCTCGGTCAACGGTATATCGCGGTCGATGCCCACATCCGCATGATGGCAGCCGCACAGCCTTTCATCAGCGGGGCGATCAGCAAGACGATCAACATGCCGGCCGACGCCACGTTGGAAGACGTCAAGGCCGCGTATCTTCTTGCCTGGAAGAGCATGGTCAAGGCCGTAGCCCTCTACCGCGACGGGTCGAAGCTGAGCCAACCCTTGAATGCCTCATCGGACAGCGGAAAGGCGGTGGAGGCAATGCCGACCGTCATGACGGTGGCGGAGAAGGCGGCAGAGCGCGTGCTGGTCCGGTATCTGGCCAAGCGGAGGCCGTTGCCCGCGCGCCGCAGCGGCTATACGCAGAAGGCCATTATCGGCGGGCACAAGCTATACCTACGCACCGGTGAGTATAGCGACGGCACGTTGGGAGAGATTTTCCTCGACATGCATAAGGAGGGAGCCGCCTTCCGCAGCTTGATGAACAATTTCGCGATCGCAATTTCCTTGGGGTTGCAACATGGAGTGCCGCTGGAAGAATTCGTGGAGGCCTTCGTGTTTACGCGGTTCGAGCCGAACGGACCGGTGAAGCTGAACGACCGGATCAAGATGGCGACGTCGATCATCGACTACATTTTTCGCGAGCTCGCCGTCACGTATCTCGAACGCTCCGACCTTGCCCAGGTCCAGGAAGAGGACCTGCGAATGGATTCGATGAAGAAAGACGAGCAGGACCCCGAATGTGTCGCGGAAGAAGTGGACATGACGGCGCTGGCCAAGTCATCAATTCTCACCGAGCATCTACCGGTGCGGAACGGTCATCATGGCGGCAACGGACAGGGCCACGCCCATAGTCATGGCAATGGCAACGTAGCCCATAAGGTGGAGCTGAAAAGGGAAACGCTGACGTTGACCGCTTTGCAGATCGCCCGCCAACAGGGTTATGAGGGGGATCCCTGTCAGGAGTGCAAGCAGTTCAAGATGGTGCGCAACGGCACCTGTTTGAAGTGTGACAATTGCGGCGCAACCAGCGGCTGCTCGTGATCGGCTATCCTTGAGAAAGAAAGTTCCCTAGGAATTTTTGACGTAGACAAGGAGGAGATTGTTTGAGTAGCGGGACGCCTCCCCAAAAAACCGAAATCTGAGAGCGGGTAAAGAAAATGGACGATAAGAGAACGGTCAAAGTTATTTGTCC
>JANRMO010000027.1:0-57342 GCA_040981105.1 Nitrospiraceae bacterium
CCCGCTGCACCGAGCGGCGATTCGCTCCATGCGCCGTCATCCGCTTCGCCTGGCCATGGCGGATGCCACAAGACCACACGTGCGCTGTTGGGAGGCGCTCACCGGCACGGTCGTACTGGCCCGGCTGTTACGACCTCATTGGCAGGGACAGGATACGGTCGGGATCATGCTCCCGCCCAGCGTGGCCGGCGCCCTGGTGAATCTCGCTGCGACCACGGCAGGCCATACCACCGTCAATCTCAACTACACGGTCGGCCGCAGCGGTTTGGAATCCGCGATTCAACAGGCCTCGCTCAAGACCGTCGTCACCAGCCATCTATTTGTCGAGAAGGCCAAGCTGGATCTGCCGACCAACATCACGGTCCTCTGGCTCGATGACCTGGCCAAGGGGATCGGCGCGCCGCAGCGGCTCCTTGCGATGGTTCTCGGTCTGGTCGCCCCGCTGCGTTGGCTCGAACGAGCCTGCGGCGCCGGCAAATCCGCCACGATGGACGATGTCGTCACGATCATCTTCAGCTCGGGCAGCACCGGCGAACCGAAAGGGGTGATGCTCTCTCACTTCAACATCGATTCGAACATCGACGCCGCTTTGCAGGTCTTTCATCTGGATGCTCGCGATCGCCTGCTCGGCATTTTGCCGTTCTTCCATTCCTTCGGCTATCTGCTCGTCCTCTGGCTCTCGACCATCAACGGAAACGCGGTCGCGTATCATCCATCGCCGCTTGACGCCGTCGGGATCGGCGAGCTGATCCACCGCTACCGGCTCACGGTTTTTGTCGCGACGCCGACATTCTTGCAGTTGTATCTGCGCCGCTGCACACCCGAACAGTTCGGTTCGTTGCGCGTGGTGCTGACCGGCGCCGAGAAACTCTCCGACCGACTGGCGCAGACATTTGAGGACCGCTTCGGCATCCGACCGCTCGAAGGCTACGGCGCCACGGAATGCGCACCGGTTATCTCCGTCAACTGTCCGGATTTTCGCGCCGCCGGATTTTTTCAGCCGGCCTCGCGGCGTGGCTCGGTCGGCCAGCCCTTGCCCGGGGTATCCCTCCGCATCGTGGACGCCGATTCGTACCAACCCCTCCCGACCGGCACGCCCGGCATGTTGCTCGTGAGAGGCCCGAACGTGATGAGCGGCTATCTCGGCAGGCCGGATCTCACCGCTTCCGTGATACGCGACGGGTGGTATGTCACTGGCGATATCGCCTATGTAGACGACGACGGCTTTTTATTCATCACCGACCGGCTATCTCGTTTCTCCAAAATCGGAGGCGAAATGGTGCCGCACGGTCGCGTGGAGGAGGCGCTGCATGAGGCGGTCGGCGCCGAGACGATGGTCTTTGCCGTCACCGGCGTACCGGACGAGAAAAAGGGAGAACAGCTCGCGGTCCTGCACACGCTGGATGACAAGCAGATCCCGTTGGTGTTGGACAAGCTGGCCGACAGCGGACTCTCCAATCTGTTCATTCCTCGAAGGGATGCATTTGTCAAGGTCGAGAAACTCCCCGTACTCGGCACGGGGAAGCTGGACCTGCGCGAATTGAAACGCCTGGCCATGGAGAGGCTTCGAGGAATGAAGTAGTGCTGAGTGCTGCGTGCGCCGGCTGAGCAGGTCCCAGCGATAAAAGGCATTCCTCGTCCGGGATTGACGGTTGACGCATGACGATTGACGGCTGACGCATGACGACAGGCCAAAGGCTAATCGACTGCCACGTGCATCTCGCCGCATTGCCGGCCGGCAGCAATGGCTGCTTTATTTCTAAGAAGATGCTTGCTAGCCCGCTGTTTCGTTTTCTACTGTGGAAACACAGCCTTCCGCTGGCCCGGCCCCAGGAAGCCAATCACAAATACATCGAGGACCTCCGGACAGAGTTGCAGACCTCGCAATTCGTGAAGCAGGCGGTGCTGCTGGCCATGGACGGCGCCTACGGGTCTAGCGGCCAGCTCGATCAGACCCACACCGAGTTTCTGATCAGCAACCACTATGTCCTCGACATCGCGAGGCAGCACCCGGATCTGTTTCTTCCCGGCGTCTCCATCAATCCCCAACGGCAGGACGCCGTGGAGGAGGTCCATCGTTGCGCCGACGCGGGAGCCGTGCTGGTCAAGGTCCTGCCCAATGCCCAACAGTTCGACCCGGCTAATGCACGGTATAGGCCCTTCTATCGGGCGCTGGCCGAACGTCGGCTGCCGCTCCTCAGTCATGTGGGCTACGAGTTCAGCCTGATCGGCAAGGACCAATCGGTCGGCGATCCCGCAAGGCTGCGAGTGCCGCTCGATGAGGGGGCTACCGTCATCGCTGCGCATGCCTGTAGCTACGGCTTGATGCTCTATGAAAAATTTCTGCCGACGTTTCAGGAGTTGGCCCAGCGCTATCCGAATTTCTACGCCGACATCTCCGCGCTGACCCTGCCCAACCGCATGAAGATGTTGCTCCACCTTCGCCGCCATCCGGAATTGCAGGAGCGGCTTTTGTTCGGCACCGACTATCCGCTCTCCGTGTTTCACGTGCCGGCATGGGGACGGGTTGGTTTCAAGGCGATGCGCACCATCCTTGCCACCAAGAATCGTTTCGATCGGCAATACCGCGTGTGTCATGAATTGGGCCTCCGCTTCGGCTCGCTCGGCGACATCTTGACTGTACCCCGTTGACGGCCCAGGCAGACCGACTGAGCCGTTTCGACTTGAGGCCCGATGGACCGTGACTAGGTCCTGATCACCCCGCGTGAACGGGTCGTCGCGTTTGCGACATCACGAACATCGAGAGACCAGGCGGAGGATCTCGCGCAAGAGGTGTTGGTCGTGCTTCATGACAAGTATCCTCAGGCCGTGGACGCGACAGAGTTGGTCCCTCTTGTGTTCCAGATCCTGCGTTACAAGATGGCTGACGCGCATCGGAAGGCATTGCGGCGCAGAGAGTATCACCAAGCATCGATTGACGACCTCCCGCTTGCCGACCAGACCGACGATCCAGCCTTCGGGCTTGAGCGGAAACAAGGAGTGGAGCGCTTGGTCAATGCCATGGCCCAACTGGGAGAGCGCTGCCGGGAGCTGTTCAAGTGGAAGCTGGAGGGAAAGACTTTTCCAGAGATCCAAAGGTTGATGGGGCAGGTGGGAGTAAGAGGTGCTGAGTGCGAAGTGATTCGTGTTCGCTAGTCGATATGGCTGAATCGGATCTGGGAAAACTGCTCGGTGGGTTCGCCACTGACACGCTCACGGCGGAGGAGCGGCAGGCGCTCTTCACGGCCGCACTGCGTGACCAGCAATTGTTCAATGCGCTGGCCGATGAGCAGGCGTTGAAAGAGTTGCTTGCCGATCCGGCTGTGTGCCGAAAGCTGTAGCAAGTCCTCAAGGAGAGGCACGCCGCCTCTGGAGGCGGATCGTCCTGGTTGGGATGGTTACTGAGGCCAGCGAGGCTGGCCTGGGCGGGGGAATCGCCACGGCTGCACTCGCCGTGGTCTTGGGCACCAAGATCTATCAAGACAGTCTGCGGGAGGAGAGCAATTTGCGTGAGATCGATCAAATGGTTCCAGCCGAAGCACCAGGGCCGGCACCTCGATCAACTCCCGCATCGCCTCCACCCCCGCCCTCCATCACTGAGGGAGAGCAGAAGAACAAGGAGAAGGCTCATCCGAAGATCGGCATGGCGAAGAATGAGGCGCTAAGCGACAAGACAACCACCGCGAAGGACCCGCAAGAGGCACCGACATCGCAAAAAGTCACAAGAGAACCGCAATCACCGACCGCCATGAAAGAGGAGATGCGTCGATCCACTCCCGCACCGGCACCAAGAATTGCGAAGGCAAGGCCAATGATGCCATCCGCCGCAGCTCCGCAATCTGAGATTCGAGCGGACCGCATAGATGCCCGTGGCCTCTTCTATGCCGATGCGCCGAGCCGTCGGGAACGACAGGCCTTGGCCAAAGAACGGAGGTTGAGATCAGCAGATGATTCCCCTGCAGGGGCCCGGCCCGAAGCCGTGATGAAACCGTTTTCAGACACCGGCTTGACGGATCGGCCGGAGGCCGGACAGTTTCGCACGCTTGGATTGCGTTACGGTTTCGTCGTGAAAGGAAATGAGGGGCAGGACCCAGAGGTGGATGCAACCACAGCGGCGGGCAAGCCCGGCTGACTGTGGAATCAAATCAGGACGGATACCTCCGGATACTGAGGCCGACCGGTTCACTGGTACCGCAGCTCTTCTTTTCTGCAGAAGAAACCGCACGACCGTTCTTCCGATTGATCGGCAGCAATCGAATCGACATTCCGTTCCCACCAGTCGGTAGTGAAAACCCGATCGTCCTCACCATTCGATTGTCACGAGAACCGTTCGAGGCAGGCGGACAGCAGGAGGCTATATCGCCGGGGCGACCCTCTCCCCCTCTCCTTACGGACTCAGTCTCTCCTGCCGGACCGACCGCTCAAGAAGAGCAGGCCGTCTACGTTGTCAGCCAAGATCGATCAGCCTCCGCTCAAATCGTTGTGTCCATTCAGATCGGCCGATAGTCCGAATCATCCCCCGGGTCTCAAGCCTCTGGTTCGGCCCACATTATTCATGTGAGGACTCCTTCACCATCCTGCTAGCCCACATTATTCATGAACGCTGCTACTGCAACCGCCGATACGCCGCTGCGACGAGCTTGGGAGCGAGTTCTCGGCTCCCAAGCGGGCAGGCTCGCCCTTCGCGGTCTCAACATACTGTTTCAAGTATGCTTCGGCCCCTCGGGGCTCCGCGTGCCCGTCTCGCGTGGCGTCTTGGCGGTTTCGTCACGAACCATCATGAATAATGTGGGCTAGGCGGAGCGCGGAGCGAACATGATGATGGCCATGCCGGAAAGACAGACCAGGACTCCCAACCAATCCCACGCCGACGGACGGATACCATCGACAGCCCACAGCCAAAGAATCGCCACGGACACATACACACCGCCGTAGGCCGCATAGACACGGCCAGCAGCAGTAGGATGCAGGGTCAGCAACGAGGCGAACAGCGCGAGACTCGCCGCAGCCGGAACCAGCAGCCAGACCGACCCCTCTTTCTTCAGCCACAGATAGGGCAAGTAACAGCCGACAATCTCGGCCACGGCCGTAATCAGGAAGAGTACAAGGGTTTGAAGTTCAAAGATCATTCGGCAGAATCAGACGGAAAGACACTCCGAGCAAGCTCGGCAGCGCCTGCGGAATCGGGAAAGAGTGATCCACGCCAAATGCCATATTTTTCAAAGAGAACCTTCCGGATCTCCGGCTTAATTGACGCATTGATGACGTATCGTCGGTAACTCGAGCGTCTGGGCAAGAGGTTAGCGATCGCGTCGGCATGGTCTCGACCGAATCGTGCCGTGATGGTATATGCGCCAACCTGAGCATTTTGAGGAGGGAAGCTTTCTGGATAGAATCCGCAGCACAACCAATCCGGTGGCTCATCGAGAAGAAATGCCGTCAGCTTGGCATCGAACTGAAATGGATCACCTGTACCGTCCTTTGTCGTCTCAGGCCACCTCTTCCATTGCTTGCGCCCTTCTACCTCATAAAGAGGCTCGTCAAAGGTCCAAAGTTCCCCATTATTCTGGTCGTGGTCACACACTGCGAAATACACAGCTACACGCGGAGAGGTCGACCAATCCAGAAGACGAGTCGGAACTCCATAGTGACGAAGCACCATCAACGTAATAATGTCATCGATCAGAGCACCTTGTTCCCCGGGACTTGCGAAAAACCGAACCGATGATCGAAAAAGCTCTATGCTCTGGCGCTCCAGCTTAAGTTTTTCAAGCCGCGAACGACTTTTCATCATATTGCGGTCAATCGATGGTTCAAGATTTCCATAATCATTTGGTTGCCCGCGACAAAGCCATCGTTTTCCACTCAACGCTTCGAGTGCATTTAGGGTGTCTTTCAAAGAGTCTAGCCCTTTGGTTTGCCACATGTGAGAGATCTAATTACGTCGGTCTGGGTCCGGCAACTCGGTTCCATGCCGCTGATTATGTTTGATGCCGCGAGCTACATGCTCGCCGCGCTTCACCCATCATACGACAAACACCTCACAAACGAGAAGATAAGCACTGCCGTACCTCCCGTTATTTCAACTGAACAAGCACCCTGCTGGTTCTCCTGCGCTCATTGAGCGTCCTTATAGTCCTCCCGCCAAGCTGACCAATTCTCACCTCATGGAAAGGGTGGCCTGATTGGTCTCTGACTGCGCGCGTCCAACGAGAACCGCCCGCAATATGACAATCTAGATGGTCTTGCGTGCGCGTTGCGCGCATATTCCAACATAGTGCTCCCTTCAAGCTTGCACCTCGTCTCTATCTGCTGTAAGGACACTCGTGGTGGTCCCACTGCGGCCATCGAGCGAGCGTGCTTCCCAGCACGCGGGCTCTGGGAGCAAGGGATCGGCACGAGTGTCCTTCCACCCCTTCTTCCTGCGCCCTCTGCGAGCACAGAGACCCTACCAGTTAGCTCGCCCCTTTCCGCAGCCTCCGGGAGCACAGGACTAGCAGGCGTGTCCTTCCATGCAGTCCCATCCTGCGGTCTCTGCTAGCACAGCGCTCTTTCTTCGTTTGGGACAGTCATGTCCTTGCGCCTTGCCGCCATTCGTGATAACTGAGGGGCCGGTACGAGGCCCTAGCCATGCCAGACAACAACTCCAGAGACATCACCGCGATCCAGCGCAAGATCGAGGAGGTCCTCGCGCGCCATCCTTCCGTGGCCCTGGCGGTTCTCTTTGGTTCTACAGCCACAGGTGCTGCCCGACTCGACAGCGACCTTGATCTGGCCGTCTCCGCCGCTACCCCACTCAACATGCAGACCAGGATCGACCTTCTCGGTGACCTTGCGCTCGCCTTCGGCCGGCCGGTGGACTTGGTAGACCTTGATCGGATACATAGCCCGCTCCTCCACCAAATCCTGACGAAAGGGCGCCTGGTCCTGTGCAAAGATCGCACGCGCTACGCCGAACTGCTTCTGAGGATGCTGTACGAGCAGGCCGACTTCATGCCCTACTACCGCAGAATCCTCGCGCACCGAAGGAAGGCATGGACCGGGAGCTAGTCGAAGCCAAACTGGAATCGCTGCGACGTTGTATTGAGCGGATCACCACCAAGGCTCCGGCGTCCGCCGAGAGTCTCGCCCGCGATCCCGATTTGCAGGACATCATTGCGTTGAATCTCCAACGCGCGGTGCAACTCTGCGTGGACCTCGCCGCCCACGTGATTGCTGACACCCAGGCAAGAGTGCCATCCACGATGGCGGACAACTTCGACATTCTGAGAGACCTCAAAATCATTAGTTCGACTCTGGCTGATCGCATGACAAAGGCGGTGGGATTTCGCAACATAGCAGTGCATAGTTACCAAGACATCGATTGGGCTATTGTCTTCCAGATCTGCCGCAACAATCTCAACGACTTTCAGCAATTTGCTCAAGCGGTCACCGCTCGGCTTGAGTCCCGTTGACAGTCCACTCTATCCTGCTTCTCACTCCTCCGTTTCAGGCATCCTGCAATTGACACCGCACGATTGACGAAATACGTTTCTCTTGTCCTGAAAGGATTCTCCCCCTCGCGCCATACCGTGGGTAGACCGCGCGCGCCTCCGCCAAGCGCGCGGCAGGAACCCTCGCGAGGTGGCCGATGAATCCAGATCGTCTGAGCGAACGTGTCAAAGCCCGGTTCTCCTCCTTCGATCCCCGCCTCTACCAAATCGCCAGCCTCGGCACGCTGCTGATCTATGGCCTATTCTGGCTGGATTTCGAGATCCCGCCGCTCCAAATCGTCCTCACGCTCGGAACCGCGCTCCTGACCCAGTTTGCCGGGACGAAACTTTTTACCCTACCGGCCTTCGATCCCCGCAGTCCCTTGGTCTCGGCTCTCTCCCTCTGCCTACTGCTCCGCACCAATGACCTGGCCGTGGCCGCATTGGCCTCGTTCATGGCGATCGCCAGCAAGTTCCTCATCCGGTGGGAAGGCAAACACCTGTTCAATCCAACAAACCTGGCGCTGGTGGTGATGCTCACAGACGGGCTCGGCTGGATCTCGCCGGGCCAATGGGGGCATGTCGCCTGGTTCGGCTTCCTGATCATCTGCCTTGGCGGGTTGGTCGTGACCCGGGCGGCGCACCGACGTGACGCTCGGTTTTTTGGCTTGCTATCTCGGGCTGCTCTTCGCGCGCACGCTCTGGCTGGGCGATCCGCTGTCGATCCCGTTGCATCAGCTCGAAACCGGCGCCCTACTGATCTTTCGCCTTCTTCATGATCTCCGACCCTAAGACCACGCCGGATTCCCGAACCGGTCGCCTGGCCTTCGCCCTCTTGGTCGCGCTCGCCGCCCTCTACGCACAGTTCGGCCTGTTTCGTCCCAACGGTCCACTCTGGGCCTTGATCGCTTGTTCTCCCCTCGTCCCATTGCTCGATTGGCTCTCTCCCGGCGTCCGGTACGATTGGTCTCGCCCTTCGACCGGTCATGTCTCCACATCACTAGGGGTTTCGGCCCATTCACCAGCAAGGGAGGTTGTGATGGCTCGCACACTGGTGGTCGCCTCGATCTGTATCACCGGCCTGACGCTCTGGAGCGGCTCCGCCTTCGCCTTCTGCGGCTTTTATGTGGCGAAGGCCGACACCAAGTTGTTCAACAAGGCCTCAGAGGTCGTGATGGTGCGACACGACGACAAGACCGTGATCACAATGGCCAACGACTTTCGCGGCCCCGTCAAGGAATTCGCCATGGTCATCCCGCTCCCGACGATCCTGACGCGGGAACAGATCCACGTGGGCAATCCGGCCCTCCTGAAACACCTGGCCGACTACACGGCCCCGCGCCTCGTTGAATACTACGATCCGAATCCCTGCATGCAGTACGAACTGATGGAACGCCGGAGCCTGGACGCCATGAAAGAAATGGCGCCGGCTTCTCCGTCGAGCCGGGAGCGCGAGCGTGCATTGGGTGTTACGGTCGAAGCGCAGTACACCGTCGGCGAGTACGACATCGTGATTTTGTCCGCCAAGGAGAGCGCCGGCTTGGAAACCTGGCTCAAGGAGAACGGCTACCCCATCCCGAACGGAGCCTCCGGGGTATTGCAGAGTTATCTCAGGCAGGGGCTTAAATTCTTCGTCGCCAAAATGAACCTCACCGAACACAGCTAGCTCGGCTATGCCTCGTTACGGCCACTCCAGATTGCCTTTGAATCGCCCAAGTTCATGCTGCCGATCCTGCTAGGGACGGTCAACGCTGAAGGGTCTCAGGAGCTGTTCCTCTACACCATCACGAGGCGTGGGTGCGTTGAAGCCACCAACTACCGCACCGTCAAGCTTCCGGAAGCACAGGACATTCCGGTGTATGTGAAGGACAAGTTCGGCAATTTCTACCACGACCTGTTTTCCCAGCAGGTCAAACGAGAACAATAGCAGGGGGTCTTTCTGGAGCATGCCTGGGATATGGCCTGGTGCGATCCTTGCGCCAGCAACCCGCTCTCGGCCGAAGAACTTCGTGAGTTAGGAGTCTTCTGGCTCGAGGACCACCGGCCACGGTCAATAAGGCAGGGACGGGACGCCTACGTGACCAGGCTGCACGTCCGGTACGACGCCGCGCATTTTCCGGAGGACCTGTCGTTTCAGGAAACCGCCGATCGGTCGAATTTCCAGGCTCGCTACATCCTGCGCCATGCCTGGCAGGGCTCAGACGACTGCCCGGCAGCCAGAGAGTACCGTGATCGATTGCGGCAACGGTACGAGCGCGAAGCCGAGACCCTGGCCTCGCTCACCGGGTGGGACCTTACGACGATCCGGCGTGAGATGAAGCTGGATGGGTTTCCCCTGGACCGGAACCGCTCTTGGTATGAACGGCTCTGGAAGGAATAGCGTGAAGCATTGGTCGTTCCGAGATTGTCGAGGTCTACCGGCGTCTGTCGTCACGCTCCCGGAGCAGGGCATGATCCCCGTGGGGCTGCCCCCTCTCGATCGTCGCTCGATGTCTCGCACAGCCATTCCAATTAAATAGAGACGGATTCTCAGACTTGCGGTATACCAATAGAGAACAGCGACAAGCCAGACCATCACGACCGCGGAGAGAGCCCCATGGTGGACGACGAGGGACAACCCGACTCGGAATCACGGCCGACCACCGTCCCGAACCAAATCGACATTGGAGAGCTGGTCCTCCAAGAAGGCCCTCGCACCTGCCCGGACGTGCAAGATCATGTGTTCCGCCGCTGGGTCGGGGCCCAAAATACGGTACGTCGGGAAGAGGCGGACTCTCTTGTGTACCTGCTTCTGACCAGTCCCAACGGTTTCCCGGCCAGGCTGATCTATATCCCCACCTCGAATGAACCACCTCGGCGCGTCAAACGCTCCGGGCGGTAGAGGACCCCTCATCACGGACCTGCACCGCGATGACCACAGTGCCCCGGCTCTCTTCCGGTCCATTGAGAGGGCTTGCGTGTTGAGACCGCCCAAGGCATCATAGCCCGTCATTGCCGGTTTAGGGTCACCATGCCAGGATTAGCCACGGCTCTGCCGTTTCTGTACCGCCACATTTTCCATCCGACCGATTTCACCCAGGCCAGTCAGACAGCGTTCGTCCATGCTCTCAAGCTGGCCTTGGTTCTACAAACCAGGCTCTCGATCATGCACGTCGATCCGGACGTGGCTCAGGAACACTTCGAGGATTTCCCGCGTGTTCGGCCCATCCTGGCCCGGTGGGGTCTGCTCCCGAACGACAGTTCGAAGGAATCTGTCACATCGCTGGGGATTGAGATCAAGAAAATCAGAGCTGTGGGAGATAATCCGGTACAGGCATTTCTCCACCACTTGGCGTTTCACCCGGCCGATCTCCTGGTGCTTTCGACCGAACAGCGAACGGGATTGGACCGCTGGTTACATCGGCCGGTGGCCGAGCCGATCGCCCGAGGCGCCCATCTCCCTACCCTCTTTGTTCCGTCGCATGTGGAAGGCTGCGTCTCGACCGAGGACGGCTCAACCAAACTACGACGCATCCTGATCCCGGTGGAAAGTTCCGAGAGCGCGCAACGCGCCATTGACGCGGCTACCGTCACGGCCGAGGCGCTCGGAAGCATGGCGCTCGACATGCAGCTCGTGCATGTCGGCGGCAATCAAATGCCGGCGTTCCGCCTGCACGAACGCAACGGATGGACGTGGCACCAAACCCACTGCCAGGGCAACGTGGTGGACTGGATCATCGGCATGGGGGCCGAATATGACGTGGATCTGATCGTCATGACCACGGAAGGACACCACAGTTGGACCGACGCCCTGAGGGGAAGCACCACCGAACGAGTCGTGCGTGAAGCTCGGTGCCCGGTGATGGCCGTTCCGTCCACCTAACCCGGCCACACCATGGCCTTCGTGAGCACCTTCCCCGTATGGTGGTGTCGATTCTCGACCGAGGATGCCACCGGAATGCCGTTGCGGAACAGCACGAAATTGGTCGGCAGCGCGGGAATCCTGGGACCAGGAAGAATCACGCCCGCGAGATTCAACGGATCGCAGGCGGAGAGGCGGAGATCCTGAGAGGCCTTCGGGTCCGGTCCGCCTCCCTTGCGCAACGCACGCAATGTCTCCACCGCCTCCGGTAAGGCGAACTGATCTCCCGTGAACCCGCCGACGAACCGTCCGCCGCGAATCTCCCCCCTCAATTCCATGCGACGGTACTGGACCAACAGGTCGCGCCACGCGATCGCGTCAGATTCCCTCCCGAGCAGATCGCGGAAGACGACGCCGTAACGAGCCAACAGTTGCCGCGCAAGTGATTCGATGGGATTGGCTGAGGGCTGAGGACTGAGAACTGGCTGCTGGGTGCGGAGTGCTGAGTGCTGGGTGCCGGGTGCTGAGAGCGACGCCACTGACGATTGAGTGTCGACGAGTGACGGCTCGGGCCGGCGGAGCAACGACCAACGGCCGGCGCTGTGGCGAGGCCGTTGCGTCCGGAGCCGCCCTTCGCCCCGGCGGCGTTTGGGGTCCATGAGGGCTCGCAAACTGTCGAACCCGTCGGCGGTGACCAGGCCGGCCGCCACCAACTCCCACAGGGCCTGTTCGATTTCCGACGGCAGGTGACCGGTGGTTTGAAGGAGCTCTGAGAAGAAACTCGCGCCCCTGTTCGATAGCACTTGCCGTAGGTTCTGGGCTATTACACTCAACGGAATCTGCGGGGTCGAAGAAACGGTCGATCCGGTCCGTGCGCTCTGGTGTCCCTGCGCCAGCAGCCAGTCGGCGTCTTCCCGAGGGAACAGACTGATCGGCGCCAGACTGGTCGGCACCACTCGGCGTCCTCGACCAGACGAAACCTCCCTGTTCACCGGCTCATAAGGCGAGAGCCGCCCCCACACCACTGAGCCGCCGAAGCAGAGGCGATCCAATAGTTCCGGATCGTATTTCGACAGGCGCGCTCGAAGCAGTCCTGATTCCCAGGCGGAAGCGGCCGCTTCAAATCCGGCCAATTGCGTGATGATCTCCAGCAAGCCTCGCTCGCCATGAAGGCGCGAGCCAGGAGCCACGTGTTGCCAACGGAAGAGAAAGCCCATGAACTCGGCGGCCGAGACCGGCTCGATCTCCCGGCGCAACGACCCGATCGTGAGGCGATGGATGCGGGCAAGCAGCCGGCGGTGACACCACTCGGTCGCGTGGGCGCCAGCCAGTGCTGAGTGCTGGGGTTCGAGTGCTGAGGCCCGCGAACTCAGTGCTGAGGACTGAGTGCTGAGCGGTGAATCTCGAACGGCGAGTGTTGAAAGGGGCCGGAATTGGCCGCGCAGAATCTGCCCCTTGGCCTCCAGGCGCAACAGCGCTTGGTGGATGTCGCCCTCAGGATACCCGAGTCGACCAGCCAATTCGGCAACAGTCGTCGGCCCTGTGCTCTCCATCCATCCCAGCGCCATCGTCTCCACCGCCTCTTCCCGATCGACCGGGGCCGACAGCATGCCGGTAGGCATGTGGATCAGATCCTCAAGCGAGACAGAAGGAAAGAGGGCAAGGGCCAGCGGGACCTGTTCCGTGGCGACCCAGCCGGTGAGGTGGCCGGGGGTTCCAGAAATCCGACGTGTGATTTGATCGGGATGACCATCACCAACCGATTCATCCCGCGGCACATTGAGTACGCAGGCCCGATGCGCCGCCACCAGTTCCGGCAGAAAGACTTCCCAATTCGGCGCTTCCCCTTGCGGCACCCACACGAGCGTGAGCAAGGCATCGTGCAGCTCGTCGACATTCCGCACGACCGGCCAGGACTCCTGGGCGACCTCGGCAATGGCGGCCTGATCCAAGGCTCCGGCCTGCCCCGCCAGTTCAGGGGGCAACGTACGCCGCATGTCCACGGCGCGAGCCCGACGCTCCTCCAACGGGGCGTCGTCCAGGTACGCATAGGGGTTGGCATTGAGGATCTCATGGCTGAAGGGGGAGGGCATGGGGGTTTCCACTGCCACGGCATGAATCGTCCCCTCTTCCAGCCGGCGCAACAAAGTGATCAACCCCTCCACGTCCATCGCTTCGGTCAGACAATCACGTAACGTTTCCTCCACCAGCGGATGGTCGGGAATCCGCCGTTCGACGCCGCCGATCCCATCGCCCCTCAAATTCTCCTGACAGGCGATCGCGTCTGGGAAGACGGCCGCCAGAAGGTCCTCTGCCTTCATCCGTTGAATCTGCGGCGGCACTTTCTTGCCCTTCGCAAACCGCAGCAGCGCCAGCGCGCGCGTGACATTCCAGCGCCAACGCGTCGTGAACATCGGCGCAACCAGCACCGCCTGGGCCAGCACGTCGCGGACAGTTGTGGCCTGGAGAAAGCTGAATACCGTCTCCAGCGGAAAACTGTGCTTTTCGCCGAGGGAGATCACCAGACCTTCGTCGGTCGCAGCCGCCTGCAACTCGAAATCGAAGGTTACGCAGAACCGCTTTCTAAGCGCGAGTCCCCAGGCCTTGTTGACCCTTCCTCCGAAGGGGGCATGGATGACCAACTGCATCCCTCCACTCTCATCGAAGAACCGCTCGGCGACGACAGTCTCCTGCGTCGGCACCGTCCCAAGGACGGCCTTTCCAGCCAAGACATACTCCACCGCCTGCTGGGCTCCTCGCTCCGGCAAACCACATTCCTCCTTGAGCCAACGCAAGGCTGACTCCCCGCTCTGTGGATCGACCAACCGGTCGATCTCCCTGCGCACCCAAGCCACCTCCGCCGAGAGTTCAGCCGTACGGGCAGGCGCTTCCCCCCGCCAGAACGGAATATTGGGCGGCGCGCCCTGGGCATCCTCGACACGGACTTTTCCCATTTCGATTCCTTTGATCCGCCAAGAGGTATTCCCCAACAGCATGATGTCGCCCGCCAGACTCTCGACCGCGAAATCTTCGTCGACAGATCCGACGACCGTGCCTTCCGGCTCCGCCACCACCACATAGTTGGCATTGTCGGGAATGGCTCCGCCCGAGGTGATGGCCGCCAGCCTCGCTCCGCGTCGGCCGCGCACGCGACGATTGATGCGATCATGATGAAGGTAGGCCTGCCCCCTCCCGCGGGAGGTCGCGATCCCCTCCGCCAGCATGTGCAAGACCTCATCGAACTTCGCCCGATCCAACTCGCGATAGGGGTAGGCACGGCGGATCAAGGCAAAGAGGTCATCTTCGCTCCAGGCCTGCGTGGCGGCTGCAGCCACCAGTTGCTGGGCGAGAATATCGAGCGGGGCCGGAGGGACAGCGATCCGATCAAGCAGGCCGCTTCGAATCGCCCGGATCAAGGCGGCGCATTCGATCAACTCATCCCGCGTCGCGGCAAAGAGACGGCCCTTCGGGATGGCCTTGACCCAATGGCCCGCACGCCCGACCCGCTGCAGGCAGGTCGCGATGGCTCTCGGCGAGCCGATCTGGCAGACGAGGTCCACCGTCCCGACATCGATGCCCAATTCCAACGAGGCCGTGGCCACCACCACGCGGGTCCGGCCCGACTTGAGCCGCTCCTCTGCCGACAGACGAATCTGCCGGGCGAGGCTCCCATGGTGAGCAGCCACGGCATCGACACCCAGATCCTGAAGCCGTTCTTCCAAATGATGCGCGACGCGCTCTGCCAGGCGGCGCGTGTTCACAAACACCAGGGTGGACCGGTGCGCCCGGACCAGGTCGGCTATCCGGTCATAGATGTCGCCCCAGATGGCGTTGGTGGCCACCGCGCTGAGCTCATCCTTCGGCACCTCCACCGCAAGATCCATCGTACGGCGATGTCCGACATCGACAATTTGCGGGCGCGGGCGATCGCCAACGAGGAACTGCGCCACCGTCTCGATCGGCCGCTGCGTGGCCGAGAGGCCGATTCGCACCGGCTTCGTGTCTGTCAAAGCCTCGAGCCGCTCCAGTGAAAGGGCCACATGCGCGCCGCGCTTTGTCGCCGCAACCGCATGGATCTCATCGACGATCACAGTGCGCACCGTACGTAGCAGCGCCCGGCTCTTTTCCGCCGTGAGCAGGATGAACAGCGATTCCGGGGTTGTGATCAGAATATGAGGGGGGCGGCGCAGCATTCGCTGTCGCTCGGCCATCGAGGTGTCGCCGGTCCGGACGAGCACACGCAGCTCCTGCAGCAACAACCCCTGCGTCAGAGCCGCCTGGCCGATCTCGTTCAACGGTTGCTGGAGATTCTTCTGAACGTCGTTACTGAGAGCCTTCAGAGGAGACACGTAGAGAACTTGAGTGTGGTCCCTCAGTTCACGATCCAGAGCCTGTGTAAAGAGGCTGTCGATGCAGGTGAGAAAGGCCGCCAGCGTCTTCCCGGACCCGGTCGGCGCGGCGATCAGTGTATCGGAGCCGGATCGAATCGCCGGCCAAGCCAGTTCCTGGACATCGGTCGGCGCGCCGAATCGCATGCGAAACCACTCGGAAACAACGGGATGAAAAGAAGAGAGTGGCATGGGCGGAAAATCCTACCACGCGGAAGGAACCGATGGACACCGAGAGCACGTTAACGATGGGGAGGAGGAACCTCAATCTCCATGATGGACGCGGAATACGCGGGAGGTGGCTGACGCACCCGGGGCAGCCCCACTCTTACCGGCGGCGCCGGATATAGAACCGAGCGCGGCACGTCTGACAACGCCATGGATGGAGAACCATCAACCGCAGTAGCCAATCGCGCAGGCCGTGGCGGCGGCTCCTCGCACAGGCGCCCCCACATTTGGGACAGTGGACATCCAGCATCTGTTCCAATTGTTGAGTACGGTCGTCGAATGACCATTGTGTAGCGTCAAAACGGCCTGACAGTTCGTCGTCAGGCACGGTGTGTTGTTGCAATGCCATACATGACCTTTACGGCGATCGGCCTCGTGTGCTGGCTCTCGCGGAGTGTGAGGGTACCCGTGCCTCTCGATAGGCGCGCTGCAGAGGAATGAGCTATGGAAGAGGGGCGGTCATCGCAACCGGTCTCCCCTCGAAGAGCTGGTCATCTTGGACTGGGCTGAGGGGATACCCTAACATAGAGAATTTTCTTTCTGCAACATGGTTCTTGGCGGTCGGGGCATCGCTGGAATACACTGGCTCGATTTCATGACACAGGAAGCGACGTCTCATCTGCCGATTGTGATCCTCGGAACCGGATATACCGGTCGGCATCTATATGCGCTGCTGACGCGGACAGGGCGTTCCCTGCTCGCGACGAGCCGCAACCCCTTGGCAAATCTTAAATTTGTTCCCGATCGTTTCCGCCTTCAATTTGATTTGAATAACCCAGCGGAATGGTCCAATTTGCCTGACCGCGCCGATATCATCTGGTGCTTTCCCGCCTATCCGATTGAGTCGGTTCAACGTTTCGCCGAATACCTGAGACCGCGAGTTCGAAGATTGGTCGTGCTAGGCAGCACCTCTGCCTACGACGTCGCTCGCACATCGACCGACTATCCGCCCCCCTGGATGGACGAAACTGCTTCCATCGACTTGAGCAGGCCGCGCGTACAGGGCGAAGAATTCTTACGACAGAACTGTGACGCGATCCTGTTGCGCGTGGCAGGGATTTACGGTCCGGGACGCAACCCGCTGAGCTGGATCAGCAGTGGCAAGGTCGGCCCCTCACGCAAGTATGTGAACCTGATTCATGTAGAGGATCTCGCCGCCATCTGTCTGGCGGCGTTGGAGCGGGGGATCCCCGGCGAGGTCTACAACGTCAGCGACGGAATCCCACGAACTTGGGATGACATCTGTCGAGCGGCGATCGAATGTTGGGGCGTGACAGCTCACAGGACGCCCTTGGATCAACGCCCCGGCAAGTGCATTGCGATCAGAAAACTACGCGATCAGATCGGATACCGGTTCCGGCATCCGGACTTCTTCGCGGCATTGGCCCAGCTTACTGCCCCTCGAAACCAGCCTGATCAGCCGTATTCCCCGTCAAGAGACCCGGCTGACTCTAGCGAACGGCAAAGTTCTTCACATTCCCATTAGTCACCAACGCGCCATTCTGCTTCACTGCGGTGGCGGGTGTGGCAAAATTGACTTGGAACAATTCATCCACACCGGCGGTTTCAGACCCTACATAGAGAAGCCCTTTGCTGTCCGGTGTCACCTCCATCCGAACACTCAAGACAGGCCCTAACTGGTCATAGAAAAAGGTGAGCGGCGGGCCCTTCAGCAGAGTGGCTAGACCTGGCATTTCGAGGTTGACGTACCAGAGTTCTGTTCGAGGAAAACTGGTCACGACCACGTAGACCACGCTTTGCGAGTCCGGCGTCACCGTGAACCGGGGTCTGACCACCCTATCCGGATCAAAGGGAGAGCCGCTAACCTTGACGGAGGTACCGGGAGTCGCAAAATTTGCCCGATAGAGATCAATCCCATCACCCATGTCTTGATTTGTAAAATAGATGAGCCCTGTGCTATCGGGGAGCAGCTCAAAGCTGATGACGGCAGTAAGTCCCGCAGCCAACGGGCTATTCAATTTGACGTTGACTCCGGGCTTCGCGAACGTCACACGGTAGACTTCGTGGCCGAGACCGGGATCTCCCGGTCCCAGAAATACGACGCCAGACCCGTCCGGTGTGACGACAGGCGCCAACACATAGTCATAGGACGATGAAGCAAAGCGCCCGTTGAGCTTCGTACTGCTCCCGGGCGCGTTGAACAGCACGCGGTACAACTCATACGACGAGAGACTCGTCTCATTGGCAAGGTAGACCACCCCCCTGCTGTCTGGAAGGACCTGTGGGCCGTACACGCCCTTATCGTCTGCCAGCGGTGAATTGAGTTTCTGGCTCGTAGGTTGCGCCGTGAACGACACGAGGAAGAGTTCATCCTTCTGGTCAATGTCTTGGTCGGCCACATAGACCACGCCTGTACTGTCTGGAAGGGCCACGAACATCGAGACATCCCCCCCGGCGACCAACGGTCCATTCAGCTTGGTACTCGTGCCAGGGTTGGAAAACCTGACCCAATACAACTCAAAGACGTCATCCGTCTGCTGATCCGCGCGGTACACCACTCCTGAACCGTCGGGGACGAAACTAAACCCTATTACGTCCTGCGCCACGGTCAGCGATGGATTCAGCTTGATACTGACGCCGGGCTCGTCGAATTTCGCCAGATACAGATTCGTGAGATTGTCGTTATCCTGAACTGCCCGATACACCACACCGGAGTGATCGGGCAGGATCTGGTAATCCTCGAAGACCTGGCGCCCGGCCGACAGAGAGGGATTCAGCTTGATGCCGGAGCCGGCCTCATAGAGTTCGTAGACTCCATCGATCTCCTGATCCGCCAGGTAGACCAGTCTGGTGGCCGGGGTCGTTCCCCCTCCCCCGCCGTCGCCGCCGCCGGTCGTCGCCGGTGAGACTCCGTCGCCGTCCCCACCGCAGGCAACGAGGCACGCGCTGAAAACCAATCCACTGAAACCGGCTAACCCTCGAAGACCGTTGTGCACCATGGCAACCTCCATATCGTGCCTGGAATGGTGGAAAGTTGGCCTAAGGTCCTATTCTCAAGGCAAACGCGATGCCGAGTATGCTTCGGCCTCTCGGAGCCTCGCGTGGGAGTACCCGTTGTTCTAAAAATGCAACGCGCGGAACGTCATGAATCATATGGGCTAGGTCTTGGTCTGACGGGTCAGGATCTCTCTGACAGCCACGTAAGTAATCAATCGTCCAGGCCGGTCTGTACCAGATCTCGGAGCATCAGTATTCAAATCGATACACCTCGGTGTATTCAACGGTGTGCCGACCAACGAACGGAGCGTGTGGATGGGGAGTGGGCTACGACTGGACCGGCACGATCGCTTTTCGCGCGGTGCGAATGGTGCGAAATTTCACCTTGATGAGGAGCAAGCTAGGTGCCACCCCGACATTGTAGTTCGTGACGAGACGATGGCTTCACCCATTGCACGGGGCCAGGCAATGGAAACCCGGTCAGATGAGAGGCTGCAGGCACGGAAAAACCGGATGGGTAACCAGCTCACCCGCGCAACCCCAGGTACCCCGAGACGCGCCCCTTCCCGTTGGAATCTGTTGAGATTGTTTCTGGCCGAGAACGATGTAGATAGCCGCAGATCGTTCGCCCAGCAGAACGGTCGCGGTCGGAGAAGTCCTACGACCGCAGCAGCGCAATCACCGCGAGGCAGACCAGGAGATTATTGATGCCATGGGCGACCATGCCCGGCACGAGCGACCCGGTCCTTTCATAGGCCCAAGCCCAGACGAGCCCACTCCAAAATACGCTGGCAAACCCGAGGATGCCGTACCCGTGCGCGAGGGCGAAGATCCCGGCACTAAGGATAGCGGCCGGCGCCAGGGGGAACCGCCGGCGCAACAGCCCGAACAGCAGACCGCGAAACGCAATCTCTTCGAAGACGGGGGCAAACACCACATACTCCAGCAGGCTGAGCGACAAGATCGGCGCAGGAGCCCACACAAGATCGGCGTCGAACCATTCGGTCCAATGGCTGGATAGGTTCAGCGGCTCTGCGATCCGTCCCAAGATCCATTCGCCGAACAGTCCGGCTGCGACGATCGCCGGAACCGCCAACAAGAGTCGTGACCCTCGGCCTGGTAAGGGTCTCAACCCGAACCCCTCGTTGAACGTCAACCCGGCTGGTTGCAGGAGATGCCGTTGCGCCAGCATCAACAACGGCAGGTTCGTGAGCGGGACCGCAATCATCCGTAAGGCGGCATGTTCGGCACTGAGGAAGACAAAGCTCAACATCAGGACGGCGCCGATCGCCCCTCCTCGCAGGAGCACGTGCACGCCAAAGCTGCCGGGCCAAGGAGGCGGCAAGGTCGAGTGCCCGTAGCGGAGCCAGTATGGTTCCGTGTTCCTCCGCCTCCAGGTCATGATGAGTACAACCGCCCCCCCAACCATGGCTGCCAGCTCAATGGCTGTCAGCCATCGCGACCAGGCGAGAAGTTCGTGAGAGCGATCGGCTGCCGCCTGCTCCAGCGACCTCGGAAGCATGGGATCTCCTGCCTGCTCTGCCAGCCGAGACGCCAGCCGATCGTAGAACCATCCGGCCGGCAACAAGTCGGCCACTTCGGCCTGAAGCTCCATGACTGCTTCACGACCAGCCGGCTCCCTCAAATAAGCCACGGCGAGGGCCTCGGCGAACCACCGATAGGGATCGGACTGTTGGGCCCATTGAACGGTCCTGTCTTTGATTTTCGAGAGATCTCCAAACTCCGCTTCAAGAACCGCAAGCTGGAAACTGACGAGCGGATCGTCCGAGACGGCGGCCAACTCTCGATACCACTGAATGGCCTCCAAATGAGCCGTCTGCTCGCTCCCGGTCAGCCAACGGTTCAGCATCTGTTCCCATTCCCACGTCCGCTTGGTGGCCTCCTCCAAATCCATCGTTCGGCCGACCATGTGGCTCAGGGCTCGTTCCGGCCACGGCACACGCTCCAAACCGTTCATGGTCAACGCGATGTAGGCAACGGTGCCGACACAGGCAACCAGCACCAGGGCTGCAAACGTTGTGACAATCCAGGAGAACCGGGGTTGGTACTGCCAGGAGCCGGGCGCAACGTGACGCCCCGTCACGCAAGCAGCCGACTCCTTCTGAGAGGAATCAAGCTCCGGTTGAATCGAGGCAGCCGTCGCGGGAGGATCGAAGGTCATACGCGCCTAGTCAGTATAACATGTGGCTTTCTCGTCGAAAATCATAGCTGTAGCCTACCCGTGACGCGGCGGCCTCGGCTTCGTTATACTACGCCCCTTCACTCGCAGAGGCATTTGTACTGGGCCCGAAAAGACGTATCACGTCCAGTGTCCCGCTCCAAAGGCTGAACGGCATGGCATCCACATCCATCGGGGACCTCATTCCTCCGCCGCGCGTCCTGCTCGGCCCCGGGCCAAGCCTGGTCCATCCACGGGTTCTTCGTGCCCTGTCCATGCCGATCATCGGCCATCTCGATCCTGCGTTCTTGACCCTGCTCGACGAAACACAGGTCCTGCTTCGACGGGTTTTCCACACGAACAACCGGTACACGCTCGCCCTATCCGGTACCGGCTCGGCTGGGATGGAAGCCGTCTTGGTGAACGTGATCGAGCCGGGTGATGTCGTTGTCGTAGGTGTAAACGGCCTGTTCGGAACGCGGTTGGTCGCCATGGTCGAGCGCTGCGGAGGCAAACCATTGCTCGTCGAAGCTCCCTGGGGGCATCCGATAGACCTTCAAGTCCTTCGGGAGGTGATGAGTCGCTCCGCGCCAGTCAAGGCGGTTGCTGTCGTTCACGCGGAAACCTCCACCGGCGTCCGGCAGGATCTTGAACCGATCGGCCGACTGTGCCGCGAGGCCGGCACGCTCTTTATCGTCGATGCGGTCACGTCATTGGCGGGCATACCGTTGGAGGTCGATGCCTGGCAGATCGACGCCTGTTACAGCGGTACGCAGAAATGTTTGAGCTGCCCGCCCGGTCTTTCCCCAATCACGCTGAGCGAGCGCGCGCTGGCCGTTATTCGCCGCCGACGCACAGCCTGCCGAAGTTGGTATCTCGACTTTTCATTGATCGCCGGCTATTGGGAAGAGCAGCAACGCCTCTACCACCACACGGCCCCCATCTCCATGATCTTTGCTTTGAGGGAGTCGTTGCGGCTGGTCCTAGAGGAAGGCCTGCCCGCGCGGGTGGCTCGACATGAGCTTCACAGCCGTGCGTTGCTGGCCGGGCTGGAGGCTCTCGCCATCAGACCGTTACCAGCCCCTGACGTGAGACTCCCCATGCTCAACTGTGTGTCTGTCCCTCCTGAGCTCGATGAGGCCGCAGTGCGTACCGAGTTGTTGGATCGGTTCGGCATCGAGATCGGCGGAGGCCTAGGGGTGCTGAAGGGACGCGTCTGGCGGATCGGCCTCATGGGCGAGTCGGCAACCGCCGGCAACGTGCTCATGCTTCTGAATGCCCTGGGCGCGATCCTAGCCCGACGCCGTTGGACGGAGCGACCGGAAGCAGCGCCCGCGGCAGCCGCTGCAATCTACGCCAAAACCGGGATGGTTGACGGAGTCACCCCATGAGGATCACGCTACGTTGGTTTGTGGCCGGCCTGGTGCTCGGTCTTCTCAGTTCGTGGGCAGGCTCTAGCCTCTGGCGAAGCTCGCAGGCCCAGCCCACAACGGTCACGCCCGAGCGCACAGCGGAATATCTTCATGCTGTCATTGAAGCGGTTCGCACCAATTATGCGGAAAGCATCGTCAACCGGTTGCAGGACCAGGATATTATCCACGCCACCGAACATTGGAAACAGGAAAAGGGGCTTCCGCTCCCCGCCCAATTCTTGATGGACAATGGCCGGCTGGTCGCGCAGAAAGATCTGCAACTGTCCTATCGGCTGGCGAGCCTCACGCCTATCTATGTATGGAACGGCCCCAATTCAGACCTTGAGCGGAAGGGATTGGAAGCGATCGCGAAAAATCCGGATCGCCCCTTCACCGGCTATGTCAGAACCGCCAAAGGACGATTCTTGAAGGCCGTCTACGCCGACCGCGCAGTCTCACAGTCCTGTGTGAGTTGTCACAACACCCACCCCAACAGCCCCCGACGTGATTTCAAGCTCAACGATGTCATGGGCGGCCTCATTATCTCGATCCCACTTGAGGATTAGCCGGATGATCGTTGCGCTCCGTCATGTCCGCCTGATCGACGGCCTGGGATCCGTACTGGAACGAGCCACCGTCGTAATTAAGGACGACCGGATTCTCGCTGCAGGGCCGAGTCGCACGACCAAGGTGCCCCGCGGGTCGGTCGAATTGGACGTGCGCGGCATGACCGTGCTTCCCGGCCTAATCGACTGCCATGTCCACCTCGGATTAGGAGGAGAACCGGATGTTGTCGCGGTCGTCGAGGCCGATCCTCCCGGGATGACACTCTTCAAAGCCGCCCATTATGCTCAACAGACAATTGACGCAGGTATCACCACAGTCCGCGACCTCGGGTACAACGGTCACGGCATTTTTGCCTTACGCCAGGCAATCGCCGCTGGTCTGGTGCCGGGACCTCGCATCTTGGCGGCAGGCCAGGCCATCTGCATGACGGGCGGGCATGCCCGATTCATCGGTCGTGAAGCAGACGGTCCCATCGAGATCGTCCGTGCGGTACGAGAACAGGTAGCCGCGGGAGCGGACCTCATCAAGATCATCGCTTCCGGCGGCGTGTTGACGCCCGGTACCTCACCCGACCAGGCACAGTTCAGCCTCGAAGAAATCCGGAGCGCGGTCCAAGAGGCGCAACGCGCCGGCAAACGAGTGGCCGCTCATGCCCATGGGACAGCGGGCATGAAGCAGGCTGTGGCCGCGGGGGTCCAATCCATCGAACATGCCACTCTCATGGACGAAGAAGCGGCGGCGGCCCTGATCCGGCACGGGGTCTTCATGGTCCCGACTCTCTCGGCCTTGGCGACAACTGCCGGCTGTCCGCTGGGAGCCGGAGTGCCGATGTCGGCTGTCCGGAAGGCCAAAGATCTGTCGGCCCGCCACGAGAAAAGTTTCAAGACAGCGTATCGGTTGGGCGTGCGCATCGCGATGGGAACCGACGCCGGCACACCCTTGAATTTTCATGGCGACAACGCGCAAGAATTGGAACGGATGGTCGCGCTGGGCATGAGTCCCATGGAAGCGATCCTCGCGGCGACAGCACACGCCGCAGCCCTGCTCGGCCTCGATGACCAGATTGGAACGCTTCACCCGGGCAAACAGGCCGACCTGATTCTTGTGGAAGGCAATCCGCTCAAGCGGATCGGCCTGTTGCGGGATCGAGAACGCCTGGCCGGAGTCATGCTGCAGGGACGCCTGGTCAGCGGCCCCTTGGCGGGGGATCGTTAGTCGTCAATCGTCTTTCTTCAATCGACAAGCCTCGCCGTCGTTTTCACGGTCGGCGAATGACCGCCGACGATTGACGCATGAAGGCACCGATCACCGCCGTTGGTAGAACAGCTCTAAGGCCGCGGCCAACCCGTTGAGCCGTCCGGCTCGAAGCCGCTCATCGAACCGTGCGCGCAGCTCCTGCGCCTGGCGCTCATCGGTGGCATCGATGACTCGCTGCGATTTCATCATTTGCACCGCGACGTCCAGCAGGCGATCCTTGCGTTGGTCCATTTCGGCCGTGATGAACTCCTCCAAAATCTCTCGACCGCGTGCCAGCACGATATCGTCTCGGAACGTGTCGTAGCCCTGCACCGCCACTGTCCGTTCTCGAATGATGGCCAACTCCGCTTTGATCCGACCGATCTCCTTGATCCAGATGGCGAAGATTTCTTTTCGCCCCTCGTCCTCTAGCTTTCCGAACATACTGGACAGGACCACATCCAGGTCCTGTCCCGTGTCCTGAGGCTCAGCACCCCAGCGCAGCCGTTCGTACGACTTCCTCGTATCCTGATCGCCCAACACCGCATAGGCTGCGTTGACCTCCCGAATCTTGACTTCCGCCTCGGCATTGTCCGGGTTACGATCGGGGTGATACTGGAACACGAGCTTCCGGTACGCCCTCTTGATTTCTTCGTCCGACGCGTCACGCCGGACACCGAGCACCTCATAATAGTCGATCCGCATTTGCCATCCGCGCCTGTTCGGAACCGACTATACCATCCGGATTTTCGGGGCGGCAAATCACGGCGCGGCCGCAGATCACTTGACAGAGCGTCGTGCGGCCCCTAGCCTGTCGCAACCTTTGATCACGGAATGGGCTTCATGCCGTCCTGGTTCCGATCCACTACACGCTATCAATGGATGGTGCTCCTCGTGGCCTGGCTTGGATGGGTGTTCGACGCCATGGACGCCACGATCTACGCGATTGTGCTACACCCGGCCCTGGAAGACCTGTTGGTGGGACGGACGGTCATCGTCGCCGATGCGGAAAGCATCAGTTGGTACGGCGGCATCATCTTCTCGGTCTTCTTGATCGGGTGGGCAGCGGGGGGAATCATTTTCGGCATCCTGGCGGATCGATTCGGCCGCACCAGAACGCTTATCGCGACGATTCTGATTTACGCCGGTTTTACGGGGTTGGCTGCGCTCGCGCAAGAATGGTGGCAGTTGGCGATCTTTCGTTTTCTCACGGCTCTGGGTATCGGCGGAGAGTGGGCTGCCGGCGCCGCGATCGTCGCCGAGGTCTGGCCGGAAGAGAAACGCGCCAAGGCCGCAGGGATCCTACAGTCGGCCTGGGCCGTCGGATTTTTTCTCGCAGCGCTGTTGAATCTCCTGCTGAAAGGATACGGCTGGCGCTGGCTTTTTGTGGCTGGCGTCGCCCCCGCCCTGGTCGCCTTCTTGGTGCGCTGGTGGGTCAAGGAGCCGGAACGCTGGACCCGTGTCCATTCCGAGGAACTCGCGCAGCAACGAGACGGCGTCTCCTCTCGCCTCGGCGAGTTGTTTCAGCCGAGATTCCTACGATCCACGTTGGTCGGATCAATCCTGGCCTTTGTGGCCGTGTTTGGCCTCTGGGGGGCGACCAACTGGACCCCGACCTTGATCCACTCGTTCCCGGACATGCAGGGATTGACCGCCTCTGAGATCGCACCCTTCGTCAGCTACGCCATCATGTGCCTCAATGCCGGCGCGCTATTCGGCTATCTCAGCTTCGGTTTTCTCGCGGATCGTTGGGGACGCCGTCCTGTATTTGGATTGATGTGTCTCGGCAGTGTGGTCATGCTGCCGGTCACTTTTCTGTATGTGGAATCCTATCGTTACCTGTTGCTGTCCCTTCCAGTCCTTGGTTTTTTCAACAACGGCATTTTCAGCGGTTTCCCGATCTATTTACCCGAGCTCTATCCGACGCGCATCCGCGCCACGGGATCCGGCTTCTGCTTCAATGCGGGGCGCGTGCTGGCGTCGGGCGGTCCGTTTCTCACCGGTTCGCTCGTCGCAATGTTCGGCCAGGTGGGCGGCGCGGCCAGCGCAGTCGGACTCATCTATCTGGTGGGCCTGTTGGTCTTGCCGTTCGCACCTGAAACCAAGGGACGCCCGTTGCCGCCTTGATGACCGGACACGGCTGCAGCGGATGGATTCATTTCAAGCGGATGCCGGCACCGATTCCGCAAGGTAAACGGCAGGTTACAACTCGTCTGGTCCGGAAGGCCCCGCAGAAACTTGACACCGTCCGATTCAGAGCTATTCATTATCATCAATACCATGACCACCACGCCACGCACATTGAGTTTCGACGAAAAGCTCGCGGCCGAGGCGGCATTTGCCGGCCGGCCATTCGATCCTAAATGGTCGGGAGCCGCTCGCGCCGTCTACAACGGCATCAGGCAGGTGCTCGCGCCCGATACGGAACAACTCAACCCGGCTTCCATCCCCGCCTCCAGAGTGCCCCAGGCCACAAGTGACGAGGGGCCGGACTCTGGAAGAGAGGAGTCCGTTTTGGCAAGCCGGCAGGAGCGCGGTCTTTCGTATGATCCAACGTTCCCCGAATCATCCACGGTCGAAGACCAACCACATGTCGCCCTGCCGCACGAACAGGTACTCCACGTCGGCGAGTGGATCGAAATCACGTCGATGGCGAGAAACCTCGGCGTCCCCTTCGCCGTGGGCATGACGCAGCCAGCCTGGGACGCC
The DNA here is from genome assembly GCA_040981105.1 of Nitrospiraceae bacterium. Taxonomy (GTDB): domain Bacteria; phylum Nitrospirota; class Nitrospiria; order Nitrospirales; family Nitrospiraceae; genus Nitrospira_G. Next base: position 26,991 of record JANRMO010000027.1, read on the forward strand.
ATGGTGACTGCCTCCGCCAGCGTGCCCGAATCGGAACACGCAGCCCGCGTTCGAGATATCCTTCTTGCACTTCGTTTGCGCCTGATGGGCGCTCCTACGAACAAGTCCGTCATCGATGTACCGGCCCTATTGACCTTTCCTCCCGACAGCGTCCCACGACCGCGACTATTGCTGGCCGCGTTTCACCAGAGCCCCAACGCCACAACCTTCATCACCCTCCTCTTGCCCCGAGAACTCTCCGCCCTGTTGGGTAATCCGAAGGAAGACTAACTCCTCCGAGCAACTTCCCACCTCCTCCATTTATTCAAACCCCATCGGTCTCTTGACAAGAGCGACGAATCAATTGACAAGAACTCGGAACACGTTCAGATTCGACACAACAGGACCCTGAAAAGCATTCGCTATTACTGTCGGACATTTTCCCTGCTGAAGATCCATACCAACGCACATGTTCTGGAAATCCACCAAGCCAGGCCATTGATTGCAGGCTCGCCGTCCCCCTTCCGGATGACGGCGGCCAGGAATGGAGCATGCCGTGATGCCCTTTGCCACCTCTGTCCTACCAAGCGCGTCCTCTAGTGCTGAGCCGATTCCTCTTGCCAGTCCCAACACTCGTTTCAGGACCGGGAAATTCATGCCCGTACGACCTATTGACCGGGTACGTCTCGGGATACCCGTACTGATCCATGTTAACGACCAACAGATCCTCGGACATGCTGATCACTTCACCCCTGCGGGCCTGCACCTGAACACGGCAATTGGTCTTGGCGGACGAAACTCCCTGCCTCTTCGCTGTACCTTTGGAAACGTGTGCCATCTTAACTTTGCCGGACGAGTAACCCATACGTCCCCCAAGACGATCAAGGGGGTGCCTTACCATCGCACCCGTATCAAGTTTACAGCCCTGGGAGAATGCGAACGAGAAATACTGGCCTCAGCCCTTCAGGAAATTCGCCGCGATCGAGCACGCAGGCAATCCTTTCTGAATCTGTATGTCACGAAGGATGCTCCCGTTCATCAAGAGGCACCGGCTAAAGAGACGCCTTCCTCAACGGATGAACGCGAACCACGGCTCGCAGCTCCCTCTGCAACGTCATTCCTGTCGACCAGTGATCTGCTTCCCAAGATCAAGCGATACGACTACACGTCGGAGGCAGCGGATATCCGCCGAGCCTGGCTTTCCAAGAAGTGCGAAACGGAATTGCCCCATATCGGCCGGTATTCGGAGAATCCCGATAACCTGCGAGGACACATCGAACACTTTATTGGTTCCGCACAGATCCCAATCGGTATCGCCGGGCCATTGATTGTGAATGGGCAACACGCGCAAGGTACTTATTATGTACCGATCGCGACGACGGAAGGCACCCTGACCTATACCTGTACAGAGGGCATGCTCCTGGTTTCGTTGGCGGGAGGCGCTACCACCAGCATCCTTAACGACCAACTGGATATTTCTCCGATCTTCTCCTTCGGCACCCTGGGGGCCGCTCGGCAATTCTGCGAGTGGCTTCATACACATTTTCCCCTCATCAAGGAGCATGCCGAAAGCACGACGCGACACGCCAAGCTCTTGACGTTGGAACCTCATTTGCTCGACCGCAATGTCGTGGTGAAGTTCTCCTATGACACCGGCGATGCCATGGGCATCAATATGGTGACATTTGCAACCGAGAAGGCTTGTCGATTCATCACGGATGCAGTCAAACCTCGACGCTTCTACCTCCAACCTAATTTTTCTTCCATCAAGAAAGTGACGGCGCACCACTTCGTCAGAGGATTCGGGAAGACAGTGGTGGCCGAAGCGATGATTCCCGCGGGGTTGATCCGACGCTCATTTCACGTCAACCCCTCCGATGTGGTCGACTTCTATCACACGGTCAGACTGTGCGCGGCTCACGTCGGCATGGTCGGCATCAACGGACACACGGCCAATATGCTGACCGCCATTTATACGGCGTGCGGCCAAGACATCGCCTGCGTCGTGGATTCGCACGTCGGCGTGACCAACTTTGAAGTGACCGAGGAGGGAGCTCTCTATGTCAGCGTGAAACTCCCCAGCCTTCTCGTCGGCACGGTCGGCGGCGGCACAGGCTTGGCTACCCAACGCGAATGCCTGCAACTCATGGGATGTGCGGGACAGGGGAAGGCGAAGAAATTCGCAGAGATCGTCGCGGCCTCGGTCTTGGCCGGAGAGCTAGCCATTTGCGCGCGTGTCGCAAACGGCACATTCGCCCGTGCACACCTGAAATATGGCCGAAAATCGGCGGGCGACGCCCATCCGTCCGAACATGCCTGCGCGTAGTGATCGCTTCGATCGGTCTTTCCCGACGCATGGTCCCTACCGTCTCTTGCACATCAGCCTCGTTTGCGTTCACAATCCCTCGATCTTGTCGTTCCCGGTCGGCCACGTTCCTCCCATCCGCTCGTAGGCGAGGAACCCACCGACGGGGATGACGTTATACACCGCCACTCATCCGGTCATGCGTCATTCTTTGTCTCTCCATCGGACGACCCGATTCGTATGAACGCGTTTGCGCTGTCTGGTCTGTTGACCTGTGTCACAAGCAGCGTGCTTGGCACCCTCGTATACCTCAAGAAACCTTCTAGGGGACCGCATCGACTGTGGGCACTGTTTGCCATGGCGGTGGCCCTATGGGGGTTCGGATCCTACAAGATCGCCCTCACGACCGACGAAGCCGCCGCGCATTGGTGGTGGAAGGTCACCCATGTGGGTGTCATCCTGATTCCGGTGCTGTTTGCGCACTTTGTCTTTGCCTTCCTGAACATCAGGCGCACCATTCCCCTCATCCTTATCTATGTAATCGGCATCTCGATCCTGTTCATGAATCTTTTCACCGATCTGCTGATCCGACATATGCGCTTCGTCTTTTCCTCTTTTTATTACGATTCGCCTCCGGGACCGGCGTACCCCTACTTTGTCATATTCTTTTTCTCCGTGATCGCCTATGGACATTACGAACTCTGGACAATCTATCGAGAGGCGTCGGGGATAAAGAAAGATCAAATTAAGTATTTCTTTCTTGCCACCGCGGTAGGCTTTGCGGGGGGAGGGACCTGCTTTCTCCCCGTCTTCGGCATCGATATCTACCCATATCTCAACTTCACGGTTCCACTGTATCCGATCCTTATGTCGTACGCGATCGTCCGCTACCGCCTCATGGACCTCAACGTCGTCATCAACAAAGGCGTCGCCTATTTCGTTGTCCTCTCGGGAGTGTTGTTGGCGTCGTCGATCGCCGCGTTGCTCAGTCAACGCATCACCGCATACTCCGTGCCGCCTCTGGCGGTCTCGTTCTTAGTGCTGGCCTGTGGCAGCTTGGTATTTCTTGATCAACCTCGACGCTCCACCAATGTGAGCTTCGGCCTACTCTCTCTCGGAGTGGCCTCATGGCTGATTGGCTGCGTCATGATGTACACCTCGGCGGATGCGGCCGCGGCGCTCTGGTGGAGCAAAGCCATCCATATCGCGGTCGTGTTCATTCCGGCCACCTTCTATCATTTTTGTTCGCGATTGGTCTCCCCAGATCGACGAGACCGACTCGTGTCCGTGAACTATGGCATCAGTACCGCCTTTGTGACGCTTTTGCCAACCTCTTCTCTGATCAGCGGGACCTACCGCTACTATTGGGGCTATTACGGGCAGGCCGGTCCGTTGCATCCGCTGTTCCTCGTTTACTTTTATGTTATCTGTGCCCTTGGCTTAGCCCATCTGTATCGCGCGGCCCGCCCTACTCCATCTCGACCGCAAGACCTGATCGTCAGGATGCAGCTCACCTTGTGGGCCTTTGTAATCGCCTTCCTGGGATCGGCTGATTTCATTCAAAGCTACGGGATCGAGTTCTACCCCATTGGATACCTCACGACAGGGCTCTGGATCGCCCTTGTCTCGTACACGATCATCAAGCACGATCTCATGAACATCACGTTGCCGTCACCGCAAGGCTACGTGGTCCTCGCGTCGCAATTCCTGGTGCTGATTCCGGCCTATGCGGCCACGTTGACGATTGTTTGGCTCTTTACCGGCACTTCGCAATTCCTGATGGCCGGCGTTCTCTTGGGTGTTTTTGTCGCGCTCTCCGGGCTCTTGGCGAACCTTCAGAGTAGGCTCGAGGATCTGATCGGACATCGACTCTTCCCAGCTCGGTATGACGCGTATGACACTCTGGTTCAGTTTTCCCGTTCCTTGGTATCGATCGTCGACCTGCAATCGCTTGCCAAAGAGATGGTGGTAACCATCACCAAGGTCATGAAGATCACGACTGCCTCGTTGTACGTGCTGGATAGTGAGAGGCAGGTGTACGGCCCAGCCGCCTCGCACGGACTGCCGTCCTCGATTTCGTTGCCGGTCAGCATGAAGGCTGACGAAGCGTTTCCGCTCGCGCTCGCGCGGTTCAACAACGCGTTGGTGCGCGGAGAGTTGGAGGATGGCCCGGCCCAAGCCACGACGTCCACTCTTCTCGACACCATGGAGATCTTGGCCGCCGAAGTATGCGTGCCCTTAATCAACAAGGAGCGCCTGGTCGGATTTTGTAATCTTGGCACCAAAGAGAGCCAGCGGAGCTATAGCGACCATGACCTGAGTCTGCTGATGACTTTAGGCCAGCATGCCGCGATCGCACTGGACAATGCGCTGCTCTACGAGGCCCTGAAGCACTCGCAGAGCCTCATGAGACGGACCGACCGGCTCCGCTCGCTGGAGACCATCGCCGGAGGGTTCGCGCATGAGATCCGCAACCCGCTGACCTCCATCAAGACCTTCATCCAATTGGTTCCCGACCGGCGGGACGATCAGGACTTCGTGGAGAAGTTCAGCGAAATCGTGGTGGAAGACGTACGGCGGATCGAGCGGCTCATTCAGGAGATTCTGGATTATGCCCGCTACATGGAGCCGAAACTCACGGAAGAGAATCTCAACGATATCGTAGCCTCCTGTCTCTATTTCATCCAAGTGAAGGCGTCAGCCAAATCCATCAGGATCGAGCGGGACTTCGCCTCCGACTTACCGCCGGTGACGCTCGACCGTCAGCAGATCAAGCAAGTCCTGCTCAATCTTTTCATCAACGCCATGGATGCGATGGCGCAACAGGGCGGATGTTTGTCCGTCAAGACCCATTTGCTCAGGAAGCTGCATCACGCCTCTTGGATCCAAATCGAGATTACGGACACAGGCAAGGGCATTGCGCCGGAGAACCTGGATCATATATTTGATCCGTTCTTCACGACCAAGCATGCCAGCGGTGAGCATGAGGGGACCGGCTTAGGTCTCACGATCGTGCATCAGATCGTGCATGAGCATTGTGGGCATATCGAAGTCAAAAGCGAACTCGGCAAGGGCACAACATTCCTTGTCAATCTCCCGGCCGGTGCCGACCATCATCCACTATGGACACCTCCGCCCTGGTCTCCACCGCATCGATAGCGAGAGAACCTCGCATCCGCCCACGCCTCCTCGCCGCCGACATCCCCGACGTCTGCTTCCTGCTTCCTGCTTCCTCGATCCCTTGCCAGCCATAGTCCGCCGCCGGTAGACTGTTCATAAACAAACAACGCGATATCGACCGACTGCTCTCCGTCACGGCCAGTGGAGGCCTCGTATGAATCACGCTCCTCGTTCACGAGCCGGCCCCCAAGTCCAGTACCTGCTATCCAGTCTCATTCTCCTCATCGCCACGTTCACAGCCTGCAATAAGATTCCGTTTGCGCCGGCCACAGTCGTCCCGACGAAGACCTCGCTTCCCTACACGGCCACGGTGGAGGTGACCACGATCGGGGCCTTTCTCGTTCAACCGGGCGCAACGATGTCCCCCGACCCCAATTTGCAGAATCGGATCACCGCACCGGTGCCGACCCTCACCAACGATAAGGAGGCCTGGGAACAGGCCCTGATAGATTATGTGGCCTCGCGCGGCACATTTCGCACCCTGGTCAGCCAGGGCCCTTCCAACGTCCGCCTCGCGATTCGGATGCTGATCTACATCGATCCAAGTCTGGGATTCAAATTCAACACCATTTATGTCGCCCGTGCCACCGGCACGCTCAGCGACGCCGTGACAGGGCGAGTCATACGGGAGTACTCCGGCTTCGGCAAATCCGTCGGCGTGGTCCGGCGAACCGGCACGGATGACGACAAGGCGCCGGTCAACCAAGTGGTCCACTCGGCGTTGAACGACCTGTTTGGGAAGTTGGAGGGTGATAGGCCGTTGAACGAGCTCTAGCCCGTTCGCGAGAGATTGGGCTAGTTCGGCGCAGTCCTGCGCCGTCCGATGAAGGAGAGGACCAAGCTCCGCTCCTCCTCCTCATTATTCACCACCCCATTGAGGCGGGCTTCCAGGAGTTTCGAGAGAATGCGGCGGTACAGCGGCCCAGGCTTGATGCCCATCCGCTTGAGGTCGTCTCCCGTCAACGAGGCTCTGGCTTTTTGATAGGTGGTTAAGAACGCTGAGATCTGCTGCCTGACGGACTCTGACTCGCTTTTAGCCACCCAAAAAACCAGCAGCGCATCATCCTCCCTTTTGCTGAGGACGCGATATACCTCCGCTGGAGTCGGAGGAGGCTCTTTGGCCAGGTGCATAAGGGTCCGATACCCTGTCATCCGCCCATCCTGCATGATGCGCGCCTCACGCCCTGTGAGTTCAAGTCGCCTGAGTACCTGGTTTCTGGCCGAAAGCGGGATTACCTCAAGCATCGCCATCAAACACACCAGCCAACTCTCCATCGGCCGGTCAAGATACAGCAGCCGATACCAATCCAGAGCCTCTTCCACCGCCTTCAGCAAGGTATTCAGGCGCGGCGTAAGCTTCAGATCCGGATGGAGACAGGAGAGAATATTCAACTCATGCATCAGGACGACGGCCTTGCGCGGCTCCCGTTGAGCCAGGACCAATCGCAGTTCGTCCGTCAGCCGATGTTTGGAGAGACGCCGCAGAAGGCCCATCCTGGCGACACCCTGGATCAGCGCGCGCGTCTCCCGACTCAGAGCGAAATCAAACCTGACGGCGAACCGGATGGCGCGAAAGACTCTGGTCGGGTCCTCGACAAAACTCAAGCTGTGCAACACACGGATGGTCCGGCCCTTTAGGTCTCGTTCGCCGCCAAAGAAATCGATGAGCTCTCCGAACTGCCGCCGGTTCAGTCGTATGGCCAATGTGTTGATCGTGAAATCCCTCCGGTACAGATCCTTTTTCACGGAACCCTGCTCGACCGTCGGAAGCGCGGTCGGATATTCGTAGTATTCAGCTCGAGCCGTGGCGACATCCACTTTGAACCCGTCGGCCAAGATCAACCGTGCCGTGCCGAATCGCTCATGGACCTTCACCTGCCCCCCTTGAATGCGGGCAAATTCCTTGGCAAAAGCCAGGCCGTCCCCTTCCACCACGAGGTCGAGATCAAGGTTTTCGATCCTGAGCAACAGGTCTCGGACAATGCCGCCCACAACGTAGAGCCCGACTTCCAGACGATCCGCCAACTCACCGGCCTCCCGCATCAGCGCGACCACCCGAGCCGGCAGACGATCCTTGAGCACCCCCGCGATATTGCGGCGCCTGAATTGAACGGCCGGGTCCTCGCCGGGCCGAGCCTTGGCCATGGATCGAGCGACCGCAAGCACGTCTTCATGGAGCGTCCGCAGCAGATCCGTGCGCGTGATCACCCCGACCACTTTGACTCCTGCCAGAATCGGAACAAACCGCTGGTTCAGCTCGATCATGTGGCGCTCGATTTCATGGAACGACGTGTCCGGCTCGGCAACATAGGAATCAGTCTGCATGAATTCCCTGCAGGTGGCCTTTTCCAGATTGTGGAACGTCGCTTTCTGGATCGTCTCGCGCGAGATCAATCCCTGATAGGCCCCTCGCTTGTCGAGCACGGGGAGGACATTGACGCCGTAGGTCGTCATGAGCCGACCAGCCTCCTCCATGCTGGCGTCGCCCGCGATCGCTTTCACCGGTCTCGTCATCACATCCTTCGCCATCAGGGTCGGCCGGTATCGCTCGGTCAGGAGCTTGACCAGTCGCTCCCGGACCTCGACGAGGGTTTGTCCCTTCACGGTCGCGGCGGCGGCCGCAGCATGGCCGCCGCCGCCGAATTCGCCCGCAATCCAGGCCACATCGATGATATCGGGAAGACGGCTGCGTCCCACGATCATCACCTTACTGTCCATGACAAAGGCGGCGATCACGGCATCCAGCCCTTCAATTTGCATCAACTGCTCGACAACGCCGGGATAGTTGCCGCGATAGTCCTCTTTCGCGCTGGCGGCCAGCATGATCTTTCGCCCCTCGAGATAGTACGTCTCGCTCGAGTTCAGCAGATCGTTGAGCATGGCGATCTGCTCGGGCTCCAGGTGGCGACGCAAGCTTCCGGCCACGATGTTGAGATCGGCCCCGGCGCGCAACAGGTGCGCGAGCGCCTCGACATCGCGCGGGCCCGTCGAACCGTAGGTGAATGATCCGGTTTCCTCGTACAGGCCCACAGCCAGTGTCGTCGCCTCAAACGGCGTAAGCGACAGGCCACCGGCTCGAATCGCTTCGATCAACACCGTCACGGTCGCCCCGACCGGTTCCAGCACCAGCCGTTCGACCTTCGGCCCAGACGGACGCTCGGCCTCTGAGGTCTCCGACCTCGCCTCCCCCTGATGATCGACATGGTGATCGTAGATGTGCAGCACCAGATCGGGCTTAGTCCAGAGCGGCCGCAATTGCTCGATGCGGTACAGGTCCTGGGTATCGACGAGAATGACTCGCTGCACCTCCTCCAAATTCAAATCGCGAAGACGTACGATATCGAGGTCGTGATCCTCAAGAAAGCGACGTACGCTGTCTTGGGCTCCGCCCGCCAGCACCAGCTTGGCCCCTGGATAGAGCTTTCTGGCCGCCACCATCGAGGCGAGCCCATCCAGGTCGGCTTGCGAATGAGTAGTAATCAGATCCACGCGGGCATTCTAGCAATATTCTGGGAAACGAGATACGGGGACCACGGGCCGAGGCGACGGAGAGCCGGAACAGGTCAGCGAATGTCCTGAAAAAACGCGAGCGGCAGAACCGGTAGGCGAAACTCCACGTGGAGAATGATCAGGAGCACGCGGAGGAAACTTCTCCAGATACCCATCTGCACGAATTTTCTGGCATCGGTCACGACGGGCGGCGAGAGGAGGACGGGCTTTGTCACCCGGTTGAGGCGCTCGCAAAAGGCCACATCCTCCAGGATCGGCTGCTGCGGAAATCCTCCAAGCCGTTCGAACAGAGACCGCCGGACAAAGAGGGCCTGATCTCCATAGATGATCTTGCTCCGGCTGCAGCGAACATTGTCCAGGAACGAAATCAGACGTAGGCGCCAATCGTCACCCGAGAAACGCTGGAAGAACCCGCCGGCCTCCACAGACGAGTCGGCTTCCATGTCGTTCAGGCGCCTGAGCGCCCCCGGCGGTAGCACGGTATCGGCGTGGAGGAATAACAGCCACTCCCCCCGTGCATGCACAGCCCCCTCATTCATTTGGGACGCTCGGCCTTTGGCCGCCGTAAGGAGCCGCACTCGGGGTTCGGCACGCACCAACTCGCAGGTCCGATCCGTGCTACCACCGTCCACGACCAGGACTTCATAGTCACCATCCTGGCCAAACAGCGAAAGCAGGGTCGCGGGGAGCGCCCGTTCCTCCTGATAGACCGGTATCACGACGGAGATCATCCAAGGCACCAATCCGGCACATAGCGTCGGACATCGGCGGCCCAGGCCGAGGCGTCCTCGTCGATCGTCGAAAATAACGAGGCGAGCGTCAACACCATGTCATTCGCCAGGCCAAGGTACTCCTCGCCCCGGCCGCAGAACCGATCGGGTTGGAACGTCCCTTCCGCTCTTGCGCGATCGAGCAATCGTCTCCCGAACGCATGGTGCGCTTCCTCTTGATGCAACAGGATTCGCCTCAACCGCCCGAAGGGAGCGCCGCGCTTCACCAGACCGGCTTCGATCCGGCTCAAGATGGCCTCTCCCAACCCTTCGAGGATGATTTGTTCCGCCATCAACGTTTCATGCAGATCGCGCCGGTTGATCGCATCTTCCAGTAATTCTCGATAGCTCTCCAGGGGCGACAAGCGCGGCGTTACGCCAAGCCGCCTCGGGGCCAACCAAGCGATCGCGCCACGAAAGACAGTCGCATGAACCGCCTCCTGTCTGGCTTGCCCGAGTAAGAACCGGCGATGGCGGGGATCCGTCACAAGCGCGGCCTGCGCCGTCGCGCACGCCTGCGCTATCCGTTCACCGTATTCGAGAAATCCCAGCAACTGCGCAACAGGCTCACGTTCATCCGGTAGAACGATCATCGTCGGCGCTCCGTGGCGGCGTTCCGTTCAGGCTCCAATCGTAGTCGAGGAATTCAACGGTGTAGGGGGACTGTCCGAGCTCATGGAGCAGCGTCGAATCGTCCACATAGTGCATGACGTACTGCATCACCGAACCGGAGTGGGCGGCGAAGTCATCGGTAAACCAATTGAAGATCATGGAGAGCTGCGCGACATGATTCTCTCGGTCGAACCGGTTCTTGGAGGGATCGTTGATGAAAGCTCTGGCGGCTTCATCCAATTGTCGATCGAGTTCTTCTCCGAGGTAAGCTGACGAGCGCAGCTTGGGGCAGGAGGCCGACGCGCAGACGATCGCAAAATGAATGCGCGGCTCCTTGAAACCGGGAACCAGCAACGACCGCTCGAGATCGTAGAGATTGATCGTCTCCCCACCGACACGATAATCACGCGCGACGAAAAATCGGTAACGCCCCCAGAGGGAACGCGGTGAATAGCCGTCGATGATGCCCTTAACGGCAAAGGCGTTATAGGCATTGATCCAAAACGCGAGCCGGTCGGCTCGCGTCGGCAGCTCATCTGGATCGATTTGGTTGAGGGTGGCCAGGTACTCCGCAAACCGTTTGTCCTTGGCCACGCCCTGATAATCCACCTGCCCATCCGCCACATGGGCATTCAATACCTCGTCCCAGAGGTGATGCGAGAAGGCGCGTGGCGGGATGGCCGGATTGGGGTGAAACGTGTCGGGCACAGTGGAGCAGCCGCCGGCAAACCCGAGCAGGATCACCGTCATGATTCCAAACCAGGTCATCTCGCCATTCCGTCAGATTTCTGCAAGGGTTCCGACATACACTACTGAGACTCCGGTTTCAACGACCCGATCAGATTTGGACGGACAGGTCCATTTTTCCCCTTCACTTTCGTCTGCCGGTCTCTCCCCCAATAGAGCTTCCAGGCTAACCTCCTGATAATGCGGCTGAAACAGCTTGAACGCGTCGTATCTCCTACCGGCATAGGCCTTGCGAAGTCGCGCCACTGCTATGGAAATCCTGATTCCCGCAGCGATTGACAGATTGGCTGCGGACGCCAAGAGAAGGAGGTAAGGCAATGCGGCTCACGAAATCCATGATCGCGGTGGTACTGGTCGCGGGGTTCACCCTGGCTCTTCATGCCGAAGCGGCCGAAAAGCAGAACCAGCGGAAATTCGACAGTAAGCCGGGGAAGGCCCATCGCACGGTTCAAGGGAAACTCACGAAGGTCGAGGGCAATCTCTACGTCGTTGAGGACTATGAGGGCAACGAGGTTCAGATGTTGGTCAGTAAGGACACCAAGCACCTCAAAGGTTCCAAGAAGCCGGGCGACTCGATCCGGGCCGAGATCACTGCAGGTCACCACGCCAACTCGATTCAATAACTGTCCCTCCCCGCCCTCTTTGTCGGAGATGTAGGGCCGGCCCAGTGTGGCCGGCCTTTCGTGTTTTTCCCACGGATGAAGGTTGAGTCTTGTTTACCCCTCCACCTTGACCGTGATTTCGTGGAGACCGGTCGCCCCGTCCGGCGCAGGAGGCTGATCGTCATCCGATTGCACCTGTCCGGTACCATCCGTTGCGCGAACCCGGATGGAATGGAGTCCCTCTCCGGGCGCTGGCCAATCGTAGCGCCAGAACACCCAGGAGAACGGCGAGAGCGGCGCCTCGATGGTGGCCGCCCGCCAAGACAACCCGTCATCGAAACTCACGTCGACCGCACGGATGCCGCGCGTACCGGCAAAGGCCAGCCCTTGAATCGGGTGGCGAGCACCCCGGAGCGTTGTCCCATGGATCGGCACATCGATCCGGGAAGTCGTCTTCACCGTTGCATCGTCTGTCCAGCCAGACCGTTGATAGTAGCCGCGATAGTCGTGAGGCACCAGTTCGATCTTCGTCAGCCATTGCACGCTTTTCATCCCATAGAGTCCCGGCACGATGATCCTTGCGGGAAACCCGTGCCCCAACGGCAGCGCCACCCCGTTCATTCGGTGTGCGACCAAGACATCGCCCGCCAGTGCGCGCTCAAGACGAATCCCGTCGGAATACTGATCCGCCGCGTAAAACACGACATCGTAGGCACGCCGATCGGCTCCCGCCTCCTCCAACAGATCACGGAGTGGAACACCTCCCCATTCGGCCGTGCTGATGAACTCGCCTGCGACCGTATTACCGATGCATTCCAAGGTCACGATCTCGGAGGTCATAGGCCGGGCGACCAGTTGCTCGTAGGTCAGCATCAGCGGGCGTTCGACCAACCCCGTGACGGAGAGTTGCCACTCCTCAATGCGGACCGTCGGAGGACTTCGGTAGGAAGTGACGTAAAACTCGTCGTTCGGCGTAATCGGTGCGGTCGGAACGGCCGGCTTACCGTGAAACAGACGATCGAGGATGCCGCCGAGCACCAATCCAGGCTTGGCCACGATGGACGAAGCCGCGAACCCTCCCGCCATGGCCAACAGCTCGCGCCGCGACAGCCGTCTGTCATACTTAGATCGGTTTATGGGTCGATTCATGGATCGCCCTCATCTCCGACCGTTTGTGAGATTCTGCTGCGGGACTTTTCCACTGAACAGATAATGGGCATAGACCTGGTAGGCGATCACCAGCATGAAGCCAAGCAAGAACCACCAGAGACCGATGTGCATGCCATAGACTCCGGCGGTCGCATTGACGACCGTCAGACTATGGGAGGGATCGGTCGTGGCGATGAGAATGTTGGGGTATGAACCATAGGCCGTACTGGCCAAGAGTGCGAGGATCAAGAAGCAGGAAGCATAGAATGCGTAGGCATCATGCCTTCGTCGCTGAAGAACGATCGTGGCCACCAGCGAGCCCATGCCGAGCAGGGGCAACACGGCCCCGATCGGGTGGGTTCCATAGTTTCGGCCGAATGACGGCTGAACAAACGGAACAGCGGCCAGCACGAGCACCACCAAGCCGGCCGTGGTAAAGCCGGCCAACCTGACGATCGTCCTAGCCCGTGCCTGTACTGGGCCCTCGGTCTTCATTGCCAGATAATTCGCGCCGTGCAGAGCGAGAATTGACGCGCTGGTGATCCCCATCAGCACCGTAAACCAATCGAGGATGCCCGGCTCGGGCCCTGTCAAGAAATTCGTCCAGAGCGCGACGAAAAAGTAGCCGTCCTGATTCAACGGTACGCCACGGATCAGATTGCCCAACGCTGCGCCGAAGACCATGGCCAGTAACGTGCTGGCAACCGCAAAGACGAAATCCCAAAATTGCCGCCACAGCTCATGGTCGATGTGTGATCGCAGTTCAATCGCCAACCCGCGCGCGATCAACAGCCACAACACGATGATGAGCGCGAGATAGAATCCACTGAACCCCGCCGCATAGGCCTTGGGAAAGGCGAAGAACAGCAGGCCGCCCGCCGCAATCAACCAGACCTCGTTCCCGTTCCAGACCGGCCCGATGGCGCCGAGCGCCGTACGACGATCCGTTTCTGTCCTCGCGACAAAGGGATAGACGATGCCGACGCCGAAATCGAATCCATCGAGCACGACGTACATGGCCAGCATCAGGGTGACGGCGGTGTACCAGAAGGTTTCCATCACGCGTGTCCTGCCGTTGAGTGGCCGGCCGGCCCATGGCGAATCGCGTCCACGAACAGAAAGAGAAAGAGGAGCCCCAATCCGAGGTAAATGCCAAGAAAACCCAGAAGCGTGAACAGCGCATTGCCCGAATGGACGAGCGGCGACGCGCCCTCGGAGGTACGCAACACACCGTAGACCAGCCACGGCTGGCGGCCGAGCTCCGCCGTCATCCATCCGGCCGTCGTCGCGATGTAGGGGAACGGCGCACTGAACATCACGAGCCAGAGCAGCCACGGGGTCTTGAACAGCCGGCCGTGCCAGAGCCAGAGCAGCGCGAGGCCCATCACGCCCATGAGGATGGTCCCGAGCCCGACCATCACATGATACGAGTAGTAGAGCAGCGGCACGTTGTCGGGCCAGTCTTCCCGCGGGAACGCGTCGAGGCCCTTCACTTCGGCGTAGAGTTCGTCGTACACCAAGAAACTGAGTGCATCCGGCAATTCCAAGGGATTGTCGATCGTCATCGTTTCGATATTGGGCTGGCCGACCAACAAAAGCCCCGCGCCTCTTTCAGTCTTGAAGAGCCCCTCGAACGCCGCGCCCTTCACCGGCTGATGCTCGAACACCTGCTTGGCGTTGCCATCGCCGGTGGGAAAGGCCATCAGCGCGATGCTGATCGCGCCGGCGACGACACCGGTACGCAGAAAGGTCTTGGCCTGGCCGATGTGCTGGCCCGACAGGATATAAAACGCGCCGACCGCTGCCATGACGAACGACCCGGTGACGACCGCCGCCGTCATATTGTGCGTATATTGCCAGAGGAGCCAGGGATTCGTGAGCAGGCCGGAGAGACTGTCGACGAACAGCCGTCCGTCCGGCGCGACCGTATAGGCGACGGGATGCTGCATCCAGGCATTGGTTGCCAGAATGAAATAACCGGAGAGCCAGGAGCCCAGAAACAGCATCAGCGACGCGAACCACTGAACGCGCTGGCTGAACCGCTTGTCGCCGTAGAGCAGGATGCCGAGGAAGGACGACTCCAGAAAGAATGCGAACATCCCCTCCATCGCCAACATCTGACCGATGACCCCGCCCGCGAAGTTGGAAAATTTCGCCCAGTTGGTGCCAAACTGAAATTCCAGCGGGATGCCGGTGACCACGCCAAAGGCGAAGCTTAGTGCGAAGATCCTCGTCCAGAACCGAGCGACCTGGTGATAGTGGTCGTCTTCACGGACCAGCGCGCGACTTCTGAAGTAGAGCAACAACAGCGCCAGCCCCATCGTGAGCTGGGGAAACAAATAGTGAAACGTCGCCGTAATGGCGAATTGCAACCGGTCGTATACGAGCGCGCTTCCCATGGACGGTTTGGGTCTCCCTCCTGACGAATTTCAGCCCTCAGATCGCATGAGGATGCACCGCCCGGCTTGCTTTTGTAGAAGCATGAGCTATTTCGCGATCGCAATGGCGGGAGTCGGATAGCGGGTCAAATCCGTCACCGTCATTTGAAATAGATTGGACAGTACCGCAAAGGCCTCCTGATTCCAACTCGGGGACATCCCTTCGCTGACGGGGAATTTGCGAATCGAGTAGTAGCGTCCGTCAAAGGACACGGAGAACTCGTAATCGCCTGGCTTCGACGTGGTTTCATCGATTTCGAGTGTTCGGGCCGGATTGCGCACGACCGTTCCGGTGCGCGAGTCGGGCGGCACCATCATTTCCGGCTCCTCCTCGATGCTGCGAGCCACGAACCCGATGATCGCATTCATGCTGCGGAGCAAAATCGATCCGTGCAATGGATAGTCGCCTCCCGGAAAGCCTTGCCGGATGTCCACCATCACATAGTCCGGCGGGTATCGTTGGGCTTCTTCGTGCAGCCTGCGCCGTTCCTCGTTGGACAGCCGCTTGGGATCGTAGTTGGCGATGAGCAACCTGCCGACCGCCTTGCGGCGCACCGTGTGGATCTTCCCATCTTGGTCGCCCTCCCAGCGAAACCCTTTCTCCAGCGCAGCGACGACTTCGTCGGGATTCGGCGGACGGTTCGTCCTGACGGTCTGCGACTCTTCAAAGAGGATCGGTTCAACGAACAGTTTGCGCTCTACGTCCAGCCCGGCCAAATGCAAGAGACGACGCCGAAATTCGACGTACCCTTCCCCCTGCGAGGGTTGGTTGAACAACACCCGCGAGCCTTCTTCGGTCTCCACCGCGATGCCGCGAGCCATGAGCCGCAGCACCATGTTGATGTCGTACCCCTGATGGACGAGAAATGCGAACTTGTCCTCGTCGAGCGGTCGCAACACGCGTTTGGTGAATTCTTCGCCGGTGATCGGCACGATCGTGATCGTGGGATTCTCCGCGACACTGGCACTGTATTCGAGATTGATCGCCCGCTCTGCAGCTTCCGGAGCAGAGCCGAATCCGCCGCTGATCCCCGCGTTGGTGCGAAAGTCGAACGTGGCCGCCACGCTCGATACCGCAGTGAAATGTACTGGTCGATGATAGCGAGCCCTGGCGATGTTCAACAACAGCAAATCCGCCTCGACATAACTGACCGTGCGATCGTACTCGATCACCGCCCGGTGCATGGCGATGGGCGAGAGGCAACCCGGCAGGACCGCCATCCCCCAACAGAGCAGCGCGATGCCGGCCAATCGACGAGACACGCACCCTCCTCCGTGAAGACCATCGTTTCATCGATTCGTCTGATCGCGCGGTGGCTTCTTACGGAGAGCCTGACGGAGCTTTTTTAAAGATGATGTCGCCGTAGTAGGCCGTGGCCTGCTCCTTGGTATTGTCCGTATCGGTCATGATGGCCACGCCCGAGACCATCAAGGGAGGCTCGTTGAAGGCCTTCTTGAAATCCTCGGCGAGATTCCGCTCTTCGGTGATCCATTCATTGAGACCGGCCGTCCCGCTTTCCACGACGACCATCATCGTCCAGTCGGTGTAGGGATTGGGGATGATGCTGCCCTTCGCCGCTTTGCTTTCCCAGATATAGTTCAGCGCGCGAAACGGCACATCGGGACCGAAGATGGCCTTCGCCGCCTGAAACTTCGCCTTCTCAAAAAGACCGGCCCGCGCCGGATCATATTCAAACGTGATGTATAGGCGCGCCGGATAGTCGTCGCCGCTTTTCTTCGTCACATCGCCTTTTTGCAGCACGTTGGCCACCTTCCAGCGCCACTGCACGATCGGATACTCCGTTGGATCGACCTTGATTTCCCTGATCAGGCCGCTGGCCGCGGCCTCCGAGACAGCCTTAACCACGAGGGTCTCGCCGTCCTTCACCAATTGATATCGAGTGGGCTTGGGGACATTCTTAAACGTGAGGGGTTTCCATCCGGCAGGCAGCCCATCGCTGGAAGCAGCCCGCGAAAACAGGCCGACCTCCAGCATGGCCGGAGACTGAGCTGAGACCGTCGCTGCAAGGCTGAGCAGGGCGGCTGAAGCAATGGGCCACCTCACGCTCATGCCAACCTCGCTACCGCCGCATCCAAGCAAACAGCTTCGTGAGCAGGGCCTTGGTCCGGGGCGTGAAGTGGGCCTTGCGCCACAAATTCACCGCCTTCTTGTTGACCTCGGCCTGGGTCGGATAGGGATGGATGGTCGAGGCCAGGGTCTTGGCACCGGCGCCGGCTTTCATGAGCACTGAAAACTCGCCGATCATGTCTCCGGCGTGGGCCGCCACGATCGTCGCGCCCAGAATCTTATCGGACCCTTTTTCAATATGCACCCGCGCGAACCCTTCCTCCTGCCCGTCAAGAATCGCCCGGTCCACCTCGTCCATTTTGTAGGTATAGGTTTCGATCTCGATGCCCTTCTTTTTCGCCTCTTCTTCATAGAGCCCGACGTGCGCCACCTCCGGCTCGGTAAAGGTGCACCAGGGCATGGTGAGCGAATCCACGCTCGCATAGCCCATCCCGAACGGATGGGGAAACAGCGCATTCTGGATCACGATCTGCGCCATGGCATCCGCCGCATGGGTGAACTTGTACCGCGAACAGATGTCGCCTGCGGCATAGATTCGAGGATTGGTCGTTTGGAGGCGGTCGTTCACCGTGACGCCGGCCTTGTCGTACTCAACCCCGACCGCTTCGAGGCCAAGCCCCTCGACGTTCGGCGTTCGGCCCACGCCGACCAGGATTTCATCCACCGTTACAATGTAGTGCTGTCCGTGCGAATCTACCGTCAATCGCTTCCCGGCTCCCGTCTTGCTCACCTTGAGATCCTTCCCGCAGCAGAGCAACGTGATCCCGTCTCGCTGCATGGACTTGAGCACGATCTCCGCGGCGTCCCGATCCTCGTTAGGCATGATACCGTGCATCGCTTCGACCAGATAGACCTGGCTGCCGAACCGCGCGAAGGCCTGCGCCAGTTCGCACCCGATGGGACCGGCTCCGATCACACCCAGCCGCGAGGGCAACTCCGTCAACGTAAACACCGTTTCGTTCGTCAGGTATCCGGCCGCGGACAACCCGGAGACCGGCGGGTCGGATGCCCTGGCGCCGGTGCAGATCGACGCCTTGACGAACTCCAAGGTCCGGTTTCCGGCCCGCCCGGTCACCTCGATGCGGTTCTCTCCCAAGAATTTGGCGTCCCCGATGTACACGTCGACACCCAGACTCTTGTAGCGATGGGCGGAGTCCGTGCGGCTGATCCTGGCTCGCAGTTTTCGCATCCGCGCCATCGCCGCGCCGAAGTCGTACTTGATGCCGGGTGGAATATGCAGGCCGAACTCCCCGGCCCGCTTGACATCGGCCCAGGCGGTGGCCGCCCGGATCATCCCCTTGGAGGGCACACAGCCCACGTTCAAACAGTCTCCGCCCATCAGGTGCCGTTCGATCAAGGCCACCTTGGCTCCCACGCCGGCGGCGATCACGGCGGTCACCAGCCCGGCGGTGCCGGCGCCGATGACGACGATGTTGTACTTCCCCTCCGGCTGCGGATTGACCCAGTCCGACGGATGCACGTTGTTCACCAACGTGGTGTTGTGTTCGTCCATCGGATGAACAGTGACTCGCTCCTGGTCGGTTTCGGGGGTAGTCATCAGTAAGGTCTGCATACTGGGCCTCGTGGCTGGTCTTGTCAATTGCATCAGGCCGTTGTCG
Organism: Nitrospiraceae bacterium; assembly: GCA_040981105.1. Classification (GTDB taxonomy): domain Bacteria; phylum Nitrospirota; class Nitrospiria; order Nitrospirales; family Nitrospiraceae; genus Nitrospira_G. The sequence goes on from JANRMO010000027.1 coordinate 45,991, forward strand.
ATCCGGTAGACTTACGCCCGCTTGGCCGTAAACTTCTTGTACAGGACCGGCACCATCGCCAGGATTCCCAGCAAGGTGAAGGCGAGCAGCACGTTCGGCGAGGCGATCTCTTTGAGCGAGTTGATCGTGCCCAACTGACGGCCGGCATAGGCATAGACGAAGCTTCCGGGAATGATCCCCATGGCTGTGGCCGCCACGTAGGTGCCGACGCTGACCCTGGTCAACCCCGAGACCATATTGACGAGGAAAAACGGAAACAGCGGAATCAGCCGCAACGTCATGAGGTAGCTGAAGGCGTTATTCGCGAACCCCTCTTGGATGGAACCGAGCTTGCTCCCGAACTTCTGTTCGACCCAATCCCGCAACAGGTACCGAGCCGTCAGGAAGGCCAGAGTGGCGCCGGTGGTGGCGCCGATGTTCACCAGCATGGTCCCGAAGAGGCTTCCGAAAAGGAACCCACCGGCCAGGGTCAAAATCACCGCGCCCGGAAGCGACAGACCCGTCACGACCACATAGATCACCACAAACAAGACCGCCGCAATGCCGGCGTTGGCCTCCGTAAACGCCAGCAGGTGATCACGATTGGCTTTGAGTGCGTCCAACGACAGGAACCGTCCGAGATCGAAGTAGAAGAAGGCGCCGATCCCCGCCGCGATCAGCAGCAACAGAATCATCCTTCCTGAACCGGACGATTGTGAGGAGGCCGTGGAGGTCGTCGGCTGCACCGGCACGTTGGTCATGGTGTCTTCCCGTATCATGGTGGCTCCTCCGTGACGTGTCAATCGCCGATCTCATCAATTGGATGCGTCCTGCGCGGCACCGGTCCGCTACTCGTGGACCTTCGTGATTTTTCGAACCTCCGGCCAATTCTTATCCGCCTTGGCGACGTAACCGGGCACGTCTTCCAACCACTGTTCCCTGACGCTCACACTGTAGTTCAGATAGAGTTTGCCGTTGACCAGACTGAATGCCTCGGGATCGACCTTGGCCTTGTAGCCCTTGGCGGCGCCGAAGGCGCAATAGCCGCCGTATTGGGGCGTATAGCGCTCGGGCGCAGCCATGAAGGCATCGCGATGAGCAGCCGAAGCAAAATAGAAGGTGGAACCGTGGAATTCAAATGTCCAAGACGGCGTTCCCTGCACCGGACGGCGTTCCTCGAAGTAGGCGACCGGATCATACCCTCGAATGGCCACACCGCCCGGCTCGTAGAACTCACCGGCCAAGCCGTGATTAGCGCAGACTGCGGCAAACAGCATTATTAATGGCCACTTTCCAATAGATCCCTTCATGCCATCACCTCAAAGAGAGTGCACGGGTAGGAGTCCGATGAGAGGAGGGTTTCTTACGACCCCACGTCTGTTCATGCTCTTGCCTTTCTCCGCCCCTGGCCTCTAGCCCGCGTGATTCATGAGCACTTCTGTCGCAATACTGGGTTCGCTGCTGCGACGAGTCAGCATGCGGCTTGGAAGGCATGCTGACGGGCAGGCTCCGCGTGCCCGTCTCGCCAGGCGACTCCGCAATTTCGCGACGAACTGTCATGAATAATGCGGGCTAGTCTTGGAGCACCTTGCTGGTGATCACCGTGTACATTCCCAGGCCGCCAAAATGGAAGGATCTTCGCACCAGAGGAGCCAAGCCATGACTGTCTATGCAGACTGCACCTTTTGCGGTGGGGAGGTGGAGGAGCGGCATATCAGCTACGATTACCGGCGCCGGGATCATTTGCTCGTGCTTCGCAACGTGCCCGCCGGAGTCTGTCGGCAATGCGGAGAGAAATTCTTCACTCCTGATGTGCTCAAGCGCATGGATCAAAGCTTCCACGATATCTTCGAACGAGCCCAACAGCCTGATCAAGTGCTGGACATCCCAGCCGTCAACTTCTAACGCGTCCCGCTTCCCCCTCGCTGATCCGCAGGTTCAAGTTGGGCTTGGCGTGGCAATCGACATCAAGAACCATCTCGACTCAACCCATTCTCACGCGGATATTGCTTTCCCCTCGGTATGGCAGTGATACGGTTCATCTGGCGAGATGAGAAACGCTCGTTTCTGGGGCGGCAAGTAGCCAGTTACGTGGTGGTATTGCATGATAGAACTTAACGCACATGGCGCCAGTTTCGTGATTTCTGCAGATCGTCAAGTTGACGCAGAAGGATGGTGCAAGGTCCATGTAGAGGTAAAGACGATAGGGTTCATGTGCCAGACGATTGCGTGGATCGAAATGGAAAGCCTAAAACGATTTGAGGATGACCTGGGATGGATGCTGCAGAATCTTGGCAAGGACTGCACCGCCCGTTTGTGAGGCGCAGAGCCTGATCTAGACATACAGCTCAAAATGAATCGGCTGGGACAGATTATCGGTGCCTTTGCCCTTGAAAGTGAACGAAGGGAAGGCGTGCCCACTGTACTTTCAGGCTCATTTGATTTGGATCAAACGTTTTTGACATCGTTGAAAAGACAAGTTCGGGAATTGATTAACGCACTCCACGTGTAAGAGGACCTGACCTCTCGCGCGACCAAACGGCCCCACATTTCTCCAGGATGTTCAAAACGGTCGCCATCTCACCCGCCCACCCCCGGCGCGCCGAGACGCGCCTGTCCGCAGGCAAGGCCACAGCGCCGCCGCTTGTACGGACGGTGGCCTAGTTGATCCTCGATTGCGCGCAACCTTCGCACCCACCCACCCTGGGCGCGCCGAGACGCGCCCTCTTCCCAAGCGAGCACCGCCCTTAATCTCCAAATACGATCAATCCCGCGTGCCGCGTTCCGCGAGCAGGAGGACGACTAGGCCGCCGTCCTCCCTTTCTCAACATCGTGGCCTATTCAAAGGCCACGTTCACGTACACCTTGATCGCGTCCTTCTCATCGGTCAACAGCTTCATCATGCGGCGGTACTGGTCTAGTCCCTCTACCGGATGGGTCAGCAGCTTGGAGAGCCAGCCTGGATATTCCAACTCGGCACGGGAGAAATCATAGACGCCGGCTTCGAAATACTCGCGGTTGGCGTTCACGGTCCCGATGGCCACCTTGTTGCCGAGCACGAACCCGAGGTTGATCATGTCGGCTGCGACCTCGATCTTCTTCGATCCGCCCGTGACGCTTGCCAGGATCAAGACGCCGTTCTTGCCGAGACATTCCATGGCCTCGAAGACGATCGACGCCGCCCCGGTCGCCTCGAACATGAGATCGAACGGACCATACTGTTCCGCAGCCGCTCTGATCGATTGTTCTTGGGTGGAGACATACCGCACGCCGATCTCCTCCAGCAACTCAGCATTGCGATTCGGCGCCTTCGACCGGCCAAACGCGGTCACTTGAAGCCCCTTCATCCTCAGCGACAGGGTCGCCAAGAGTCCCACCGTGCCGGCTCCAAGCACCGCGGCACGTTTGGGCCGCCAAATCTTCAACCGGCGTTGCGTCTCGTAGGCCTGAATGATGCCCTTTTCGACGATCGAGGTCGGCTCCAACAGGACGGCGACCTCTTTCAGCCCTTTTGGAATCTTGACGAGATACTCCGGGTCCTCGGCAAAGTATTCCGTCAAGTAGCCATGGCGAAGATTGATGCCCCTCTCGTAATAGGTATCATCGGTCGTCATATCGTACTGGCCGATCTGATCGTAGAGGCTCAATCCGGGACGCCGCACGGTCGGAACGACGTAATCTCCCGGCGTCAATTCCGATACGTTCATCCCGACCTCCACCACTCGGCCGAAACATTCGTGCCCGATCACCAAGAATTCATCGCCCGGAGGAGCCTGCCCGTATTCCGCGGCGTTGATCTCCTTGTCCGTTCCATCCACGCCGACCCGTAGGACCTGCACCAACACCCCGCGCCCGTGCGGGATGTCGTGGACCGACGGTTTCGGCAGATCGGCCAGATGGAGGGAGTTCGGTTGTCCTGGGATCACAGCGACGGCTTTCATGATCGAACCTCCTGCCTGCATCGTCTTTTCTGAATGGTCTTCAATCCCCCTGATTCCTTACCCCACCAATCACATGGACGGGCTACGCCGCCAACCCCAGCCTGTAAACTTGCCGGACGGTATTGTGACGACATCGGTCTCCCGCAAAGTACCCGTCCACGGCTTTCTTGACCTGATTCTTGCCTCGATGCAGCAACACGTGCTTATTGCTTTCGCTGATCTTCAGTCGCCGGCAGACTTCTTCCGACGTCAATTCTTCAAAATGATAGAGTTCCATGACCCGTCGCTGGGCCGTCGGCAAAGTCCGCATGGCCCGCATGATCTCCCGCCGGCACTCCTCGGCCAACATCTGATCCTCGGGTGTATCTTCATCCGCCACGCCCATCGTCCAGGAACCGCCGGCCTCGCGGGCAACGGCCTCGCTTCCCCGTGCTTCGGGGGGCATGCCGTCCGACTCCTCATCCTGATCGGCCATCGCGGAGAACGGAATCTGGCGAGACTCCTTCACCCCGGCCGACTTCGCCTTATGGATTAAAATCTGATAGAGCCAGGTCTTGAACGACGATCGGCCTTCGAATCGCTTGATGCTGTCCATCACCGCGAGCCAGGTCTCCTGGACGACCTCTTCGGCTACCGCCTCGCTCGACACATAGGCCAAGGCTTGGCGAAACAGGGGCTTCTGGTATTGATGTACAAGCTTTGAGAAGGCGGCCTCTTCGCCGGCTGCCAGAGCCGAGACCAGTTCCCACTCTTCCGGCAAGCCGTGCGACGAGGCAGGATCGGAGTCATCTGGCGAATCCGGGCGGCGTTTCGGAGACCGTTCCGGCGCGCTTGCCTTCCTCTCCACCGCGTATCCAAAACCTTGAGCCGCCGTTTCCTTAATGAGCGTGAGCATGGCCGTCCCCCTTCGTTTTACAGAGTGCCGCGATGAATGCCGGGCACTGAATGAATGGCACGTTGAGTCGGTCGAGTTGTCTCAAGAGTTCGATTCCGTCTTGATCCGCAAACGCTAAGTCCGAGAGATTCAGGGAGAGCACCCGTCCCGTCTTCATCAGCGCCGTGCACTCCTCGTTGAGCACCTGAACCCATTCGCCAACCAGCCTTCCTTCGAGGACCACCAGCGCCCTCCGGTCTGTCGTCTTGCTTGTGATTCTGAACATCGCCCTGTCAACCGCCAGATTCTCCGCCGATCCTCGTGACGCAGGGGGATATAGCAACCCCAATGCCACAGGTCGGTGAATCGATCTGGAACAGTCTAAATACGCGCGGATTGAAGAAGTTCGGCTTGGAGGTCGGGGCGAGATACAGAGCGGAGGAGACGAAGGGATTCCTAAATTATTGGGACCCTCCCAAAATTTTGGGAAAGTGGCGCCGCTCGGCGAGCGTCATCCGTCACTCGTCAATCGAAATATCTACCGATGCGGAGAGACCTCACGCTCTCCCGCTGGTGACGCATGGCGGTTGACGGGTGGCGTTGACGCTTGTCGCTTGACGGATGACGCGTGACAGGGTTCAGGCAGGTCTGGCGATGCCGAGTTTCTTCATGCGCGCTTCGAGCGTGGTGGCTTTCAGGCCCAGCAACGCGGCCGCGCCCTTCTCGCCGCTCACGCGCCAGTTGGTCTGTTCAAGCACCGTCCGGATGTGCTCCCGTTCCAATTCTTCGAGCGTCGGTACCTTGTCGATGCGGGACTGCGACGCGCCCGCGGTCAACCACTCGATCGGCTCCAGCTCGGACCCTTCGCTGAGGATGACGGCCCGCTCAACGACATGCTCCAGTTCCCGAATATTTCCCGGCCACTGGTACCGGAGGAGTGCCGCCATCATTCGTTCCGGGATTCGCTCGATCTTCTTGCCCTGCTGGACGGCAAATTTTCGCGTGAAAAACTGCACCAAGAGCGGAATGTCTCCCTCGCGCTCTCGAAGCGGAGGCACGTGAATCGGGAACACATTCAATCGGTAATAGAGGTCGGAGCGGAAATGCCCGGCCCGGACCTGCTGCTCCAGGTCACGGTTCGTCGCGGCAATCACGCGCACCGCAACCTTGAAGGTCTGCGAGCCGCCGACGCGCTCGAATTCACCTTCCTGCAGCACCCGAAGCAGCTTGGATTGAAGATCCAGCGGCAACTCGCCGATCTCGTCGAGAAAGATCGTGCCCTTGTCCGCCAACTCGAATCGTCCGATCTTGCGGGTCAAGGCGCCGGTGAAGGCTCCCTTCTCATGGCCGAACAGCTCGCTTTCGATCAAGCCCGCTGGGATCGCCGCGGAATTGACCTTGACGAGCGGCTTGGCCTTTCGAGGGCTGATATTATGGATCGCCCGAGCGATCAACTCCTTTCCCGTGCCTGTCTCTCCGGTGATGAGCACGGTCGAGTCGGTCGGCGCAACCCGTTCGACGTTCTTCAACACCTTCTTCAGAGACGGCGAAGAGCCGATCAACTCTTCAAAGTTGTGGCTTCCTTTGATCTCCTCCTGCAGATAGGTGTTCTGCGCCTCCAACCGAGCCTTTTCCTGCTCCATCAGCACGCGATCCGTAATGTCCAGAAACATCGTGCGTGTGTAGGTGCCGCTCGGGTCCGGCCGAGACCACCATTGGATCCAGAGCGGCTTGCCGTTGTCCTTGCGCCGCAATTCCAGCACGACCCCGCTCGTATCGATGCCCTTGCCGATCGACTCGAACGCGTCCTTCAATCGGCGCTGCGCATCCGGCCGGTCGGGAATGAACGAGAATCCATAGGTCCCTTCCACTTGATCCGGCGTGATGCCGAGGGTCTTCATCGCCGTCCGATTGGCTTTGATGAATCTGGAGTCGAGCCCTTCGTTCACATAGGCAATGGGCGCCTCGTCGAACAGGTCGCGGAGGCGCTCCTCACTCTCCTTGATCCGGGCTTCCAGTTGCGCGCGCTCCAACTCGGCCCCGGCCCGGACCCCGAAAATCTTGAACACGGACAGCACACGGGCGTCATCCTGCATCGGTTTAGTATCCATCACCGCGAGATGCCCCATCACCCCTCCGGAACGGTCCGAGACCGGGATCGCAAGGTAACTCTCCACCCCCAGCTTGGCGAGGTCCTCTCGATGGTGAGGAAACAAGTCCTGGACGTGATCGGGAAACAGGCAGACTTCCCCGGCCAGGACTCGTTCACAGGGCGTATGAAGCAGGTCATACTCGAAGTTGTCGAGAAAACCGTCCCCTTTCCAGAACGCAAGCGTGCGAACGCGCAATCGACTGCCTTCGACAAATTTCGACACAAAGGCGTATTGAATCTGGAGCGCTTCGGCCAGGCTCTTCACTAAGGAATTGAAAAAGTCGGCTCCCGTCGTGGCGGCGGTCCCTTCGTCGATCTTCCGCAGCATGAGATCGCTCTTCCGAAGCGCCCGTTCATAACACAACCTTTCGATCTCCGCGGCGGCTCTCGTCGCGAAGATGCCGAGTATCGACGTGGCGCGCACCGGATCGGGCATCGGCCGCGAATCCATGATGGCCAGGTGCCCGACAACCCGATCCGACGTATCGACGATCGGCACCCCGCAGTAGCTGTCCACGCCGATGTCTTGGATGAGTTGGACCTGCGGGTAGAGCGAGCGCAGTCCATCCGGATGGTGGACGACTTTGCGCGTCAACACGGTTTCGCAGGGGCCGCGCGCCGGCACGTCGAACGGCGGGAGGGGTCGGCCTTTGCCCCAGCCCGCTCGCGAGCGAAAGGTCGTGCCGTCGGGGCTGAGGTGCGAGAGATAGGCGTAGTCGACTTCCAGCGCTGTGGCAAGCCGTTGGACCAGCGACGAAAAGAACTGTTCGCCGACTTTCGCCTCGACCCCCTCGACGATCTCGCGCAGGACGGCGCTGGTTCTCTCCAGCTCCTCATTGTGGTTGAGGGTTTCCCGTTCCAGTTGCATGTGAGATGAGGCGAGGATCTGTTCGGCCTGCTTGTGAGACGGAGGAGAACCGGCTTCGCGGTCTGGGCCTTCGGTCGATGGGGCCGATGTCATGTCACCAACTCGTAGAGTTTGCTACGATGTCGCGCCAAAAAAGCACCGGGATTATCTCACCGTTCCGGAACGGCCTCAACCCCTGACCGCCGGTTGAGGCGATACTTGCCTTGGAGTCAACACGGTTTCGACTTCGAGTCCCACTGCTGTAAGATGCGCCGGAGCACTGCGACCCATCCAGAGGAGAAATGAAACCCGTGGACAGCAACGACCGTCTGATCCAAAAGAAGCAAGCCTGGGCGAGGGAGAAACGCGGTCTCGGCGGGCGGGAGGTCGATGACGAGGCGCCGGAGCCGGATCGTCTGCCGCCCGGCCAGCATCTCGTGAACAACTGGCCCGTGCTCGACCTCGGCCATAAGCCGGAGATCCCGCTTATGCAATGGAGCCTGACCGTCGGCGGCTTTGTGGCCCAGCCTCTGACCTGGACCTGGCAGGAGTTCCAGGCCCAACCACCGTTCCGCTCCGTCTCCGACTTTCACTGCGTGACGACGTGGAGCACGTTCGACAACGAATGGGAGGGCGTGAGCTTCAAGCACCTGATCAGCCTGGTCAAGCCGCTGAGCCTGGCCAAGTTCGTGCTGTTCAAGTCCTATGACGACTACACGACCAACCTCCCGCTCGAGGCCTGCGACGACGACGATGTCCTGCTATGCCGTTCATGGAACGGCAAGCCGCTCACGAAGGACCACGGCGGACCGGTGCGGATGATCGTTCCCAAGCGCTATGCCTGGAAGGGCGCCAAGTGGGTAAAGGAGATCACGTTCTCGGACCGCGATGAGAAGGGTTTTTGGGAAGTCCGCGGCTATTCGAATAGCGCCTTCCCCTGGAAGAACGATCGGTACGGCTAGCAAGATCGGAAGCGCGAGACAGTCCCTCTCGTCTCCATACCTAGCGAGACCTCGCCACCCTCACGAGATCGCCTTCTCGAACCAGTCCCGCAGCATCAACTGCTTCGTTAGAAATACAGTCATCCCAATTTGGACCATGGATCTGGTGCCGAGGATCATCAGGTGTCCCAGCTTATGTAGGAGGAGTCGCCTCATCGAAGACCTCACACACCATGGACATAAGCAACTTCCAGGCCACAAGCTTGCCGAGTGATCGGCTAGGCGTTCATTCGATCTACGACTGTTGAACGGAGATTTCTAGCAGGATGCTGAAAAAGTCCGCCAGCGGCGTTCTCGCATCGCTCAGAGGCTCAACGTACAGAAAAGAGTACGATTCGCCCCTTCGCTCGCTGCGGCCTTGCTGGACAGCCTTTTTGAGCATCCTGCATGGCTTTCCGCTGTCGTCTGAGTCCTCGATGACCATGACGATTTCAGAGGTCGAAAACAGTTTTTCCGCAGCCTGCTAGTGTTGTGTCCCGTAAGTTCCGGTAATAATCCGTTCGCCCTGAGCCGGTCGAAGGGCGCCCACTTTCAAGGAGTTCCGTTCATGGTTCGACAGGCTCACCACGAACGAACTTCTGGGACGCAACACTAGAGGGATTCGAACGAAGGATCAGGGCGAGGGCCATCGACCAGGAGGTGACGCCCACCGAGTCGTTGACTGCACTGTATCTGTTTCTTCAGCCGGTGTATCGGAACGTATACGAAGGGAGGGCGGCGACGATCGACCCTCGTCATTCAACCGAGGCGTGGAATGCGCTAGCAGCACCCAGAGAGATGCGCGCGCGGGAAGAGGCGGCAGGGCTTGTCGGAAGAGGAAGAGATCGCTACTTCTTCATCCACTGCCCTGAGGGTGACTGTACGAAATGGCCGGGCTTGGTATTCTGGATGGCCTTCTCGCCCGCAAGGGTTTCGACATCTTTGAGGTTGGTCTTATTACGGCTCGCAATGTCCTCATAGGCCTGGCGGCGCTTCTGGTTGATATCGTTCACCAGGGCCTGTACGTCTGCGCCGCCCGAGACAACTCCCAGATACCCGCTCGGTTTTTCTCCTACCAACCCCTTGGCCTTGGCTTCGTCGAGCGACAGGGCCCAAGCCGGGACACCCCACAGCAAACCCATCAGCACAAGAGTCATTAACAGGACGGTTCGATTCCATCGGCGCATGATCATGCTCCTCATCAATTTCGCATTCAGAACAACCCACCCTTATCGGATAAGACCTGGTCCAATTCCTTATCGACCTTGACCCGGATTTCGTGGTCGATCTTCACATTCAGGTTGATCGTGATGGGCTTTTCCGGCGGCGCGACCTCCACCCGAGGAGTACACCCGGTGAGACCGCTTCCCAAAGTCATCATCCACATTCCCAAGACGACCATGCGCATCTGCATGTTCACCGCTCCCCTTCCGCTTCGTCTGATCCGGGCGCACTTCGGTTAGCACCACCCTCCGGCTGGCCGCTACTGCCGCCCTCCCCCTCCAATCGCTCGGTGAGGGCGTCCTGAACCCTCGTCACCGTGTCCAGCGTCTTCAACAGAGCCGGGATATTTTCCTGCACGTTCAGGTTGAAGTGAACCGGCCGTCCGTTCTGCCACCCTGGATTGCGCCCTTCAAGCCGCGTGTTGAGCGACAGATTCCCTGCTTCCCGGTATTGCACGGACATCGTCAGCACATTGTAGTGAAAATCCGAAAGGGCTTGCAAAACCATTTCCATTTGCGGATTCGTCGAGGCAACCGCTTGACCGGCGACAGCCGGAGGCCGATACCGTATCACGCCGCCCGGAGGGCGCGCTTCCACAATCCCATCCTCAACCACCACCGTCTTGCCGCTGATGACCATGGGCAACGTGCCGTCCAGGATGCCGGTCCCCTCCAACCCCTTCTGTTGCTCCAGGCTCAGGAGCTGCTGTACGTCGAAGTCCTGAAGCTGCAACGTCAACCGGTGTGTCGGCTGAATCGGTTCATAGCGCAACCCGTCACTGACGATCTGGCCGCCGAACAGGCCCGCGCGCAGATGCCGGAGATCGACCCAGGCGATGGTGGAAGGATCGGTCCATCCGACCTGGATTTCGCAGGAGAGCCGCGTGACTTCGACAGGCCCCTTGACTGAGGCCACCCCGACTCGTGCCGGCTCCGGCATGGTGAGGCTCTCCGTGCCTTTGAGATGTACCGTCGCATTCGTCGAGAGGCCGCGGATGTCATAGTTCCGATAGCGTCCATCGAGCTGGTTCAGCGCAAGTGTCACGGTGGCCCGTTGAATTATCGGCGCCTCATCGGTCAGCCGTGGATCTCCCGTCCAGGCAACCTCGATGTCGGACGAGGCCTCCCCACCAACGATATCGAACGGATAGGGCCATGGGGTCGCCAAGGCGCTGAGTACGGCCTGCGAAGGCTCGAACCGGAGCGGTCCCAGATGCAGCCGGGCCGAACCCTGCTTCTCGGACCAGCGCTGAGTCCCGGAGCCGGTCATTGATACCAGATTGTTAGACGTCTTCCCCTCCACCTCGGCCATGATCATCGACGGCTCTGTCGCAACATGGATCTGCCAATCCGAGG